>DATHCJ010000001.1:0-2300 GCA_035319575.1 Candidatus Limnocylindrales bacterium
GGGTCCAAGTATCTTCCACGAAGATATCGCTTGCTTTTTGGGGTCGGACTTATTTTTCCGCGTTACAGGAACATGATGCGGCTCCTTCGATACGAATTCTGACGTCCGACAGAAAGGTAATATCAATTCCGAATTTTGACTTTTGCCGGTGTGAAGTTGACGTCGCGCAACGACTGAGGGAAAGCCGCAAAATCCAACTAAGTCAAGTCTTTATCCGCTGCATTGTAACAAACCTTTTTTATCTTTCAATCTATGTAACCATACGTCAGGGTGAAAAGTTTGAGTTTACAACTGAAGGTTGATGGGAAAGATATTCCATTGAATGAGTTTGTGGAAAAAATCTTAAGCGGGACGATAACGGGCGCTGTAACTTCCCTGCGGGGAATAAGAGACGACTGGAAAAAAATCGAGATAGAAATCCAAAAATGACGAGGTTCTATCCGTTCAATTCAATCGAGCTCTCTATTTCGGCAAACATTTCCCTTTTAGCCTTGCATATGGGACAAATGTACGGC
Organism: Candidatus Limnocylindrales bacterium; assembly: GCA_035319575.1. Taxonomy (GTDB): domain Archaea; phylum Thermoproteota; class Bathyarchaeia; order Bathyarchaeales; family Bathycorpusculaceae; genus Bathycorpusculum. The sequence goes on from DATHCJ010000001.1 coordinate 516, forward strand.
GGGTCCTCCCTGAATACCACGTAACCGCACTGTTTGCAGTACCATAACTTCTTTTTAACCATCGGCTGGGCTTTGCCCGTTGGAGGGGTTGTCGACGGCTTTTTTTCCGCTTCTCCTACAGTTGCTTGTTTAGCTGCAACTGCCTGGGTTCCGTAGGCTCTATCTTGCTTATCCAATGGTCGCCGCTCGGGGACTTCAGGAAGGTTTTGACTTTCGTAAACTTGCTTGTTAACGAAGAGTCGGCAGTAGCATGCGCCATACTGGGCGACGTCTGGGTCGCGGTAGTCGCACGGGCAGATTATGTCTCGGTCGTACTCAAATATGCCTGATGCAAGCCTGCAGGGACAAAGTGGGTAGCCATATCTTTCTTCATTCGTCCTTAAACCTTCAAGAAAGCCCTGCAGAAGCTGTGGCTGAGGAACAAGGTAGTACCCGTAGGTTTTAGCGTCGGCTTCGACTCTTCGGCGAACCTCGTCAAGGGTGGCCAAGCCCAAGTGCCTCTCCGAGTTTGTCTTTGCGAAAACCGCTGACTAAAATCTTGTCGTCGATAATCGTACTGGGGTAACTAAGCGTGCCGCCTCTGCTTTCGATTTCCTCATGGATTTTCTGTTTGTCTTCCTCGCTGGATAAGTCCACGTCAACGTATTCGTACTCAACATTGTTTTCGTTCAGGTACTGTTTTGTCAACTTACACCATACGCACGTGCTTAACGCGTAAAGGATAACCTTGTGTTTGTTGTTTTTTCCAGAAACCTTAGAGACCTTCATAATTAAACAACTCTGCTAGAGACAGTTGTTTGCGCAATAATATAACTTTTTAGAATGGCTGGAAAATCGCAGTTTTGCTAAGCTAAGTTTTAAACTGGTCTGAGGTTTCCGAAGGCGTTCTGAACCACCTCTGACATGGCGGGGTGAATATGCAGGCCTTGGGCGATAGGAGCGAAACTTCCAGTTTCAGAAACCATCGCGTTGATGATTTCCTGAATCAAAATTGAGGCTTCCGGTCCGATGATGTGTCCTCCAAGAATTTTGCCCGTTTCCGACTCAACAATCACTTTCACGAAACCTTCAGGAAAACCCATGGCGGCGCCCATCGCTGTGTCCCGATAGAAGGCGTTGCCGACGAGAACTTTTTGATACCGCTGTTTGGCTTCTTCTTCTTTTAAGCCGACGGAGGCAACCTGTGGGCGAGTAAACACCGCGTGGGGAGCGGCTGAAAAATCCATTGGAACCTTGTGGTCGTGAAAAGCGTTATGCCAAACTATTCCGGCTTCATAGTTGGCTACGTGTTTAAACATTTGAATGCCTATGGCGTCGCCGAAAGCCCAAATGTTCTTCTTGCTGGTTTCAAGGTACTCGTTAACTTTTATGAAATTCTGATCATCCACTTCCACTCCTGTTTTCTTAGGCTTCAAAACGTCAGCGTTAGAGACTCTTCCAGTGGCAACCAAAACTGCGTCAGCGCTAAATTCCATTTGGCTTCCATCCTGGCGGTTTCTAGCAACGAGAGTTTTGATTTCGCCTTCTTGCTTGGCTTCCAGAACTTCAAAGCCCGTGTATATTTCCATTCGCTTCTGCAACTCCTTCTTCAGCAACTCAGATATTTCCGGTTCCTCATCGGGCAGCACTCGGTTAGGCCTTTGCAGTAAGGTCGTTTTTGTGCCTATCCCCGAGAAGAAATGCCCGTACTCCACGCCGATGTAGCCTCCTCCAACTATGATTACGCTTTTCGGCGGCGTTTGCAATTCTAAAACCGTGTTGCTTGTCAAATAACCCATTTTATCT
>DATHCJ010000002.1:0-46936 GCA_035319575.1 Candidatus Limnocylindrales bacterium
CTGCGAAATCATTCCATGATTTGGGCTCCCTCGGCCTTCTTTCTAGTTGCTAAACGCCATCTAAGCTGAACCTGAACCCTCTGAATGTAGCCGAGGCGTTCCAGAGAAAGCAGGCTGCGGTGAACCGAAGCGTATTCCTTCGATTGATACGACACAATTTTTCCGAAAATCAACTCTGCGATTTCCCTGGTCGTCATGTCAGGTTTAATCTGGAGAAGCTCCATGATTTTCTTTTGATTTTTTGACAACCCGCCCAATCATTTCACCTAAACCCATCATGCCTCGAAAGCGTTATTCGATGATTATGTTCTGTTACACAGCTCTAACTATTTTAGTTTTTGAAGTTTAAATAAGGCTTCAAAATGTGCATTGCTTCATTCAAGGTTTTCAATGATTGCTTAAGAAAGGAAAGATAAGCTGGAAATTTTGACACAATCAAGTGTGATTCTCATCGAAGACTCGTTACTTAAAACCGACCGAGTTGCTTGAAAATCAAGTCTTTCGTCGAGTGCTCACGAGTTTTTTCCTTGAAGTTTGGAGCGAAAGTGATGACAAAAGCGAAAGCTCTTAAAATTCGTTGATCTTAATTATTCTTTCGAATACCGTGTGATGAGTTAGTCTCCTGAAGGCATTTGTAATGCAGCAAACAGACAAGAAAATTGGGGAAGTTAGAATTAACAAGTATCTAGTTAGAAACGATAGCGTCCTGCTAAAGTTGGAAGAAGCCAAAGTTAAAAATTGTTCAGTGGCGAATGATGAGGCAAAAAGAAGAGGGTGCAAAGAATTGGATAAGGCTGAAGGCAGAGAATGCGAGGAATTAGTGTTGGTTTACAGGTCCTGCGGCTGCATAAAGCAAACGGAAGAAGTTGACCTGGATGAAACCGTAACGGTTAAGTCTGGAACCTGAAGAGATCCAAGAGGTATCGGTGGAAAACAGAAGCCAAGCTCGCCCAAGACTTTTCGTGGACGTGACCGTTGGCTGAATTTTCTCGTTGCGCTTTCCTGTCTTGAATGTTCAACTTTTCTTTTGCCGTTCTTCGAGTTGGAAACCTCAGTTAGCTGGTGTCCTAAAAAAGGAAAGGCTAAATAGCAGACTTCACACAGTCGCTTCGACTGCATAATCTTGAATACTTTCCTTAATATGTTGATCCTAAGTGTTGGCGAATAAAATGGGAACTGCTTTTTTGACGAAGAATTACCTGCTTGTAGTTTTACTAGTTTTTCTAGCATTAGCTGCAATGACATATGCGTTTGCTGAGCAAGCGTACTTGACGGCCACTCCGAAAGTTGCAAGTCAAACTCAGCAACAGGTAAACGCAATTCGTCAGAGCGTCACGCCACAAAGCATTTTTCTGAACAACTTTCTGGTAAGTATCCCCGCGATTGTTCCCATCGCGGGGCCTATCCTCTTCGTAAGAGTTTGGTTCAACACCGGGCAAACCATAGGCTACCTGGCATACTCTTACGGCGAGTCTCCGTTGAGCTATGTAATCGGCGTTTACGTTCCAGTCGGGATAATTGAAAGTTCGGCTTATTCGGTGATAATCGCCGAGAGCATCTTTTTAACGATCGCCCTATCGAAGGGGACCATCAAGGAGCGCCTCAGGAATCAAACTTGGAAGTCTTTAGTACTCTACGTTGCTTTGCTGGCAATAGCCGCCACAGTCGAAGCAGAATTAATTTGGATTCATTAATGCGGCTTTCCCAACTGCAGCATCGAGGTTGCAGAGATCAAGCGTATCGTTGATACCTCAACCGGCGCGGCCTTTAACGTGAGCTAAGTAAAGTTCCCTACAGTTTCTTGTAAACCGTGTCATTCTCTCTAGCTGGTTGAACCATTTTCAACCCGATGCTTTGCCCGACTTCGGCGCGTGCTATCGCTTTGCGGTCTATCTGCATGGAGTCTACGGTTTGCTCAAAGTCGGTTACGGGCCCTTTCACCAGAATGTGGTCTCCGATTGCCAAGGGCTGAGTTAAGTCTACTACTGCTACGCTGATTTTCGAGAAGAAGTGTGCTACATGCCCAATCTCGATTACGGATTCCTCAACCAAGTGTTTTCCCCATTTGGCTAATTAGCTTGATTTCAAATAAAAGATTTATGTTTTCATGCAGTTAACGAGTCTGATTAGCTTAAAATCTTGGCGCTTGAACGCGTTCGCGAAGGGGGCGAGATTTCCCCTGCGAAGCAATTTTTCTTGTTGAGAAATTTTTCATTAATTTCATTCTTTCGAATCAATTTTAAAGGATTGATGGCGCGGGCGAGTTGGTTTTCGCATTTTGTCAAATCCTTCACAAGGCGATGCTAAGAATGAACCTGTTGTTTTACCATCCTTCCGTCGCATCCTCACCTGTTTGCTCCAACGCCTTTTTTTCTTCGTCGCCGACTTCTGGGGGAATGCTGACTTGATGATGATCTTCTTCAATTATCTCCCGTTTTTTCTTCCTCTGTTCAATAGTAAAGTCGCCCTTCCTTTTGTCATCCTCCAAAACAATCACCTCCCGCATTCTCATAGATTCCCATTTTTTGCTGCCATTTAACGTTTTCGATTTTTAAATCGAAGAAACAGTTGCACACTGCGTTAATTAACATAAGTGACTGTGCTGAAGCAATAACAACCGAAAGAGTAAAGGCTAAACGTTGAAGAAAAAAAGTCTTCTTGGCTTCTTAAGGCTGATTGACTGATAATTCTTTGACTCTGCTTTCGATGAATTCGGCCACTTTTTGCTCGCTGAATTTTTTCTCGTCTTCCTGTAGTTTCAACTGATTCCTTACTGTTGCCAGAAGATTCTCGATGTCTATGGGTTTTATCAAGTAAGCATCCGCGTTCTTGTTTAAGGCAGATATCGCATTCTGCATTGAGGGATATCCCGTCACCATGATTTTGCGCGTTCTTGGAACTCCATCCTTAATCAGTTTGAGAAGTTCCACTCCTTCCATGTCAGGTAGTCGAATATCTAATAATGCGACGTTGTATGCTGTTTGCTGCGTTTTTTGAATCGCTTCATCTCCAGTGACTGCTGCATCAACGACGTATCCTTCGTCCTCAAGTATTGCTTTCATAGTGTTCCTTATGTTTTCGTCATCATCGACGACAAGGATTCTGGCCTGTTTATCCAAATGTTTTCACCTCCAATTTCAGGTTCTGGCTCAATCGGCAATGTAATCGTGAAAGTGGTTCCTTGATCTTTAGCCGTTCTAACGGAGATCGTTCCGCCGTGAGCCTCGACGATCCGTTTGCATATGGCTAAGCCGAACCCCATGCCTCTTGCTTTCGTGGTAGATAAGGGTGAGAAAAGTTTTGGCAAGACTTCGTCACTGATCCCCGTGCCCGTGTCTTTGAAAGAGATTTGAAAGTTGCCTTTTATTTTTCCGTCAATCGTTAGCATTCCGCCTTTAGGCATAGCATCAATTGCATTCTTGATCAGGTTTACAAAAACACGTTTTATTTTATCGGGATCGGCCTTTAAAGTCTGCTTGTGTAACAAGTTGTTCACGATTTTTACGTTTCCTGGCACTTGAATCATAGTTAAAGAGTCAACCACTATTTGTCTCGGAGAACACTCCTCAATGTCCAAGCGTATTTCTCTCGAGTAATCTAAAAGGTCATTCACTATTTTGTTTGAATAATCAACGCACTTTTCTATTATTTCAAGCATTTCGTTAGCTTGTGTTCGGGAAATTTCAGGCCCTTTCTTTTTCAAGAAGTAGGCTGAATTCTTGATACCGCTTAATGGGTTGCGCAGATCGTGCCCAATCATGCCGGCTAATTCGCCGATGGCTGCAAATCTCTCTGACTTTACCAGTTCAGCTTGCGTTTTCTTTAATTGTTCAGTTCTTTTTTGAACGATTTCTTCGAGCCGTTGGGAGTATTCAGCTAGTTTGTCTTGCAGTTGTTTTCTTTCAGTTATGTTCACAGCAAGCTCTAACGCTGCAATAACATTTCCATCTTTATCCTTCACGGGAGTAACGATAAGCTCCACCCAACTGTCATGGCCGGAAGATTTAGCGTTATAGTCGTGCCGGTCAACCGCGACGCCTTTTTCGAAGACTTTCCGCACGCCACAGTTTGGACAGATTCTGTTTGAGTGGTCATAAACAGAGTAGCACGGCTTGTTGTCCAGGTTACTGCCGTTAATTTGTTTCAGCAGTTGGTTAGCCCATAAGATCCTGTAGTCCTTGCTGATGAGTGTTAGACCTGCGTCCATGCTTGCAGCCATGTTTTCAAGCATATCCCGCTCTTGCTTCAGTGCATCTTCCATTAATTTGCGCTCGGAAATATCCCTAATAATGGCTAGCAGGCAATCGCTGCCATGTAGTTTAAGCGATGTGACCGAGACCTCTATTGGGAATTCAGTTCCATCCTTCTTCAGGGCCCCGGATTCAAAGTGTTTCTCCAAAAACGATTTTTGAGTCAGTTCTCGAAGGATCGATAAGTGATTCTTACGTCGCTGCCGCGGAACGATAAGTCTGCCGAGTTTTTTACCTGATACTTCCTTTTCTGTAAAACCAAAGATTTTTTCCGAGGCAGGGTTCCAGTAAATAATTTTATCGTCTTTATCGATTAGGACGATGGCGTCCATGGCGGAGACGCTTATCGCGCGGAATCTTTCTTCACTCGTCCTTAATTCATCTTCCATTTGTTTGCGTTCAGTGATGTCTGCCACAAGAGCGAGTGTTCCGATTTGCTGTCCTTGATCATCGCTTATGGTGGATCCGGCTATGCTTGTATCAACACAGGTTCCGTCTTTCCGCGGAAATGTATACTCAAATCGACCCTTGATGCCGCGTTCGAATTGTGCCAAATATCTTTTTGCTTTATCAATTTCGTCTGTTTTGACAAATTTGAAGAGACTTTTGCCAACCATTTCGCTTTCGGTATATCCAAGCATCTGAGCCATGCGAGGATTGACGAGAACTGTGTTAAAATCATTGTCTAAAGCCCATATGCCTTCTTGTGCAACTTCAAATAGTTGACGATATCTGGCCTCACTTTCCATCAGCGCATTTTGCATTTTTCGCATTTCTGTTATATCATGAAAAACACCGTGGGAAACCGTTTTGCCCGCCAATTGGAGCGTTGAAGCGCTAACCGAGATGTGTCTGATTTCCCGGTTTTTAGTGAGATGCTTAGTCTCAAATTCTCCGCCGCCATTACTTAAAATTTCTGCCATCCGAGATTGCACGAAGTATTTATCGGATTCACCTGTTATGTCCGGTAGACTAAGTTTTCTGAGTTCTTCTCGTGTGTAACCTAGTTCTCTTGCGCAGACATCATTGAATTCAACGAACCCCAATGTTTCAGGGTCGATGATTACGATTCCCAGGGGCGCTTGATTAAACAAGACGTGATAACGTTCTTCTGCTTCCTTAAGTTTCTGCTCTTCTTTTTTTCTCTGCGTAATGTCTTTCACTACGCCGACTGCATTCCATTTTTCACCGATTTTTACTGAGGAGATGGATAATTCTGCTGGAAATTCGCTGCTGTCTTTGCGGTGGCCAACTACCTCTACGTTCCCCACGGTGAAATACCCCATTCCGGTCTGGCCGAATATTTTTACGCTTTTATCGATGCTTTCTAATCCTTCTTTGCACATCGTTTTGGGAACAACCAGGTCATGCACGTACTTGCCAGTTGCCTCTTCACTTGTATAACCAAAAGTGTTTTCAGCCGCAGGATTCCAGTAAGTTACCTTGGCTTCTTCGTCTACCAAGATTATGGCATCTCTTATCGAGTTGGATATGCTGAAAAATTTTTCTTCACTTTCAAGCAGTTCTTGCTGCAGCTTTTTTTGGTCGTTCGATCTATCAGTGACATCATGAAAAATTACAAGGTCACAGGTTTTTCCCTCGTACTGGATTCTGTTGCCATTCAACTCTAAGAATTTAACATTGCCATTTTTAGTATTAACCCGGATTTCGTAGCCAGGAACAACGGAACCTTCTATCCTTTTCTTCATGTTTTTCTGCAAAATTGATTTTTCTTCTTTTTCGAAACAGGTTAGTTCAAGAAAGTTTTTTCCAACTAATTCTTCACGTGTATAACCCGTGTGTTTTCCCACAATCCTGTTTGCGGCAATAATTTTTCCTGACTCGTCAATTATCACGACTGAATCAGGAATAAGATCTATTAACGCTACAGAGGCGTTATTTTGTCCGTTGCTGTTGCTGCTCTCCTGCATCCACTATGACCTCGATGGTTCCAATTTTTTCTTCGCCTTCGTAGCCTATTTTTACCAGCTCTACGTACTCCTTAAAAGTTAAGTCTGGAACAAGCCACTTTGGGCCTTCCCATTTGTACAGACAATTAATCTTTTCGCAGAGGTTTTTCATTATTAGGAGTTCAAGGTGTCTGGCGCCCATTCCGAAGATTCGTTCAAGAGCATCTGAAAAATCGTCTATCCTGCAGGGGATATCTTTTCTCCTGATCAGGAATTTATACTCAAGATGAAAATAAATTGATGTTTTTACGGCTTCTCCCAAACTGGAAAAGGCTTCGTCTATCGAGTCCTGGAGAATCTCTTCAAATTTTTTGGATTGATCTTTTTTGCCCAATTGCTTATTCCTGCAATTACTTTTTCCGGTTCCTGAACAGGTAAACCGCTAACTCATTTCTTAGGGATAAAAATAAATCGAGGACATTAAAGTAAAGGCTTATGAATTTCTAATCCTAATTCCAGTTCAGTAGCTGACCATTTTCTACTTTGGGCGGCTTTGCCTCGTAGGGGCACAGGAAAATTTTTGCCGCGTAAGATCAAGAACCTAATGTTTCCTCAGGCCTTTGAGGTGGCGAGCATTTAAGTCGTATGACTACGCGGAAATGAACTAGCTTAGTTTGCTCAAGAAAAGGAAATAAGCCTCAGATGTTAATTCCACTGTAACCCTCAACGAAATAAAAGGGGGCCGTCGTCTAGCATGGATAAATCATCAGCACAGCCATTCGCCGGATCTGTGGACTGATGGTTCTGGATTAGGATACATGCCTGGGGCGCATGCGATCCTGGGTTCAAATCCCAGCGGCCCCACTTTCCGCTTCTTTTTACCGAATAAGCCAATTTTTTGAGATTTAGCGCGCATGCTTGTTCCGAAATCACTTTTGTGAGGTACACGGCGCAATTTCAGTGAAACAACTCAACCGCTATGATTTTCAAATGGTTTTTATGCATAATCGGCATAGTTATCGGTAGGTGCTTTGTATGGTTGAAGATTTTGAACAAGACGATTTTGACATGCTTGACCAGTCGGCCAAACGGGTCCTTGTTGCCCTATCCCAATTTGAGAAAGGTCTGTTGGTGAAAGTGGACCTCTTACATAGAAAGACAGGTTTGATGCCTGAAGGCCTTAACGACGCAGTGAGGCACCTGTCAAAATCCAAGCTCATCGACATACTTGAAACGCCAAAAAGAATGGGGCCCTACGAGTTCTACGCCGTCGAAATAACCGATTTCGGGCGGGAAGTGCTTGCGAGATTCGGGTAAGCTTTTCGGCTTAGCGCTATGCGTGTAGCTAAAATGGTTAAAAGTCGTATTTTTTCACTCAGGTTCATGTCAAAGCAGGAATTTTGAATCGAAACGTCTAATGTGTTGTTAACAAAAATGCGATTCGTGACTGTTTTGGACCAATTTAGGAACAGCCATGCGCGCCTAGGAGAGATTTGGAATGGATCCTGAAGCCTTCGGTTTAGCATTAATGTTCCACCAGACTATTGATGACGCAGATTAAGGCTCGAATTTGATTTAGGCTGAGCGGCCATGAGACATTTTCGAAACTACTTTGCTTAAACCTGGGCCTGCGTTCTTTCAAGAACTCTTCGAATAGCTGCAGCAACACGATCAGGTCGATCCTCTTGAACCGAGTGCGACGCATCTTCAAGAATTTCAGTTTCATCCATCTTGAGAAATCCTTGCCATTTCTTCATTTCTTTAGGTCCAAAACCAGGATCGTTCTTACTTCCCCAGACTATTTGCGCTGGCAGGTTCCCAAGAATCGGAAGTTGTGACTCAATACTTGCTAGCCACGGATGTGCTTTTCGGATTTGCCCTGGGAAAATATAGGTGGGTTTTCTTGAATCCACTGTTGGGAACGGGTCGGTGTAGGCTTTTCTTAGAATAGGAGTAACCTTTTCCTTGTGATAAATACCGTCTGGCAACATCGCCTTCGCAAAGTAGTTCCTGTGCGTTTGAAGGTAATAGCCTATGGGCCATCCGCCCATCACAACGGAGAATATTCTTTGAAGAAAAGATGCTGGCCATGCCCATGTGTTCATCACTACAAGACCGCGAAGGTTCGATCTATTCTGCACCGCATAGTTCATGCCAATGGGTCCACCCCAATCTTGAACCACAAGGACGATGTTCTTCAATTCCAAGCGATGGATCAGTTCGGTGACAGCCTCTGCCTGTTCTCTGGGGGTAAACCCATACTTAGAAGGCGCTTTCGACATACCGAACCCCGGATAATCCAAAGCGACTAAGCGACATTCTCCTCGCAATTCCTTGATGATATTTCTGTAAATGTACGACCACGTGGGATTTCCGTGAAGAAGCAGAAGAGTTGCTCCTTTTCCTTCATCAACGTAATGAATGTACCCATCACGATAAGATAGCCAGTGGTCGTCGAAGGGGTATTCTGAAACATCTACTTCGAACGGCCTTTTCATAATAATCTCTGATTCCTCGCTCATAGTTTCTTAACCTCACAAAAACATAGACGACTTATCGGTAAGGACACGCATTCTCGAACATCTTCGAGTTTGGCGTTTTCCCTTCTTTCCAGCCATAAAATGCAGTCCATCCCGCAGACTAAGAGACGTAAACTCGGGACTATAAACATTCGTCCTTTAACTAATGACCGTTGCCGTATTGATTCTGTCTAAGCCTGGATTCGTCTTTTAGCGCATCCTAACGCTCCCCGCTACAAACATAGTGGGTTCAAAGCGCAGTTCCAACCTGAGCGCCTCGCCACCGTCGGGTTGAAAGCTATTTCTTTTTGGCTCGGGTGGGTCTAGTTTTCCGATTCAATCTTTTAATAGGCACTAAGAGGCATGATGAGAGGGATCCTGGCACAATCAGTTCCATAAACTCCGCGCGCAAAGCTTTTTCTTCAGGTATCTCGTTAAAGCCGGTCTCCCAGCCTTCAACATCAACTGAGCTTTCAAAACCCCACAAGGCAGTAAACTCGCTTGCTGGTCCACCGCGTTTGTGGTTGAAAACCTGCAGAGACTTTACACCACTGAAGAGACTTGGCTTCTTCTTCATCAAGGCAACCAGTTTTTTGCCCCATTCGTTATGCGCTTTCAGTTTGTCAGGTTTAACAACGTATGTTCTAGATAGATAAACAGTCATGTCTACTCCCTAAATTAAGTGAACATTCAGAGAATTAAAAGAATTCCTCGGGCACAGTCAAATCTCTGCTCTAATGAAAAAGGAAAGAGCCTTTTTTAAGCTGCCATTTGTGCATCAAAGCGATCGTTGCAAAACACGTTGGTTCAAAACGTGGGTTTCAACGGAAGCAGCACGCTTCATGTTCGGATGTTCTAAACGATGCGATAACGTGATTTTTGCCTAGAGGTTCAAACGGACAAGCACGTTTAAGAGTAAGTGAGGCTTCCTCAACGATTATGGCGTCAACCGGTTAAAGAGGAATTCCGCATGGAAATAGTCACCGCCATCGCAGTTGGAATTCTTGCGCTGGGAATTTACATTCTGGCTTCTCTTTTCTATCCTATGCTAACCGGAGGCGCAGGGTACACTTTCACCCCCAAACGCGTCGTGGCTGATGCACTAAGCCTTGTAGACCTCAAGAAAAACGAAATCTTCTACGACCTCGGCTGCGGAACGGGGGAAGCCCTCATAGAAGCCTCAAAGTTATGTGATAACGTGAAGGGCATAGAGATAGAGCCTCTTCGATGGTTTGTCGCCAAGCTCAGAGCAAGAAAAGCCAAAGTTATTCTTGGAAACCTTTTCAGGCAAGACATTTCAGACGCCGACGTCATCTTTATCTTTCAATATGCTGGAAAAATAAATAGCAGAATTGCCGAGAAGATAAGGGCTGACACGCGAAAGGGCACCAGAATTGTAAGTTACTATTGGCCGATCGAAAACATGAAACCATTCAAAAGCCAAAACGAAATTTTCGTTTACAAAATTTAAGACTAACATCAATACCTTCTAGCAAAAAGTTTCTTGAGTAGCATCTTCACCTGCGTAGTTTCATTTACATGATCCTCAAGACAGGTGCATTGGATATTGGCGTTTAGGCCCGTTTTTTGGTGCTGACGATGCTTATGACGTCCCTGTCTTTCAGGACGGCGTCTTCGCCGATTCTTCTTCTGTCCCGAGCGTCAACGGCGTAGAGGAAGCTTTCTCCAAGTTCCGTGTGGATTACGTAGGCAAATTGACGTGCTGTTGTCCCGTTGGGTACGAGGTAAGTGTCTGGCAGGACTCTTCCATTGTGGTCTGCGAGGTGCTCTAAATCTTCGACTGGGTAAACGGTTATCATGTCAAGCAGTTTAAAGTAAGCCATGTTTATCGCGTCTTGCACGCCTGTGGAACCGTTTTCTTTTAGCACTTTTTCACGGATGGTGTTTAAAGCGTTAACTTGGCCTTGGGATAGCTTTTCTGGATGAGTTATCTTGAAGTTGCAGTCACCTGGTTTATAGTCGATTAACTGCTTTTCGGCTGCCCGTCTTAGTGCAAGCTCCGCCTCTGCGGAACAGGGAACAACCATGTAGTCAAGCTTCTTCATACGTTCCAGGTTAGCCTCAGCTGTCGGCAAATCAATCTTGTTCGCTACTATCAGCATAGGCTTTGATATACGTCTTAAATTGTCAACGAAATGGTAAAAGTCCTCGTCAGTCCATTCGGCAGGTTTGTCAACGGACAAATTTGCTCTTCTGACAGCCTCGCTGACACTTTGACGCTTTATGCCTAAACCTGTCAACCGTTCTTCCAACGGAGCAGCAATACCCTTTTTGTCCGCTTCCGCAGTCCTAGCAATTTTAGGCCAGTCTTTCTTAAGGATAGTTACCATCCACATCGTTATTTCCCGTTCAAAAAACTGAATATCTTCCAAAGGGTCGTGCTCCCCAGGCTTGCATGTTCGTCCCTCAAAGTCTGTGCCGCCTGAAGCATCGACGATGTGGATGAGTGCGTCTGCCCTGCGTATCTCGTCTAGGAACTGGTTGCCTAAGCCGCGTCCTTCCCAAGCGCCTGGAACGATGCCTGCAATGTCGATTAATTCTACGGGAATCAGCCTTACGCCGTCAAGGCAAAGCGAGTTTTTCGGGTTATCTTTCACTTTGAACTCTTCATGAACGCAAGGCGTCCGTACGTAACCGACTCCACGGTTAGGCTTAATCGTGGTGAAAGGGTAATTGGCTATTTCCGCCGGCACTAGAGTTGCTGCGCTAAAGAACGTGGATTTTCCAGTGTTAGGTTTCCCAACTACCCCTAGTAATCGCGAGTATGATCTTTGCAATATTTAATTCACGGCGTTAATGATGCATTTGTCGTGCTGTATTATTTACGCTTTGCGAAATCACAGCCTGCTGTTTTGTTGTACAAAAGACGAACACAATCGATGAATCGACACCATAATAAGTAAGCCACCACCTAAAATTTGATAAACGTACAAGAAAAAGGTAACTGAAGCATCGTGCACCAAGAAAGCCTGGCAAAACTTCTCGTTATCGCAGTTATTTCCTTCTTTCTGGTAGCCTGCTTCGCGCAGGTTCAAACAACCACTGCCAAGGCAGAAGCTGAGTGGGTTGCGCAGCCAATGCATATTCTGCAAAATGCCAGCCCGATGGATGCACCTTACGGTTATACTCCAAGCCAAATAAAAACAGCCTACGGATTGCCATCATCTGGAGGCGCAGGAACCACGATAGCAATAATTGACGCTTATAATACTCCAAGCATAGCGAACGATTTGGCAACGTTTTCCAGCCAATTTAATCTGCCACAGACTAATCTGGTGGTACATGAAATGTCGACTAATCTCGCTGAAAATACCGGCTGGGGTCAGGAAACTTGCCTAGACGTCGAGTGGGCTCACGCAATTGCTCCGTATGCTACTATACTCCTTGTTGAGGCTAAATCTGACGATTCTAACGATCTAATTCCCGCCATCCAGTATGCCACAAACCAATCAGGCGTGGTCGCCGTCTCCATGAGTTGGGGCACCACTGAATTTCTGGAGGAAACTAGCTATGATTCATTATTTACAAGCAGCTACGGCGCGGCTTTCTTCGCATCCTCAGGGGACACCGGCGCCGAGGTAAATTGGCCTGCTTGCTCACCAAACGTGGTTGCTGTTGGAGGAACCACTCTCAAGCTCACATCTAGCGGCTCAGTAATTTCTGAGACTGCGTGGAGCGAAAGCAGCGGCGGAGTAAGTAGCTACGAACCCATGCCTGCTTATCAAACAAGTTACGGTTTGAATTATCTCGGGCGCGCGGTTCCTGACGTTTCTTACGACGCGGACCCATCAACGGGTTTTTCAGTGTGTTATAACTCGGCTTGGTTTACAGTTGGGGGCACAAGTGCCGGTGCCCCCCAGTGGGCTGCAATCTATGCTTTGGCGTTGTCGGCAACACACACTAACCTTTACTTCGACGCAAAGTACTCTTACTCATCTTACTTTAGAGACACATCTGGATCAAACGGAAACGCCTCTACAGGTCCAGAGTATAATTTGGTAACTGGCCTTGGCAGCCCTTTAACAGACGATTTTAGCCTGCTAACAGTTTCTCCAGCTTCAGGCCCTGCGGGAGCCGCAGTAACTCTCAGAGGGACGGGATTCCCAGCATACACCTCCGTAGACATTTCTTACTTAAACCCAGTGAATTCAAATTGGGTTCCAATAGTGAGTAACGTGACGACGTCGCCATTACAAAACTTCACCTGCACCTTTAACGCTCCAGACCTGCGGCAAAACAATCCAGCATACGACAGCCCGCCAGCCTCTGATAATATTGTTTTTCAAGCTGTGGACAACACCAATGGGAACATTAACGCCAGAACAGTTTCATACACGGAATGGCGCAGAGGCCTAACGCAGGTAGACAATATTACAGCAACAGGACTGTTCGGCAACAATACAAACCTCGCAACAAGCGTTTTCGTACAAAACGGCCAATCTCTGACGGTCGCAGGCGAATACTTCAGCCCTGGCGCAGCATCTCTTCTCTGGGATGGGACAACAAGCTTAGGAACAGCACCGATAGATGAAGCGGGGTCGTTTAACGCAACCGTGATCGTGCCAGATACAACCGCCGGGCAGAACACGATTACAATAAATGATGGATCCGCAAACTTTTGTGTAACCGTGACGCTTTTGCCGACCGTTGACAACAACTACGATGGTTTGTGGCACACTTCGAACATAACGATAACCTTAACTCCAGACTACAACATGACCGAAACCTACTACAGAATAGACAGCGGGCCAGTTGAAAATGTCTCTGCGGACGGGCAGCCAGTAATCGCCACTGAGGGCAGCAATAACACGCTTGAATACTGGAGCACATGGAACGTTTACGGAACAGGTCTCATGGAGCTTCCGCATGTAACTTTGACAGGAATAAAACTGGACGAGACCCCCCCGCAGGGCTCAATCCGGATCGACAGTGACGCAGCATACACACCGTCAACTGACGTAACGCTGACAGTAAACGCCACTGACCAGATATCAGGGATTAGCCAAATACGGTTCAGCAACGACGAAACATGGAACCAGTCAACCTGGCAACCGTACACAAGCACCTGCAACTGGCAGTTAACAAGCGGAGACGGCGTAAAAACCGTCTATTGCCAAATAGAAGATAACGCTGGCTTGATAACAACCCTTAGCAGTTCAATCATCTTAAACACCATTCAACCCATCACAAGCCAGATTCCAGCAACTACTCCAAATCCAACAGAAACTCCGGATCCCACAAACAGTCCAATACCTTCAGCCACTCCACAAACTTCCGCCCCAGTCTCCCAAACGCCCATCGTTCCTTCATCAGCTCCACCAGTCGAAGCGCCCTTTGTAGTCCCCGAATTGGGCATTCCAGTAGTTCTTATCATGATTGCTTTGTTGACCGTATTGTTTACCGTTAGTTACAGAAGGAAAGCAAACATCAAACTTGCGTAAGAAGGCCCGCGCGGCGCCTTTGAATAAATAGGCTTGGCGGCATGTAGGCTTTCTCAACTTTTTCCGCGTTTCCATTGTCAATATCTTTTTGTCTTCACAAGGGTTTTATCGGGTCATACCCGCCACTTTTCCATGTTTGGAAATCGCGGCAGGCACCGCGTAAATTCATCCGACGCATTGATTAGTATGTGGAACGTGAAGGCAAAGCAAAGGCGCCTAGCTTTCATTTTACATTAATTCTCTCAGATAAGAAAACAAAGCCACCTCTTCTCGAATGTTAATGCGCGCTTTAGCCTACTTAAGGGCTGAAACTTGCTTTTGGATGCCCCGCAAACCCTTGATCCATTAGAATCAAAGTGACTGTTGATCTAACCTGGTCGGTTGTTCGTATTTTATGCGATACGGCTTCTTTCAGCTGTTCCATAGTGTCGGCATTCAACCTTATTATTAGGTCATAAACGCCGTAGGAAACGTAAGCCTCATTCACGAGACCAAAGCTCCTAAGCCGTTCCAAGACCTTGCCCTCTGCGCCTGGCTCCACATTGAGCAAAATGTAAGCTTGCACCATCCCAATTACCCCGTGTTATATTAAACAGTCTGAATAATTAAGCTTTTTTGGGTACGACCAATCAGTTCTCAAAACAATGAACTGTGGTATTTTGAATTTGACTCCCGCAAGGGCATAGTATTTATCGTTAAGCTCATGGTGCATCGCGGCCTTGAATCTGCTTCTTGTTGCGTTATCGTTTAGGACGAAGCGTTAAGGATTCTGAAAGGTTCTCAGATGTAAATGGCAGTCTACAAGCGTTTGCAGCCGTTTAAGGCTAGGTTGAGATGTTGGCTCTGTTATAGGAATAGGTTCACGGTGCTTAATCGCTATTGAATTAGGCATACCAACAAAGTTTTAAATTGAATTAGATTACACCTTTATTGGCGATTTTGATTGGTTGGTGATTTTCTACTATGCGGTTTTGTTGACTTGTCACTCTTTGCAAGAGCAAACAAGGCGATCAAACAGCCCTATCGTTTTGAGGGAAGCCGATTAGACGGAAAAAATTTTTTGGCAACCGCTCTCATAATCTGTATAATCCTGTTGCCGACCTTTTTCGTTTCAGCGGTTAATGCCCTTCCCTTTCAATCGGGCGCAACAAAAGGCGGAATTATGATTACAAATCAGGCTACCGGCACCATATCCTTTTCAGGCTACATCTGGAACGTCGAAGACTCCGGCTCCAGCACTTGGAATCCTGGACCGAATCATTGGTCAAGCAGCGCTAACAATGTTTGGGTTGATAGCAACGGATGGCTGCATCTTCAAATCACTCGTGTGAAGGGTATATGGTATTGTGTGAACTTGGAAACCGTGCAAGTTTTAGGCTTCGGAACCTATAGCTTCGTCATCTCAAACAACGTGGCCAGTTTGGATGACAGGGTGGTCGTCGGTCTTTTCGCGTACAAGGATGATTCGCACGAGGTGGATATTGAGTTTTCAAGATGGGGCATCAGCCAAGCAAACTACGCATGGTACACAGTTCAACCTCCACCTTACACTTTAGGATACAACGAGGCGTCGTTCGCCGCTAAGTTGACGGGCAGCTACTCAACCCATTTCTTCACATGGTCCCCGAACAGCGTATTCTTCGAAAGCCTGCAAGGGCAACCGAGCATAACTAACCCGCCGCCATCCAGTGTAATCTACTCGTTCACCAGCCCGGTCAGCTCCGACACAACAGGAGTAATGGCGAACATCAACCTGTGGTTATTTAACGGGCAGCCGCCGTCCAACGGAAGAACCGTCAGTGTCGTAGTGAAAAGCTTCAGCTTCACCCCTGCTTCCCCTTAAAATTGAAACTCGGAAACTTCCTCGCGAAAAGCTTCAATCTCTGACCAACAAAGAGCACCTAAATCAAAATAGCAATATCGCAAAGGTCACGTGTTTCGCTTTTCGACAAGCCGCAAGCGTTGAAATTGCTATAATTTTAAATCTTTCAAACTGTTAAGTTGCGCAGTTAGTTCAGTTCGGAGGATTGCGATGAGCGAAAAAAAGTCAAAATTCCATAACGCTCGAAAACCGGCTTCCTTAAGGTTTGATGAGCTTACCTCAAAGGAAGTAAAGATCGCCGCGGAGAAAGGAACAATCGTGATTTTTCCAGTGGGAAGCGTTGAGGAACACGGAGATTATCTGCCCCTTTCCGCTGACAGCCTGCAACCCGAGTTTGTGGCTCTTGAAGTTGCCAAACGAACAGGGTGTCTTGTCCTGCCCGCTCTGCGCTTCGGCGTTTGCCTAACGACACGTAATTTTCCTGGGACCCTCTCGGTCAGTTTTAATTCATTGTACGGCATTGCTTTTGATGTTCTCAATGAGCTAATTCGAAACGGCTTTGGGAAGATTCTCGTGCTCAGCGGGCACGCCGGCAGTCTTCACATGGCAGCTTTAAGGCTTGCAGCTCAAGACGCTGTTCTGCGCAATGAAGCTGCCAACGTTCAGGGGAAAGTGAGGATAATGGTTTTGTCAGACTATGACTTTGCTTACGAGCTAAAAGGCAAGGTTGTATCGGAAAAGGACGGTCACGCTGGAGCCATCGAAGCCTCGAGGGTTTTGGCTATAAACCCTAGTCTGGTCAAGGGAACAGAGACGCCTAGCTTTACGAATGTGCCGCGTTTTGAGGTTCTTGCTCACCCGGAAAATTATTTTCCAAAAGGGCTGGTGGGGGACCCCGGCGAGGCATCGGCAAGCAAGGGGCGCGAGATAAATCAATACGTCATTGAAAACGTTGTAAAACTGGTGGAAGAACTGCGAAGCCCTCCTCCGCGCGCCGAAACAAAATAGGATGAAGGCCGCCTTTGACCTACTGTAAATGCAATTCTAGGAGTAAAGAACCATAAGTATTATTAGTTACGTTGCTCCTAAAGTTTAACCAATCAAAAGAAAATCAGAAATCTCATCATTGCGAGAAAAGCTCGCTTTATGTGATAACCCATAACCAATAATAAATATTCAGGAAGTGCATATTTACGGGAGCATCCCAGACATTTACGATTAAGTACGTTGTACTTGCTAGATTTGAAATAGAAGGCGTTGTAGAAAAACCCGATGTAATCGGCGCAGTTTTCGGTCAAACAGAAGGACTTTTTGGACCGGAACTTGACCTGCGAGAACTGCAGAAAACAGGCCGCATCGGACGAATCGAAATCGACCTGCACTCAAAAAATGACCGGACCACGGGTTCAATAACTGTTCCGACGAGCTTGGACAGGGTTTCAACAGCACTTATTGCTGCAAGCATCGAAAGCATCAACCGTGTCGGTCCGTGCTCAGCTAAAGTTAGCCTTGATAAAATCGAGGATATACGGGAGGCACGTCGAAAAGTCATAATTGACCGAGCTAAGGAAATCCTGCACAAGTGGACCATTGAATCGATGCCCAGCGTCGATGAAGTTTACAAGGAAATCTCTGAAACAATGAAGGTTGGCAAAGTTGAAAAGTACGGCCCAGAAGAGTTGCCTGCTGGTCCAGGATTAGACGCGGCGAAAGAAATCATAGTTGTAGAAGGGAGGGCAGACATAATCAACCTGATGCGTTGCGGAATTTTCAACACCGTTGCACTCGAGGGCGCCAAGGTTCCAGAGTCGATAAAGAAGCTTACGAAGGAAAGGACGGCCACTGCGCTGCTTGACGGCGACCGAGGCGGGGATTTGATACTCAAAGAGCTGCTTCAGGTTACAAACATAAAGTTTGTCGGTCGCGCTCCAAGAGGCAAAGAAATTGAAGAGTGCAATTGCAAAGAAGTCGCTGAAGCCCTAGAAGCTAGGGTTCCAATTTCCGAAGTTTCAGGCAAACCACCAGCCCCTAAAAAGGTGCCAGAACACGTTAAAGTTGAGGTTCCAGAACCTGTTAGCCAGGTGGCCAAAGCCTTGCAGGGAACGCTTGAAGCTGTTTTGTTGAACGACAAGCTCGAGTTGGTTGAGCGTATGCCAGTAAGCCAGCTAGCCGAAAAACTTCAGCAAGTAACCGCCGTTGACACTGTGGTTTTCGACGGCATCATTACTCAACGGATCGTTGACATCGCAGGTGAAAAAAACATCAGACGAATAGTTGCGTCGCGAATATCGGAAGCGGTTAAGCCAGCTTTGAACGTTGAATTAGTAACTTTTCAAGACGCCGTCCCTGAAGCCTGAAACGCCTCATTTTTTATTAAACCTTTCGCTTCTTCGATTCCCCTGGATTGCCAAATGTCTTAGATATGAATCGAGTTCAAGCAAAAGGAAACTGTTGTGCCGAGTCTCGACCGTTGATCAAGCAGCGGCACGTTATTATGCTAACGCTCACGAAAAATTTTGTAAACCCACACCAGCGCTACACATAATCCATTAAACTCTTGGCATCTTGAGCTTCCTTCTTTTCCCCTGTCACAAGTTCTTTTTCAGTTACCCCGAAAAACTCCAGCACTCGAGCCGCTGCAGGGACTACTTGGTTGGTCACGTAGTAATCAACGTCTACTTCATCGTACTCGGCGAAAACGTAAGGTTTCACGCGATTGTAAAAACGCCCTTTTCCCGCCAGTATAACGAAGCCCACTTTGTCGCCGCCTGCTAACCGCCATCCTTTTTCCTTAAGCATTTTAGCTGCTTCCACGTGAGGAGCCCTAACCGCGTACTGTTCAGGCGGTTTTGTCAGTGTTTTCCAGATTATAAGGTCACGAAATGGAACCTTCCTCTGCCTGAGCTCTACGACCACTTTATGCATGTAGTCCACAGCTTTCTTAGCTGATTGCTCCCTCAGGATTATCCCAAGAACGTTTTCCTGCACGTTTTTGGCCACCTGTGCCCAATCTCCCCGAATAACTTCTAACCCAACAATATCTAGGCTGCCATCAGCTCTTAAACCCGCGTACCGCTTCTTAGCTTCAGTGAAAAAAATCCGCTTGTAAACCTCGCTGACCTCTACTTCCAGGCCTAATTCTCTGCCAATCTCTTTTTGCAGTTCGAGAATTTTCTCGCTATCGTTAGTTAGGAACAGGCTGTCAGTGTCACCGTAAATGATCGTTAAGCCTTTTTCCTCGGCCATGTTGGCAGCGCGTAAAATTGTGTACCTTCCCCAGGCTGAGGCTGCTTCAGCTACTGGTTTAATGTACCATCTTGCACCGATCCATCCAGCATACCCGTAAGTAGCGTTTGTTATTATTTTCACTGCTTTTTGCCTTGCGTCTAGGACGCTGTACTCAACCGTGGCCGGGTTTAAACCCTTCATCTGATTGCGTATTTGATTTCTAACCTGTATCAGGAAAGTTAACGCTTCTTTGTAAAACCCGGGCGGTTCCTTTCGGAATCTATAGTTCACTTCTGGTGTCTTATACACTCCACCCGGCGGCTCAGGCTCCTCTGGCAGAACGTACGTGTCAGGGGACAAGTTGTACCGTATCATGATGTTAGGGTACATTGATTTAAAATCCAACACTGCGATGTTATCATGCAAGCCGGGCTTTGGGTTAAGCACTAACCCGCCTGTGTATGGATGATAGGGCTGCTCAACCCTTCTGGGTATAAGCTCGCCAATTTTACGTGTCCGCTTAATCAGAAACCATTCAACCCTAAAACCAACCGCTGCCGTCATAACATGATCCAACGGCAAGCTGACTAAACTTGAAAGCTGCACTGCGAAATCCAACAGCAACATGGCGCAGCCTTGAATTTTCCGTGCGTCGTCTAGGCTGAAACGTTTAAGCAGTTCTCTTTTCTTCGGGTCGTCCCAGTAATCGGCAAACTCAACATCTTCAATTTCAACACCTGAAACATTTTTCGTTACGCCTAAATAGTAAGCCAGATTGGACAGAGTCTGAACCTTCACCTCGGGAAAAACGTCCATAAAGTCAGCGATGTCAACGTTAGCCATGCCTGTGAAAGAAACGTGACCGTAAACGCTGGTATGAGGCTCCTTCTTTCCTCGGTCAACATCGAATGTCCTCCCAAGCCTGTGACTGCGTTTCACCAAGTAGTCCCAGTATTCTGAGTTGCCGTCGAAGCTAACGATGATGTCAGGGTCGAACTCGCGCACATACTCAATGAACTGCGGAATGACAAGTTTATCGTTCTTATCATCACCTGCTATGAACTGCTTTTCTTTGCCGTTGCTGGCTACGGTGGATATTATTATAACAGGGTTCCTGTCTGGTTTAGGCGAGCCCTCCCGACTGTAGCTAACCATTGAACAACTCAATATTCGAAGCGCGGGCTTTTCGACGGCATCAAGTTGTTTTGGAACCGAACAGGCCACGTAAACCCTGTCGATTCTCACATCAGGAACGTTGCTCTTTTCTTCTTCAGCGTCAACCTCATGCCACGCGCAAGGAGCCATATTATTGTCGATTAGATAGCGCATTGGGATGCGAATGTCATCTTCGAAGCATTCTTTTACTGCTTCGAGCCCTCGAAGCTGCTTCGCCAGCTTTCCAGTTTCAGTCGCAAACTTGCAGTAAACCTTTATCGCCTGCACAGGTTTGCCGAAGAAGCGGCGTTCCACAACCTCTGTCTTCATTATCGACGTGGGATAAGCTTTCTTGATTTCATTTGCAGTTAACGACGGGTCGCATCCTTCTTTGACCACAGTGTAAAAATAATCAGCGAAGTTTCTGTCAATAATGAGCACTCTGTTTCCGTCCGCGTCGATTCCCCAAAGCCACAATTCATCTTCTCTTCCCTCTTCGATTCGGGGGTTAATGTCCAAGAGCCAAAACAGGATTTTCATGTGCAATCCGCCATAAAAAGGATAAAGTGTTTTAATCCTTTAAACTTTCAACGTGACCAGCAAGCTGAATCTGAGGGGCAAAGGGCGGAATTTCCTGGAAGAGTTAGTTTTAAGTTGAGCGGCGCATGTTATTTTTTTGATGTTTTATGGGTTCCCCCGAAGTCCTAATTGAGGCGCAAGATATAATCAAAATGTACGATGATTTCATCGCTGTAGACGGTATAAGCTTTAAAGTTTACAAGGGTGAATGCGTAGGCTTCTTGGGACCCAACGGTGCAGGCAAAACAACCACTGTTCGCATGATGTACTGTTTCCTTCCTCCAACGTCGGGTGTGCTGAAAATTGCAGGGTTAGACGTCACCAGTCAATGCAGAGAAATAAAAAGTTTAGTTGGAGTGGCGCCGCAGGAGGAAAATTTGGACCCGGACTTCACCGTCATAAAAAACCTCACTGTCTATGCAAGGTACTTTGATATTTCAAGGATTGAAGCTTTAGAGCGCGCAGACGAGCAACTCAGATTTTTTCAGCTTGAGGAAAAAAGAGATGTTCCCATAGCTGCTCTGTCAACAGGCATGAAACGACGATTGATTTTTGCCAGGGCACTGATTAATCAACCGCAAATTCTTCTCTTAGACGAGCCGACGACAGGGTTGGACCCGCAGGCTCGGCATTTGGCTTGGGATGAAGTTCGCGACTTGAAAAAGAAGCGAGTTACAATAATTTTAACGACTCATTACATGGATGAAGCAGCCGCCTTATGCGATAGGATACTGATTATCGACAGAGGAAAAATCATCGAGGAAGGCAAGCCTGCTGAACTCGTCAAGAAGCACGTGGGCGAAGAAGTATTGGAAGTTGATTATGACGAGAATCTGCTACCGTCCCTGAAGGAAGCTTTCCCTGAAGGGGATTTTGAAAGGTTAGGCGACCGACTGCAAATCTTCACGGATAAACCTCACGGAGTTTTCGAAGGCTACCTGAAGGAGCACCCGATGCAGAACGTGACTATACGAACAGCCAACCTTGAGGATGTTTTCCTTAAACTAACAGGAAGGGGGCTTAGAGAAGAGTGACCGCTCCCGGCATCCGCAAGTCTCCAGCACGCTTCTCACTGCCCAAGTTAACCTACCGTGTGGGAAAGGTTTGGCAAAGAAATTTTGACGTGTTCACCAAAACAGCCACAGTCAACTTTTTGCCCTCACTTCTTGAGCCGATCCTGTACTTGCTGGCTTTTGGCTACGGGTTAGGGAGTTTCATACCAAGCATCCAGGGCATATCGTACATCAGGTTCATCGCACCCTCCTTGGTGGCGATCGCCATAATGACTGGCGCATTTTATGAGTGCACATTCGGTTCTTTCGTGCGCATGTATTACCAAAAAACTTTCGATGCGATTATCGCCACGCCGATAAGTGTTGAAGAAGTGGTCGCGGGAGAACTCCTGTGGGGAGCAACGCGCGCCACAATCAACGCGACAATCGTGCTAGCTGTAATCGCTATTTTCGGCTTAATCTCAAGCCCGCTGTTTTTGTTTGTTCTGCCACTTTCGTTCTTCGGAGGGCTAATGTTTGCTTCCATTGCGATGTGCTTCACCGCCGCAGCCCCAAACATTGATTTCTTCAATTATCCATCGTTCCTGTTTCTGACACCCATGCTTTTCTTATGCGACACTTTCTTCCCGTTAACTTCCTTGCCTAAGATTGCTCAAGCGGTTGCAATGGCTGTTTTACCCTTAACGCACATAGTTAACATTACTAGAGCCGTCGTTTCGGGGCGCGTTGATCTTATCCTCGGCTTAAACCCAACTATGTTGCTGCTCATAAGCCTAGCATGGGTAATTGTAGTTACGGTTTTCTTCTTTATACTAAGCATAAACCTGATGAAAAAACGCTTAGTAAGCTGATTGATGTTAAGAAGCGCTTCCATGCTTGTGCGCGGTGCTTGAGATGTCGATGCACGAATCGTTAATGTTTTGGTGGCCTTATCTTTTCTCATTGTTGAAGCGTTGACTCTGCCGTCATCTTTTGTGGTTTATTAAAGATTTTTAACTTTAAACTCACATTGTAAGCCAATGTGGATGGTTAATCATGCGTTTAGTCGTGCGGATAGGCGGCTCAGTCGTTGCGTCGCCAGTTAACACGGAATTAATCGGTAGATACGCTGACTTAATAAAAACAGTGAAATCACAAGGTCACGAGGTGGCAGTCGTAATCGGCGGCGGAAAACTGGCACGAGAATTCATCCGAATCGCGAAAGAACTGGATCTGAACATGCAGGCGCAAGATGAACTTGCGATTTCGGTTTCCCGTCTTTACGCTCAACTTTTCCTCAAAAGGCTGGGCAAAATAGGCTGCGGCAAGGTGGCTTTCACGCTCGACGACGTCGACCTATGCCTTGCCGAGCGTAAGGTCGCTGTGATGGGCGGTTTGAAGCCCGGGATCACGACTGACGCAGTCGCGGCGCTGGTTGCTGAACGGATTGTGGCCGACTTGCTTGTTAAGGGTACCGACCAAGAAGGCGTCTACAACAAAGACCCGAGGAAACATGCTGATGCAGTTAAGCTGGACAGTTTAAGTTTTGATTATTTACCGAAGATTTTCGATGAAAACGTACACAAAGCCGGGATGCATCAGATTATCGATCCTGAAGCCGTCAAGGTTCTAAAGCGCCACCGCGTAAAGCTGGTTGTCGTAAACGGCTTTAACCCTGAGAACATTTTGGCCGCCGTTAACGGCGAAAAAGTTGGAACAACAATAAGCTAATCGTCCCTACCAAAAAGATGCATAATTAATTTCAAGTCGGAAAACCAACATAAACTCGTTGAGACACAAGAAGAGATGTAAGGTTGCCTAAAAAGAGAAGGCTTACCAGGGAAGAACTTGCCAAGCATCTTTGTTCACACTTTCCCAAGGCTCTTCAGCGCGCTACTATGAACGGCTAAGCTTGAAATTTCGTTTTCTCAGATATCTGAGTTCGCGATGATGGCCCAAGCCGAAGCTGTTTTGAAGAATGGGCTTTGAGGTTGATTGACTGCCAGGTTTTCAAATTTTTTCAACTGCTTTTCTCTTCGACGTTGTTCTGGCAACTCTTCCATGCGTTCGTAAGAGTTGTTTTCTAATAGAGTCATATGGTGACCTCCGACGAAAAACAGACAGAAAACCCGTTTCCCTGCGCTGGAAACCGCAAATAATACATACTCGTTCGTTCTATAAAATGGCTAGTCAGTCACAAAAGTTAGTGATTACAGTGACCGAGACTGAAATAATCTCTGTCCTCCGGGATTTCGGATTGACGGAAAAAGAAGCCGAAGTTTACATATTTCTCGCCAAAACAGGTGCTCAAAGAGCAGGTGAAGTTTCAAAACGGATGAAAATGCATAAAGCTGAAGTGTACCGCATATTAGAAGTCCTCAAAAGCAAAGGACTAGCAGAAGAAACACTGGAATTCCCAGCGCGATTCGTACCGGTAACGTTTGAGCATTTTCTTGACATGATGATAAGAGCCAAAAGAGAGGAAACCTTCAATCTTGAAGCCAGAAAAACCAAGTTGTTAACGCGTTGGGAATCCTTGATCCCTGATAAACCATCCCCTCAGCAGGCAAAATTCACGGTCATTAAAGGCCGCGAAAACATCTACTCAAGGATTCTTGAACTGGTTGAGCACGCAAATAGCGACGTGCTCGCGATGACCGACAGTATAGGCGTAATTAGGTCAGAACAAGCGGGAATATTCGACCTGACAGAAAAACATGACGTCAGGTTCAGAATCCTAACAAATGTAAAAAAAGAAAACTACAGATACATCAAATCAGTTCTTCAAAAAACCATACCTAAACACTTCGAAATCGAAGGGCGCCACAAAGATTTAGGAGCCAAATCGTACCCTCACTTCGTAATTAGAGACGACGACGAAATCGTCTTTTTCCTAACCCCCACAGAAGACGCATCGGCCGCAAATCAAGACGAAACGATACTTTGGACCAACAACTCGGAAATAGTCTCCGCCCTCAAAATGTTTTTTGAAACAACATGGGATGAAGCCACTGACCTTGGGATTAGGATAAATGAGATTGAAACTGGCGTCGCAACCCCAGAAACAATCATCATCAAAGATGCTGAAGAGGGCTACCAAAGATTTTCCCAAGCAATGAAAAGAGTAAACGAGGAATTAATAGTAGTTTCCACTTCCAAGGGTTTCACCACGGTAATGTCGAATCTCCTCTCCCAAATACATAGGAAAACCATAACGGCGCGCATCCTTTTCTCGATGGACTTTGAAAATTTAGAGGTCGCCGAGGCTCTCTCTAAACATTACCACGTCAAATACTCCGACGCCATCTACTCAAGTATTGCGATAATTGACCACTCTCAAATGTTCATGTTCAAAGCACCCTTAGTTATCGGGAAAAAAGCCGAGCCGGCCTCCTATTTTGACCACTTGCTATACACAAATGACGTATTCTACTTAAGAAGCATGGGAAATATGCTAGACGACTTATGGAACAAATCTCTTGATCTTTCCGATATGAAGGTGGAAGCAGCCATGAGGTCGCCCCCGATTACGATATCAGCTGAGTCGCCGGCAGCGAAAGCCGTTGATTCTATGCTTGCGAACAACATCGGTTCAGTAGTCGTAGTCGAAGGCGAAAAACCAGTTGGAATAATAACTGAAAAAGACATTCTCAATCGGTTAGTGGGCACTCAGCGAGACCCCAATAAGACAACAGCAAACGAAATTATGTCCACTCCACTGATCACAATTAACCGTGAAAAAAGCCTTTTGGAAGCTTTGAAAATCATGGAATCAAGCGATATCCGCAGACTAGTGGTAATTGAGGAGGGAAAAATTGTGGGCATTCTTTCTGAAAGACGAGTTTTAGAAAAATCAGAAGAGAAACTAATGCAGAAAATTAGCCAACAGAAAAAGCTAACCTGAAACGCAAAGGAAAAGCGTGCGCAAAGCCAATGTCGGTACCTGAATAAATAAATATATGGACTGTTTAAGCAACGAGAAAGGACCTTTAGTGAAGAAAATATGGCACTAGTCGAAGCGGTAGACCTGAGGAAGACGTACATGCTGGGGAAAGTCCCTGTTGAGGCGGTCCGTGGAGTTAGCATGAAAGTGGAATCTGGAGACTTCGTCTCTATACTTGGACCCTCAGGCAGCGGCAAATCAACGATGCTGAACCTAATCGGTGCCTTAGACAAGCCTACCTCAGGAAAGTTGTTGATAGACGGCGTTGACATCTCAAAACTCAACGACAACCAGTTAACGGATTTGCGCAGGCGAATCGGGTTTGTTTTCCAATTTTTTAACTTGATTCCTCGGTTAACCGCCAGGGACAACGTTGAATTGCCGATGGCTATTGCGGACGTGAATAGGGCTCAACGGAGAAAAAGAGCCATAGAGCTTCTTGAAAACGTGGGCTTAAAAGACCGAGTTAACCACAAGCCCGCGGAACTAAGCGGTGGGCAGCAGCAACGCGTCGCAATCGCGAGAGCATTAGCGAACAACCCGAAATTTCTCTTGCTGGATGAGCCGACGGGCAACATTGATTCTAAAACGGCCGGCGAAGTTATGGGGCTGCTGAAGAAGCTCAACGTTGAAAATGGCGTTACCATTATCATGGTTACTCATGACCAGCAGTTGGCTCGAGAGGCAAACCGGACTCTGCAGATGTTTGACGGTAAATTCATAACTGAAACGGTGAATCCAAAGTGAAAACGTACGACATCTTTGGTTACTCTCTTAGCGCAATCAGGCTTCGCAAGCTTCGTGCAGCATTAACCACGTTAGGCGTGATCATAGGCATCGCGGCGATCGTTGCTTTACTCTCGATTACTCAGGGTTTGCAGGTAAGCATAACAAATGACCTTAACAGAGGCTTGTCATCAAACACATTAATTGTCGTGTCAGGCAGCAACGCTTTAGGGCCAGCCGGCGGCAGCGGAGTCGGCGGCGGACCCGGGGGTAGGGGTAGAGCAGGGTTCGGCCTTGGCGGCGCAGGCGCAACCTCAGGCTTCGCTTTATACGTTAACTACACCAGTAAGATTGACGCTTTATCGCCTGATATCGCTTCATCTTTGGCTGTGATAGAGCAGTCAGGTTATATTAACGCAGACGGCTTGAACAGTTCCGTTACAATTTACGGAGTCAACTTCAATCAGTACTCTCAGCTTTACCCAACAACCTTTGTCGCCGCGTCAGGAACCATCCTATCCAACCCGGCTGACAACGATATAATCGTGGGTACACGGGTAAATGATCCCTCAGAAAATGGTACGCTACTTTTCAGTGCAGGCAACAATGTCGGCATCGTTTGGACAAACGCTACAACCCTGCCTGTAGTTAACGAGACCTACACGGCGAAGGTCTCAGCTGTGCTTCAAAAAATCGGTGGGTTCGGCTTGGCTGGACCCTCGGACACTGGCGTTTACATGCCTCTGAGTCAAGCAGAAAGCTTTTTCGGAACAAGCCAATGTCAAATGATCCTTGTTCAGCTCAAGAACAGCAACAACTCAACAATCACGGATGTTTCTAAAGCCATTACCAACTATTTCGGCGGTCAAGTAACAGTTATATCTTCAAGTGCCGTGCTGAGTCTGCTTTCAACCATTTTTGGCACGATTCAGCTGTTCCTCGGAGGCATCGCTGCCATCAGCCTGTTAGTGGCGGGAATTGGGATCATGAACATCATGATTGTCTCACTAATCGAGCGCACGCGAGAAATCGGCATACTCAAAGCGTTAGGAATGAAGAGCCGAACTGTGCTGTCGATTTTCCTCGGTGAATCAGCGATTATCGGCTTAATCGGCGCGTTAGCCGGCATACTTTCAGGGTGGGTCTTAGCAAACATCGTTGCGCGACTGCTGGCTTCAGGAGCATTCGGAGGAACCGGCTTCAAAGTGACGCCGCTGCTGACTCCAGAAGTGTTCCTCGGCGCTTTGGCTTTCGGCATCGTCATCAGCATAATATTCGCCATGTATCCTGCGTGGCGCGCGTCCAAGCTTAAGCCCGTAGATGCTTTAAGGTACGAGTAACACTAGCTTATAGCGAAGGTGTAAAAGCGTAAAGCGGTTGTACCCTGATCAGCCAGTCGTAGGCGTCGGCGCAGTAATAATCAACCAAGGTAAGATCGCGCTGATAAAACGTGGAAACGAGCCAGCCAGCGGCAAATGGACGATTCCAGGCGGCTTGGTTGAGCTTGGAGAAAGCCCTGAGCAGGCTGTTGTCCGCGAAACCAGAGAGGAAACAGGACTCGGCGTTGACAACCCAAGTTTGATGGATGTAGTTAGCCAAGTTAACTTGGACGAGAAAGGGAAAATCAAATATCACTACGTCATCATCGACTACCTTGTGCATATGAAGGCAGGGACAGCTCAGGCTGCAAGCGACGCCGTGGAATTGCGTTGGGTACCCTTCGGCGAGGTGGAAGGGTACGATTTGACCGCGTCTTTTCGGCTTTTTTTCAGGCAAAACAGGAAAAAAATGGAAGCAGCAAATTCGTATTGAGGCAAGGCAAAAAAGGCGAAGGGCTAACCTCGTTGGGGTCTTTACTTGTTTAGATACCTCCAAGCGAGCACGACGCTTAATATTATTGTAATTAACGCGAAGGTGCCTACGTAAGCAAAGTCAACCGTGACCTTGCTGAGACCTCCCCTGTTTATCAGGAACGTTCTTACGGCGTCGATTGCGTATGTTGTAGGGTTGACATTGACGATTGTCTGCAACCAATTCGGCATCAAGCTTGCCGGGAAAAACGCGTTGCTAGCGAATACTAAAGGTATGTTCACGAAGTTTATGAAAGCGCTCTGTGTTTCCATCCGTGTTGATCTTAAGCTGACAGCCACGAAGATTGAGCTCATTCCCATGCCGAAGATGAATATGATTGCTACCGCTCCAAGCAGGGTATATGGTCTGAAGTTTGTGCCTATTGTGATTCCGAACAGGAAAGCGATACCTAATAGTATGATGGCTTGAACCAAGGCGCGAAGTGCCCCCGAAACAATCTTGCCCATGACGAAAGTCGTCTTTGAAACCGACGTGGTTAAAAGTTTGTCGATGAAGCCGAAACGCCGGTCCAGAACAACCGACATTGAACTGTAAGTGGTTGCCATTAGAGTTAGAAAAATAATCAGACTGCACGCTAGGTAAGAGAAGTAATCGGTTACTCCGAAGTAACTTGTCATTACATGAGACTGTAAACTAGTAAAGTATGCACTTATCTGAAGAAATTGCTGCTGCGTAGCCGGCGGAGTGAGTGATAAGTAAGGAAGACTCTTAACCGAGAATAATCCGCTTATGTTCAGGCCTTTTCCAAGAAGACCCAGCCAAATTACAGGCTGGGAAACTGTGAGAATGAAGACTATGGGGTTTTTGAACCATTTTGTGAGTTCGCGACTGGTCAATGCTCTTAAACCGTGGAGAGGATTGCTGTGTTCTTTTCTGCCTTCGGCCATACGTGTCACCTGCTTTCTCCTCCAGCCCTCCGCATTGTTTCTCTTTGCTGAAAGGCTGAAATTTTAGAGCCTTCTTCTTCCCTCAAGCTTTTGCCCGTAAACTCGAGATACACCTCGTCAAGCGTCGGTCTCGATAAAGAAAGCCTCCCAACCTTGTAACCCTCCGCCCTTACCGCCTCCATTATGTAAGGAGCCGTTTCCTCGCCGTTCTCCGCCTTTATTCTGTAGGTTTCATCCTGTCTCTGCACTCCCTTCACCGTTGGAACCATCTTAATTAAGTCTGAAAGATCTTCTGTGGCGTTTTGGATGCTCAACATTATGATGTCTCCGCCGAGTCCTTTTTTCAAGTCATTCGGCGTACCGATAGTGATTATTTTTCCGTGATCAATTATGGCTACGCGGTCGCAGAGTGAATCGGCTTCTTCCATGTAATGTGTTGTAAGAAAGAGAGTCATCCCAAATTCTTTTTTCAGGACTCTAAGGTAATTCCAGGTAGCCGCTCGAGTCTGCACATCTAAACCCAACGTTGGCTCGTCTAAGAAAAGCACTTTTGGATTATTGATCAAACTGCAGATAAGTTCCAGTCTTCTTCGCATGCCGCCCGAGTAGGTTTGCACTTCCTTATCTTTGAACGCTGTTAGCTCAACCAGGTTTAGAAGTTCAAGGCTGCGTTTCTTTGCGACATCCTTCGGGACTCCGTAGAGGGCCGCGATTAACATTACGTTCTGGTAGCCTGTGAGGTCTTCATCGGCGGTATAAACCTGTTGCATGACCCCGATTGAGTTCTTTACGTTTAAGTTCTGACTAGCAACGTCTTTTCCAAATATAGACGCTTTGCCTTCAGCGGGTTTTAGTACTGTGGTGAGCATTTTGATTGTTGTTGTTTTCCCCGCACCGTTAGGTCCCAGAAAACCGAAAATTTCGCCGTTCTTCACGCTGAAACTTACGTGGTCGACAGCGATTAGGTCTCCGTTGAAGATTTTTGTTAATCCTTCAACAACTATTACGTCTTCGGTCACATTTCTACCTCCGAACCTTTTTTTGGCTTATGAAAAGTGATTCATCTGAATTTGCTTTTAGCGGACATGTCCGCCTCAACCGAAACGGATATCTGATTAAGCTGATACTGTAAGAGTCATGCGGCGATTGGTAGTTGAGTTTCCAAAAAGTGAATTCATCAAAGTCGAAGGCAACTCTAAAGTTCTTGAAAACCTAAAAACCATGGAGGTCTTAATGTTTCTCAGGCATACGGACGAAGAAATAACGATGATTTGCAGGGTAGAACTTGAAACCGAAGTCTCCAACGCAGAAGACTACGTCAAACGCGTCGGCGACAACGCTTATCGGGTACAACTTCTAGAACAGGAAAATTCGGGAGCATACGTTGTCCTCGTCAAACATAAGCTCAACCATCCCTCTGAGCTCTCAAGTATTGGGAACGCGTTTTGGGAAAAAGGCGCATACATTGTTGCCAGAGAAATGTGGAGCGGAAAGTTCAGGATGACTTTTCTAGGGACTCTAAATCAAATAAAAGCCACTCTTAAAACATTGGAAATTACTGGGATTCGACACAGAATACTCTCAATGACAGATGCAAAGTTTGCGCCTGATTCACCGCTTAATGCCTTGACTGAAAAACAGAGACGAATCTTAATTGCCGGCTACAAGTTGGGGTATTTTGATTTGCCTCGAAGA
Source organism: Candidatus Limnocylindrales bacterium (assembly GCA_035319575.1). Classification (GTDB taxonomy): domain Archaea; phylum Thermoproteota; class Bathyarchaeia; order Bathyarchaeales; family Bathycorpusculaceae; genus Bathycorpusculum. The sequence goes on from DATHCJ010000002.1 coordinate 31,041, forward strand.
GTGAGTTCAAGGGAATTGTCTGGGAAACTCGGACTTCACAAATCAGCTTTGGCAACTCACATAAGAAAAGCAGAGCTTCGCTTGCTCGACGCAGTTCTGAGCGAAGTATAATTTTTTCGGCTTTTTTCAGACAAGTAAGGAAAAAGGAAAAGTAATTTAGCTTTTTTCGATTCCTGCGAGGTTTTTTGCGAGTTTCTTCTTGGCTTCTATGTCGGTTAGTCTTGATATCATTATCCTCTGCGTCTGGGGCGAGCCTGCCCCGTGTAGGTCTTCAATCAGACCTGTTCCTAATGCCATGTTTTCAATAAGCCTGATCATGCGTATTCTGTGTTCCGTCGGAACGTCAGCCTTACCCTTTAGGTACTTATCTATGTATTTTCCGAGTTCTGGATGTTCAAAGTCTTTTTCAGATGGCATTGTACCTACGATTCCGCCGGCTATGTCCATGGCCAACCTTGCCATTTCGAAAGGAAATCTAGTTACGTTATGCTTGACACTGTTCGCTAGCAAGGGTTTCACAAAGTAAGTTCCTGAAGGAAGTTTGTAGCCCTCATAAGAGCATGCTATTCCACAAGAATACATTGTTTCGTTTAAATGGGTCATTTCGGTGATTTTGTCTCGCACATGCGAGGATGTTTCCACACCGTTATATTCAGCGATTGTTGCAGCAGCACCTATTAACACGTCGCCAACACCGGTTTTACATCCTCCATAATTTTGTCTGTGGTATGACGCAAATCGTTCAACAAGCATCGACGTGAAATCATGTTCACCAAACATTAAGACGCGTTCCCAAGGCACGTAAACATCGTTAAAAACAACTAGCGCCTCGTGACCTGCCGTGCTGTATTTAGCGTTACCCACGTCAATCTTGTTTCCCTCCAATTTTCTCGTGTCGTTCACTTGCCTTCCAATAATGTAAATTATCCCTTTTGCATCGCTTGGGATGGTGAATGAAACCGCGTAGTCCTTTTCGTCTTCACGCATTGCGACGGTGGGCATCACGATTAACTCGTTAGAGAAGACGGCGCCGGACTGATGAGCCTTCGCGCCTCTTACGACTATTCCATCGTTTCTTTTTTCGGTGACATGTAAGTAGAGATCGGGGTCTGCTTGCTGAGACGCTCTCAGTCCTCTGTCTCCCTTAACATCCGTCATTGAACCAGCACAAAACAGATCGTTTTTCTGAATGTGTTTCAAAAATTCCGTGAACCGCTCAAAGTAATTAGTTTTATATTTCTGATCCATCTCGTACGTTACGCTTGACATTGTGATAAGAGCGTCCATTCCGACACAGCGTTGAAAGCAGGTTCCGGTCTTTTGTCCCAGCAAGCGTAACATCTTCACTTTTTTAATTAGGTCATCCGTGTTTTGAGGTATGTGGGTGAAGCGGTTAATTCGCTCGCCAGTTAAATGAGATGTTGCCGTCATCAAATCAGCATATTCGGGGTCTCGCGCAAGCTCGTAGGTTAATGCTATTGAGTTTAAGCTCGGCTTAAGGAAGGGAAATTCAGCAGGGTCTTTGATTCTTTCCCCAAACATGTAGACCTCTTTTTTTGACTCAAGTATGCTTTCAACGTATTCGCTTGCAGATTTCAATCTTTATCTCTCATGGTGATTACGTTATCCAGTTGTTAATAAAAATTTTCACATTCACAGCGAATGGGAAGTGTTTTATGATTTTGATTCTTCAGCGAGCTAAAGCCTCAATGCAGCGGCAGGCAGTGCGCTGGATCAATCCCCACGGGCAGTTTTATGTTCGCAAATTTTCAAAGCAAATAACCTAGCGGTGCTTAGGGACTGACCTGCGCGCTCGACCTTCCCCCGATTTGCATTACCCTTCTGCTTAAATCAAAGCAGCACATGGTCTTTCATAGGAGCCTCCGACGAATCATGAAAGAATCAGTCTTGTCGATTCCGTTTCAGCTGAATGGACGCAAGGGGAAAGTATCCGTCGTCTTGAACAAGAACATGGATCATCGCAGGTCGGGCTACGATCGTTTGGTGCAACTGGGATTGCTGAACAAGGAAGACCTTCCGCAAGTGACAGGCTTCCCAACGATGCTGGCTAACGTCAGCTATGACGCATCTGGTTACAGAAGCCTCTTTGGCTGGATTCAGATGGCGACGTTTGAGAAGCATGGAACGAAGCCGAGGGTTGATGTCAAGCTTGACAGGTATCCCTCCTTCTCAGGGATCAATTTTCCATTCGTCAGCTTCGGGCCGAAACCATCAGTTTTCGATTCGCCGGCGACTTGGAATCCGAAGAGCAGGAAGAACTACAAGCTAACCCTCGATACCTTCCTAACGACCTTTCCGATACTATCTAGAAAAGAAGAGTCGGTACAGTGGATTTGTGGCTTCAAGTGGGGATACCATTTCGATGACGATCCCGGCTGCCCGTACATTGATGGACCTGAGGTCACCGCGGCTGCCGTTTGGAATGGTTACCTGCCTTTTCTCGGAACTCATGCCAAATCTTGGCGCTTCTCCTCTGCGATTTAGGTCCTGAAAAGATTCATATCATGAGAGGAATCGTCGCCAAGTAGAACATGGCGCATAACGATTATTTTCGGAAATATCTTACTCTGATAAGCGTGAATTTTGAGCTCATCTTATGGTTAGTCTTTAATACTTCTTGCGTGCTTAAAGACGGAGAAGGAAGACGAGGGGACCAATTGACAAGTATAAAGAAGCGGTTAGACTATGTCCTAAACGAGCTGTCAAATTTGGACACGGAGCCTGACCACGAGACGTCTGACAATGTTGTGGCTGCGCTTTCAATTATTAAGGAGGCTTTCAGGGAATCAGAACAGTGCCCAGCTTGCTGTTTCACTTATGATGACCGCCAGAGAATTGTCTGTGACGTTAATGGTCCCTTGCCGTTTAAGGAATTCATGAAGAAGTGCAAGGTTTGCCAAGCTCAAATTAAGCAGGCTTTATCTCTTCTTCAGTGATAAATAACAATTTGTTATTGGCTACTAGCAGTCACAAATCTTTAAAAATTTCCAACAGGCTTAAGTTTTCGGCGAACTTTATGGAAAAAAACATGCAAAAATACATTGTTCTAGTAAGGTTGAACCCATCGAAAACGATGCCTTTCAATAACACTGTGTCATCATGGCCGCAGAATCCTACCAAAGGTGTGATGCTATGGGGTGCCTACAACATCTTTGGAAATTGGGACTTTGCAATATGGTTTGAAGCAGACAACAATGAAGACGCGTATCACTTTGTGTGGGAAAAAATCCGGCCAATCGACGGCGTGATGGAAACCGTCACGATGCCGGCAAACCCAATCAAAGAATACATGTAAAGAAACTTTTCTTCTTCTTTTTTCTTTTTTTTCTTTATTTCCAGCGTCTCAGCAAACCCGTACAACTTTCTTTTTGTGCGTTAAGTCTTGTTACTGAAGGGCGATTGGGCCTGAACCAACGGTGCAGTAGCTTGGTTTCAGCTTTATCTTTTTGATGCTTCCACGTTTTAGTAAAATTAATGTGAATCAGCATCTCACTGACTTCTTTCTAATTTATTTTGAAGAGTTTTGCAGCGTTTTCTCCAAGTATCATTTGTTTCTCTTTGTTGCTTATCTCGAGAGTTTTTATGTTCTCGATTATCTTGGGTGTGTCCCCCCACGGGTAGTCTGTGCCGAAGAGCATATGGAAGGAACCGTAAAAGCCGTACGCGAGTTGAACAGCTGGCTTCCACATTCCTTCTGCAGTGTCAACGTAGAACATTTTTAGGTATTCTATCGGAGTCTTTTTCAGCGGCGCTGGCGGCGCCCCGTTCTTGCCCTGACCCATTACAAACCCGTTTATTCTTCCAGCCATCAAAGGTATGAGCGTTCCCAGATGGTGCGTGATAATCTTTAGGTCAGGATGCATTTCAAGGACGCCTCCTCGCATAATGCGGAACGTTGCAAGAGCCGTGTCGATGCCCCAGCCCATCATCATGTTCATGTTGTACTCGTCGTTCATCCAATCATAGATTTTCCTGATGTACGAGGGATGAATCCACAGTCCGCATCCGAGCTGACTGACCTTAACGTAAAAAGGCTCAAACTCCTTTAAGTCCAGCGGCTTACCCCTCACGTTTGAGAGCACTTGGACGCCTAGTAAGCCAAGGTCTTTAACCGCCCTTTCCGTTACCTCAACAGCCGCCTGTACGTCAAGAAGAGATACCGTAGCTATCCCTTTGAAGAGCCCGCTGGAATTCTCCGCAATCCTTGCGATGCCGTCATTTCCTGCTTTGTATATTTTGTTGAATTCTTTAACCGGGACATTCGAGGGTAAATCATCAAGCGTTGGTCCTGCAAGAGAAAGAACTTGCATGTCTATTCCGAACTTTTTCATTTGGCTTATCCGATAATCCAGGTCGGTTATTGCCTTTCCTTTGCCTCCGGCTGGGTTGTCGGAAGAAAGAAAGGTTACCATCTCGGGAAGCGGCTTGGGCAACGCGTCCAAGTATTCTTTCGGGTAAAAATGGTTGAAAACATCGATAATCAAGGGCTTTCATCTCGATCGAGAGAAACAAAAACAGAAAACTTGAACGCAGATATAAAGTTAATTGGCGCCTGCATCTTTGAAGAACAGGCGTGTTTCACCCATTGTTTTAAGGTCCAGGGCTCTTACCCTCGCGACGATGGGGAAATCGCTTACGACTTTGCCGAGCGTTAGGCAGTGATGAGGCGGCAGGTCATGGGCTATCGAACGCACTGTTTCAGCATCCACCCGTGATGCTCGGCTCACAACGTCTAAGTCATGCTCGTTGGTGAAGTTGAAGAGGAAGATGTTGTCTGCTTGTCGGTAAATAGTCTCTTGTATGGTGTCGGGCTGGTTGGTTATGAACGTGGCGAAGATGCCCAAGTGACGCATGCGGGTAACAATGTCGTCCCAATAGGTCTCGCGCAGGTAGAGGTGGGCTTCTTCCGCGAAGAGGAAGACAGCCTTCAACTTCCAGTTTGATAGGGAATCAACCAGTTTGCCCAGCGTGTATTCAACTACGATTTGGCGGTCGATGTTTGACGTGTTTTTCAGGTTGATGACGATGGCGCCGCCTTGTTCACGGGCTTTCAGCAGACTCTCATCTAGCAGCGTGGCCCCGCCCGGGGAATCTGTGAAGAAGCCGGAATTAACAAGCGAGTGGAACCGTGAGGCTAACGCGTCGCGGACGTGCTGGTTGCAGTTTAAATCTCGAATGGCTTCTCCCAGTTCCTGCATGTTCAGTTTTCCTTTCTCCTTGAGCATCTTCCAGATTCGTCGGAATTCCCGAGCCGAAGTCCCTGGCAGGTGGAGCGCGTTTACAAGTATGCCCATCACCGTGTTCAGGTGCAGCTGGTCGAGGGCGACTTTGAAGTTCTGCGACGGAGTGAGCGTGTGGATTTTGTCGTAGTATGCGTTTCTCTTGCAGTCGTTTGTCAAGCCGAGGCTGGTGTACTCGCCGTTAAGGTCGAAGATGACGACGACGGCTTTGTACCCGATTAGGTTAACCATTAGAAGCTTAGAGAGGTGGCTCTTGCCGCAGCCTTTTTTGCCCGTTATGATATTTAACGTGCCGTCTATTGATGAAGCGTCAATCGTTAAGAGCGCAGCGTCTTTTGTGCCTCCTAAGACGATAGGAAGTTTGCCGTCGATTTTCGCCAGCTTCATCAGCATCGGCACCGAGAGCTTTTTAATCGTTGATTGGGAACGGCTGGGTAACCAGCTGCTGCTGGGAGTTAACATGTCGTTTTCCAACGTTGCCCTTATCTTGCAGATTAGCAGGCTGGCGTCTTGTATGTAAGTGATGTGTGGGGCAATCTCCATGGGATCAATATCCTCACCCTGCAACGGTTCGCCCCCGTCGGGAAGCGTACGCAAAAGCTCCTCAAGGACTCCGGGAACGGCGGCAAACTGCACGTCGATGACTTGTGCGATTAAGGCTTTTCCCGCCTCTTGATCCTCAACTAAGAGGTAATCGCCTTTTTCGGCGCATTCGGTTGGGAAACTGATGATTTGAAGAACGTTGCCTTCTTTCTTGTAGAGTTTCATGCGTAAATCTCCCCCTTGCCGAACGGTCCGAAAAGCAGCCGATGCATGTCTGGCCGGTTAACCATCTGAATCCCATGTTTGCGAGTGATGAAGTGCTTGATGGCTAAAACTTCGTTCGCGGTGAAAGTGCACAGGATATGCGACAGCCGCAGGGTTTCAGGGTAGCTTTGCTTGTAAAGGTCGTTGCCAAGCAGTTTTTGTACAGCTTCAAGTCTTTGTTCTGCAGGGGTTTCTTTGTCGATGTCTAAGCGGAACGCAAAGTTTGCCTTGTTGAGCCGAGCCACGTAAACGTCGCCTAGAAGTATCGTCGGCGGCTTGAAATGCACCCCTGTTGTTTCAAGAAGGTACGGTGGATCATGGCTTGGAAGCTGCTCGGTTATCAGGATGCCGTTGGCGCGAAGCGTGGTGGCTTTCGAAAAGGCGAGAACAATGCTGCTGTTTCTTCTTGCGCAACCGAGGATTTCCCGAAGGCGCTGAGTTGGCGTTTCGATAGTGCCTGATATGAGTGACCCGTCGAAGAGGATTATGCCCCGGATAACTGTTTTTGCAAGCATTGTCTGCATCCACCGTTCCAAAAGGCTAGCGAGGCGCATGGGCATCTGCATGATATTCGGCGATGCTGTATGCATGCTGCCGTAGGTTGTGCTGAAGTACGCATGTTCAAGCGTGTTGTACACCGTGTTTTTGTTATCTTCTGTTATGTGAAAGATGAATGGGCCTAGCCGCGTGTACTTGTAGGTCTGGTTTTGGCGCCACGTGATTGCTCCTCTTACGGCGACGATGATACCCGTGGCTGTTTCGCCGATTTTAATGGTTGACGTGTCCACCGCAGCTATCAGGGTTTCTTGACGGTCCGGTTTGATCTGGATCGGCTGGGGTTTTAGTTGTATGCTGGACGGGTATTGTTCGGTCACACTCAGTTGCTGGAAGGTTTGATGGTTTAGCTGGAGATCTTGGTGCTGGACTTGCTTGAGTGAGTAGAGGCTTTGTTCTAGAAAGCGCCAGGGGAGCGATGTGTCGATTGTAGGTTGTGGAAAGTTATATTTGTTAGTAATTGTATATTGTTCAATCACCATGATTCACCAATATGCAAGAGATTGTTGGTGAAATATTTAAATATTGTGCATGTGCATCTTGCACAATACAATAATCAACAAGTGGGAACTTGACAGAAAAACAGCAAAAACCACCAATACGCGTAAAAATGAAAATCGGCGACATAGAATTCGAAATTGAATCCCAAGAAGACCAAATCCAAAGCACTGTAGACAAAATCCTTGCCACAGTCACCGAACGCCTGAAAACTACAAGCCTCGCTCAGGTAGCCGAACGCCCTGCGCCGCAGCCACGCGCTGAAACGTGCAAAGGAGTCATCCAGAAACTCTGGGAAGAAAACTGGTTCGGTGAGCCCAAGGGTCTTGACGAAGTCCACAGCGAGCTCGCACGCAGAGGCTTCCATTACGACCGAACAGCCGTAGCCCACGCACTAGTCGACCTAGTTAAAGATAACGTATTGACACGCATCGGCAAGCCCCGACGATATCAATATGCCCAGAAGAGACCACCGTCGTAGCTCCTTTTAGCTCCTGCACCAAATTTTAAATATGAATCTCACGCAATATGGCTTCATGCAAGTTACCGACTTAGTCCGTTATAACCATGTGGTCCGTCGGCTTTACTTTGATGCGTTAGCTAAGTTGTCTTGGAGCGAGATTATCGCGGATAAGGGTTTGAGTTTTGATTCGATGCGTAACGTGTTTCTGCATTTGACTTACGTCGAGGACAGGTGGATAAACTGCGTTATTCCGGGTCGACATGAAAAAATCGTTGGGATGGATTTTAATGCTTTCAAGGATTCAGAGGCGTTGAAGAATTACATGCAGCAGGCGGCGAAGAACACAGAGAACTATTTGGCAAAGCTTTCCGCCGACGAATTAAAGAGGGAAGTCGTTGTTCCTTGGGGTGACGAGCCAGGCGCCAAAATCACCGTTGAGACAGCTTTAACCCACTTGGTTGTGGAGGACTTGATTCACTATGGCGAGTTGTCCGCTGCGTTGTGGCAGATGGGGTTGGAGGCGCCTTACATGGGCTTCTGGGCCTACAAACTAACTCATCCGTGAAGTTAGAAAAGTTTGCTCAGCGTTTGCAGGCGATGAGCGAGCATTGGGTGTCGTGTTTGAAGCTTTTGTCAAGGAATCGTACATTCATTCCACATGCGATAGACCGACTTGCACAAACCCGGCTTAACTTAAAGTTGCCAATGCAGCTTTGTTTCTTCTTTGAGTTGAAGCAAAAACGGCGCTTGCGTGATTTTCCTTTAAGTTTTGGGTTCCAGCATTTGTAAGTGCTGTGGCGAAACCTTTTCGGCGGAAATGCGGGTGAACTGCAATCCAAAGAAGGCAACCATACTTATCCGTGCCGATATTGAACTCTGTTATTTTAACGAAGCCAACGATTGCTCCTTGGGTTTCACATAATAGTACTCGCTCATCTTCTCGTAAACTGTAGTGGGCGAAGAAACGCAAAAACCGAGAAAAAGATAGATAGATCTACAATTTCCTCGAGCTTTGGCAAGTCGCTTGGGGTCATTTGTCTTATTGTAAATTTGCTGCTCATAATTCTTGCTCCTTTTCGTGATTAAAGGCAGTAATGTACTCAAGCACTTAAATTCGTTTGATTTCAAACGGGATTGGGTGGCGGAGGCCCGATTTCACCTTGAGACTTCTCACCTGAAAATAATATGATAGACGCTGACTTCGAAATTTGAGGAACTCCTGCAAGGTCTTCAAAGACCAGTAAGCCCCGCGCAAGTAAAGCGAAAGCTGCGATGGTCGGTAATAATGCTGGATTTGAAGGAGAATTTAGCAGTAGCCCAAATATGCCGATTATTCCAAATTCTTGCACACCTATTCCAGCGGGAGTTATAGGGACAAACGCGAGGGCAGTCACCAATGGATGAATTAGGAAGTATGCTATCCACGGTATCTGTGTGATTCCCAGCGCATAGCCTAAAAAGTACCATTCAAAACCTTTTATGATCCAACATGCCGTCGTTAGAATGAGGATTTCTGGAATGGCTCTACTAGTGCTTTGTCCACTTTCTTTGTATTCCTCAAGTCTTCCCATTAAGCCGCCTGTGAATCTTTTGAGAAACCTAGAATTTGCAATTCGGTCAAATAGGGAGATGGCTCTTTTGGACCACGTAAAAGCTGCAAGTATGATTGCCCCAGCCATCATTAAGCCTATGCCAAGTGCCGCGATTAGTAGACCCACGTTTATTCCAGCAATTTGGCTAGGAAATAATTGGTTCCAGATATGTGTGGGCACATACGTTATTAGGTAAATTACTGCTCCTATTCCGCCGATTACTTTAATCAAAAACTCAAACGTTTGAATACCTAGGACGCTTGAAAGACTTTTTGACGTAGGAACATTTTGATCCCTTAAATAAAGTGGCGTAAGAATATAACCTGAGCGTCCAGGTGTAACATCGCTCGTTAACATGCCACCGTACTGGGCGAGCAATGTCTTGCCAAAAGTCGTTCTCACACCATTTTTGCTTAAGACCCTTCTTAATCGCACTGTGAAAAGGAGGTTTATGCAAAAATACATTAAAAAAGCGAGAAGCAGGTACTCGATCCTAATGTGAAGGAGAGAGTTGTATATGGAACCGACGCCAACATACCAAAATAAGGCTCCTAAAATCACTACCATAAGTACAACTTCGAGAGCGATTCTTAACATTCGCCTCGAACGATGTGGTTTCTGCTCAGCCTTTGATTCTTGGGTTGACAAGGTGCATGAAACATCCGTTTTTGAGTGTTAAATCTCTTGCGGAAAAAAGCCGATTTAGTTATACGTACGGAATCGATCAATTTCGTAATTTATGGTCTCACACATTCAGCTTTGGGGCGGAACGGGCGCTTAGTTGTTCTCCTACGCTTATGGTATTCGCATTCGTCGATACGTGTAAGCATCCACCCGTCATCTTGATAGACACAACCACAGGGCAACCTAACGGGTTTTCTCTGCCTGGTCTTCTCCACGCTCTTTTTATCGCCCGTCATGATTCTAATTCATCTTTCAAGCAAGATATTATGATAATTTAACTCACCCATAAATCTACTTGCACAGCTCAAAAATTGCGTCGATGACCAAAAAAGCATTAAGCCGCCACGCTTCTACTATTATTTATGCAGCCAAAATGCTGCCGCAACATCTAAACGCGGCAAAAATGTGCTGTACTCCTTTTTAGCATCAAACAATCAGAGCTCTGGTGAAATAGATTACTAATCTGTAATCCTTAAATAAGAAGCGAGAACAATGCCTATACAGGTTCAAATGAAGCTTAGCATCTCAACCGTCATTTTCATAGTCATAGCGTTTATCTTGATTGTGGCGTCCACTGGCAGAGTGCAAGCTCAAACGTATATACAATACAAAATCCAACTTAACGGCGACGCTTCAGCCACTTGGACCATAACCCAAGTTTCAGGGTTAAACGGAACAGTCGAAACGTGGGCAGAATTTCAGGAAAAAATCACAACTCTCGTTGATGCAGCGGCAGCTCAAACGAACCGGTCAATGGGCATAGAAAATAGTTCGCTTCAAATGAGCACCTTTTTTACGTCAAGCGATTCGAAGACCACAGAGTACGTTTTTACGTGGCTGAATTTCAGCATAACAGAGAATGACCGACTGGTAGCCGGCGATGTCTTTGAAGTCCCCGGGTTCTTCAATCAACTGAACGGTGACGGCGAATTGCAAATCAACTATCCCGCGAACTGCACGTTAGAATCGGTTACTCCCACGCCGAACGAAAAAGACACATCTACACAGACTTTAGAGTGGCTGGGAACACAATTTTTTGTAGCCGAAACACCAAGTATAGTGCTCGCAGCCCAAATGCCCACTTCCGATTCAGGTCTACAATTCTCGTACGGACTGTTGGTTTCCATTTCAGCAGTCGCCGTTATCGCAGCAGTGATTGCAGGCTGGTTCTTCAAAATCAGTCAACGGCGAAGGAGCAAAGAGACCCCTGCGATGATGACTTTACCTGTTCCTCAGACTGAAGAAGACAAAGTGGTACATTTACTTCGCAACAGCGGCGGCACCGCACACCAATCCGCTATCGCGGACCAATGCAGGTTCTCTAAAGCGAAAACAAGTCAGTTATTGACTGCTCTTGAACGTAAGGGAAAAGTGCGAAGGTATAAAAAGGGAAGGGACAAAATAGTCAACCTCATTGAACAATCTAAAGGCGAAAAATAATGCGGGCGGATGACAAAAAAACTGGTTTAATTGTTGTTGCTTTACTTCTTGCTTCATTATTGATGGCTTTACCAATCCAGCTGGCGAAGGCTCAAACTGCGACCGTAAGCGTTTCTCCTCAAACTAGCACGGCTCCCGTCGGTAAAACTGTAACCGTGGCAATTCAAATAAGCAATGTACAAAACCTGTACGGATTAGATGTGACTCTTAGTTACAACAGCGCTGTTCTTCGTCTCACTAATTCAAAACCAGATTTAGGGTCCAGTTCGATTCCTGGCGGTGTTCTTTATGGCGATCCAGTCTCCATGAACATAGCGCCCGGTGGTGTATACTATAACACGTCTTTGTCAACCTCGAGCGATTATGAAATTTTTGCCACGTCTGAGAACGACACAGCTGGTGTCGGTCCCTTCAGCGGAAGCGGAACTATAGTAACCCTCACTTTTACAGTTCTTAGCTCCGGACAGTCACCTTTAACCCTTAATGTCCAATTGGCTAGTTATCCACAAGGCCCGGGTGACGTGTCTGAACCCATAAGTGCTACTTTAGTAAACGGGAATTTCGCAACGCCATCAAGCTCAACCTCGCCCTCTCCATCTCAGGGCTCCTCGCCGTCACATTCAAGCCCGCCATCTTCCTCGTCACCCTCGCCTTCATCTTCAAGCTCTTCTCCTTCCACGACTTCACCTTCTCTGCTAAAAGGTGCTGCCTTACCTGTGCTCGTCGCTGCAGTTGCGGTCATCGTTGTAATAGCGGTTACGTTAAGTCTTGTGTTATCTAGAAAGAGAACGAAAACGCCTTCCAACTAGCAACAGCATTGTTTTTTATTTTTGCCCCGCGTACAGGTTTTTCTTCGTTCTTTTTTTGGCAAATCATTGTTTAACGATGTGCAGATTGAGCCTGATGAAGGGCTTTCTTGCTAAAAAATTGAGAGTTACGTTGCAAATTTGGATAAGCGAAACACTTAAGTGCAGAGAGAAGATAGTTTTGTCTTAGAATCTAAAATAGGATGTTGAAGCAATTGGCTGTTGAAGGTTTTTTCGAAAACAAGAGGCAACCTGTGGAAGCTAAAGTCGGCGACTTAACCACACAATCTAAAGCGGTTAACGTTACGGCCAAAGTAGTATCTAAGACAGAAATCAGAGAAATCCCAATGGGCAGAGATGGGTCTCCACACAAAGTAAGCGACGCCTTGGTAGGTGACGAAACAGGCGTAGTGTACCTGACACTTTGGGATGACAACATTGAAAAAATCAACGAAGGCGACTCCATCAGAGTAGAAAACGGTTACGTAACTCTGTTCAAAGGCAACATCCGCCTAAACATCGGCAAATACGGTAAACTTGAACCGGCAAAAGAGCCATTGAGCGTCGAGGTAAACACTGAAAACAACGTTTCCAGCAAGACATACGAGCAGGAAAGAAGACCGTACAGAGGCAGAGGCGGCGGACGAGGCGGTGGAGGATATGGTGGTGGTGGTGGCGGCGGATACGGCGGTAGAGGACGCGGCGGCGGCTATGGCGGCAGAGACAGAGATCGACGAGGCGGCGGCGGTTACAGGCCCAGATACTAAGTTTCCAGTTGTCGTAAAGCAACTTTATCCTTTTTTGCCTTTTTATATCATTATTTAACGCAGCAAGAACCGGCTATTTCTTTTGAATGGAAGCCTTCGGGTTGAATTGACATAAAGCGAGCATTATTTCAGTTTCTTAATTAACAGGTCTTAACGCTAAAACCGGCTCAGACTTTCCTACAAACCACGTAACACATGCTTGCTTCATCCGAGAATTTGAGATGGACTTGGGCAAAATATAAATCCTGACCGGACATCTCAGCGTTTACTTGGTGCAAGAAGATCAAATGCAGCCTCTTAGACCGAAGTTATCGTGGAAGATGATACTTTTTCCTCTTTTAGGCATAGTTGGTTTCTTGTTGTACATTTACGTTTTCAACGTTAACATCATAGGCATACTTGAAACAGCAAGGCGAGCTAACCTGATTGTTTATTCGGTGGCGATATTATTCGGTTTATTTCAAGTTTTGTTCTTCACGGTTTCTTGGCGTGTGTTAACTAATCATCTTTCCATCAAAATGACGACGGTTCGAGCTTACCTCTACGTTTGGTACGGCATGTACGTTGACACCATCGTTCCTGCGCAATCGATTAGCGGAGAAATAACCCGAACATACCTGCTTACAAGAGACAAGTGCGGACCATTCGGAAAAGTAGTAGCTTCACTGTACACTCATAGAATTATTGGCACCGCCATAAATGCTGGGGCTTTGCTTGCAGGGATAGTGCTGCTCACCTTCGGAGGCAATGTTAACCCCCTGGTTTTTAACCTAATAATCTTAGTTGGTGTCGCAATAGTAGCCATAATTATTTTGATGACTATCCTATCCTTCAGACCTCAGTGGACGTCAAGGGTCGTCAATTGGGGAACGAGGGCTGCTAAGAAAATCAGTAGAGGAAAATTCGACCTTGACAAGTATAAAGAAGAAACTGTTGAAATAATGGGGCATTTTCACGATTCGATGAATGAGTTCAGGCATAAGCCAAGAGCTATGGCTTACTCGCTTCTCTTATTGATTATATCTTGGTTTTTTAGTTTAAGCATACCCTTTCTTGTTTTCATATCGCTGGGTGATCCAGTTTCATTCAGTGTGATTCTCGTCACCTCAGCCATATTCCTAGCTGTCAAATCGATTCCTGTAGGTATACCGTTCGAAGTTGGGCTTCCAGAGGCGGTTATGACCACGCTTTACATTTCAATGGGTGTCCCGGGAGCGCTTGCCGTGACAGCTACCATACTTACTAGACTCATAACCTTGTGGCTATTTTTTGTTATAGGCTTCGGAGCACAGCAATGGCTTGAACTGAAACCGGCATTGTCTAACGGGATAACCGCAGAAAAAATTAAAATCGACCCTTCGCCTTAATAATTTTTAAGATACTGAAATGGAAATTAGAATCGAAACAGCTTCTATCAGGATGCTGGATAAGCTTTACGAAATTGAAGGCCAATGCTTCGACCAGGAAGCCTTCTCGAAACGACAAATAGCCTATCTGCTTACGGACTACAACACAATAGCGTTGGTGGCTAAAGTGGACAATGACATAGCGGGGTTCATAATTTCACAAGTGGAAATAGAAAATGACACGCTTTGCGGCCACATAATAACAGTAAACGTGGCGTCCACTTACAGGCGAAAAGGAATTGCGAGCAAAATGCTGGGAGAAACGGAAGAAATTCTCAGGGAAAAAGGCATAACTGAATGTTATTTGGAAGTCAGAGAAGATAACTCGGCTGCATTAAAGCTCTACAAAAGCAATGGCTACCTGAGAATCGGCAGGTTAGAAAAATACTACTCCGACAAGCATGGCTTGTACCTCAAAAAAAGTCTCTAAAATCGCACCGTGCGGTAAGGCACCTGTCGACTTTTGGAGATATGTTTAAAAATAATAATGCGGTTTTATCTTTCGGTGGATGGGTTGGGAGATCCGAGAGGGAGGAAATCAAACGAGCAGACGCTTGTCCGAACCATTGTTATTTTGATCCGCAACAGTACTTGGCGGTGCGGGAAGCTCGAGAAATCTATTGTGCGTCATCTCTACAAACGCCACGAGAACTTTGGTAAGAATGAAGTTTCAGTGAAGGAAATAATGCTTAGTCTGAACATTACTGGCGAGAAGAAAGATGAGTGCTTGGATGCGCTGCGGAGACTTGAAAAAAGGAACATCGTGAAGATAACTCCACTTTAGTCACCAATTTTTGTTTTATGCGGTTTTTTCAGTTTTGTCGTTTTGGCTGAAAATTTAAGTTGCGACTTTTGCCGTGGGGAAAGTTGCGACTTTCAGGCTGGCTTTTTGCGTTTTTCAGTTTCTTTTTTGGTTTGAGGCTTAAATTTTTTTGCGAATTGCGACTTTCGAGTTTGGCTGCAGGGGGTCTTTCTGATCTTCATAAACGTGGTGTTCTTCCAATGCGCCTTCTCGGTTTACTTGAAGGTGCCGAAAACGTACGCTAACAAGCCGAAAATGAACCATAAAAGGACGAGGTTTTTTATTCGCCTTGCGTTTTCGCGAGAATAGTCTCGAAGCAACAGCACCGAACAGCCAACGAGTCCGCAGTCTGTCACCAGAACAAACGGTGCGAACCAAATTGAAACCAAACCCAAGAACCATGTGACCGGCGTCAAAGCAACAGCGGCAACGTAAAAAGCTGTGGCGGCAACGGCAGCTTCTTTTTCTCCGTAGCGCACCGCTAAAGTTTTCACGCCTTCCGCGCTGTCTCCTTTAACGTCAACGATTCCCTTCGTGATTTCCCTGCCCGTGTTCGACAAGAAAGCCATAGACGCGAAGAACCCAACATTCAACTTGACAAAACCGCAAGCCACGATGCTGCCGTAAATGAAGGGAATGGCAACGCAGGCGCTGACCAAAAAGTTCCCAGGTAACCCGCTTCTCTTGCCAACAGTAACGTAAGTTGTAGTTATGGCAAGCGAGGCCGCTGCGACGGCAAAGCATAGAATGCTCACATAAAAAGCGAGAAAGAAACCCACCGCCACCAGGACAGCCGTGAAGGTTAATGCTTCACG
>DATHCJ010000003.1:0-3341 GCA_035319575.1 Candidatus Limnocylindrales bacterium
GTGTTTAATGTAGTCTAAACTGGCGAGATTTTGCATGAGTGGATGATGGCTGCCACATGTTCGGTTATTGTGGTTGGATTAGTATTACGAAGATTTTTGTTCATCACCAGCATGCGCCTGACCTCACCGTTCAGCGTGGCGTATACGAAAGCATCAACGCTCCCATTTTCTCAGCAGGTGTAAGCAACAATTTTTTATCCATTGACCGCTAATAAGCATTAAACGCTCAAAGGGAAAGAGCTGTTTGAGTAAAGAAATCGACAGAATAAGACTTCGCCGTTGGCGTAAAAGAGGCTTCTACAGTGAAACCGTACTAGTCAAGCTACTGCAAAAGAAGGGATACAACGCTGTTCGGGTTCCAGTAAGCAACCCCAGCCTCAATCCTCTACCCGACATAATGGCGCGTAAAGGTGTTCACGTGTATGCGTTTGAAGTAAAAAACGCCAGCTACTACGCCTACTTTCCCAAACAGCAGATTGACAAGCTTTTCCGATTTCTCGACGAGTTCATACCCTCAGACAAATCGCATAAACACGCTGTTGTTGCAGCACATTTGGGGAAAAGGTGGCTATTTAAAGAGGTAAACTGGACGGATTGGGAGAAAAACAAGCTACCTGAAAAGGTACGCATTCTAAAGCGGGACAGGGGAAACCTCAATTTGGACACAACTTATACCTGAAGAATCTAAGCGTTCTACCTCAACGTATATTATATGTTGCGTGCAAATTCTTTTTCCAAGCGAAAGAGGCAAGGAAATGCAAACTCATGGAGGCGTCGCGATAAATGCGCAAGCCTTAGGAAAAACCTACAAGATAGGCGATGAAACAATAGAAGTGTTAAAAGACATGACTTTTTCAATTAACAAGGCGCAGTTTGTAGTAGTGACTGGTGCTTCAGGCTCGGGGAAAACCACCCTTCTCAACATTATAGGCGGTATTGACAAGCCGACAACGGGAAGAATCTTTGTTAACGACGAAGACTTGACCATTCAAAACGAAGATGCCCTGTCAGATTATCGATGCAACAACGTCGGCTTCGTTTTCCAATCATACAACCTGGTTTCAACCCTAACAGTTGCTGAGAACATTGCCTTCCCAATGGAGTGGACGGGAAAGCCCGAGGAAGAAATAGAAAAACGCATAACTGAACTGCTGGAAACCGTGGGTTTACAGAGCCGGGCAAACCATTTTCCCGCTCAACTCAGCGGTGGTGAGCAGCAACGCGTAGCTTTTGCCAGGGCGTTAGCTAATGACCCTGGACTTATTCTCGCGGATGAGCCGACGGGCAATTTGGATGATAAGAACGGGCAGAAAATAGTGCAGGTGCTCCAGTTGTTGAAGGAGAAGGGTAAAACGGTTGTCGTAGCAACCCATGATGCTCAGATAAAACAGCTCGCGGATCAAGCTTTGTATCTTGAAGAAGGCAAATTGGCGGGCAAAAATGAGTAGTGTTGCTTTTCCAATCAATGATCTGCTTCGAAGAAGGCTTCAAACAAGCTTAGTCATAGCGGCTTTAACGCTGAGTGTTGCTTCCACCACGTTCTTGTTGCTGTTCAGTGCGCGCCTGAGCAGTTTGACGACGGCCACCCACGTTTTCACCATGGGGATAACCTCTTTGTTTTCACAGTTTATACCTTTCATCAGCATCCTCATCTTCGCTGTGGGTGCAGTGCTAACATCTTTCATCGCTTTCTTCATGATGGCTCAGAGAACACGCGATTTCGGCTTGATAAAGGCAGCTGGATGCCCAAACAACCTTGTCGCAGGATACTTCATGACAGAGCTGTTAACCGTGACCGTGGCGGGGTGCGGCTTAGGAATAATCGCGGGTTTTCTGATGGACTACGGCGTCGCCGAATATGTTTTCTCAACGTATAAACTTGCTAATCTCTGGGTTGCACCCGTCGTCTTCATCGTTTTCTTTGCTTTAGCGTTGATTTTCGGGCTTTGGCCTATCTTTAAAGCGTCAAGAATGTCACCGATAAAGGCGCTTTCACCTGTAACCTACCACGGTTTAACCACAACAACCAATACGCATAAACCATTATCGAAGTCTGGCATAACCTGGAGCATCGTCCTCAGAAGCCTGGTTCGCCGGCAATCAGCAACTTTTCGAATCGTAGTTTTACTGTCAATAGTCTTCATCCTGCTTACAATTTGTATCGCAGGAGGCGTCATCGCAAGCGGCACAACCGTATCGTGGATTCAAAACAGCGTGGGTAACAACACGATCGCGGTAGCCACAAGCAGCATGGGTAACCAGTACGAACGGCTTTTACTAGCGTTCTCGGGCGCCAAAATAACAGGCGATTTTGACTATTCCAGCCCAAATCTGGCGATTCCAAACTCAGTAATAACCCAATTAAGTGCTTTGCCGAGTGTAAGTTTGGTTGATCCACGATTAGTTTTAAATGGGCAGATTCAAGAGGTTGCGAATTTTACTTTTAACTCTGAAACTGGGGAGACAACTTATTTAGGGGATCATAGGACGATCGATTCTCTGGTTGTAGGTGTTAATCCGGCAACGCTTTCTGGTACATGGAATGTTGAGGGTCGATTCTTGAACACGAATGACACCTACCAAGCAGTTGTAGGTGATTCAATTGTTCAATCAATTTACTCGCCTGATAAACAATTGAACATAAATCAATCTAACCCTCTGGTTGAAGACATGGCATTTAAAGGCGCAACTTTCAACATCGTCGGGGTTTGTGTTGACCCTTTAAACAATGGCTTTGTCGCCTACGTGCCCATACAAACGCTTGAAAACGCAGCTGGAATCTCTAGTCCAAACTTGCTTCTTGTTACGCTAAAGTCGTCAACTGACTCGTCAACAGCGGTTGCGCAAATCAAGGCGCTAGTGCAGAGCGTTGATCCGAGCTTGACCGTTTTCCCTTTGAGCGGCGTCGTTGAAAAGGACACGACGTTCTTAGCGTCAAACTGGCGAACAATAATGATCATGCCATTCTTCACTCTGACTGCTGCAGCAATTTGCATGGTGAGCTACATGATGCTCGCCGTAGATGAACAACGCCAAGAATTCGCCGTTTTGCGGTCCATAGGCGCTAAACCCAGGTTTGTCATCCTCGTTTTAACCGTCCAAAGCCTAATCTTGCTTCTTTCAAGCTTTGGAATCGGGATATCTTTTGGCACCATTATAACTTTACTTATTCTGCTGCCTCACCCGCTCGTAACTGGCTTCACGGTTCTGGAGATAACCGGGTGGCTTGTCGCGGCTCTGGCAGGAATACTGCTTGTTAGCCTTTACCCCGTGTTTAAGATAGCAAGAACTTCCATTCTGAAGATTCTAACTTAAAGCGTTGAACGTTTTAGTAAAAAAAT
>DATHCJ010000004.1:0-58391 GCA_035319575.1 Candidatus Limnocylindrales bacterium
GCAGGCTCCGGAAGGTTTTTTCCATCCAACGCTTCATGAGACCTTTATTGACGCGTATTGACGTTTGTTGACGCTTATTGACGCAACCTGCAAATGATTTAAGCTCTGCCCCAAAGAACCAACCAAAAGCAAATTGATGAAAAAATGCAAAATCAACTTGTTGTTCTTCTAAGAAAAGAATCTTGCAGGCCAGCATGACGCATGCCTCCGCTTGGAAAGCCTCAGTTTTGGCTGAGGAAAAAACAAACCCATTAAACCTGAACGCCTTAAACCATCTAGCCAGCCGATCCCTCTCCTATATTGACAAATTGCATAAACTTTTACCTCCTATAGACTACTCTTGCGCGCGCACACAAACAAAGCACCTAAGGACAAAAAGGCGAAGCTGCGTCAAAACGCGGGTGGCACCACGGGTGGTTTTGTTTTTACGTATTTATTTTGGATACGTAGGACGCTTTCATAAGATAGTTAAATACCCTTCACTATTCTGTGAGTATGCAATCTGGAGGAAAGTGTATGAAACACATTACAGAAAAAGACAGAAAGGAACTGGAAGCCAAACTATCGAACGCATTCCAAGAACACACGGGTCAACTGACGACAGAATTGCGTGAAATATTGTTAGATGACATGGTCACCGCCTTCGAAAATAGGTTAAAAGTGTTAAACTGCGCGGGCGTAAAAACTGAGAATTAACCGCAACAATGAACGAAAATACTGATTGATAATACATAAATGATTTATACACAAAACAATGACTAACTAAAAAAAGAGGAGTATAAAGTGCGTCGTTCAAAACTGGAAATGTATGTGGACATCCTCTCGGTTCTTGCTCACAGAGGCCCACTAAAACTAACACATGTAATGTACAAGGCAAACGTAAACTGCAGCGTCCTTAAAGAATACCTTGACTTCCTCATAAAACAAGGCCTCGTCGAAGAACGCACCGTCGGTAAACGTCGCGTGGTCTACGCCGTAACACAACGTGGCATCACAGTCCTGAAATACTTCAAAGAACTAAAGCAAGTTCTGCCAATAGTAGAGGAAGCCCGAAATCAAGCACCAATCCCCTACTAAACACCCAACCCACCCATTTTTGTCACCCTACACAACCTGATTAGCCAACAGCCTGACACACCATTTTATCCACTGCCCAGTTTTGATTCACCGCCTAGTTTTAATTGCGATCTTGTCGTCGCGACTTACATGTTTGAAATATGTACTGTGCTTTCGTAATACTTAATAAATAGTTAGCGAAATTGTAGATGTGTAAAGCAAGTCTGGGGGGCTTGTTATAAGAGACGAAATATTAAGCAAACGACCGATAGCCATCCTTGAAAAGATTGAAGAGAGTCTTGAGAAACTTAACGAGAAGATGGAAGTGATAATTGAGATTCAGAAGAACTCCAGTGATACGCAGAAGTCGGCTTTGGCTTTGCCTGATGCTTCCTTAGATGTTATGACACTCCTTTCGATGCCGGATCACTTGCGGAAGACGGCGATGGCGATTTGCAGGTGTGGAAGAGCAACGGCTGAAGAAGTCGCTGAGCAAACGAACCGTGCGAGAGCTGTTGAAAGTGCGTATCTTAATCAGCTTGTTATTATGGATTACATTAAGAAAGAGCGGAAGGGTAGGAAAGCCTACTTTTTCGTGGATGCTGAGGCCAGGAGTTGAAAAAGATGAGCAAAATAATTGCTGTACACTCCTACAAGGGCGGCACGGGTAAAACGCTCCTGTCTGTAAACTTGGCGGCGAGCCTTGCGAAGAGGGGCAAGAAAGTCTGTATTTTCGATCTTGACTTTCGAGCGCCAAGCTTGTTCGCCATCTTAAAGGTTGAAAAAGCTGAGCACTGGTGTAACGATTACTTAAACAACGTTGTTGATATTAACAGTGTACTCGTGGACTTAAGCAGCAGGGTTTCTGGGAACAGCAATTTCTATGCTGTGTTAGCCAACCCTGCGACCGAGGCAATCAGGGACATGTCGTCTAAGGATAGAAAATGGGAGATGCGTGCGCTGGGAAGGCTGCTTGCTCTGAAGGAAACGTTGCTTAAGGATCAAAAGTTTGATTATTTATTTTTTGACACAAGTCCAGGGTTGCAGTATTCGTCGATAAACGCCATCGTCGCTGCTGACTTTGTGATTGTGGCAACAACAGGTGATCGCTCTGACGTAGACGGAACAAAACGTATGCTTCAGGAATTGTATAACCTGTTTGAGAAGAAAACTGGTTTAGTGCTGAACAAAGCGCTTGAAACCTCCGCGACAGCGAGAAAAGCCGAAATGAGCGCCAAAGTAAAAACTGTCTATCAAGTGCCCATGCTAGGGATAGTGCCGTGCTTCTGCGAAATCTTGAGAGCGGAAGGCAACTTAATCTTTGCCCAAGACAAACCTGACCACCCGTTTACCAGGATAATTTCAGAGATGGCTAGAAAAATAGACGGCGACGAATTAGACTAGTCAAAGCATCAAACCCTTTTCTGCTTCCATACGCCTTTTTATCATAAGTATTTACTTTTGTGCGTGCGCGCAAGAGCAGGGTATAGGAGGGTAAAGCATATACGGTTTGACGGTACAGTTCAAAACGGGCCATCATGATGGAAAACCCGTCAAAACGCCTTGTTGTAGTGCTAGTACAGTCACATTATTTTTTATTTCACAGAAAACATTAAGAACTTAGCGCGAAGGGAGCGATAAGTCCTAAGGCGTTAGCAAATGACCGGGTGACTGAGGCGCAAGCATCAAACCATGTTCTCCTCTCTCTTCTGAACACCCCCTTTTTGAGCTTGCCGCCAAAAGTTAACTCATCATTTGCCAAAATTTTCTTTTCAGGAGATGACAACTACGGAGTTTTGTTCAGAATGCGGTTCGCGTCTTGTACCAAAGAGGGTCAGTTCGGGAAAACAAGAGTTAGTTATGCTAGTCTGCAGTAAATGTCATTTTAAGAAGCAGGAAACAGGCGATGAAGTAAAAGCCAACGGCAAAGTGATTGAGCACAATCCCAAGCAGTATGTGGCGGTAATAGGAAAAGAACAGCAGATCAGTACGTTGCCGTCGCTGCAGATCGGTTGCCCCAGATGCGGCAATAACGTCGCCAATGTTTGGCAGGTGCAGACTCGATGGTCGGATGAATCTTCAACTCAGTTTTTCCGCTGTGTCAAGTGCGGCTATACTTTCCGAGAGTACACGTAAACAAAGGCCTGATTCAAAGGCTGTTTTTCTGTCCGAGGATTTCAAGAGCGTCCTTTGTTACGGCTGCCTCCGCTTTTCTAAATATCAGCCAAATCCTTAAAGAGTTCAGAGGCAAGGTGACAAGCAAGTCTTTAACATACTCCATGAAGTTTTTCGAGATAAAGCGTGTTGCATTTCTTACAAGGTTTGCATAGTCGCTTCCTAAGGGTTGAGTTGACTTATTAGAAATCCATTTCTTAAGGAAAAACATCGCCGCAGCCGTGTTAGATTTGAAGTAGAGCCAATGGGGTTTCCTTTGGCTTTTCATCACCGGATGCAAGCCGTCATACATGCTCCAGTCAAGTGTGACTAAAGAATTGTCTTTTACTGCTTTAGAGAACGCCTTGGTTCCGGGCAGAGGGGTGTAGATTGAAAATTGAATCGAGTCCAACCCTGCCATGCGCAATCGATCAGCGTATTCAAAAGTACTGTTCAACTGGTTTTCATTCTCGTATGGTGCCCCGACGATGAAGCCTCCGTGTGTGAGAATGCCGTTTTCATGAAGCACTTTGATTCCTTCCATAGCGGTCGCCACGTTTGTTCCCTTTCTCATGCTTTTCAGGACATCATCGTTTCCAGACTCCATACCTAAAAACACTATTCTGAGACCGGAATTTGCAGCGCTCTTTATTATGTCCGGATGATGCGCAGCTATGTCGATCCTGATTTGAGAAATGAAGTTAAACGCGTCTCCCTGATTTTTTAATTCATTAAACAAGAGTTCTCTTTCTTTGAGGTTTACTGGCACCATAAAGTTATCGTCCACGATAAAGACCCAATTGTATCCTAGCGCTTTGATTAGCCGCAGTTCTTGCAATACTCTTTTTACGCTTTTAAACCTCCAGCAGTGGCCCCACATGACGGTTACGGAGCAGAATTCACAGTTGTAAGGGCAGCCTCGACTGGTTTCTACCGTGATCAAGTGTGAGCCTGAGCCGAAAACGTCGGCTTTACACCTGTCCTTGTTGAACATGTCAAAGGCTGGAACGGGTAATGAATCCAAATTTTCCATCAACGGTCTAGGCGTGGTTTGAACTATTTTCCCGTCTCCTTTGAACGCTAAGCCTTTAACCTGCGACACCGACTTGTTTTGCGCCAAGGTGTTAACCAACTCAGAAAATGTCTGTTCACCTTCACCCAAGACCACGTAGTCAAAATCGCTTGCTAAAACCTGCGAGTAAACAAAGGTGGCATGGTGTCCTCCAGCGACAAAGACAATATTCTTGTTCTCCGCTTTTACTTTCTTCGCCAAGTTAGCGGCAAACTCATAGTATGGCGACGCGTTTATCGTCACAGCAACAATTTGGGCAGCCCAAGATTTTATGATTTCAGCGGTCTGATCAACGTCAAACCCCTCAGCCAAAGCATCCACTAGAACGGTCTTATGTCCATTTGGCATTACAGCTGCTGCCAAAGAAGCCAGCCCCAAAGGCGGCATTGAAACTCCAAATATCTCCCTGTAGGCACTTTTCCCGTTTGAAGAACCTCTTATTAAAGCAACTCGCATATTCCAATCTCCACATTATGCGTAATGCAAGAAAGCTCTTCGCGATTACAGTTTACAGAGGATTAAGGTCTGGCGCGTTCCCTGAGTAACGGTTTTTAATTATTTTTTTCCAGATCAGTGCATGGCAGATGCAGCCAACGTTCCCATGACTGATTAATAATTTAAGTAACGGGTCTAAAGTAACTGAAAACAATGTGTTCTCAAGGTCTGTATTCAACCCTGTCCCACCTAAAATTCTGCAAGAAGGTCTCATTCGTGAACTGGCATGTTTCAATCAGTCTTCAAAATGATGCTCTTGCAATACCCTTACGATATTTAACATTAAGTGAGTAAGTATATATTAACTTTAAGTTTTAAAGCATGCCAAGCACCAAAATTTGATACCGGAGTGCTTCAAGCACAAGGTTTCCACGAGCGAGATTCACTTTAGCTTTGCAATGTTAATGATACACATCGGCATTTGTGGCGCACACCAATGATGCAAGATAAAAAGGCAGCGCAGTCACGCTGCAAAACTGCAAAATCGTAAAAATAGTTCTTGTGACCATCTCGGCAACAGGCTATCTGCAGCCAAAATGTTAATACCAAAGTTAAGAACTCGGTGTAAAATAGAGGTGAACTAATTTTTGACTGAAGATAAAAAGAAAATGTATTATTACGGAGGAAAAGAGAAAAAGGCGGGAGAAGTAAAAAAGAAACCAGAAGAAATGGTTCCTTATGCAGTACAGAACGACTTTGACAGGATGATTGAGCGGTTCCAACGGCAACTTGACGACTTCTGGGAAATGCCACCAAGATTGAGGCGATGGATGAGCACGAGACCCGGCGCTCTGATGATGCCTTTCAGAGAAATGGCGATGCCTAACGTTGACTTGGAAGACCGCGGTAAAGATTTCTGTGTGACCGTTGACCTGCCTGGCTTCAAAAAAGAGGATGTGAATATTGAAGTTAGCGAGGATTCTGTGATGATTCAAGCAAGAAGAGCTCAAACAGAGGAAGAAAAGGACAAGAATTATATTCGGCGCGAAAGAGGATCACAAACCTACTATAGAAGAATTGACCTGCCAGAAAAAGTTGTGTCGGACAATGCTAAGGCGAGCTTAAACAACGGAGTACTGGAGATTATCCTACCTAAGAAGGAACCGAAAGAAACCAAGAAACTAACAATTGAATAAATCACAGCAGATGTTTTCTTATTTTCCTCGATTTCTTTTGAGTTTTGAGCAGAAAATCAGCACTGTTTCTTTGGCACTTTGCTATGTAAACGGATAATCGTCCTAAGGTTCTTTCATGTATCGTTCAACTGCTTTTACCTTGTCATCCATCGTTCGGGCTTTATCTCTCCGGTCATCTATCCTCAGCGTAGATACAACTCTCTTGACCCCTTTAGCCATGACGGCGTCGTGAGCCTGTCGAACTGCTCCAAATATTGTGTCCAAATTATCCGCGGCAAGAACTGTCCCCATGGCTGTCACTTCATATTCCAGCCCTTTTGCGTTCTTGAACGCGTTGATAGCCGCTGCCACGTAACGGCCAACACTGGTTTCTCCACTGCCAACCGGCACTATGCTAAATTCAGCTATGATTAAACGGTTCTTATCCATCTCAGAAACTCTCCGGGTTCAACTATTTTTATTTCAGAATATTAAGTTTCTTAATGAATCCTATAAGACAGGAATCTTGTCGGGTGAATTTGGCCGCTGAGACGTTTAACTGGCCCCTGTTTTGCCTCGGTTCACGTTTCCGAGTTATTAACATTATTGTTAAGATGCAAAAGATTGCTATGAAGGCTAAGGCCAACGCTGTGTACTCAAAACTAATCTTAGGCAAAAGTACTTCGTAGGTGCCCATTAAACCGAATACGATGAATATTGCGGCTGAAACCCACTTGACGGTTTTTTCTGGAAAGTGTCTACCCAAAACGATTCCTACCGCAATTCCGATCCCGTCGGCGACTAACATGGCTAAGGTTGCTCCTATCAAGACGCTCAAGGCATTTTGGTAGTCGGCTGCTAAACTGATTGCTGCAAGCTCAGTCTTATCGCCGAACTCTGCAATAAAAAATGGCACGCTTGCAGCTCCGATTATTCCAAGTTTTGAGGCTTTTTTGACTTCTTCTTCAGGTTTTTCTGTTTTGAGAGTCCATAACCCGAAGCCTATGAAAGAAAGGGAAGCGGCCAGCGAAATCATGTACAATGGCATCAGCGATGTGATAAATTGACCTATAATTACGACGATGCCAAAATTAAGGACAGTTGCAAGTGAAATTGCATATAACACTTTGTAAACATTATATCGGGTGGCAAGAGACATAGCCAGAAATTGTGTCTTGTCGCCCATCTCCGCTAAAAAGATGAGCAGAAAAGAAGCGGTGAAGGCGGCTATGCTGAATTCCAACAAAGCTTATCATTCAACAGATTTCCTTCGCTGTTTTATTTATCTTCCCCGTCGCGGTCCGTTGTTATAATGGTGGCTTAGCGATCCTTTGACCGTTTAAAGTCTTCATCCACTGCCGGAACTCTGCCGAAGGCGGAAAGTCAAGGTAAAGCTGCTTCCGCCTCTGCTCCAAGAAAACGTTTTCGTGGCCAGCATACTCTGCAGCCGTCACAACGCTGTGCCCAGCCTTCGAGGCCTGCTCGAAAACCCCCTTTAACTTGAGCTTCCACGTTTCATCCCTCAAAGCATGATGCTCAACGATAATCACGGGCGTAGTTGTTGCCAGTCGCTCAAGATTGCGAAGTGCTTGCCCCAACTGAGCCGCGTTAACTTTGAAGCCTTCAAGATAAAGCGGCGGTCCACCCAACATAATTACCGTCGGCTCAACGTTCAAGATTAACTCAAGCGTGCGCTGTGACATGGGACCTTGCACGTCAGGCGCGAACATGAACCGTTCAGTGTCATACTCTATGACCAGCATGATGACCCATCCCAGCATTGAATCTTCAGAGCCGTGAGCAACAGGTTTAGAAAAACGCAGTGTCGTCTTCCCGTAACTGAACGTTTTTCCATCAGCCACTTCCAGTTTTTTAGCGTATTTACCGCCGGTTTTCTGGAACATATAAGCCCGCTGTCGCTGACTAGGGTTGATTTGCTCCTTCGGGTTCTTGATCAGTGCTGTTTTATCTTGGTAAATTTGGCGCGCCGTCGAGTTTGCCTCTGTCCAGTTCACCAGCCAATCCTCAAAAGACGGTGTGTGATGATCAAAATGGTAATGGCTAATCGTGACCACCTTGGCTTTGTCAGCTGCCTCAGCGATTTTCGCCCGCAGTTTAGCGATTGCCTGGAACTCAACAGGATGCGGCGGCAAACTGAAACGGTAAGGACAAAGCGAAACCCCAGCGTCCAAAAGCACCGAGACGTCAGGCGTTTCCACTAGCGTGCACATGGAGCGGACCCCGAAACTTTCAGCAGCCACTGGAGTAACCTTAATACTGCTTAACGGACTGCTCACTTTTTCCATTTGCCCCCACGCTAAGAAACCCTGCTAATTGGCTTACAACTTGGAAAGTAAAATGGCTTCCGTTCTCTTGTTCTTGCTTTTGCAATTTATTGTTGTGCATATTGGCCGAGCGAACTATTCTGCGATGAGGACTTAGCATATAGGGATTGACCGCGGTGACTGGCCATATTGCGGAGTTTCTTTAGGTCGGCTCTTCTGCGTGCCGCGACAGACTCAAAGGACTAAGTTCAAAAGCCACCGAACATTAAGATGTATTAAACGTTTTTTGGTGAGATGAAAAGCATGAGTCAACATAGCGAAGACAAAAATTTGGAGGTTGCAACGCTTGCCGCAGGCTGCTTCTGGTGCACTGAAGCCGCGTTCAGCATAATTAAAGGCGTGGAGCGAATTGAACCCGGCTACATTGGCGGCACGATGCCTAACCCGTCCTACGAGCAGGTTTCTACTGGCACAACGGGGCATGCAGAAGCGGCGCAGATATACTTCGACCCGAACGTGATTAGTTACCGTGAAATCTTGGAGATTTTCTTCACTATACACGACCCGACATCACTGAACAGGCAAGGCGCTGATGTTGGAACGCAGTACAGGTCAGCCATCTTCTATCATGACCAAGAACAGAAAGAAACTGCGGAAAAACTGATTGCTGAACTAGGCAAAGAGGGCATTTGGGATAAGCCAATCGTCACCAGTGTTGAACCGCTCAAAGAGTTTTACAGGGCTGAAACCTACCATAAAGACTACTACAAGAAGCACCCGAAAGAGCCTTACTGTCAAGTCGTCATCGCGCCTAAAATCGCCAAGTTGCAGCATCGTTTCGTCGACAAAATTAAGGCGCCACCGTGATTACCGAGAAACCGCCCTCAAGCTGCGCCGACGAGTTTTGAAGCAAATCGAGGAGGCGGCACGACGGGAATTCTCGTCCATTGTAGGCCCGCGTAAAGGCAAAATCCTGGCTAATCAGGTTCGCAGGGCTAAGCCGCGGCGGGTTTTGGAAGTTGGGACTTTATAAGGGCAAGAAGGAACGCTAAGATCTTGTTAATATTACCCATATTTGCTACTTAAAAATCTGTGGCAAAATCAATCTCGCTGATCAAAAATTTAGCAAAACACTAGAGCCCGGAGTATCTACGCTTCTTATTATGTTTAGGCTTTCTTAATTGTTCACCGCATATAGGACAGTATGCCTTGCCTTTGGACACTGGGAGAGTACTACCAGCAGTGAAGAAGTGTTTGTATGGGCATTGGAGGTTAAAGTCGAAGGTTTGGGTTTCGTAATCATGGGGGTTGGCTATGATGTCTTCTTCAAGTGATAGGTTGCTTTGTTTGATTTCGTGTTTAAGCTCCTCGGCAGCTATAGCAGGCTTAGGCTGATAGATTGGTTTGCAGTTGGATTCAACTTTGGCTGAAATGGGTGTCTTGATTGATTTAGTAGGGATGACAGGCTTGACTGAAACGGAGGTTTCGTCTCTGGGAATGACTAACTTGGCAATCTTTGTTTTGGGAGTTGCTTCGTATCTTTGGGCGTGGGGTGCTTTGATTTTAATCATTGCTGCGGTGGTGGAGGTTCCGCATTCAGGACAGTTTTCACTGTATCGAGAGAGACGGCGTCCACATTTTCGGCAGAACGGCATATGCTCACTTTAAAGTTTTTGGAAGATGATGTTTTGGCGACCTTTAAACTTTAATGAAGTCTGTTGATTTACTTGAATGTTTAAAGGCTATTGCGCCAGTTTTTGGTTGGGTAGGGGATGACGGCGTGGAAATCAGCGGCAAACTGTAAGTTGGTGTTGCCGTCTATCCCTTGTATTTGTTGCTTAGTTATGGGTGATGGCTCCGACATCCTCTGTTTACCAGAGCAAGTGGGCTCGATACGAAGTGTTGCCTTCCTATGGTTTCTTCATCGGTGAAGTCAAGGTTTCTG
Source organism: Candidatus Limnocylindrales bacterium (assembly GCA_035319575.1). Classification (GTDB taxonomy): domain Archaea; phylum Thermoproteota; class Bathyarchaeia; order Bathyarchaeales; family Bathycorpusculaceae; genus Bathycorpusculum. The sequence continues at coordinate 10,123 of DATHCJ010000004.1, forward strand.
GCACACTGATCAGAACTTTTTGTTCGCTAATTTCGCATTTGGATTCCATCGGCAAATTCAGTGTGAACGTGGTTCCTTTGCCTCTGGCTGTTTTAACCGTTATCGTTCCTCCATGCGCTTCAACGATGCGTTTGCATATGGCTAAGCCGAAACCCATGCCTCTTGCCTTTGTAGTAAACAACGGAGAAAACAGATTTGACAAAACCTCATCAGGAATGCCTGAACCCGTGTCGGAGAAAGAGATTTCCACGACGCCGGTATCCACTTTGCTATTAATCGTTAATTTGCCTCCGTTTGGCATGGCATCGATGGCGTTTTTGATGAGGTTCACGAAGACACGTTTAATCTTGTCAGAATCAACCTTCAACACCTGCTTGTGCAGAAGGCTATTTACAACTTTGACGTTTCTTGGAATTTCAACCATCGACATGGACTCGCATAGTAACATTCTCAGCGAGGATTCCCTTGGTTCTAACCGTATTTCTCTTGAATAGTCTAGAAGGTCGTTGATGATTTTATTTGAGTGGTCAACGCATGTGTTGATTGTTTCTATCAGCTCTTTGGTTTGCGTTTCAGACATGGATGCGCCTTTCTTCCCCAGTAGGTAAGCAGCATTTTTGATGCCTGTGAGGGGATTGCGTAAGTCGTGACCGATCATTCCCGCTAATTCCCCGATAGCCGCAAGTCTCTCTCTCTTTACAAGTTGAATTTCTGCTTCTTTGAGCTTTCGTGTTCTCTCTTCAACCAGATTTTCAAGCCTGTGCGAGTACTCAGCTAATTTACTCTGCATTCTCTTTTTTTCAGTTATGTCCACGCATACTTCCACTGCGGAAGTCACGTTGCCCTTTTCATCCTTGATGGGGGTTGCGATTAATTCAACCCAGTATGGATTGCCTTTAATATCGATGGACGTGTACTCATGCGCGTCGTAATTTGCGTTGTTTTCAAAAACTTTCTTGACACCGCAATCCGGACAAACGTGATCTAGGTCGTTGAGCGTTGCAAAGCAAAGTTTTCCGTCAACGTTGCCTTTGTACTCGTGAATGAACTTGTTTGCCCAAAGAACATGATAATCTTTGCCGATAATCACGTAACCAGCACCGATGCTTTGCGTTATAGCTTCAAGCTTGCTTCTTTCGCTACCCAACTCGCCCTCTAGTTTTTTATGTTCAGAAATGTCCTTAACAACAGCAACCGCGCTCCACTTTCCAGCTAACTTCACTGGCGATATTGACAATTCGGCTGTAAACGCGCTTCCGTCTTTGCGCCGTGCCTTTGCCTCAATTCTTCCTGCTGTGCACTCCCCATTCCCTGCTTCAGCCAGAACCTTCACGCCTTTGCCAATGAAATCTTTGCGTTCACCGTACAACATCTCAGGAAAAATCAACGTGTAAATATCTTGGCCTATCGCTTCTACGCTTGAATATCCAAATTTTTTTTCGGCGGCGGGATTCCAGTAAGCAACCTTGACTTGATTATCGACAACTATTATTGCTTCTCTGATTGAATCAGCTATTTTTCGAAATCTCTCTTCACAATCTCTTGAGCTCTGCATTATCTTGGGTTCCATTCTTTTTCACCTGTTTTAATTTCCTTTTTTTGGAGAAAAACATGTCAAGATAAAAAACATAAAGCTGAACTTTTTTTCCAAGGTTTCTGAAAAAAATCCTTAATGCTTGGGGAATAGCTTGTTGCGTAATCAAAAACTTTCGATTAGATTCGATGGAATTGCAATTTCTAATCAATGAGCGACATCAGCATGTTCTTCGGTTTATAGAAGTTAAGGTGTTTAGAACTAAAGGCTTATGAATTTAAGATATTTATTCGTAATTTCATTGAGTTCTAAAAAGTTCGAAAATCATCTGAGCTTTTAAAAAGGGATTCGAAGAATTTTGCCTAATTTGAGTTGAGAAGCATTGGTATGTTTATGTCTGCCCAGAAACACTTTTTTGTGAGAAAAGAGTACCTTAACGTTTTAATGGCTGCGTAGGCTTTTTCTGAATGGGTGGGCAATGACGACTCTGGCCCCGTAGACGTAAGGATGATGTGGATCTTGAGTGCGAAAAGCCAAGCGCTAAAATTAGCGTTGCTGGCATAAGAGCCCACCTAAAAAAACTATCTTCCTTCACCCGGCTTTTCCCATAGCTCAAGCTTTTCTTTCTTGAGTTCCGTGCGTTTCCGCTGCAGGTACTTGTAAACCGTGTGATGCTGGCAGCCCTCGATGATCATTTGCGCCGCGTTCCTTGCAGCGTCCACCTGCTCAAAGCTTCCGATGAATCCGACCGTGTGCCCGTAAACTGCCATGTTGGCTTCTGTTAGTTCTTCAATCAGTTTTCTGGTTTTGCCGTCAGCCCCGATGATTCTGCCTTTTACGCGTTTAATGTCAGATTCGGATCGGCCGAAGATTTGGCGTAAGTCTATCATGTCGAAGATGTCGTCTTCGTTGCGTATCAGGCGGAAGGTAACGTCGGGCGAGAATCCTCTGCCTATGGCTGTCACAACGTCTTTAGCCTTGAGAAGCAGAGATGGGTCTGGAGCCGTTTCTGAAAGTGTAATTGTAACGTCGCCTTCGCTTTCAACTTCAAGCTTAACGTTGAGTTTTTGTTCGATGTGCTGCTTAACTTTGCCTTCGGGACCGATAAGTACGGCAACGCGCTCTTTAGGAATCCTAACAAACGTGTCTGGACCAACCATTTTTCAACCAACAACCAGCTTATGCAATTCTTCAACAGAATAAACATTAACGTTCAATCGACTGAAAAACCTGTTCAAGTTCGTTAAATCCCTCATCAGCATGAAATCAGCCATCGGGTGCTCGATGGAAACAGCCTGGGACATGTCAAAGATCACAGGTCTGCCCTTCCACATCATAATGTTGTACTCGCTTAGGTCGCCGTGCACGAGCTTAGCCTTTTGGTACAGCCGCTTCAAGTAAGTTACAAGTAAACGGTAAACCTGTTCAGGGCGGGCAGGAGCATCTTCCTTTAGGGAAGGGGCACTAACTCCTTCTTTCCCGATGAACTCCATAACCAGCACGTTGCGTTTGACAGCGACGGGTTTGGGCACATGAACCTTCGCTTCAGAGGCTTCTTTCAGGTTGCGGAACTCTTTCTGCGCCCAAACTGCGATGAGCGAGCGGGTATCCCGTTTAACCTCTTTGAAACGTGGGTCGCCTTCAATGTACTTGAGCATGCCCTTCTTGAACTCAGCTGACGACGTCAAGTAAATCTTCACGGCTAAATCCTTGCCTTCCTTGTCTGTAGCCCAGTAAACGCGGGCTTCCTTTCCGGAGCTGACGACGCCGTTGACCTCGTATATTACGCCGCTGTTTAGCAAGTCGAAGATAACCATACGTGTGGCCTGGTCAAAAACCTCCTCCACGGTGGCGCGTTCCTTCGTCATGTCATGGATTAGCATCCGGTCTCTTCGTTCAACAGTTCTTTCTTGATGAGCAAGGCGTTCTTCGGCTTTCCTAGACATAACATTCAACATTTGCTAATTCATTTAAGTATTAAAACTGCTCGGAATCTTCTCGAACAATTTTACCTTAACAAATTTTTTATTATGATTATGAAGACTTTTTGGCAACGAAAATTGGTCAATCTGGTGATCCAAAAATGTGAATGAACAACGCAAGCGTTCAAGGTAAATGTGACTTGAATTTGGAGTTTAAAGGGTTAAAATACCCTTGCGCCTGAGATTATCAGCTTGGGCATGCGTGTAACGCCACACGACGTCCCCGCGCTTGTCGCTTTGAAACTCCCACGGTGAAATGATGACGATGTCGTTTTCTCGAATCCAGACGCGTCTTTTCATTTTGCCTCGGATTCTGCATAACCGTTCAGCACCATCCTGACATTTAACTAGGACTCGGTCAAATCCAAGCAGTTTCACGACAACACCCAGAACTTCCCCTTGTTCCGGATATTTCATCTCGCTGATTGCGCCTTCGCTTAACACTTTTTTCTTTCCCAAACGCGTGCCTCATTTTTCGATATTGAAAAACAAGTGCTCTTCATGCTTAAAAGCATGCTCGTCAAACAACGCAGATTTAACAAGAAAACAAGAATTAGACAGCACTGGCCGCCTAAGCGTCGGCTGTAAGTTTAAATTGTTCAGTCTTTGAATATGATAAACGGAGCATCGCTAAAGTGTCCTACGTCTTCAACATACCCTACCGGAACAACGTCAAACTCAAGCAGGTAATGGAGAGAATAAAAGAAGATAAGAAACTGCAGACTTACTGGAAATGCTGCAACGTTATGGCTATCGAACGCATGGGCTACACTGACCATGGCCCGACGCATGTTAAAATCGTAGCAAACCTAGCGTTGAAGCTTCTGCGAATCCTTGTTGAGAAAAAACTGATTACACCAAGCATAGTCAAGAATTATGGGATGACGAACGAAGATGCTGAAGTGGTCGTGGTATTAGCCTCAATCTTCCATGACTTGGGCATGAGTGTGCAAAGGCACAACCATGAAATGTACAGTGCAATCTTAACTTTACAATTCATGGATTGTCTAAAACCGACTTATAACGATGAAGAAATAGCCGTGATCACCTCGGAAGTCTTACATGCCATCGTGGCGCACGAGCAACCGCCCGGCACGCACCCAACTCGTGGAATTTTAACAAAGGAAGCGGGTATACTCGGCATCGCGGACGCGTTAGACATGGAGGCGGGTAGGGCAAGGATTCCCTTTCAAGCCGGCAAAATTGACATCCATGCGGTTTCAGCGCTTTCGATTGAGAAGGTTGAGGTGGAAGCGGTTGAAAACGGGAGGAAACCAATCGAAATAAGGATTAAAATGTCCAATTCAGCTGGTGTGTTCCAAATAGACGAGCTTCTTAAGCCAAGAATAGTCAACTCTGGGCTTGAACAGTTCTTTCATGTAATCGCCGAAATCACAGGCGAAAAAGAAAACAGAATCATAGAGAAATTCGAAATCTAAACCCTTTTTGAGGCAACAAATACCTTACCATAATAAGGTTTGAAAGCACGCAGTTGAGGCTCGCCGGATCGAGTGCCAAGCATGCGCGAGGAAAATACTGAAAACTAAGCGAAAGATAATTCAGGAGCTTCATCAAAAAGCAAGTGAGAAAAGAGGCCTACGGAGCTCAACGCTATGATGCGGTGATTGATGAACATTAAGCTCCAAGTTTTCTTATCGCTTTTTAGAGCTTCTTGTAGCAGTATGGACAGATCTTTAAGTCTTCTCCAACGTCGCGTTTGCAGTGTTTGCACACCTTAGTGCGACCCGTAGATTGCGGGCGACTTATCGTAGTCTGATTAAGCTGTGGAGAAACTGTTGACCTCGTTGGCGGAACAGAAGACCTGTAGCCATAAGGCGAATTTTGCTGAGTGGACGATCTGTAGCCGTACTGTGGGGTCTGCCGAGTGTAAGACCTGTAACCGTACGGTGAAGTCTGCTGGGCTGAAGACCTATAGCCGTATGGCGACGTCTCTTGAGCTGCAGGCCTAGATGTGTACGGTTGAGCGCTCTCAAATGAAGGACTTGGCTTATAGCTTGATTTTTCCTCAACTGAAGCCAGTTCCGGTCCTTGCCTGCCACGTCTCACGAACACAAATGTTGTGAAGCAGGCTACGGCTAACACAAAGGCGACTATGCCTATAGCTAACGGTGACCAAAATCCACTTTTTGACGGAATCCCGCCGTATGGGGTTACAGGATAGTTCGTGGGAACCGAAGACGTAGTTGAAGATGTTCCTGTCCCCAAAGTTCCCGTAGATGTTCCTGTGGGAGCCGCGGTGACGACGACTTCTGGGGCTTGAGTAACCGTGAACGTGGCTGTCCCGGACACGCCGTTTTGATCGGTGGCGGTTACTACGTATTTACCAGTTGCTACCGTTGGAACGTACAATGGCCCGCTTGCGCTGGTTTCCCCATAGCCACCGTAGATTGATTGCTCGGTTGTAGAGCCGAAGGTGAGGCTGAACGTGGTATCGCCAGTTTGGTAGTTAGAAACGTACACAATAACTTGTGTTCCTGGTGGACCCGATGAGGGCTGCAACGTTACTGTTATACTGGCTGCTTTCGCAGTCGGCGCTGTGATTACCATTAAGGCAAAGATGCTCAGAAAAATGACAGTAAGCGTGGCTACCATGAAACCTTTCTTTATTCTGATGAAACATTTCGGCAATGAAATTTAACGCTCCCGTAAGATAGTGTAAACTTCAACAGATATAAAATTTGGTGTTTACGAGACTGAATTTTTAAAAACTTGTCCAGCGCTGCCACAGAACTAAGTTCTAATAAGAACCTAGCGAAGCTAAAATTAGTTAAACCTGTCTCTTAACTTTTAGACCTATTTCGGAGTTAAAGCTAAAAGGCAACCCTACGCAGGATGATGATTTATCCTGCAGTACCGTAGCCGCTCACAGTGACTACCGCGTTCGTGGAGCCGGCGCTGGATGTGGCGTCGAATACGACGCTTAAAATTACGCTTTGTGAAGGGAACAGCTCCAACATCTGGTCGTTGCTTAACCACACGGCTCCGCTGCTATTGAAGGTTTGAGTAACAGGGCTTGAATATACGTTGTCAGCGAACTGCAGGCGTATGCGCACAGTGATGGTTTCGTTGTTGGTGAAGCTTCCGTCAACTTGGATTTTAGGTTCAAACGTGTAAATGTCAAGCGGGAGGGCCTGAATCGTGACGTTAGCGCCGTAACGCCCGTTTACACCCACCGGAACGTCGATGTTTTGCCTTTCAAAAGCGCAGCCGAGCCCAGAAATCCAAATGCTGTAGGGGTTATGGATGCTTGCTGTCCAGTTGCCGAGGAAGTTGACGTCGCCTGCCAGAAACGGTGCGGGATTGCAGTTTGGTCCCAGATCGATGGCAAACATGTTGTTGGGCACATCCGTGAAGGATTCAAAAACTACTCCAGACAGCAGCGTCTGGTACATTGAACCATCAACTAAAAGCCCAGTTTGATTCGTTACCCCATCCTGACCCATCCACATTCTAACGTCCTGCATTTGACTGTCAGAGAATTGCGCCAGACGTTCAACGTTGACGCCGACTGAGTTGTCGCGGATGTTGAAGAAACAGCGGTCGATTTCTGAACTAGCATAGGAGCCGGTCGCGTTGCCGATAGGCGTTTCGAAAACTACGCCTTCAGTGGCGTTGATGAAGTAGCAATTGTTGATCTGCGTGTCTTCGCTCCAAGATCGGGTGTTGGCTAATTCGATTCCTGCTGAGGTGTTCTCAAAAATCATGTTTGTTATGGTTGTTCCAAACGAGTTTTCAATCAGGATTGTGCCGTTTATAATGGTTAAGCCTGAAATGGTCGAGTATTCTGAACTCGTGTAGTTGGTGCCGAAAATGATTATTTTGTGGCCATTTCCGATTATTGTTGCTCCGTCACCCACGATTTTGGAGTTTATTTTGTTGGAAACCAAAATGTCCCCGTTCAAAGAATAGGTTCCAGGGTTAAGGTAAACAGAGTTTCCCTGAGTTAAAGCCGTATTAATCACTGGTGAGGCGTCGCCCGACACGCTGGTCGTTGAACCCGTTAGCATGTTCTTTAACTGGTAATTTTTGCCGCTTTGTGAAACAACAAAATCGTAACTCACAATACTGGAAACGGGTTGTCCGCTGGGTCGCTCGAGAATCATGTAAGTATTAAATGCTGAAAGGGCAAGCACGGCTACGAGGAGAATAACGATGAGTCGTCTAGAGATAGTTACCTTTGGAAGAGCTTGCATTTTCAATGGCCCAAGCGGTTTTTGATGTACATTTAAAGAGCCATCGTTAATTAAATTTTTGCGACGTCCGCTTTTTCGATAAAACTTACGGGACGAACAAACTTGAACCATCCAAAATTGGAGCGCATAACATGTCTTTCTACGTCAATCAGTGGAAACAGGTACCAGCAATTTAAGGAACCGCATTGCGCGCACTGTTAAGGCAGCGCTTATAGCGAGGGCACGTGGGCTAGTTTTTCTGAATGCAATTGTCCACCGGTTGCCCAGTTGCATTTAGGCGCCTCATAAATGACTATTTCAACCGCGTCTCTTGGTACTCCTAAATCTTCAAAGACTTTAGTTATGCCTTCAACTGTTTTCTTCTTGTTTTCAAGGGTCATGCCCTCCCACACGGAAACTTGGACTATTGGCATTTTATTTCACCTTGATTACTGTTTGGCATCTTATCCAATTAATATCTTCGCTTAATCACGCGCGCTTATCGGCTCGACGATGTTAGTGCTTGGTTCAGGTTGCGAAGGGAAGACAGTATAGTGAAACGCTACATATGAGATCACTGCCTTCAATGAGAAAATAAGAATTCCTCCCAGGAGAGCGACTGAAACGCCCACAGCGATTGGGACTCCGAGTGACCGGTAGATCTCGCCCGTAAGAATCTGAGTGTACCCGGAGAACGCGAATCCTTGGGCTTCAACGACTCCCGCCACCGAGCGGACAATTATTACTTTGTCAACTGGGATCGGCTGCCCCAACGCGGCAAACGTGAAAAGAACTGTGAAGACTTCGAAGACCCACGTGAAAAAGGAAAATAGCAGGGGTAAAATAACCATCTTGCGGTCTTGCAGCACCAATTTCATTCCCTCGTGGTAGTCCCCGACTGCTTTTTCCACTTTTGCTTCAAGATTTGACAGATTCCACCGTTTTTTGCTAATCGCGGAGACAAATTTGAAGCAGGCAGAGACGAATTTCTTTGCTGCAGTAGGCTTGAAACTTGCAACCAGCAGAATGGCAAGGGGCAGCGTCAGTAGAATTATAACTCCAGCAAGCGCGGAGAGGACTGAGCCAACGGTATTGTAGTATTCAAAGAGCAAAAAGAGGCTGGCAGCCATGCCGCCAAGCACGAATATGGCTTCATACACGTTTTTAGCGACGACTGACGCTACTGCTTGCCCGCTTTTTACGTTTGGATCTTTGTTTAGCAAGTAGGCCTTAAAAAAATCGCCTGACCAGCCGCTGGGAATCAGGTTGTCAACGAATACGCCGACCCAGCTTAGGATGTATGCTCGGCGGAAACTGATCTTGATAGACAGGTTTTTGAGAAGCTGGTACCAGACCAACGCGTCGAAGGTGAATGCTATGAGGTTGCTGGCTACGGCTAGGGTAAACAGTTCCGGGCTTATTCTTTTGATAACTGAAATTAACTGGTTTACGTTGACGATGTATAAAAGAAAAAGCGCCAGCGCCAGATAGCCCAGCAACGCCGTTAGGGTTATCCATTTTCTTGAAGAAAGACTTGCGGCGAAAGGCGCTGACATAATTGTCTAGAAGGTTAGAGGTATTTCAGTTTTGCTATAAAAGTGCCTTTCTGGCGTCCACACTAAATTTTTTTCAGCCAACTGAACTTTGGCAAAGCTTATTTGAGCGTGTAAAAGAAAAGTAGCTACACTTATCTCCCGCAACACAATCCCATAGCCAGACTGAGACAAACTGGGTATGCTGGTGAATTATGTTGCTTGAAGGTAAGACTGTAAACTTGACTGTAAGAGTAGGTCAAAAAGCTAACATCGGTGAATGCCTCGAGGCTCGACATAACTGGTGTATTCTAATAATTTAGAAACAGCCATGCGCAATCCAAAGCAAGGTCAAAGCTTAACAATCTGTGCGTGAGGTACGCCCTCTATTTTTAACACTGCTTCAGGATGCACGTAACCGTTCGCTATGGCTTTTTCCACGCAGCCTTTACCTACGAGATTCACTATGGTTGAATTGTCAATCATCCCCATTGCCTCTTCAACAGTGGCCCTTCTGCCGTTGTAAAACTCGTTCTTTATGTGAAAGACGATTTTTCCTTCACGAAGAGTCCTGCCTAGCAATTCGCAGTCGCAAACCGCTAAAAGGACGTTAGAGCCGATTTTTTTCAGGTTCACGTAAACTTCCAATCAGGTCACTCATAACTGCTTTATGGATGATTTTGCACCGCAAGCGTTGCACACAAGAAACGAAAGGCGTTTTTCTTTAACAATCCTCGTGTCTGGCCGCTTGCAAACTGGGCAAACCACGTAGCTCTCTAAATACCTCTGCATTAACCGCTCGAAGCTTTCCCGTTGAAACTTGCCCTGAAAAATTGCTCTTGAATCTTGGAAAGTCGCGGCCGTAGCCATTTCCCTCGTTAAAAACTTCAAGATGTGCTGCGGATCACGGTCTAAGGCGTCGGCAACTTCCTTGAAATTAGAAATTATCGTTCTCATGCCAACTGTACTAACCATCAATCTTGGCAATTCTAAGCGCTCATGCTTCGTGGAGACTTCAGGCATTTGAGCGCAAGCCTTCTTAAGCAAGTCTTCGTAGCTGAAGGACATAGTAAGCACATCCATTCAGAGAATGGTTGCACCATGTATTTAAAAATTATAAGTAAAAAGGCTCCTTTAATATATAAAAAGAATAGTTTATTACGGAAAGTCATTATAATTTCCGCCCACAACTGGATGTATCTTTAACGTGCCAGGGGGAGCCTTGTTGACAAAGGAGCAGAATGTCATTCAAAAAGAAGAAATCTATCAGCAAATACAAAAGCTAAGAGAAGAAGCTAACAAAGCAAACGTCCAAATCAAAAACTCCATTGAAAGAAGAAACCAGCTGAACGAGGACGTAAAAAAAGCTCGGGAAGAGATTGCTGGGCTAAAAGCTGAACGTGACAGCATTAATGAAAACGTTAAGCTGCTTAAAGATCAAAGGGACGCCATCAGGGCGCAATCCGACCCAATTCTTGAAAAAATAAAGGCTATGAAGGAAAAAATCGCTGAGCTTAAGAAGAGCCTGCCACGCGTGAGCCAGCGGGATTTGCAGGAGGAGCATGATGCGATTGAATGGAAAATTTCAACAACATCTCTTGACCTGCAGGAAGAAAAAATATTGATCGAGGATGTTAAGAGGCTTGAGATACTGCTGAGCGGATACAAAAAAATTGATGCACAGAATAATAAAATCAAGGTGCTGCTTAATCAGCGAAAAGCGCTTGATGAGCAAGCGGGCGTGCTTCATAAGAAGTTAACCGATTTAGCCGCTAAAAGCCAAGAAATTCACTCAAGGATGATTGAAAAAGTGAACACTATGAACATCAGCAAAGCCCAAGCTGATAGTCAACATCAACTTTACGTCAAAACAAAAGAAGAGGTTCTTCCCCCAATATACGAAAAGATGGGGCAATTTATAGGGCAACTAAACAACTTGAAAGCCTCTTTTGCAAAAGAAGCCAGAGACGAAGTCCAGATAAAGATTAAAGCAAAAAAAGCCGTTGAGCAAGCTACCAAAGAAAAGGAACAAGCAATTAAAGAGAAGCTTGGCGCTGAAGCGAGGAACAAGCTACAGAAAGGCGAAAAGCTAAGCTGGAACGAGTTTCAGCTCGTCATGGGAGACGAAGCAAATGAAGATTCAGAAGCACAAGGTTAAAGTTAAGTCGTGATATAATTGGAATTGAGTCCAGATGGCTAAAAGGGGAACGCAGGAACAGACGCAAAAGCGTATCCTAATTTTATGCGTCGACCGAGACGGCGACCTAGAAGTCAAGGGAGGAGTAAAAACCCCGCTTCTGGGCAGAACTTCAAATCTGGATGCTGCTGTTTGCTTAGCCTTAAAGGATCCTGAAGAACCAGACGCCAATGCCATGTTTGAGGCTGTCCGCCTCTATGACAGGTTACAGAACGAGAAGCAGCCGGAAGAAATCTTTGAAGTAGCAACCATATCAGGCTCCGACTTGGGTGGCGTGAGCGCTGACAGAAAAGTCGTTACCGAGCTAAACAGTCTGCTTGATTCCTTTAACGCCAACGAGGTTATCCTGGTTTCCGACGGCTATTCTGACGAGGCAGTGCTGCCTCTTGTGGAATCCAGAGTGCCTGTGTCATCAGTCAGAAGGATAGTGATAAAACACAGCGAATCAATAGAGGAAACAGCGGCCCTCTTCACCAAGTACATCAAGCTGCTGGTGGATAATCCTAGGTACGCTCGCATAGCGCTGGGCTTACCGGGATTACTCGTTTTAATTTTCGGTATCCTTTGGGCAATCAATAATTTCGTCTACCCCGGCGCCATCGCCTATTTTGGAATTGCCATCGTAATCGTTGTGGGCGGTTTCTTGCTTATAAAAGGGTTTGGGATTGATAGGTCGGCTAAAGACTTCTACGTGTGGATGAAGGAATATACGCCGCCCCCCCTTCCCATGCAAATCTCAAATTACACTGTTTTCGCTGGAATCTTGTGTATAGCCGTCAGCGTGTACCTTGGAATACAAAACGTTAACATTAACGCCGCTCCGTTTCCAACCGCTTCCGCCGCTTGGGTCGCCATTATTCCAAAAATAGTTACATTCTTCATTAAAGGCATAGAAGATATGATGGTGATTGGCGTTATCATCGTTCTTTTCGGACGAAGCGTACGTTTATACTTTGAAAGAGACTCGAAGATGCTGCGTAACGTTGGTTTAATAGTTACAGTTGGATGGTTCCGTTGGATTCTTGATGCAACTGCAAACGTGGTTTACAATCCGCTTAACCCAGCTGGGAAAGGACCTGTTGGTCTTGGTGACCCGACGTTCTCGGTCTTCCTCTACACAATAGTAGTTGGAATTCTCATTGGCATAGCTTCCGTGTTGCTGATTTTTATTGTCAACAGGTCAGCTAAAGACTTCTTTAAAAAACATGAAAAAGATGAACAAGCTCAATGAAGAAGCCTCGCCAAACTTCCATGCTTGGTTTGGGACAAGATTTAACTGAAAGCGGTAAGGCTAGTACTGTGGAAACCGTCTAGAGAATGTTTAAAGAACGTTTGACATTCAAAAAAGTCCTTTCCTATATGGGTGCGTACACTCTTTATGAGCGATGGCTGTGGCAACAGGTTAAGGCCGGAGCAAAACCCGAACACATCGCCATAATTTTAGACGGCAACAGGCGCTGGGCTAACGAGCAGGAAAGTCACCCTTTGCTCATGAAGGATAAGTGGGGTCACATGCAAGGCGCTGACACGGTTGAGCAGCTTTTGGATTGGTGTCACCTACTAAATGTTAAGTATGTTACTCTTTACACGTTTTCCACGGAGAATTTCGCTCGTAAATCGGAGGAAGTTGAAAAGATTATGCAGATTGCCGAGGAGAGATTCCGCAAGCTTCTGAAGGACGAGCGAGTACACAGGGACAAGGTTCATGTAAAAATTATTGGCAGAGTTAACCTTCTGCCTAAAAGTTTGCAGGAAGCCATCGAGGACGTTGAGAAGGCAACAGCTAATTATGACTGTTACTTCTGGAATTTTGCGTTTGCGTACGGTGGCAGAGCAGAAATCGTGGATGCTGCTAAGACAATCGCTGAGAAAGTGAAGAGCGGCGAATTAAACGTAAGCGACGTTGACGAGAGCACGTTTGAAAAGTACCTGTACACTGCGCACATGGACAAGCAGGATCCCGATATGATCATACGCACTTCAGGCGAAGAACGCTTAAGCGGATTCTTGCTCTGGCAAGCAGCCTACAGCGAACTCCTCTTCTTAGACGTTTACTGGCCGGACTTTCGCCTAATCGACCTGTTAAGAGCCATCAGAATTTTCCAATACCGAAAACGCCGCTTCGGAGCATGAAAACCCGAAAAGAGCATCATCAACTTCTTGCACGACAAGCAATCTTCTAGAAGTCTTGATGGGATGAGTAGGAACTGTTCTTTCTGTACTGAATGATTCAGGATTCAAGATTGCTAGTTACTACGGCGTTGGAGGTGGTGGCGGTGGTGGAGGCGGCGGCAGTTTTTGGCGTTTCCTAACCAACAAAAGAGCGACAACCGCAATAACAACGATAACAACTGCAACAACTACAGGTAACACCGGGAACGTTGAAGACACAGGCGCCGTAGCAGTCGGTGTCAGGGTAGGCTCTGCCGAGGATGTAGATCCTAAGGGCACAGAATCAATCACGTAGCTGAAGTTTGCTATCTCACTTGTTAACTGAGGTGTGCTATCCGCGGGAGTTGCAACCCACCTTATCGCATTTGTAGGCGCAAGAGCAGCGCTGGGGGTAATTACGTAAGTGTAATTCAAACCCACAACCGTTCCGGCGGCGTTATAAAAGGTTGTTACTACCCAAACATAATCCATGGTCTGTGATCCGGTATTCACGATAGTTCCCACGACGGTGTAAACGTTGCTTTGATTTACAGCGAAAGGAGTTGTTGGAACACTCAAATCCGGATACGGGGATGTGGTAGTGTCTGTAACTGCAAGCACCGTTACCGTAAATTTGGAAAGTGAAGACATCCAGCTTGTATTTTGGCTGGTGCTACTTTGAGGAGTAAAATCTATGAAGAAAGGAGCCTTCTGCCCAGGAGCCATTTCGTACGACCATACAACGCCGAGTGAAGAAGAAGCTATGGTTTTTCCCGTGGAATCCAAAGCGGTGCCCATTAAGGTGACGTTCTGAACGATGCCTGTACCGACGTTTTCTATCTCTCCAACAACAACAATGTCGCCTTGGTTCGGCGCCAAAACAGTGTTCGCTGGAGCAGTGTAGTAACTGTAGCTTAATACCTTGACTTCTGAGGCGGCGGCTTTGACACAAGGAAGCGGCACGAATGCAAACGTGGCTAAGATTAAGGCTGCAAGAACTGCAACCGTTATGATTTTTTTCAAGGTATTCCCCTCTTCAGACGTTACAGTAGTTCCACATTGATGCTTATTAAAATTTTTCATAATTCTTCCCTAAAGGTTAACTTTTAGCCATAGCAACGTCTATTTTTCAGGCTTATTTCTGCAGCAATTTCATTCGTGAAACTTTTGTTTGCTGATTGGAGCATAAAGGCGTTCAAGTTTTCATCGAATGTTAAGTTGGTTAGGACTGCGCTTTGAGTTTCAACTGGAAAAGACTTCTCGAAATACTCTTGCATGGCCATGGGAAAACAGCAACATCCAACCTTAATCAATCAGCCACCGTCTTTTCAGACGTTCAAGTAACTGTGTAACGTTCGCTTTCGTTGGCGGCGCTGATTTTTTCGGTAAAATTCAATGTATGCGATTGCCGTCTTCGAATCCATAAGACGGTGCCCACAGCTGCAAAAGCAATCAAAATGCTCCCTGCGATCGCATAAAGCTCAATACTTCTAATGTTGAGCGCAGTCAATAACGGAACGTGTACGCTTGTCGCGGCAGTTTGAGACGGCATGGCCGGCATGTTAGGCACTATGGTCGTGTCGTTCCAGTAGATCAAGGTTTTATATCCTAATGATTTGAGTGTTTGGTTTTCATTTGCGTAAAGTATGTCAAGTTTAGAGCCGAACATTTGCAAAAATGTGATTATGCACATACTAATGTCTGCGACAAAATTAAGTGAAGCCGTACCATCCCAGTCAGCATTCCATAACCCAAAGATTGTGTCATTGGGGTCACGGAAACCGTAGCCAAAATCCTGCGGCAGAACGTATGCCGACCGGACGCTTATTTGGCTTGTTGTTCTCGGGTTGTCTTGCGTGTACTGCCAAAACTGTTTGATGGCGTCAAGTTGACCCGGCTGTAACACGTTTTGAGTATAGTTTGCGTTAGAGTCAAACACAACGATGTATTTTGCGCCGTTTTCATAGGCCAGCATCATGTCCTGGTAAAGCTCCGGGCCTGACTCCATGTAAGGCGGGTTTCGGTACGCATCCGTTATCATGACGCCCCAATTCTCGTTGAAGGCCGTGGCTGCTCCTCTACAGAGAGCTACGCTTAACTGTCGGCTGTAGTTTTCGAACCCGGTGTTCAAGCCGAACTCTGCGAAAACTGTATTGTATCCAGCTTGGTAATCGTACCAGTACAATCCGTAGTCTGAAGTGAACAATTGATACTGCGTCGGATAAGCAAAATTGTTGGTAATCGCGAACGGTCCGTTGCGCAGCCAACCGTTTATCGCGGTGACATACTGGTTAGCGGCGTCACTGAAGTTTCCTGCAGACGTCACAGCTGGATACTTCGCTTGGTCAAGCTGCTTTCCTCCCTCCTCATCAAGGTAGTAGATACCCATGAACCTGCTTCCGAAGTTTTTCGTGGCGTTTTCAAGCCACTGTTTCGACGGGTAACTTGGGTCATCGCTGTAAACTATGAAGTTTAAGCCCTTGTCGTAGACGAACTGGCTGATGATGGTGAGTCTTGTTTCATTGAAGATTTCGCCCCCAAAGTAAGTGTTGCCAATCTTCTGAGCGCAGCCGATAACGAAGAAGTTAGTGTAAGAACTGACGTTATCGATTAACTGTTCAGTTTGTGCGAGGCTTTCAAATGCAACATCAACGCCGAGGTACAGGCTCGGAGGGGTCGGCGCGGTTTCAGCTTTAACGGTTAAGGCGCAGTTTACAAAAAACGGCGAAATTAGCAGAATAATCAGTAATAATGCCAGTTGCTTGGGTCCCATTATTAACTGATGAAATTCGATAACCTAAATAAGACTTTTCCAGAATCAACATATGACAGGTTAAGCTCAGTGTAACGCTGAATCCCAACAGCCACATCTTACTTGAATATTAGTTTCTAGCATAGCGCAGCCCCATACATACATGACTTACAAGAAGCGGGCGCATCCAATTCAAAACCTCAAAAAATGCTGTCCGCGCCTGTTTTTTGCATGATCTCTTGCATGAAGCATCTGCTGATCAGGCGGAATTTCGAAAGTTTTTTACCATTCCGTAATAAATCTTGTCTCCAGTCGAGGAAGAGGAAAAGGATGAGTTTGGACAACGAATTTTTCATGCCGAAGAAAAACGTTTTGAGAGACGACGGGGAAACAGGCAAAAAGGCTGGTCAAGAAAAGAGGTTTGTCCATTGTGATAGTTGCAACGAGCTTATCGGCGCGGTTTCTGTGACGCTTTACGAAATCGACGAGAAACATTACTGCTCCGATTGCTATTCTCGGAAAATAACTGCCTTGGCGGTTGAAAGGGACCATTTCGACATAAAGCAGGAAAAAGAAGCGCGCGGAAATAAAGCTTAAAAACGAACGCTGAAACACTCCTAGGCTGCGTGAGTTGCTTGAGCAGCGCCGTTGGAAAAGGCTGGTTAATCGACCAGAAAAAGTGAAGAACGCTTTAGTGAACTTAAGATGAAGGCGGAGGTCTTTGCCCGAGAACGACGCTAACGTTAATCTGTGTAGTTCCTCTAACTGCCGTTACAGCTATCGTGTCACCTGGCAGAGTGTGTTCTTCTAAGTAGCTTGCTAATTCATCGCCGTTCGTGATTGTTTGACCGTTTAACGCAATGATGATGTCTCCGACTTTCAGTTTGCCGTCTGACGGTCCTCCGCTGACTACCGAATCAATCTTCCAGCCGTAGGTAACGCTGGACCCGGTTTGTTGAGCAAGGTCATAAGTCATGTCTTCTCCAGTGAGTCCCAGATATGAGTGCCCGCTGTAGGAACCCGTCGTTATCAAGGCGTACAGTTCTTTCAAGATAGTATCAGAGGGAACAGCGAAACCTAGCCCTTGCGAATTAGAAACTATAGCCGTTGTAATTCCAACGACGTTTCCGGCAGCGTTAAGAAGTGGGCCGCCTGAGTTACCAGGGTTAATTGGCGTGCTCGTCTGGATAATATTGGCTATTGAAAACCCGCCAGTTGTGTTTTCCGTTATTGTTCTACCCAGCGCGCTTACAACGCCCGTCGTCATCGAGCCAACCAAGCCGTAGGGGTTTCCGATAGCGATGACTGAATCGCCCACAGCCAGCGTTGATGAACTCACGATGCTGAGTGGTTTAAACTCAGACGCAGACGCGTTGACTGAAACCACTGCAAGGTCAGAGTACGGGTCTGTCCCGAGAACTTTGGCTGAATACCCGTGTCCATCTGCGAAGGTAACACTTAAGTCTGAAGTGCCATGAACGACATGGTAGTTGGTTAACACGACAACTGTGCCGTTAGAATTGTAAACGAAACCTGATCCTTGCTGCGTGCCCCCAGGGATGTTGCCTACAATTAGAACGATGGAGTCACGTACGCTATCGTACAAGCCTGTTAAAGACGTGCCATTCTGAAGGATAGTGATGTCTTGGTAAGTGGCGTTTTGGAAGCCTTTAAGGTCAGAAACTTGGCTTTCTAAGTTTGATATTTCACCGCTGAGATTATTTATTCGCGTGTTGGCGAAGTAAAAAACGGTCAAACCGCCAATAAACAGCCCTACGACAAAGATAACCATTAGCAAGACAACCAATGCCTTAGTAAGTCCGCTAGACGCCATAATTAAGCTACGCCTCGAAACACAGTTTGCCCTTAAGCGAAATAAAAGTTACTGTTACCTGCGGTCTATGATCTCCATCGCTTCAGGGCCGGTCCCGATCAAAAGAACAGGCAATCCAGTTTGGGTTTCAACTTCTCTTATGAAATCCTTAGCTTCCTCCGGCAGATTCGTGTACTGCCTGATGCCTCTGCAGTTTGGAAAAAGACTATCTAGCTTTGTAATTGCAGCCTGCGTGGCACCGTTTATCCTCGCGGTTTTCTTTGCCAGCTCAAAGTCGAACGGCGCTGAACGGCGGTCTCTGCCCGTTCCTGCAGCGGTTTCAAACCAGTTTCTTTTCTGCGCTTCCTCTTTAGAAATCTCTCCGGGCAGGGGTCCACCGCCGACTCGTGTCATGAATGACTTGTACACGATTAGCACGTCATCGACCCTTGTGGGTCCAACTCCTGCTTCTGATGCGATAGCTGACGCGCTGGTGTCCCGGCCAGTAACGTACGGGTACCCACCGCTTAAAAAAAGCGACAACATGAAGCCTTGCGTGCCTTCAAGAAGAACTTTTTTATCTGCATCTAAGGCGTCGTTGACCTCTTGTATTTCGTCAGTAACGTATGCTTTCAACTCGAAGATGTCTTTGGCAAGTTTTGCCGTGCGTCTCACCCGTTCTTCAATAGCTGGACCTACACCCCAACCCGTGGTTCCGATGCCTTTGTTCACTGCGCTCGCTTTATCCTCAGAACTGTGCTTCGCCTCAATTATCGACGCGTTCTGATCCACGCCGATTCTGCCCTTAACTTTCGTCTGCTCAACCTCTTCAAGAAATTTCTGAACATGAACATTCGCTCCCGCAGCAATCAGCAGGCGTGTGTCGGGGTTTAGAAATGCGGCTGGAACCATGTGAAGAGCGTATTTTTTTCCTTCAAACCAAACCGTGTGAGCCGCGTTCACCGAGCCGGTTCTGACGCAGAAATCAAGCTTATCTTTGAGCGCTAAGTAGGATATTATTTTCCCTTTGCCTTCGTCTCCCCAGAAGGCGCCGACAATTATGGTGCAGGGCATACCTTTTCGCCTTTGAAAAGTCATATCGAGCGTTATTTAAACTTGTGGGGCTTCTAAGGCTTTTTACGTTCACCAGCCAGTTTCTTATCTTCAGCCATAAGTTGCGCTAAGCGATATGTAACGTAGGCTGAAAAGCTGCGAATACCTTTCTCTATGGCGTATTCCTCTCTAACCTTAAGCCATTCGTTATAAAAATAATCATAAACCTCAACCTTAACAGTGATGCTTTTGTAGCCTTTCTTGGGCGTTAGTTTCTCCCCTCTCAAATCTATTTAGCGGACGTACATCAATATAAGGTTTTAACAACAATGGCGATTAAGTTTTTAATAATATTCCCGATTCAACGATAATTATATATCTCATGGTACTCATGGTAATCATGGTACCGTAAAGTACCGACGGAGATTGTTAATTTTGCCAAGAAAAGGATACAAGTGCCTAACAGTCACGGAAAAAGTCCATGCAGAAGTTAAAAAAAGAGCGAAGGAAACCGACCTTACGATTAGAGAATACGTTGAATATCTCCTGAAGAAGGATAAGGCTTCGAAGGAAGTTTGATTTTGCCCGTTAGGGTTCTTCAAAACAATGGGCGGGTCGCTGAGGTACAATTCGTTTGCGATGATTGTGGCAAAATCGTGAGAACGAGTCTTCTGGCCGCAAGCGAGGTCCAAATACTAACGGACAAGAAAATAGTTTGTTGCGAATGTAAAATTGCAGGGAAATGAGTTTTTCAAGAACGCCTTCTCGCCGCTTCACCATCAATTCTTTCTAAGAGCCTAATAACCCGCCTGCCTTTCACGCTTTTTTCCGCTTCTGTTATGGTGTTTCTGGATAGGCAGATTTCATCAAGGACAATTCCCTTGTTCTCATCAATCATGACAGGATACAGTCGGCAGCCGGAAGGCCTATCAACGTAAACGTTGCAAAGGCGTTTTTTAACATCGTAGAAGACGCAGTGACCTTCGCTGTTCTTAAGTTGAGCGTAGCCTTCCCTGCTGAATTTGACGAAGAATCTCTTGCTAAACCCTCGGTTTACTAAGCGATCGATATCTTCTTCGGCAAGAAGCATCTCAGTTTCTGTACAACAAACGCCGCAGTTTGAACAACGCATAAGATTTCAAGTGTTTGACTGCTATTTTTCCTTTTATCTGGTTTTCAGTACATTCTGTGCCGCTTTCTGCAAGAGGTTTAAATTTAAGAGATCAGCCCAAGCAACATTTCTCAAGGGTATGCGGCTGGCTTTATGATTTCCGGACGGAGCATACTCGATAAGGCTGTTTTTTCGTGAAGCTTTAAGGATTCCGGTTAATTGCACGTTTACTATTACTGTCCCATCCTTCAAGTGTAGGTTAACGTTTCTGCCGATGCAGGACCTGGCGCTGTTAGCGCTAAAACTCTCCAGGGCAGTTTCACCACTCGTATTCTTGGTCAGCTATTTTGTTCCAGCATTGCTGACATATGGGTAGTTTTTCACCTTTAATTTCAATGTACAGTTTGATGTTTTCGCTTTTGCAGCCGTCCTTCCAAGGGTTTTTGCAATGCTCCATGTTTTTCGCCTCAAGAGACCCCTCTAGCGTACAACGCTTTTAAAGAAGTTGCAGAAACGACAGGTCGAAGCAGGGGAGGGGTAAGTGAAAGTGAAACCAGAGCGCGCGGTAAACTGTGAAGATTCAAAGATTGATTATCTGCGGCGCAATCGCGTTCTTTGTAACCTGCAACAATCCGACCGAAGGTTTTTTCAGAATTGAGGCGGGGTCGGTTGGACTTCCAGGGTTAACGTACAGGATTTCACCTTCCCATTTAACTCTTGGACTGTGCGTGCGTCCATGAACAAAAACGTTGAACCCGTTCTCTTTAGCAATGCTCACCATTTTATGTGGCGCGTTTGAGGCTTCAGGATCATGCATGACACCAATTTTCCAGCCGAAAATCTTAAGCGAATTAAGCACTGGCAAGGCATTTGTGGCTTCTGCACTGTCCATGCTGCCGTGAACCGCTAAAACCGGCGCAACCTGTTCCAAATCGTCAATAACTGATAATTCAACTAAGTCGCCTGCGTGTATGATGAAGTCGACGTTTTGAAAGATTTCAAAAACTCTTTGGGGAATGCTTGATGCTTTTTTAGGCACGTGTGTATCTGAGATTAAGCCAACTGCTTTAGTCGGTTCAAAGCTTGCTGGATTCGCCTTGGTTAATGTTTGAGTGCTGCTCATTTTTGTGATTGACACCAAGCAGGTGTTGCCTTGGCTGCTAGATGGTTAATGTTAGTATAAAAATTTTACATTCCCATAATACTTATCAACAGAATAAAAAATTACGGTACGCGTCTTGAAAAAGAAAAAATCTTGGAATCAAAGAGAGGAACGGAGTTTGCTGTGTCAACTCATGAATTGTTTGACCGTTTCATAGAGTACGCTTGTTCCGTAAACAAGATTCGCGACGGTTATGCGCTCGTCAACGCCGTGTATTCGCTTTTCCAGCTGGTCAATGGGCTCATCAGGAATCATGGGTTGGAACCCATAGCATATACTGCCGCTTTCCCTGAAGAAGCGCGAGTCAGTGCCGCCTGTGGTCATCATTGGCGTTACTCCGCAGCCTGGTTCAAACTCTCTTAGAACACTTGTGATGGTGCCGTAGAGTGGTGTATCTGAGGTTGACTCGGAACCGTCATGTGCTTGTAAAAACTCAAAACTTAACTTGTCCAACTCGACATCTTTAAGCAAACCTTTGATTAAATCAATCGTCTCGTTAGTGCTTTGCTCGGGAAGAATTCTACAGTCGAACACTGCCTCGCAGTCTGAAGGAATAATATTCTCCTTAACTCCACCGTGAATCATCGTGGGTGCGATAGTCATTTTTGTTCGAGGCCTAATTTCTTCAGCCAGAGCCTTGTTCTTTTTTGCCAATTCATCAAGTACTTGTTCACTTTGCGCTGGATTAGCAAGTAAACGAGAAAATGTTTCCTGTAGGCTCGGGTCTTGCTTTGCCATTTCTGCCAGAAACTCTTTGAGTGTGGGCACGTAGATGATGGCGGGCTTGTAGCTTGCAAGTTTGTCGATGACCTTGTTCATTCGGAGTACAGCGTTGTCAGCCATGTTGGGCATTGAGCCGTGACCGGGGGTTCCTTTCGCTTTTATTTTAAGCCACAAAATCCCTTTTTCTGCCGTTTGAATTGGGAAGAGGTAGCCTTTTTTTGTCGGAATGGCTAAGCCTCCACCTTCATTGATAACATACGAGCACCAAATTTTATCACGATGATTTTTAAGAACATAGCCTGCCCCTTCTTCACCGCCTTTTTCCTCGTCGGCAGTGGCCGCCAGAATCAAGTCACCCTTAAGCCTGATATTATTTTTTTTCAAGAGTTTAAGGGTGATTATCTCGATAACGGTCAGGCATTTTGTGTCTAGAGCTCCTCTACCGTAAACGTAACCGTCCTTAATTATCCCGCCGAACGGGTCAACAGTCCATTCCTGTGGGTTAGCTGGAACGACATCAAGATGTGACAGCAGAAGGAGACTGGGTTTTTCACCCGTTCCCTTGAGCCGCGTGATCACGCTTCCCCTTCCGGGCGTGGACTCGATTATTTCTGTCTTAAATCCGTCTTCACCCAGGTATTCGGCGATATAGTTTGCTGCTGCTGTTTCGTTACCTGGGGGGTTAGTTGTGTTTATTCGTATCATGTTACTGAGAAGTTGAGCGGCTTCTTCCTCGATTTCTTTCAAAATTTGTGGTGACATCGCTTTTGAGGCTCCTTTAGTGTTCTATGACGGCTTTTTTTCTTAAAAATATTTGTTAATCTGCCCAGAATAGACAGGATGATTTTTCATTCTGTAAATGATGATGTTTATATATGATGCTAAAAAAGCTATTGAATGGTAAAGTTGGTCTCAATGAAAGAACTGAAACCTATAGATTACAAAATACTCTTTGAATTAATGAAGGATTCACATAGAAGCGACAGGCAGCTGGCAAAATCCTTAGGTGTTTCTCAACCTACAGTCACCCGAAGAAGAGCCATGCTTGAAGAAAACTTTATTGAAGGATACACGGTTATTCCAAAGTTCGGACAAATCGGGTTTGAAATCGCAGCCTTCACTTTTCTGAAAAGTAAACTCAAATATAAAACAGGAGAAGAAAAAAAGGAAGCGTTGCAAAAAATGAGGGATTGGTACCTCAAGCAGCCGAACGTAATATTGGTTTGGGATGGAAGAGGCATGGGTTGGGACGCGGTTTGCATCTCGCTTCATGAGAACTTTTCCAGTTTCTCTGAGTTCATTAGGGCGCACGATTCGGAACTGTCTGACTGGGTGGTCGAAAGCCAAACTTTCCTTTCTGACTTGAAAGCTGGAGTCGTAATTAAACCGTTACACCTCAAGTATCTGGCAACACCAAAATAATCATTGAGCACCAAAAAAGGTTTCACTTCAGTCAGTTAAGACGGCACGTTTGCGTCTTCGCCCCGCATTTTTCCCTTTTTAGATGGGTATGTTCCGTCAGAATATTAACGTGTTCAAGCACGCAGAAGTGTCAAAAAGTACTGAATTAAGTGATCTTTAAAGAAAGGAAAAGTGAGAAGCATGGGTCTTCGCGGCTCGGGCATGTTGCAAACTACTTATTTGAAAATACAGCAAGAAGCGGCACTGGCTGCGGTTTTTATCTTCTTTTCATTTTCTTAAGTAGCCGCTTTTTGGGAAGCTTTGGTTTCTTTGCTCTCGAAACGTTAACACCCAAACAAATCGACCCACATTCATGTTTGTTGTGGAATGAATATAAGGTTTGGTATTGTTAACTTCCTGCGGTTTAGTCACCAAGATTTAACCGCATTGGATGTAGCTAAGAAGTGTTGGTGTAGAAGGGCGGTTTTTGTGTGTTGGTTAACCATTGCCATCCGTCATCGAGGAGAAAGGAGAAGGCTTCGAGAACGGAAAAATCTTTTGGCGTTTGTGGTTTTAACCTTCAACCTCAACCAGCCCTCCATCACTGACAAGACTTGAGATACTATAAAAAATGATATAAGCCTTCTGAATTAGAAATAAATGTCAAAAATATGGATTTAGCCTATCGCTAAACCGCCTTCCAAAATACTCCGTTCGGGAACACCAAGTTCCTTGGAAAGCCACGTCTTCAAGATTGAAGAAACCTTAGGAAGCTCACCAGTATAGGTAATTATCTGGTTGCCTTTAAGGGCATCAGCCTGAAAAGTCTTCTCGTCTTCCTTAAACGTGAAGGATAACGTTTGAGCTTGGAACGCTAAAGCTTGGAAATCTTCCCACTGCTTACACCGCAAAATCACTGAAGGACCAGTAATGACTGCTGATGAGACGGCAGGTTTTGGCACAAGCGTCGTTTCTGTTGAGCCTTCTTTTTCCACTTTAGGCTGTGGCTCTCTGGATGTAACATTTGAAATGTAGCTTACCAAGTTCGTAACTTCATTTTGTAGGCTCGTTATTTTTTCTTCGACTTTTTCCACTTTTCCGCTGAGTTCGCCAGCTTCTCCGAGCTGTTCGGTTACAGTTGCTAACTCGCTGATCAATTTGTCTAAGTCCTTCTCGTGTTCTCTGAGTACGTTTACGATAAAGTCTAACGCTTCCAATGAATCATCCTTTGCCGCTGGATTCTTTGCCAATCTGTTTACTCCCCACTTATCTGACACTCTATATGGGGGGATTATAAATAAAGCTAGCGAATTGTGAAGTAATATCGCAGTAGAGTCATAGTTATACGTATTGTCAATTATCTTTTCTAATATCTGAAGATTCACTACACGTTCAATCATGGCTAAATTTCCGCCCGTGCACGAAATTGAATCTTGCCAGCAGTATGTTTTAACCCCCAGCTTTAGAGAAAAGTTTGCCGTTCTTCTCGCATGCCACGGATGTATCCCGTTACAACGTAGTCGCGTGCCAATGTAGATGGTGGACCTCTCAGCGGCTCTGAAATTGATGGAACCAAACGTGAGGGAGTTTTTCCCTGTTGCACAAGCAAATGGCTAAATCTTGCTTCGGTCGATTCGTACCGATGTCCAAGAACGGACTTATGCTTTAGAAAATGGGAAAAAATAGGTTTCGTAGTTGCTAGAGTTGTTTTAGCTGCTCCTTGAAGATTGCCCGGCTATCCTCAACAATGGATTGGTTGTCGACTCCGAGACTGATTTTGTCGATGTTACTCCTGAGCCCGTCAATGTCAACTATAAAGTTAGCGTCAGCCAGGTCTTTCAGCGTAGTTTCAAACGCGTTGATTTCTGTGCCGGTTTCTTTGTCGCCGACTAACTTGCCAAGCAGGAGGTCGTTTAACAAGAAATACGCTGAAATCACCGTTTTAGCCGTCTGAAAGTTCGGTCGGTTCTCTTTTATGTCCTCGTCAGGGTTTAAGCCTTCGAAGTACTCGTACGTCGCTTTTAAGATATTGAAGGCTTCTTTTGAGGCTTCGTTTGGCATCTGCGTCTTTACAGCAGGGGCGATTTTTGAGAAGTTCAAGTTCAGAGGCGGCAGGGTTTGCCCAATAAAGTTCAGGTTATCGCCGAAACCCTTGGAGGAGGCTTCTATCTCTTGCCAATTTATCCGCTTGTCCTGTAAGCCGATCAGGACGTCAAAGGATAAGTCAACGATGCTGATTGACGCGTTAATTGCTCCAAGCAGTTCGCTTCTTCTCAGGGCGGTCTTATCGTTTGTCTCGACTGTTTTGCGTTGATCTTCAAGTATTCCGTTAATCTGCTCCACCAATTTGCTAAACGAGTCTGTTTTTTCCCTGGTGAAAAACGAGTCAGTTACGCCTTTACATGTTACGCTTAACTCGTTGTCCAAACTCTCAACGTGCTCTATCTCAAGGATAGGAATTTCCTGGACAACAATCCACTGTTTTTTAGCCAAACCCTTAGCAACATAAAACTTCACGGTGTTATCTGAAACTTCAAATTTGTCAACTTGGAGGCCTTTGGGCTTTTTTCTTTGTTGTTTCTGTTGGTCGGAATCATCTTCGGACTTGTTTCTTCTTAGCTTCATTTTGAGTCTTATTTGTTATCTATTCTTCAATTTATAAACTGATGCATTAGACGCTGCCAATTACGCCGCAAAAAAGTGCTGAAAGTGTTTTTAGGCTTCTTTTTTCTGACCCTCGGTAACGAGACAAGGCTGCTAGAGCCTATGATGAAAACCTATTATGGGTGTTAATTAATTCATGGAACATATCAATCCGAGATTGGTTAACCTTTAACTTTTTTGTTTTTTTTAAAAATATTTTTGTTCCCAAAATGTTGGTAAAGAGTTATATATTATGTCAGTCGGTAAATTACTCAGGGGACGTACGCTTGGATAGAGCAGAGGCTGTCGCTTTACTTGACGAGTTGATAAGTCTTCATTTGGTTCAGCCGTCCCTGATATTGATTGAAAAGAACAGTAATGGTTCTTTCAGTCTCGTCATGAAAGTTGATGGTGACCTTAAAGGGTTAAGACAATTTGTTGCGGAGAAAAAGTTTGCTATGGAAGAGGACGAGAGAAAAGGTTATTTAACTATTTTTGAACCTTGACGCGCTGTTGACCTTCTTCTTTTTTATTGTCCGAAAATTAGGCGCTAAACCTTACTTTTGGAAACTTCTAGCATGCACCCAAAGGCTGCGAACACATCAGGGACGTCAGAAAATAAGTCTGGTGCCCCCAGAAGTGAGATAGTTCCGGTCCTTTCCGTTGTAAAAACCTTAATAAGCAGAGAAATCGGGAGAATATTGAGGGTTACTATTTGTCTTGGGAAAAATTTGATGAAAAAACGCTGAATATGATTAAACAGCAAAAAGAGTTTGAAGAACAAACTGCTAAGAAGCTGACATCTCTGTCTGAATCAGCTGAAAACCCCCTCATCAAGGCGTTGCTACATAGCATAGTATTGGATACAACTAAACATGCGGAAGCATACAAAATGTTAATTGACCTTAATTCAAGCGCGCTCGTGGGGAATGAAAGCGAAGCGCTTGGCAAAGAAGAAATAGCAACTCACTTAAAGAATGAAGCGTTAATGCTGAAGCAGGCGAAGGAAATCAGCCAAGTTATAGAAGACAAAAACATCAAGCAAGTTGTACTAAACATACTGGAAGATGAACAAAAGCACCATAGAATTCTGCGACAGATCCTTACTATGCTTGAAAAGGAATCAAAAGAATGGGACGCCTACCTTTACGATTTAATAACGGGGTTCCCTTAAAACCATTTTGCGTGATACCTGTTTTTCATTTCAAACCAAAGATGCGGTAGTGAGTTCTTCGCGAAAGTTCGGCCGTGTTCATGGCTGATAAACGCATGAATCTAAAATCCCTGTCTTGTCAAACATTGCCTAAAGTACTAGAAGAGTTCATTTAAAATCGCACCAAAAAAATTGACACACGCCGAAAAGCAGAAGCAAGTCTATTTACTGCTCGGTTCCAGTTTGGTAACTTCATTTATTGAGTCAAAAGGAAAATTAATCTTCTCAAGCGCTGCTTCCAGAGCCTCTTTGGATGGAGCCTCGAACTCAATGAGGGCCTTTTGCACGCCAGCGTTTAACTCAGGAGCACAACAGTAGCACGTTTTCAAGTAGACATCCTTAATCCCTGTTCTCTCAAAGATGTCGGTTGTGCCCATCAAGCAGGTTAGCCTGTTAAGCTGGATTTGCGGCACCTTCGAATTAACTATGAAACGTTTCATGATTTCTTCTCCGGAGTTAAAACAAAACCGGAATTATTTATAAGTTACGCGTAGGCAAGAAAGGAAGACGACACAAAACTCGTCAACTTTGACCAGGATTATAGTGCGGTCGCCGAGATTTGAACCCGGGTCGTCGGCGCGGCAGGATGATTCCTCCAAACTATAACACGACCTATACTCCGCAGAATAGAAAGCGGTGACGCAGCTATCTATGCAGCTAGCTTTTGTTATCTTTTAGGATTTTCTCGAAGTTGGACCTTAGATTGGGGATATCTTCAGTAACTGTTCTCCAGACTCTCTTCAAGTCTACGCCGAAATATACATGTATCACTTTGTCGCGCATGCCCGCAATGTCCTTCCAAGGAATCTCCGAGTACTTAGTCTTAACAGCAGCAGGGATGTTCTTGGACGCTTCGCCGATTATTTCTACGGCCCTTAACACAGCATAAACTGTTTTTGTATCGCTTGCAAAGGAATGTAACTCATGCCTTCGACAAACTTGCAAGCGTCATCCATCGCTTTAATTATGTCTTCAACGTAATCCAGATATTCATCTTTCATACGTTAACAACTTCTTCAAGAATGTGCTTCCCGATTCTCGGCTTGAGCGTCTTTTTCTCCACTAAGTCCACCTTGACGCCTACGAGTTCACTGAGGTAATTCTCCAACCGAGCGAAATCAAGAAGAGTTAGATTGGAGTGCTCTTCAAACTCAACCAAAACATCGACGTCGCTTTGCTCCTTCTGTTGCCCTCTCACGTACGAGCCGAATACTCCTAGTTCCTTCACGCCGTAATCCCTTTTTAGCTCCTGCTTGTGCTGGGCTAAAGTTTGCTTTATTTCCAAGAGTCTTTTCATATCATCCACCCTTTTATTTGATTTAATGAAAAGTTAAGGTTTTCCATGCTGAGTCTAAGAGTAATGAAATTGGTTAGGTGCGGTCGCCGAGATTTGAACCCGGGTCGTCAGCGTGGCAGGCTGATGTCCTAGACCAAACTAGACTACGACCGCCCAAAGCTAGTCTAGGGTACTGTGGTGATACTCGAGCTTTATTTCCTTTTCTTAGAGATTTTGAAGCCTTCCAAAATTCTTACAAATCAGCATTGTCGAACGAGCTGCAGCCTTGCTGATATGCGTTGGGTAGTCATTCTGCCAAGGGTTTAGAAAGAGACAAAGAAGCGAAAATTGACAGAATGGAATAGGTATGGGAAACTGGAAATTGCTAAATCATGTAGGGTGTTTTTTAGCACTGCAGACAAACCTTAGCATGTGTACCATAAGATTTTTTTTGCGTTAGCAGAAAAAGAACCTCTTTAAACTGAATGTAGTCTTCGAAAGTTAAGTTTGGAACCAGACAGTCGAAAGTCTTTAGCCTCATTTTCTCATCAGACCTTTTTTGGATTTCAATCAAAAGCTTAGTTTTATAGTTAAAAGCCTGTGTCCCCAACACATTTTCAATAGCACGTGAAAATTCATCTAACCTGCAAGGTATGTCTTGTTTTTTCACTCCAAGCTCTTTTTCAAGGTATGAGAACACTTTTTTCCTGCGAGCCAGACCTAGAGAAGACAATGTTTGGTTAATTGAATCAAGCAGAATGTCGTTGAAGGAGTCGTCAAGCAATATCGATTTACTTTCTCTCATGCAGCACACCCCCCTTGATTACATTCTTAGGGACGTGCATCATCCTTCATTGTTAACTGGTTTTTCCGTAGCTTACTAGCTTATCGTAAATCAGAGTTGCTGATCGAACAGTCTTCCGAAGCTGAATTGTGCACACCCCTAATGGCGATACTAAGTACGTACCGCAGTTATGAGGTTTATGGAACACAGCTATAGCAATTTGCATAATCAGACTGGCAAAAATAAAAAGTTTTGTAGAGTCGGGAGTTACAATTGTGACCAGAAAGGAGAAACAAACAGTTCTTTTTCCATGTTCTTGTTAATAATCGCCGTGGGAACAACGAGCCAAGCAGACGTAAAATGCTTTCGAGCGTGCTCTTCCTGAACTGACTTACATGGAAACCCTGATTTATTCATGAGAGCCAGTTAAGGCCGGATCTCAAGGTTCTAATCTTGCCGAATCTTCATTAGCCTGTTTAAAAAGTGAAAGATCGAACTTTTCCCACACAAAACCAACTGATATGCGCTTGTGATCAACCTTTAAGTTATCAAGAATGATTCTGATTTTTTTAATCATATTTCCTTCTTCTCCTTTCTGACTGAATGCCACGGCGAATATGTCATAGTTTCCATATGTTCGCCAAACCAAGCGCACTTCATCGATTTTGGAAAGGGTACCAATAATTTTGTCTTGATCTACTTCTAAGGCTCTGATGCCAACGATAACCGGCATAACATCGATCCGATCAAGGTTTATAATACAACCGATTGTTTCTTTGATAATGCCTCGATTTTCCAGAGAAGCAATTCTTCGGTAAAGAGTATTACGTGTTATGTTGCACATCCGTGCTAGCTGCCGATACGAAGGCTCGCCGATGCTAAGATAGTGGAGTATTTTCTTGTCAAGCTCATCAATCTCCATTTGACAGACGCTTAAAAGACTCTTATAACATGTTTTGTTTTTAAATCCATGTTGGTTGAGTTTTCCACCACTAAAATTTTGGAATATTGACGCTTTAGAAATAGTATGCTTCAGAATAATATTTAGTTTAGAAATAGTGTGCCCCAGAAACAGCGTTTAAATCGTGAGCAAGTATGACGTTATGTAAAGGAGTCGGTTGGCTAATTGACTTCAAATACTGACACCGCCTACGTTAAATCGCTCAGGGAATTAGGACTTAATGGTCCCCAGGCTCGGACTTATTTGGCTCTTCTTAAATTTGGCATTTCGACAGTAAGCCAACTGGCTGCAGCTTCGAAGGCTGACCGACCTGACACGTACAGAGCCACTTCAGATTTACTGAAGCTCGGGTTAATAGAAAAAGTTATCTCCAAACCTGCAATGTTCAAGCCTTTAGCTTTCGCAGACGCAGTTCATATTTTAATACGGTGTAAACTCAAAGAAAATGCCGATTTGTTTGCTAGCACGGAACAGTTAATCCAGAATTTTAGAGAAGAACCAAAAAGTGAAACTCGCAAAGACGGAAACCAGTTTGTTATCATCCCGAATATAGAGGCATCCGAACTTAAACTAATCAGCCTTTTTAAGACTGCCAAAGAAAGCGTTTCAATAATGGTTTCAAGGAAAAGAATCCTCCGATGGATGCTAGTTAACTATGAAGAGGTTCTCAAGGCTTTGAAGAGGAATTTAACGATAAGGATTTTATGCGAAAGCTCAGACCAAGAATGATGGTCCAAGCAAAATCCGAGACCTGATAAAATTCGGTAACGTTCAATTTAAGTACCTTAGCAAGCCCCCAACGATTTGGTTCAGAATATACGATTCCAAGGAACTTTTGCTCATTCCATCCCTTTCGGCTAAAGAAAGTGAAGCGCCGACCGTCTGGACGAACAATCCGCCCCTTGTCGAGATAGTCCAAGCCCACTTTAACTCTGTTTGGGAAAGGGCAGAGAAATAAACGCACCATCCTTTCGAGAAAGACACCTTTAAGATGACTTTGATCAAACAAACCCCGTTTTTCACAATGCTGCTGTCATCAGAAAGTGTTGATAGGGTACAGGTAATAGAGGAGATACGCGCCTTTATTGTAGATGCTTTTCTCCTAGTGTCTTCTTGCTGTAGTTGTGAATTAACAGTCGTATCATGACTTTATCAAACGTAAAACTAGCTGCGGAAAAGGTCATGTCAAACATTATTACGGTAAGGAATGGGAGAAATCTGTTCTGACGGCACAAAACCCATTGACCGCGTATCATTTGACGTAAAAGAAAAGAGGTTCTTCCTTTTTTCTGGGATCAAGCGGCGCGGGAAAAAGCTCCAGTATCAAAACCCTAATAAGCTCCTTAGAATTTACTAAATCTTTGCTTTACTCTGAGATCGGATTAGCCGCAAGCAGTTTAATAAGTAAAGCGAAATTGAAGGATTTTGAGGTTTAAGAGTGATTAAATGTCCGAAGTAATAGAAGTCAAAGACCTTGTCCTAATCTATTCAGATGGAACCAAGGCTGTCGATGACATTTCTTTTAGCGTTAAAGAAGGCGAATTCTTCGGTTTCCTCGGCCCAAACGGCGCTGGAAAAAGCACCACTATCAAGATTTTGACGACGTTGCTCCAAAAAACTTCAGGTTCAGCCACAGTTGCCGGACATAATCTTGATACTGACGCAGCGGATATACGTAAGATAATCGGCGTCCAGAGCCAAGACACGACAGTGGACGGAGACTTGACGGGCAGAGAAAACATAACCCTTCAAGGTCATTTTCAGCAGATGGAAAGCGACAAACTGAAGGACCGTGTAGAGGAGCTTTTGAAGCTTGTAGGTCTCGAGGAAGCTGCCGACAGGCGCGCAAGAAATTATTCAGGTGGTATGAAAAAAAGACTTGATTTAGCAACGGCGCTTGTGCACAAACCTAAACTGTTATTTCTGGATGAGCCGACCACTGGTCTGGATCCGCAATCTCGAATTTCGATTTGGGGCTATCTAGAGCAGATAAACAAGGAAGAAGACACGACGATATTTTTGACCACTCAGTACTTAGAAGAAGCGGACAGGCTATGTAAACGCTTGGCAATCATTGACTACGGCAAAATAGTGGCAAGGGGCTCGCCAGTGGAGCTTAAACGGGAAATTGGAGCGGACTCCATCCGGATCGGGCTTGAAAACTGTGATCGTGACCGAGAAAGCGCAAAAAGCCTCGTAAAAACTATGAATGGCGTTAAAGATATAATAGATTCTGATGAATGCATCAACGTTTACGCTCAGAACGCAGCCGGATTAATCGCGGACATCGTGCGCGCACTTGACAGCTCCGGTATCCGCATTACGTCAGTCACCTTCTCACAACCCACGCTAGATGACGTTTTCACTAAGCACACCGGCCGAAAAATACGAGTAGAAGCATCTGTAAAAGCCCCATCAAGAATGTGGGGAGGAGCGAGAAGCTAAAATGACCTTGCTGAAGGATACAGGCTACATATTCGTAAGGTACTTGAAAAAACTGGTCCGCAATCCTATTTTGCTCTTCTTTTCCCTATTTCAACCTATAATCTTCCTAGTTTTGTTCACTCAGCTATTAACAAGGCTTTCCAGCTTTCCAGGCGTGTTACCACCTGGAGTAAGCTACCTTGAATTTGCGACTGCTGGGATTATTCTCCAAAACGGGTTCGGCAGCGCTTTGCAGTCTGGAAACTCCATCGTGCTTGACATAGATTCGGGTTATTTGCAGAAGATGCTTGTAACACCTGTCAGCCGACCGGCCATTTTGCTGGGTCGATTATCAACCGACGCGTTCAGGGTGGTCGTCCAGTCCGCCATAATTCTCGGCATAGCCTACGCTTTAGGCGCACACGTTGTCACAGGCATCATTGGGATTTTGCTCATATTCTTCACCATAGCCTTCTTCGGACTTGCATGGTCGGGAATCTCATTGGCGATAGGCATGAAAACAAGAACGTCCGAAACCTTGTTCGCAATAGGCACCGTCATCACGTTTCCTTTGCTGTTTCTCAGTTCAGCTCTTTTCCCGATTAGCTTTCTGCCTTCATGGGTAGGAACCGTAGCGATGTTTAATCCAATAAACTACGCTGTTGAAGCTATTCGTGCACTTATGATCAACGGTTACATCTGGCATACGATACTACTTGCATGGGGCGTGATTGGGCTGGTAGCTGTTATTACGCTAAGCGCCACACTATATCAGTTTAGAAAAGTAGTCAGCTAAGGCTACTGCTCTGGATAAACGTGGGCATCAACGTCGATGGATCGTGGCAGCCGCTTAATCTTAACTTCAATCGTTTCAGGATCTGTTTCAAGCCATTTAAGCGACTTTGAAAACCCAGCCATAATGTTACCGATGGTTTCCTGCACAAAATTGTTAAGAGGCACTTTTCTTCCATCAACGTACATTTCAGTCTCAAAACTTTTCTTCATTATCCTGTGCTTTTCTTCCAAAAAATTCACCAAAAAGAACTCTGCCGTCAAGCTTGATAAAGCCTTCGGGTAGAGCGTTTACGATTTTTTTGCCTTCGGATTTATGGATAGAATTGATGGAACGAACAGAAAATATGTCGATTTCAGATATACAACCGCCGCCGAAATAAGGGATTTATTAATTAAATTTTACTCTCAGATACTGGAAGAGAAGCTTTTGCAAGTACAAAAAGTGAACTGGTTTGACCTGACTGATTCTCAAAAACACAACGTGCTAGAGCACGCTAGAACTTATCTGCATCAACAAGTTAGAGAAGCAAGAATTTCCAAGTCTGTTGTAGAAGTTCTTGACAAACATGGTCTTGTATAAATCAAGAAAAAGCAGCGGCAAAGCGTACGATAATGACGGGGCTGCCTATTCTTTCTCGTTTGTTTAAAGCCTATTGAATTGTTAGATCCAGCTCGATTGCCATTTTTTCAATCCCTAGTTTTATCGACAATAAGTGACAGACGAATTTTTCACAGTATAGCTACTTTATTAAAAGCTTGCAGGGTAAAAAATTTAGGGAGAAGGGATTTGAAATTGCGACAGCTAGGCATCTCTGGTCTCTACTGGATGGAATGATTCACTCGGATTTACAGTGCGATGAATAGGTCGGAAGTTCGACGTAGAATACCAGCTCGTTCGCGTTTTGATTTGGGGATTCGAAACTCATCCGTTTTGCTCTTCTCAGGGTTTTCCGCACGACGATTATTTTTTCAGGTAAATCTTCCATATGGAGGGAACTTTTGCATTTATCCCTTTAAATCTTGTGTATGATGACTTGGCATTGGCTACTGTTGAGCAAACCTACACTGGCCCGAAAAAGACGACAAAAAGACCGATACAACCACAAAAATTTTCTCCTCACACGAAAACGCCGTCACGCAAAAGCAATGATCGGGCAACTTGGAATTTTTGGTCGGGAGAGCAGGATTTGAACCTGCGACAGCTCGGTATCTGTGGCCTGCACAGGCTAGAATGAAGCCCACCTTGGGTAGACCTCTACAGCGTCTCCACCAGCTAAGCATGTTAGCCGGTTCGAGAGCTCTGCCAGGCTGAGCTACCTCCCGACTAAGTCCAATAGGATTAGAGTGAAGGAATTTATGTTTTTTGGGAATTTTCATCGATGTCCACTATACTAAACGTTTTAATCTTAAAGTAAGAATGTTTAGTTTAATATCCAAGAGATGCTGAAAGGAGAAAACACAAATGGCAAAAATTGTGGGGGTTGTGACTCCCGGCGGCGACGCCCCAGGAATGAACGCTGCCATCCGCGGGGTAACCCGAATAGCCCACGCGAAGGGTTTTCAAGTTTTGGGTTTCGAACGGGGATGGGATGGGCTACTAACTAACTCAGCTAAAAAGCTGACGCCTAGAAGTGTCGGCGGCATTATCCAGTCGGGCGGAACCATACTGCACACTTTGAGGTGCCAAAGCTTCGAGGAGGAAGGCGCGGCTGAGAAAGGGGCAGAAACGTTGTCGATTAACAATGTTGACGCTTTAATCGTTATAGGCGGCGACGGCTCGTTCAAAGGCGCCCTTGATCTTAGCGTTGAGAGCGACGCGTTAATGATTGGAATACCCGCGACGATAGACAATGACGTTTTTGGGACTGATGAGACAATCGGTTTTGACACCGCAGTCAACACGGCGGTCAGCGCCATCGACAAGATCAGGGACACAGCGATTTCCCATGAAAGAATATTCATCGTGGAAGTGATGGGCCGGAAAAGAGGCTTCTTAGCGCTTGAAGTAGGCATATGCGTGGGTGCAGAGGTAATCTTGATTCCAGAGAGACCGATGAGCCTTGCTGACATAGCAAAGGTGATGGATGAGAACGCTAAAAAAGGCAAACGAGCCGGAATTATAGTTGCGGCTGAAGGATGCGGCAACACCCATAAGCTTGCTCAAGAAATGCAGCAGCAGACAGAATCCGAAGTAAGATTGTCAATTCTCGGGTACGCGCAGCGTGGCGGAAGCCCAACTGCACGAAGCAGGCTGCTGGCCAGTCTGTTTGCGCAGAAGGCGGTTGACCTGATCTGCCAAGGGCAAGGCAACATGGCGATTGGCTTAGAGAACGGCGCCGTTGTGGGTTATGACCTTGAGAAAGCAGCTAGAGATTCGAAACCTATAGACTTGCGGCTGTTTGATGTTGCAGATATGCTTGCAACTTAATCTCAATTTTTTTCATGCTTGTTTTTTGGGTTTTAGAGCAGGGACTCGTAGATTTTGCTCGTTTCCCCGGCAACTTTTCGCCAAGTAAAATACTCTATAACTCTTCGTCTGCCGTTTTCGCCCCACTTCTTAGCCCTCTCAGGGTCACGCAGCGTTTCGTTAATTCCCCAAGCTATGTCCGCAGGGTCTTCCCCGTTAACGTGCACCCCGTTCTGGTCTGGACCGCTGTTTATGACTTGCTCCTTGAAGCCTACCAAGCCTCTTGCGCCGACGACTACTGGTTTTTCCATGGACATGGCCTCTAAACTTACGATTCCGAATGGCTCATAAATCGATGGAAAAACGCAGACGTCAGAGGCCGCGTAATGGAGAATCCGTTCTTTTTCAGGTACAAAATCGAAGCGGTAGACCACTTTGTCCTGGATGTTTAATCTCTCCGCTGTTTCAGTAATGTCGGTTTGTTCCTCGCCTTTGCCTAGAATAACTAGTTTAGTATTCGGGTTTTCTTTAAGCACCAAAGGCATCGCCAGCAGCAAATTGCGTATGCTTTTCACCCACGTGAGTCTTCCCACGAAAAGCAGCATGTTCCAACCGTTGGGAATGCCATATTCGTCTCTTATTGCTTGAACGTCTTTTGCCTCCATGTTTTCAGGATTGTACGTATCAGGGTCCACGCCGTTCCAAACCACGCTGATTTTTGAAGCAGACCATCCGTGTTTCACGAGGTCATCCTGCATACCGTAACTGACAGTTATTATGCGGTCGGAGTTTTCAGCCATAGCCCGCTCTAGGTGAGACACAACCTCGGACCCTTGCCCGCCACTTCTGCCCCATTCAGTGCTGTGCACGTGGAAGACTACCGGTATCTTGGTTTCGTTCTTGATTATCAAGCCTGCGATGCTACTTAGCCAGTCGTGAACGCAGACGACGTCAAAAACGTATTTTTCTTTTTGAATCAGGCTGTTGATAAATTTAGCCGAGCTTAAAATGTTGTAGATGAAGATGTCGTTGAAAAGTTTAATGTTGGTTCCCCATTTTTTAAGGTCGTCAACAACGAAGAAAGGCCAAATATTGCTTGCGTCAACTATCTCGGGCCTGTGAACCTCCACGCCCCGCAGGATTTCCCTTGTCTTGAGCCCGTTATTGTTGAGCGTGAAGACTGAAACGTCATGGCCAATATCCACGAATTCATGCGTAATGTACTCAGCGTAGGTGCCTAAGCCACCTACCAGTTGAGGCGGATATTCCCAAACAAAAAAGCCGATTCTCAAGTGTGCCACCTGAAACTCGCCTAGCCATAGTACCAACATCATATTTATACTTTAAAACTAAAGCGAACCAAGGTAGCTTCAGCCGCCGATAAGTCTAAAATACCGCCTGCTGCCCAGTAAGGGAGGGAAGAAGTGACAGGTTTGAAGTCGGCTTTAATAGTTTACTGGTCCAACACGGGAAACACTGAGAAAGTTGCCTTCTCAATCAGAGACGGCTTGGAGAGCGCGGGACTGAAGGTTGAAGTGAAGAAGCCATTAGAAGCCGCCGAAGAAGACTTTTACAGCTATGACCTGGTTTGCGTCGGTTCTCCATCGATTGAGTGGCAACCTGCCAAGCCTATGGCCGACCTCTTAAAAGCTAAACTGAACCTTTACAGAAGCCAAGAAAAAATCAAGCCTTGCGCCCCAAAAGTGGCGGGCAAGAACGCGCTGGTATTCTGCACTTATTCTGGACCGCACACGGGCATGGATGAGGCGACGCCGGCGGGTAAAACAATGCGGCAGTACTTTGAGCATTTCGGCTTTACAGTGGTTGGGGAATGGTACGTTGTCGGCGAGTTCCATGGAAGAGAAGACTTAAGCACTCTGGGCAGGCTTGGCGACATAAGGGGGAAGCCAACCGCTGAGGATTTGGCGAAGATTAAAAAGGATGCGGAGAAAGTAGCAAAATGCATGCAGGGTGTTGAAGCATGAAAGCCGTGAGTTTGCCTTATAAAATCGCTGAGGACTTAGCTAAAGTTTCTGAAGAACTGACTTTTATGGCTAAGAAACCGATTTCCCAATCGATGGCGGTGAACCTTCTCATCGAAGTTTACCACGCGCACCTCAACAACCGCTGCGCGCTTGACTCCTTCAGCCAGCAACTGCAAAGCTTAAACATCATGTCGCCTGAGGAATTTGACAGTTATTGGGATGGATCGTCGAAGCCTCAAGAGGCAAAGCAGAAGGCTAAGCCAAAAAGCAGCAGGCGTCCTAGGGTAACGCCAAAATAAGATCGGCTGCATTAGTAATCGGGTAGACCTATGAAAAAATTGTCTGTAGAATCAGAGTTCGGGTGGATCAAAGTCAACGGAGAAAAGTACGAGAAAGACATCGTGATCCACTCGGACGGGTCAATTAGCAAGCGGGAAAAGAAGAAATCCAAGGGCCTCAAAGCCCAATACGGTCACACGCCGCTCTCCGAACTTGAACTGGATTTTCTGTCGGGAGAAAAATTTGAGGCTCTCTACGTTGGGACAGGACATGAAGGTGCCTTGCCCGTAACGCCGAAAGCGTTTGAAATCCTGAAAAGACACGATGCAAAAATTTTGCCCACGCCTGAGGTAGTAGAAAAAATCGAGGCGGAACAAAGACCCTTCGTTGCGATGATTCACGTGACCTGCTGATTCATAGATGACTTGACTTTCTTCTTACGTGATTGCTCGAAACTTGAGGTAGTAATTTTTATAAGTATTACATGCCATAAGGTAGGACGGTTATCGATTTGGAGAACGAAGTAATAGTGACAAGAAAAGGGCAAACAACAATTCCCGCCAGCCTGCGAAGGAAGTACAAAATTGAAAAAGGTACAAGACTTCAAGTCTTAGATACTAATGATGGCATACTTTTTAAACCCAAGATCACGACCTTTGACCTGGCTGGGTCTGGCGCTAAATATGCCACTGTAGAGGAAATGAAAAAGCTCCTTGATGAATTAAGGGACGAAGATGTCTAAAGCCGTCTATGATACCAGATTTTTTGTAGAAAACTACTACTCTCCTCAGTCGGGTACGGTAAAAAAACTCAGGGAAGTTTGGAAAAAGGCAAATGAACACTTTATTTCAGCGGTTGTTATACATGAAGTGTACCAGTTAACGTTTAGAAGAGACGGCAGAGAAACCGCCATACTCAGAGCAACAGTATTGGAACAAGACTATAAAGTAGTGGATGTAGACGCCGAGATTGCAAGGCTGTCAGCAGAATTACGGCTGAAATATAAAATGTCAATGGCTGATAGCATAATCGCGGCTACGGCGTTGTCCCTAAAAGCAACATGTGTGTCGGATGATCCTCATTTCAGGGCTGCTGTAAAAGA
This sequence comes from Candidatus Limnocylindrales bacterium, assembly GCA_035319575.1. Classification (GTDB taxonomy): domain Archaea; phylum Thermoproteota; class Bathyarchaeia; order Bathyarchaeales; family Bathycorpusculaceae; genus Bathycorpusculum. The sequence goes on from DATHCJ010000004.1 coordinate 49,596, forward strand.
AATAAAAACCGACTGGATTTGACGACTAAAGAACCTCTAAGACTTCCTTAGTTAGCTTTTCAGACAAACTATCTCGGTCAGGTAAAGTTACCGTGAAAATTTTTGCATCTTCCCTTTGTTTTGCCTCGTTTATCAGCCGGTCCTTGGCTTTCGCGTGCACCACGGCTAACACCAGCTTATCGCCTTCCAACGCCTGCTCCACGGCTTGTTTAAACCTTTGCGAGAAAAGCTCCATGGGGCCGATTTCGTCAATGGCGATGACCGCGGATTTTTCATCGGCTTCGATGATGGCTTCTGCGCCTATGGCTTCTAAATCTGCTATGTTGACGCGGTACTTCCCCACATGTGGGCCATCCTTCTGGTCCACATGGGCTAGCCAACCGTGCCTTCCGCTGGCTAAATCCGTAATTTCAAATCCGACCCGAACGCCGCCTTCCCTGGCTTCACGACTAATCATGCCGCCGACGCTTATCCCGTCCGCCTTGAGCGCCTCGACCGTTTTGGTAAGCACGGTGGTTTTGCCGATGCCCGGTGCGCCTGTCAAGAGGAAAACCCGTTTTTGCATGATAATTCATCAGCCTAACCATAAGTCTAATATGCCGATAAAATTCTTTTCATACCATCGTCCAGTAGGAGGCAGACTTCATGGGGGAAGACGCTTACAAGCCCGATTTTCCCAGCGAAACAATCAGGGAAGGCAAAGTGCAAGTCCTAGTGCCTAAACTGGAAGCTTACGGCGTCAAACCGTCAGATTACGCGCCCTCAAAAGCGCCAGTGTTCTACAACCCAGTCATGGAGTTCAACCGTGACCTCACAGTTCTAGCTTTCCAAGCGTACCAACGCATGGTTAACAGGGAAATCTCAATCTGCGAGCCCCTGACCAGCCAGGGCATCCGAGGTGTCCGCTTCGCCGCCGAGGTTGAAGGCGTGAAGAAAGTGTTAATCAGCGATGTTAACCTCAGCGCGTTCAAACTTGCAAAGCACAACGTGCGAGTCAACCGGCTGGAAAAGCAAGTGACCGTCAAGCATAAGGACGCGAACTGCGTTTTAAGCTGCCACGCCTCGCCCAGGAAAAGGTTCGACGTTATTGATGTTGACCCGTTCGGCTCTCCGGCACCATACATAGAGTCAGCGGTCAGAGCACTGCGGAACGGCGGCTTGTTGGCTTCAACCGCAACCGACATGGCGCCCCTATGCGGAGTGCACCCTAAGGCGTGCATTCGGAAATACGGAGGCAAGCCCCTACGGGCAGAGTACTGCCACGAGCTTGCCGTTAGGCTTTTAGCCGGCTGCACCGCAAGTTTAGCGGCGAAGCATGACGTCGGGGTCCGCATGGTTTTCAGCCACAGCAGCATGCATTACATTCGGGTTTACGTTCAAATCGCGTACGGCGCGAAGAAGGCGGATGAAAGCGTCCGAAACCTCGGGTACATCCTGCACTGCTTCAACTGTCTCCACCGTGAAACCAAGCTTCAGCCCTTTGGCAGCGTGCAGTGCCCTGAATGCGGCTCAAAGATGGATTACGCTGGTCCACTGTGGCTTGGAAGCATCTTTGACGCTGACTTCGTCGAGTTAATGATGAAAGAAGCCAAGACTGTAGCCTTCAAGAACAGCGCAAGAATCGCAAAACTCCTCGCCCTAACCAGAGACGAAGCATCAGCACCCATAACCTACTACGTCCTTGATAAGCTCAGCGGAAAACTTGGTGTTCCATCACCATCCAATCAAGCCTTTGCAAACGCTCTCCGCAACAGCGGCTACCAAGCCGCGCCAACTCACTTTAACACTCGAGGCATCAGAACGAACGCTCTGGCCTTAACTCTGGATAAACTGCTCAGGGAAATAATCAGCAGTTAAGTAATTTGTTGGAGAGAGAAAATGACATGCACTCTGCTTTAGTTGACTTACTCATAGAGAAAGGCATCATAACGGAAGAGGAATATGAAAGGCACTTCAAACAGCGAGTTAGGATAAAGTGACCGCAAACTAACCGAAGTTTTTTTAAGAAAAAAGCCCTCAATTACCTAAGCATGGCTATTCATGTATTTCCAAAGAACACGTTGTTTTATGGCGACAACTTGGAGATCTTAAGAGGTCATAATCACTTTCCAGACGAATGTATTGACCTCATTTATCTTGACCCCCCATTTAACAGCAAAGCAGATTACAACATACTTTTCAAAGAACGTTCGGGGAAGGAATCCGTCGCCCAAACTCACGCCTTCACTGACTTTTGGACTTGGGATTTGAACGCCGAAAAGACATATTTGGAGATTCAAAAAGACCCGCGCATCGGCGAAATGATTACTTTTCTTCACGGATACTTGGGAAAAAATGACATGATGGCTTACCTTGTAATGATGACAATACGGCTAAGAGAACTTCATAGAGTTCTTAAATCAACAGGTTCAATTTATCTTCACTGCGATTCTACTGCGAGTCATTACCTCAAAATAATTATGGACACGGTTTTTGGAACAGAGAACTTCAGAAATGAGATAATATGGAAACGGGTCACTGCTCATTCGGATGCTGAGCGCTATGGAAAAGTCACTGACCGTATTCTCTTTTATACAAAAACTGGCAAGTATGTTTTCAACAAGCCCAGAAAGGCAAGAAATGAGGATTATATTAAGAGTCACTTCAAACCCGATGCGAACGGTCGTCTTTACCGACTCGACAACCTGAATCCACCAGGCGGTCGTGGACCTATCTACGAATTTCATGGGTTGAAGCGACCGTGGAGATTTACTCAGCAGAAGATGTTAGAATTGGAAGCAAAAGGACTCATCTATACGAAATCCAAAGTTCCCCAGATTATCCGTTATCTCGATGTGCTTGATGCGACTGGTGGCGCAGCTATTCATGAATTATGGAACGATATTGCACCTATAAATTCGCAAGCTAAGGAGAGAATGGGGTTCCAGACCCAGAAGCCTATCGCGTTATTGGAACGTATCATCATGACAAGCAGTAACGAAGGGGATTTGATTCTTGATCCATTCTGCGGTTGTGGAACAACTATCATTGCCGCACAACAACTAAAGAGGAGATGGGTTGGAATAGACATAACGCATTTGGCGATTGCTCTTATTCGTTCTCGCTTGCGAAAAAACCATGTCTACCCAGAAAGAGATTACACAATTATAGGCGAACCAGTCGATATGGCTGGGGCTATGAAACTCGCTGAAGACAATAAGTATCAATTTCAGTATTGGGCGGTTTCACTAATGGATGGCTTTCCGATTGGGCGAACGAGTGAACGTCCCTTCGGAAAGAAAGGAGCCGACAAAGGCGTTGATGGATGGATAACCTTCCGAGAAGGTACAAATATTGACTTACAGAAAATCGTTATTTCGGTAAAAGGAGGTCACAATATTTGACCATCGGAAGTCCGTGACCTTATTGGAACAGTAGAGAACACAAAATCAGCAATGGGGGTTCTGATAATGCTAGATGAACCTACTCAACCGATGAAGATTGCGGCAATGGAAGCAGGATATTATGAATCGCCAACATGGAAACACCAATATCCCAAAATCCAAATAGTGACTATTTCTGACCTACTTCAGCACAAGAAACCAAATCTTCCAAATCATTGAAGTAACTAGGTCACTTAACTTAACAGTGTCCACAAAAGAGGTTCTGTTACCTCTTCGGTAAAAGGATAGCGGATTTTTCCCTGTTACCTTTCGGTTGATGACTTACGGTTGATTGTCCTCAATCATCTTCAAAATACGCTTGTCAATTTCGTCTGTTTCTTTCCTTACCTTGTCTATTTCTTTTCTGAGTTCCCTAATACGCTTGATTTTGCCGACGTTGCTAGAAGTGATTGAGACTACACCTTTAACTCTGAGAGATTCAATGAGATTGAACCATTCCCTTTCCTTTTCCGAGCTACTCTTAAATAACATCCTTTCTTTTTCAAGCAACTCATCAAATTCTTTTTGCGGAAATGTCTTCATCTTTTCCCTTGAAGCACTATTAACTGACTCGGTATATTAAATTTTAAGCAGAGTAACCTATTATTTGACAGTGGCAGAAGTTGAAGCTAATCTACAAGATAACTTATCCGAATGGCAAAATCTACGTTGGCAAAGACTTAACAGGTACCTTCAGGTATTTTGGCAGCCCAAACAGCAAACTCATAGAAGTAGACTTCACAGAAGAGCAGAAAAGGGATTTCACGATTAGACGAGAGATTCTTTGGCAATCCAATAATGCCACAGATAAGGAAGTTAACAGGAAAGAAATCGAATTAATCCTCAGGTACAAATCTAATGACCCGAAAATTGGTTACAATAGACTACCAAAATTCAAAGAGAAATAAAGTCAGAGCGCACCTAACACTAAAGTTTCGAAAGTTTCTCTCGCTTTTTCTAACTCGCTTGCGTAGCTCTCCCTCAACTGTAAAAGCTCATTTCTTGATTGTTTGGCTTGTACTTGAAAGGTTTCTTTCCAAGAACCTTTAGGAACAGGGATTTTCATTTTCTTTATGAACATTTCGTAGGAAATTGACGGTTGCACACAGCCACTTTGAAAGTGATAAAACTGCTTTTGAACGATATTACTCTTGAATACAGCATAATAAAACAGCGCTTCATCCAAAGATTCGGTGCTAATAACAAGAAAGCCTGTTGAACAAATCTGACCTTCAAACTCTTTAGGTACAATACAGACACCTTTGGTAGAACCTATTGGTGTCGGAATAAGAACGTCATTTTCCCTTATGAATTGTCTCGCTCTAGTTGGAAGCTTCAGCAAGAAATCTTCAGTGAATCCTTCAACAATTCCAACATTCTTGTCAACGTTCTCAATGTCAACGTATTTGAAAAGACCTATTTCATTTTTATTGTATATCTTCTTCGTAATATCACGATCTTTAGCCAACAAATCTTCAGGCTTCACCAATGTAATTTTGCCCTCAGCTTCCAGATTTAATAAATAGGCATTCAAATTCTGGATATCGGGCGAATTGCATAAACAATCAATCCTATCTCCCTCAGGATAACAAGCAAAAATATGCTGACTATGTCTTGGCATCGGTTCCTCTAAAACTCTCTCTAGCAATAATGTCATGTCTTCAGTCTTTTCCAAAAGAGCTTTCTCATATGAATATGCGCTAAACCTATGTTTCTTCGTTTGTTCAACAATATTGTTTTGAACCTTCTCATCAAACAAAGGAACTAAGACGCTTTTTACTTCCCTAGTGGATAAACCACAATGTTGTGCCCTGAACCCACCATAACGCAAAAACTGAGTCTTGCCAAATTTGCTGTTTAGGTAAGTGAGTATGTACTCAGGACTAATTTCTATTAACCTACCGTTTAATTCCAGATTCTTCTTGAGAACGACGTAACCTAAGGCTTGACTTAAATTTGCTTCAGGAAAATTCTCGGGTATCAAGGAAGCAACGCCGATTATAACTCCTGTAATTGCGAGAACGATATTACCAGTTTTAACTTGTGAATGTTTCCATTTCTTGTGAAGTTCGGAAGAAATGTATTTCTCGCCTCCTGTTTCCAAATCCAAATAGCCATCGCTCCTCAAGTTTGAGGATTGAAGTAGAAGAACACTGTTTGGGTACTCTTTAGGTACGTAATCAGTCGTTCTTAGCTCCCATTTGCCGTCACTATACCTAACAGATTCGGAAAGACCATCTAGTGTTGTCACATGTTGCGATTCTTCTATTTTCTTAATAAGTTCAAGCGAAGTTGTATCATAAAAGTGGGCACTTATTTTGTCGTCAGTTTCCTTAAAATCAAGTATAAAACATAGCGGTTTTTTCTTTGTTACGGCAATACGTCTCAGAGTGTCAGCTATTTCGTTCATTGTGGCAAGATTTCTCCGTTTTCGAATCTTTTGTATTCCTTGAATATCTTTGGCAAATCATTCAACTCAAGAGTTTTCTTTCCAGCATCATTGTGACCTATGTTTTCGCTTATCGCCATAAAAATCGCTGGTTGTTGCTCAGTCTCCGTTTTCTTTTTCATCAGATACAAAACCGAAGTCTTGACTCCTGTATCGGCATTAACGAAAGTGTTTCTCGGGAGAGAAATGACAGCTTTTATTATGAAGTTTTTCTTTATGAACTCTCTCACTTCTATATCCTGATGGGCATTTAACACGCTTTCATCAATAATCGTGACTAATTTTCCATGAGGAGCTAAGAAGTCAGTGTACCTTTCCAGAAACATAACATTAGACCTTAATGTTCTAAGTTTGTTTGTGTTCTTCTGCTTAGCCAAAACGTAGTCTTCAAGAATTTCTTTTTCATCTTCTTTACTTGGCTCGTATTTCATGCTGAAAGGAGGATTTGTCAAAGCTACTTCAAAGGTTAAGCCTTTAGCAACGGCTTGTTTGAACTCTTCAGCTTCTTCTCTTAGTTCATCTGGAATGCCCTTTTCGACAACGAGTTTTTTATCAAGCGAATCGGGAAGCCAATAAATTCTGTTGCTTCCATCCCCATGTAGAACCATGTTCATTCTTGCTATGCGGGAGATTCGAAGGTTCTCATCCTTGTCAGCGTCAGCACCCCAAAGATATTCTGTAACTACTTTGTTCTTGAGGTCATCTTTTTCTTCGGAACTTAGGGAAGGGTTCAGCCGTATTTTTTTCCACATGTCAGTCATGGCATCAATCAAGAAACCGCCACTACCGCAACATAAATCGAGAACATGGTCAACATGGTCTCTTCCAGCTTTGAGCTCAGCGAGATCAACCATAAACTCAACCACTGTTCTCGGTGTAAAAAACTGACCTAGTTCCTTACCGCGAATAGTGGCGCTCAGGAACGCTTCAAACATTCTGCCATTAAGGTCTTCATCAATCCCGTACAGGTTGCAGTGTTCAAGCAGTTTTACGATTTGTTTGATTGTTGAGGGTTTGAGGTTTATCCTTTCTGCAGGTGGAAAAATTCGTTTCTTCTCTTTTCGATCCACTTTCTTGTTCAAGTCTGATCTTAGCTTCTCAAACAAAATCGTGTCTACAGGATTGTGATTGTCAGTAGTATTTTCCATAAGTTCAATCCAATCTAAACAAAACCTAAAATCGCTTCGAACAGGTGGTCTATTAAGCAGGTGGATTCTCTTATCCTCATCCATTTTAACGAAAAATAACTTTGTAAACTCATAAAAAGCGGTAGTCGGTTTCAATTTGTCTTTTTTCCAGATAAGGTTATGACAAGCTCTAAACAACGGGTCTAGTTCTTCGATAGGCAACGGGTGGAAATCAAACGGTGTTTCAGCCAATTTTTCCTGTCGTTCAGTCTTAATGAGTTGCTCTTTCGAGAGAGCCTTTTGAAGTTCGGAAAACTTGACATTTCCGTCTCGAAAGTCATCAAATTTCAATTCAACTATTGGAGTTTTATTTGACCACTTGTATAGTTTGGTAATTATGCCATTTGTGAGAACACAAAGCCGAGTAGGTTTATCTTCGGTCGAGTATGATTGATTTATAGCTAATGCGTATCCTGAAATTTGGTATAAGTAATTATCAACATTTTCTTTTGGGTCTTTGGCATCTATCAAAAGCCGAATCTTGTTTTTTAGTTTGATTGCGTAGTCAGGTTTGTAATTTTCTTTTTTGCTTCCCTTGCCGATGACTAGTTCTTTTATGCTTGTTTTTGTGAGAATCTCTGAATCTTCGAAGCCTAAATCCTTCAAAAGACGAATGACAAAAAATTGCTCAACTGAACTTTCATTAGTTAAATCGTTAAGAGAGCAATATTTGTTGGCTCTTGGTGAAACAGTCATAGAGCAGAGACTCCGTTTATGCCTATAATTAATTTGCCTTCTTTAACGGCTAGCTCTAGTTCTTGCCCACCTCTCCAGCCCAGTTCAGAAATCACGTCATCGGGGACTACAATTACATGCTTATAGTGTTTTTTTTCCTTGTATTTGTAGGCTAACTGTTTTTGAAGTTTAGCTCTCATTGGTTTTTTCCTTCTTTTCAATGAGTTCCAACCGTTCTTTGCAACCGAACAGGTAATCGATTGCATCATTGAGTGATTTTTCAACCCGACTGTTCATTTGTAATTCACCAGCTAATGCAATTAGACGACCGAGATTGTCTTCGGTGATTCTTCTTGCAGGGTTCTTGCGCCTTTTCGGTTGCATTGTGACGGTTGTAACCTCTGTGACACGTGTGACTACTGTAACAGTGGTACCATAAACTATTTAACACTTGTGGTTTATGGTACCATAAAGTATATTAGGTTGTGGTACCATAATAGTTATCGGTAATAAGCATGATGAGCCTTGAAAACCTTGAGAAACTTCGAGAAGAAAGGGGTTCAGTAATTGCTCAAGCTAAGAGCCAAGTTAACTGTGTGGATGAGAACTTTTACACGGTTAAATCACAGTCGGGAAATGGGGAATATGCGATTTATCAGGTTGATAGTGAATGGCACTGCGAATGCCCAGACCACACCTATCGACATGTGAAATGCAAGCATCTTTTCGCTGTTGAGATTAACCTTAGAATGAAGGCAGAAGTCGAAAAGAACGTTGTTATCCAAGAAGTCAACGTTTCGGACTGCGCTTTCTGCCACTCCAAGAACATTAAGAAATTTGGTGTCCGAAAGAACAAAAGCGGAAACATTCAACGCTTCTTCTGCTGTGATTGCGGGAAAACTTTTAGCGTCAACATCGGGTTTGAAAAGATGAAACATAACCCGAGAGCAATCACTTCAGCTATGCAACTCTATTTTTCAGGGGAAAGCCTAAGAAACACTCAGCGGTCACTCAAACTATTGGGTGTCGAAGTTTCTCATAAGACGATTTTCATGTGGATTAA
>DATHCJ010000005.1:0-47231 GCA_035319575.1 Candidatus Limnocylindrales bacterium
GTTGCTTTTTTGGTTTGGGGCTTGAATGCGTTTGCGGTGCATCGTCGGATGCGACTTTGAAATGGGCGGGATGCGACTTTCCATGTTGACTCCATGTTCAAGCTATTGTCGGATATGGGCGCAGCCGTGTTCGCCGAGGCTTTGGGTTTGCTTTGGTTTTGGCTTGCGATTTACAAAGGCTTAACGCTTTTTCGGGCGGATAGCGACTTCACTGTTTTTTTAGTCTATCGCTGACTTTTTCTACGATCTCCATGAACGCCTTCGCCGCCGCTGAGTCCTTCTGCGCTACGATGAACGGTTCGCCCCTGTCTGAGTCCACGCCGATCTTCGGGTCGATCGGTATGCTGCCCAGAAACGGGACGCCTGCTTCCCTCGCCATTTTTTCGCCGCCGCCTGACTCGAAAATCTCGGTTTTCCATCCGCAGTGTGGACAGATGAAGCCGCTCATGTTCTCCACGACTCCGATGATGGGCATGTTCAGCCGCTCCGCGAACGTGATTGCCTTCTTAACCACTGAACTTGACAGCCCAGTCGGCATGGTAACGATTACCACACCGTCCATTTCAGGCAAAAGCTGAGCAATACTTAACGGCTCATCACCCGTTCCAGGCGGCAAATCAATGAACAAAAAATCAAGGTCGCCCCAAACAATGTCCGCGAGGAACTGCCTAATCGCTCTCATTTTCAGCGGTCCACGCCAAATGGTCGGCGCTTCCTCAGGCAGAAAGAAGTCAATCGACATGACCTTCATAAGTAAAGGTCCGTCAACTGGAAAAACGCCAGGAGAACCGTACTTAACACGTTGCCCGTCTAACCCCAAGAGCCTCGGAACGCTTGGACCATGAATATCTGCGTCTAAAATCCCAACATTAAAACCCTTCACTGCAAATGCAGCTGCAAGGTTAACGGTCACGGTGCTTTTTCCAACTCCGCCTTTGCCGCTGATGACCGCGATTTTATGTTTGATCTTGCCCATTCTCTCTTTTAGCCTCTGTTGCTCTTCTGACTGTTGCTGCCTGTAAGCTTGAAGTTGAGCCATGTTACGTTCTAAACTCATAAAAACACCCGCTTTCGGAAAGGTTGTTAAAGCTTGATTCTTGAGTAAACTAAAATAGTTTATGGTGAATTATTCAAGCTCATGGCTAAACTGTTTTCTCAGAGATGAAAACATGCTTGGACTCCAAGACATCCAGCAAGCACAAAAAAACATAGCGTCCTACGCTAAGCTGACACCGCTAATGCCCTCCAAGTTTCTAAGCGACCTATGCAATGCGAAGGTTTTTCTGAAGCTTGAAAATCAACAGCTAACGGGTTCCTTCAAAATCCGCGGAGTAATCAACAAGCTTCTAAGCTTATCCGCTGAGGAAAAAGCCAGGGGAGTAATAACGGCTTCAGCGGGCAATCATGGTGAAGCAGTGGCTTTTGGAGCGAAGAAACTTGGGTTTCAAGCAAAAATCGTCGTGCCGACCCATGCTCCCCAGATTAAAGTGGACGGGATAAGACATTTCGGCGCGGAGCTTATTCTGCATGGAGAAACTTACGATCAAGCGGAAAAGAAAGCTAAAGAACTAGCCGCGCAAGAAGGCAAGCTCTACATTTCCCCTTACAACGACGAGCGAATTGTCGCCGGACACGGAACCGTCGGGTTAGAAATCCTCAAGGAATTGCCAGTGGTTGACGTGGTCATCGTGCCCGTTGGGGGAGGAGGATTAATCGGAGGCATCGCCATCGCGGTTAAAAGCCAAAAACCCACCGTGAAGGTTATCGGCGTCCAATCCGCCGCTTCACCCGTCATGTACGAGTCTTTGAAGGCAGGCAAGATTGTTCCGCCGCACAGGCATGAACGTTACACCATCGCTGAAGGGCTTGTTGGCGCCGTGGAGAAAGGCTCAATCACCTTCGACATCGCGCAGAAGCACGTTGACTATGTGACGCTGGCTAGAGAAGAGTCGATTAGACGAGCGGTTTATCTATTGTGGAAGAACGAAAAACAAGTTGTGGAGGGCTCGGGCGCCGCAGGCGTCGCATTGCTTCTAGAAAACAGGGACGTGTTCACTGGGCAAACCGTCGTAGTTGTGATAAGCGGAGGAAACATTGACCCTTACCTGTTTGAAGGCATCGTAGCCGCTGAAGAGTAGGCGCGGTCAGCCGAGTTTGTAGCCGATTTTTCGCACGAACTGCCGCCGCTCCAAAATGTCAGCGTCGGTTTCTATTTCCTTACTTTTTGAGCCGTCGACAACGCCGATTATGCCTCTTCCCTGAGCCGTCTCGGCAATTATCACTTCTAGCGGGTTAGCCGTGGCGGCGTAAACAGTGCACACTTCAGGCACCTTCTTGATTTTATCCAGAACGTTTAGCGGGTAAGCGTTTCTTAAGAAAATAAGAAAGCTGTGACCGCAGCCAATAGCCAGAGCTTTCTCTGCTGCCTGTCGGCGCAGTTCCTGGTCGTTTCCTTCGTGCCTGACCAAGCAGGGTCCTGAACTCTCGCAGAAGCCAAGGCCGAATTTTATGTTGGGCACAGAATTAACGAGCGCCTCGTAGAGGTCTTCAGCGGTTTTTATGAAGTGTGCCATGCCTAAGATGACGTTGCAGTCTTTAGGCGGGTCAATTTTAACAATCGTGAACTCCAAATCTTATCCTCCTCGCCTTAAATGACTAACTGTCTTTTGGAATATAACTTATGCTGGCGCAAAACGGGCAAGCTGCAAGTGCGTTTATAAAAAATCTTATATTCTTCAATGCATTGCATAGATGCATCGTGCAAAACCTATTTTTGCACCATAAAGTGAGTAAGGAGTTGAAAGTAGTGTCAGGAAAAGAAATGTTCAAGGCAACTTGCTCTGAATGCGGTCAGGAATGCGAAGTTCCATTCAAACCCGACCCAAGCAGGCCAGTTTACTGCCGAGAATGCTGGGCAAAGAAACGACCAGCAAGGTCAAGACGATACTAAGATTGATTGCTTGCTTCCCTGAAGTCTCGTTTTGTTTCAATTATTTTTTTAATATTTTTATTGCTGATTTTGCGTGAATGCGGTTTTGTTTAAACAAAAGCTAAATATCGTTGAGTTGTTAATCAATGGGAAAAGTAAGGGGCCGGTAGTTCAGTTGGTATGAACGCTTGACTTGCACTCAAGAGGTCGGGGGTTCAAATCCCCCCCGGTCCATATTGCAGTCTAAACCCAAAAGAGTTCAAATTCCGCCTGATCTGATTTGGGTTCAAATTTCCAAAAGATCTAAGCCTTAAAGGTTCAAGTCCTGTTGTATCTGTTCTTTTAACGCGCGTCCTTTCGGCATTCTTATTCTATCATACTTTGGAAGGCAAAGTCTATTAGGTCTACACTAATATTTGGGTTGGATTACGCTAGGGTGCTTGACTGCTATGGGCACAGCAATTAAACCTGGTAACCGTATCTATTTCGTTGACTACATTAGAGCGGCGATCGTAAGCCTGGTAATCTTGCATCACATAGCGATTACTTACGGTGCAAGCGGATCATTCTACTACATAGAGCCGGCAACAAGTGCAGTAGCTACCGATTTGCTGTCGCTTTTTACCAATTTCAACCAAGCTTGGTTTCTGGGCCTGCTTTTCTTGCTCTCAGGATACTTTTCGCCTACTTCATTTGACCGCAAGGGCCCTGGACGATTCCTTAAAGATAGATTGATTCGCCTAGGCATTCCCCTGCTGATATTTTTCTTTGTGCTCAGCCCTATTACCTGTTACATAGCCTTTTCTCACACGCCTGCCGCACAGCTCGTCGCCAGTGGGATCACGTTTCCAATAGGGTTGAATTGGCAGTTTTACCTTCAGACTATCGGTACAGGGCCTCTTTGGTTTGTAGAAATGCTGCTGATTTTTGAATTTGGTTATGCTGCATGGCGTGTCGCAGCAAGAAAAAAAGAACAAGACCGTCCTTTCCCCTCTTACCGCAAAATAGCCTTTTTCATTTTGCTGTTGACAACGGCTAGCTACCTGATAAGAATAGTATTGCCTATCGGTGCGGAAGCGCTTGGTTTTCCATCGCTCTTTGATTTTCCACAGTATTTGAGTTTCTTCATTATAGGCCTAGTGGCTGCCCGAGGAGACTGGCTGAGAAAAATGCCTAGTTCCATGGCGAAACGCGTTTTTGGAGTAGCCCTTATTGCAACAGCGACGCTACTTGTATTGGCTATCGCGGGTACAGAAAAGAGCTCACTTGGGTGGGGTACTCTGTATGGATACGGATCGTTAGCATCCGCGTTTTACGCGCTCTGGGATTCTATCTTTGCAGTCGGAATGAGCATGTTTGTAATCGCTGTCTTCCGTCGCTACTTCAATTCTGCCGGGAGATTCTGGAAGTTCTTTTCCCAGCATTTCTATGCAGCATACATTCTTCAAGCGACGATCATCGTTTCAGTTACTGCGGTGGTGCTCTCTTCAGTTCACATCGAATCGCTATTAAAATTTGGTTTGGCATCTGTAATTATTCTGCCACTTGTTTGGGCTATAGCCTGGCTTGTTAGAAAGATACCTTTCGCTGACAGAGTCATATAGAAACATTCCTGCTCAAATGAAAGAATAATGCGTAATGGATTGTAACGTCTGAATCGCAAATTCTAGCGGTATCACTGGCGCTGAACAAACTTTTTACTGGTAAAATGGTGCTGGGATTCCCCGGCGCGGCGCGCGCTTTCGCTACTTGGGCGTTAGACGTATGTTTAGATTATAAGTTAAGTTATGAACAAATCACAACTATATTTATATTTTATTGAATCATTGAGCTATGTTCAAGGGCGCGTTACTGATATATGTCCAATCTATTCAATTTTGCTCGGCTAGGGGAAAAATGATGCATAAGTGTCCGAAGTGTGGTAATCCGATGGAGTCAAAGGGAGAACTCGACGATGCAAACCTCGTTCGGAAAACTCTTTTCTATCAGTGTCCTAAATGTAAGAATATCGAGTTGCAAGATAGACAATATAATTCTGAGCTTAGGTTGGAGTACCCTTAGGAGCTATTTAAGTTATTTCAAAAGACTAACTAAGTGCCTTCCCCAGTTTCGCAACATATGATTCCTGTGATCCAGGTCCTCTGTAACGCTTCTAAAACTTACCAGACCGGGCTCTATTGCTTTGAGCCATTGTAGACAACTGATAAGATAATTCCTTCTCTTCGTTACATATGTCTACAGAACTTTTTCTAAATAGTCAATCGTAGTGAATTTCTTAACTTTTATGAACAATGCATAAATAGCTTTTTATATTAAAACTTCCGAATTCATGAGAGTGAACATTCAATGGGTCAGGATAAAGGGAAGACTGAAGTTAAACAGGAGCTTTTTGCGAGAGAATCCTCGGGTTTTGTTCGTGAAATAAACTGGGTCACAGCGATGTTTATCAGCATGAGCTTCATAGCTTTTTTTGCCCTTCCAGTCGCATTCTTTGGCGGCTTATATCTTCAACCTAACGGTTTGCCAATAATAGCGGCGTTGCTAAGCTGGATCGTCATGCTTCCACACGGCTACCTCTGGACAAAAATAACTCAGGCTTACCCTAGAACTGGCGCAGACTACGTGTTCACGAGCAGAACTTTAAAGCCAGCCATTGGCACCGCAGTAGGCTTGACTTTTGCCATAACCCAGATGATTATGAACGCCGCAACTGCTTGGTTTGGAGTATCACAGTTACAGATTTCTTTTAACGCTTTAGGCATCGAACACGGAGGAATTTATGCGTCAATCGCAAATGCTCTGAACAGCCCTTTTGTCATTCTGGCAGTTGGAGCTGTAGTCTTTACTGCCGTAGTCTTTCTTAGCATAGTTGCAATAAAACATATCAACATGATATTTGGAACAGTGACAATTATCGCTCTGTTGTCGTTCGTTATAACAGCTGTTGTCCTTGGGGTGGCAAACGTCAATTCTTTTGGCCATATAATAGCGAGCTACGGCATGAGTATCTCTAAAATAAATTCCGCGGCTACCACAGCAACTCCACTCTTTTCTAGCATTGTGCTAGCCACAATCGGTCTTATGGTCATAACTTCCACCTATTTGCCGTTCATCAATGGTGCTACATCAATCGCTGGTGAGATCCGAGGAGGAGCCAAATCATTCACGCGAGGCATAATCTTAGCTCTCGTAATAGCAGGCTTACTCACCACATTTTTCATAACTTTGACAGTTACCGGCTTGACCTCAAAGCTCTTTATCGGAACTGGTATGATAGGCGGTTCCTACGCAGCACTTACAAACCCGGTTTTTGATGCTATCCTTCTAAGCAACAACGTTGGATTCCAACTATTCTTAGCATTAAGTACTTTCTTCTGGTACGTCGCAGTATTGTTCGGAATATCACTTTTCGTTTCGCGATACCTAATGGCAATATCCTTTGACAGGGTCCTACCTTCCGCCGTAGCATATGTAAGTGAAAAATTCCACACGCCAGTTGTCGCCCAAGTTATAAGCCTTGTGATGACCCTGATAGGACTTACCATAATAACCCTAACACCGCTGAGCCACGCATTCTGGTTTGCAACAGATACCGCTAATCTCATGGCAATACTTCTAGGCTTCATGGTGGTCGCCATTGCAGTGATATTTGCAAGTGCAAGAAACACCTCTGCTCTCAAAGGAGCCAGAAAAATGCTTATCGCCGCCGGAATATTCGATGTTGCTATTCTGGGAACTTACTGCTACTACATGCTCGCCTACTCGCCAATATTCCTAGGCGTCCAAGTGACAGGGCTAAGCATAGCGTTATTCACCGCTCCATTCGTCACCGGAATTATAATCTATTACTCAATGAGGTACTACAGGCGAAAACGCGAAGGATTAGACTTAGATAACACCTTCAAGGTAATACCGCCGGAATAATAGCAGTCCAGCCCGGTACCAAAATCATCTTCCATCGAACGAAGAGGTGGAAAGTCAACCTTTTTTACTCTTTTTTAGATGAAGCGGTTTATGTCACGAATTTTAACCTAAGCCGAATTAGAAGAACAGACGTTCATACCCATACTCCGTCTGTTGCATGTTCAAATTGTTAAAAATCCAGCATAATTCTTAACGATTGTCGAGGTTATCTCAATCATTATGAACATTTCATAACTAAGTTTTTATACAGCTTAGGTCTCCTAAACCTCAAAATAAGACAAAAATGAAGTGATTTATGAAAATGAGTATCAACTGTATAGGCGAGTATTCACCTCTAAAAAGAGTATGTTTAGCCACACCGGGCAAAGAAAAAGAAAGACTGACGCCTCAAAACCTCCATGAAATGCAGTACTCCGAGATCCCTGATCCGGGAAATTTAACCGCGGAGTGCGAACAATTCAAAGCAAAAATCAAGTCATTTGGAATTGAAGTAATCGATGTTAGAGACAAGCTTAAGGCCCTAAAACCCGAGGAAATCATTCCACTGATTCGTCCTGAATGTAAACTTGACATGAAAGTGTTAAAAACCCTTTCCAGTAAAGAACTGACCGAGCTAGTCGTCGCGGGACTTACCTTGACCGAGGCACAAGCGATAGGAGCGGTTAAGGATGGAGTGGTAGGAGCCGCGGAGGACATATGCATCAAACCTCTACTGAACATGATGTTCACAAGAGACCCGGGCATGGTCGTAGGAAAAACCTACATTGCTGGGAAGATGCGGTGGGAATCCAGACGCCCAGAGCCTCAAGTCCTGATAACAGCGTTAGGAATCAAGAAAGAAGATATGATAACTGCCGAAGCAGGCTACTTTGAAGGAGGAGATTGTTTTCCAATCGGAAAAGGAAGGCTTATGCAAGGATTCGGCACACGAAGCAGTGCATTGGGAGTAAACGACGTCGTCCCGAAACTCATTGAAAGAAAAGATGTTGATGAAGCCATCCTTGTAAGGCTTGAAACGCCTGATTTGCAACCGAACAAAGGAATCGGCCATCTTGATACTGTTATGGGCGTTCCAGCTGAGGACGTGATAATCTACTACAAGGATTATATTGACAAGATGAAGGTCTTCATTCACAAGAAAGGCAAAACCACTCTTGACGGAAGGCCACTTAGGGAAGTTCTGAAAGACTACTTAGCCAGAGACCTCCGGGTTGTTGAGATAGGCGGAGAAGATTACTATGCGCAAGAAAGAGAACACTGGTTACTCGCAAGTAACATACTCGTCGTAGCCAAGAACACCATTATTGCGTATGAGCATAACCGAATAACCAACAAACTCGCCAAGGAAGCAGGCATAAAAATTGAAACTTTCAAAGGAAACGAAATAATCAAAGAGGGAGGAGAAAGAAGCGGACCCAGGTGCATGAGTCTGCCTCTGACAAAACCGTAAAAAAAAGGATCAGTTCGTTATGTTAGATAGAGAGACAGCATTAGGCAGAGCAATTCCCATACTTGAGAAAGCAAGAAAAGAAAACGTAAACCTAAAATTGATAGGCGGCTTAGCAATCGCCTGCATGGCAAGGGAAGGAAGCAAGAAATTTAGAAGAGAATACAAAGACCTCGATTTTTTTGGTCTTAACTCTTCTAAAAAGGGAATAACGGAAATCTTCAAGGAATCAGACATGAAGCCAAATACCACATTCAACGCATTACACGGTGCTACAAGACTAATTTACTTCGACAATGAGCTACGATGCAACGTCGACGTATTGATCGACGAATTCAAAATGTGCCATGCTATAAACCTGAAAGACAGAATGCTGTCTTCCTACTACACTATACCTCCTTCGGATTTGTTGTTAACCAAGATGCAAACAGTCAAAATCACAGAAAACGATCTTAAAGACGTAGCCGCTCTGCTCTCAGACTTTGGGATTGGAAAGCTTGACACTGAAGGAGAGCTTGATGGTTGTCGTATAGCACGTTTGCTTTCCGAAGACTGGGGATTCTACACAACTTTTGAACATAACGTTCGACAACTCCTAACTTATATAGGCAGCAGAAGCGACTGCGAAGTCCCAATTTGCCGGATCAAAGCACTGTGGGACATGATAGAATCAGCGCCTAAAAGTTTTAAATGGAAAATGAGAGCCAAGGTTGGCGAAAAAGTTAAGTGGTATGAGGAACCTGAAGAAAGCCATTCGAGTGAAAGCTCGTAGCCGACACCTTTCAGCAAATTAAACAAATTGAGGCGTGAGGACAATTTTCAAAAGTCGCGAGTCTAAAAAGCTGAAGATCCTTTACACCACGGATTTTCACGGTTCTGAAGCAACATACAGGAAATTTCTAAACGCAGGAAAAATGTATGGCTTAGACTATCTGATAGTCGGCGGAGACCTCACCGGCAAAGCACTTTCACCAATAATAGATCTAGGCGAAGGTAGATACTCAGTTCAAGGCAAAGAAATGGGTCAGGAAGGATTGGAAGAAGCAAAGAAAAGCATCAGAAATCGGGGCTTATACTGGGTTGTCTGCGACAGGAAAGAGTGGATCCGAATCAGCGAGTCACAAGAAGTCACGGATGAGGTTTTTAAGGAGAAAAAAATCGAAGTTATGAAGAGTTGGATCGCTTTAGCCAATGAGCGATACAAAGACAGCAAGATTAAGATATTTGTTAATTTAGGCAACGATGACCAGCAATATGTAGCCGACCTCTTCAAAGATACCGGTGTGATCCAGCGGACAGAGGGAGACGTAGTTATGGTTGGAGAACACGAGATGATCTCATTTGGATACGTCAATCCAAGCCCATGGCACACTCCGAGAGAACTCCCTGAAGAGGAAATCTACATTAGACTTAAGGAAATGACGGACAAATTGTCTGATCCTAAAACAGCCGTATTCAATTTTCATGCTCCCCCTTACGGAACAGGTCTTGATATGGCGCCTAAATTGTCGGCGGATCTTAGACCAGTTGCCAGAGGAGCTGAAATAACTATGGAACACGTCGGCTCAAAATCAGTAACTAGAATAATTGAAGAAGTTCAGCCTCTCATAGGACTTCACGGTCATATTCATGAAGCAAAAGGCTTTGAAAAAATAGGCAGAACAATAGTTCTGAACCCTGGAAGCGAATTTGGCAACGGTCTTTTGCATGCTGCAATCGTGATATTGGAAAAGGAAAAAATCATCGGTCACCAATTCATTATTGGCTAAAAGTTTCAGACGTTTTAATAAGCGTCGACATTCAAAGGTCAAATGACCAAAAATGAAAGATAAAAAATATGATACATCTTTGCCTGCGGAGCAGACGGAATCATTAATAGTTTGTGAAGTCTGCGGCGAAATTTTGAAAAGTTCCGTGATTAAAGATTGCATTTTCTATTTTCAAGGCAAGAAATATCTATGTAGAAAACATCTTCAACAACACTTCAATTGGTGACCATTTTGAACAACCGAAAAAATATAGTAGATCTTAAGAAGATAAAGAATGGAAAGTGAAATCGAAAATGAAGTTGACGCAGAGAGAAATTGAAAAAATGATGATTTTCGTTGCGGCACAAATGGCTGAGAGAAGAAGGCAGGCTGGGTTAAAATTGAATCATCCTGAAACGGTTGCGATTATAGCTGATTTTGTACAAGAGCAGGCAAGAAAAGGCGAAATGGTTGCCAAAATAGCCAAAGACGCAAGGCATGTCTTGTCAACGGATGACGTAATGCCAGGCGTTGCAGAAATGATAACACTTGTTCAATGCGAGGCGACATTTCCAGACGGCACCAAGCTGGTGAGTGTGCATAACCCTATCCAACCAAAAGGAGAACAAGAAAAATGACCGTGGGAGAAGTAACACTCGGCAAAGGCGACATCGAGGCTTTCCCAAACAGAAAAACCATCACGCTCAAAATAAAGAACACTGGCGACAGAGGAATACAAGTGGGTTCTCACTTTCATTTTTTTGAGGCAAACAGAGCGTTGGACTTTGACAGAAAAAAAGCGTATGGCATGAAACTTGCGATTCCCGCAGGAACATCCGTACGCTTTGAACCTGGACAAGAAAAAGAAGTGACCCTCGTTGAATATGGCGGCAAAAAGTATGTTCACGGATTCAACAACCTTGTCGATGGCAGCGTCCGAACAATATATGAAAAAGAAAAGGCGCTGACAAAAGCGAAGAAACTTGGGTTTAAAGGCGTGAAGTCATAATGAGAATTTCAAGAAAACAGTATCTTGACTTGTACGGCCCGACGGTAGGCGACAAAATCCAATTAGCTGACACGAAATTAATCATCGAAGTCGAAAAGGATTTCGCAACTTATGGTGACGAGTTGGTGTTCGGAGGAGGAAAGAGTGCAAGACAGGGTATGGGATTGGCAACAGGCGTGAAACATTCCGACGGAGCTCTTGACCACGTCATAACAAATGTTGTTATTTTAGACGCAGTTTTGGGCGTGCTGAAAGGGGACATAGGAATCAGAGATGGAATGATAGCTGGTGTTGGAAAAGCAGGAAACCCCAACACAATGGATAATGTTGACGAAAACCTCGTTGTCAGCAACGCTACCGAAGTAACCGCGGGCGAAGGACTGATAGCCACCGCGGGCTTCATTGATAGTCATACACACTGGATATGTCCGCAACAGGTTTACCACGCAATCGCGAACGGCATCACAACATATGTCGGGGGCGGAACGGGACCTGCAGATGGAACAAACGCGACCACCTGCACTCCTGGACCCTGGAACATAAAGAAAATGATAGAGTCGTTTGAGGGTTTGCCCCTAAACTGGCTTGTGTTAGGCAGAGCTAACGACAGCAGGGAAGAAACGTTAGTTGAAGAATTAGAAGCAGGCGCAGGCGGATTCAAAATGCACGAAGACTGGGGAGCAACAAGAGCATCGATAGATACTGCCCTAACAGTTTGCGACGAGTACGATGTTCAGCTGGCAATACACACGGACTCGCTTAACGAAGGCATGTACGTTGACGATACCATCGACGCGATAAACGGGAGAACTGTACACACTTATCATACCGAAGGCGCAGGTGGCGGTCACGCGCCAGACATAATGAAGATAGCTGGAGAACCAAATGTTTTGCCATCCTCAACAAATCCCACAAGACCCTATACGGTAAACACGGTGGATGAACATCTCGACATGTTGATGATTACGCACCACCTTAATCCAAAGGTTCCCGAGGACGTAGCCTTCGCTGAATCGAGAATAAGAGCGGAAACAATCGCTGCAGAAGATGTTTTCCACGACTGGGGCGTCTTAAGCATGTATTCATCTGATAGCCAAGCCATGGGTCGCGCGGGGGAAGTTTCGACCAGATGCTGGCAAACCGCGCACAAAATGAAGGCGCAGTTCGGCAAACTTCCTGAAGATTCTACTGAAAACGACAATTTCAGGGTTTTAAGGTACCTTGCAAAGTTAAACATAAACCCCGCAATAACCAACGGTATATCAGATTATGTAGGCAGCATAGAAAAAGGAAAAATGGCTGACATAGTACTGTGGCATCCACAATTCTTCGGAGTGAAGCCAAACATAGTTTTCAAAGGCGGTTTGATCGCCTACGCCATGATGGGCGACGGCAACGCATCCGTTCCAATGGTTGAACCTGTTTTCTTCAGGCCAATGTTTGGCGGTTTCGGCTTAGCGCAATCGAGAACCAGTGCACTTTTCGTTTCAAAGTTGGCTCTGGAAAACAAAATAAAAGAGAAGTACAGTCTACAGCGGCAAGTTCTTCCTGTGCGCCATGTCAGAAACTTAGGGAAGCAACAAATGGTGCGAAACAGCACAATAGGCGACATAAAAATCGACCCCGAAACTTACAAAGTCACCTTCAACGGCAAAATAGTCACATCTGAACCCGCAAAAGAGTTACCGCTGACTCAGCTCTATCACCTAGTTTAAAGTGAGTTTCCCACTGTTCTTTGGGCATGAGCTATTTGATCAGACATTTCACATCAATTTCAAACGTTAAAAACGGATGGGTCATAAATCCCAGAAAAATTCGACATGCAGAAGTCACTGCATTGAGAATTTCAAATCTTTCCGGTTTCGTAGATCCAAAAACGCATTTAAACCTGGATTTTCCCGACCATCTCATGAAAGAAGTCAACGTCGCCGAGAAACTTGAATTAGGCGGTAAAATCGTATTGCATAGGGAAAGATTTATGGTGGCTTGTGTTTCTCCTACAGCGTACAAGCGCTTAGGCTTCGTAGATGAAGCGGAGCGTGCGGAACAGCTAAAAGAAGCCGTGCGCAAAAAACTTCAAAATGATAGTCAGGTGTGAAACATGCCTTTTTTCAACAAGGCAACAGGCAAATTCGACGAAAAGAAGATAGAGGAGGTCACTGTTGATAGGCAAGATGCAATGAGAGGCAGGTTAAGAACCAAAACACCGGAGGGAAACGATTTCATCATCAATCTGCCCCGAGGCGAAACAATCGAGCAAGGAGACATTTTCGGACCCTCGGAGAAAGGTCTTTATTATAAGATAATGATTCAGCCGGAGCCTACAATAAAAGTGAGTCTGACAAAGAGAAAGGGACAAAACGCTATAGAAAACGCAGTGAAACTTGGCTACAACCTAGGTAATCGTCATCTCGAGGTTTTGATTGAGAAGGACGAGGTTTTCGTGCCAGTCACTCTGGGCGAAGAAAAGGTTAGAAGAATCATTGAACTTATGAACCTGCCGCTTAAATGTGAAACTGTGCAAAAAGTAGTAGCAACATCATCAGATGGTTATCACCCAGGCGAGCATACCGAGGAATAACTTTTGAATAAAAACGAGAAAATCTTGAACCTGTTAAGAATGTCGGATTCTTTTTTTCCCATGGGATCCTTCACTATGTCTCAGGGTATGGAACAAATCATAAACGAGAACCTGGTACCCAAAGAAAAAGTGGCCAAAATCATAGATATGTATTTGGATAAAATTTGGAAATCGTTCGATATGGGAATTTTCTATCAAGCAATGGAAGCTGCCGGAAAGAAAAATACTGAATTATTAAAAAAAATAGACGAAATCTGCTATTGTTCCAAACTTACCGAAGAAAACAGGTCAGCGACAGTCAAGATGGGCAAAAGCTTGATGAACGCGACAGAATTCGAGGACGGGTCGATTGGAAAAAAGTACAAAGATTTAAGCAAGACCAGTACGAGCTACGGAACCTATCCTGTTGCTTTAGCACTTGCTTCAATACATTTTAAGTATAAAGACTTGGGTGCACTATCACTTATTTACGTTAACCTGATGGAAGTTACAGCTTCTTTGGTACGTATGGGAGTAATTGACTACATCGAAGCCCAGATAATCCTAAGTAACTCCGTGAAATCGATTCAAGTAAAGCCTGTGAAGCTTTGTGATTTGCATCAGTCTTTTCCTTTAGTTGCTATTGCCTCGATGAGGCATGAGCTGAGCGACAGCAGAATGTTCATGAGCTAACCGAGGAGTTGCAGCATGAAGCATGAGTAGAACAGTTAGAATCGGAATCGGCGGAGCAATTGGCTGCGGAAAAACCGAATTAATTGAAAAACTCGTTCCCAAACTGACAGATTCGGGGCTGAAGGTTGGAGCAATATCAAACGATGTTTACTCAAAGGAAGACGCCAGACGACTTGCAGCAAGACTCGGCAAAAATATCAACCCAAACCTGATTGTGGGAATAGAGACAGGAGGATGCCCACATACTGCTGTACGAGATGATCCATCAATGAACATTGATGCAGCGGAACGTCTCGAGAGAGAAAATCCAACGTTAGATATCATTCTAATAGAATCAGGCGGGGACAACATAACACTGACTTTCAGCCCAAGACTAGCTGATTTTTTCATCTACATGGTTGACGTGGCGGGAGGAGACAAAACGATAAGGAAGGGGGGCTTAGGAATCAAGAAAGCGGATCTTTTATTAATCAATAAAATAGACTTGGCTCCTTACGTTGAGTCAACGATTCTTGAATCAGGTGTGAAAACGGGAAATCTTGATTTAATGAAGGAAGATGCAAAAAAGTTGAGAGGCGACAAACCTACCGTTTTGCTGTCACTGAAAGATGGAAATGGCCTCGATGAAGTTATAAAGATAGTAATGGAAAAGGCTCTGTTTAAATGATCAGTCAAGCTTCTCATGATTTAATTCAAGACCTAGGCGGGTTACCATCAGCTTTTACCCAGTATGAAGCCCAACAAACGAGACTTGCAGTTGGATCAGCTGGCAAAAACGCTGTTGCAGAATTAACATTCACCAAATTTGGTGACAAGACATGCCTAACTGATCTTTACACTGTGCTTCCTGCAAAGATTCTTCGAGAACTATACTATGATGCGAACCTGCCCGGATTGCCATACGTACTCTTTTCGAATCCGACAGGAGGGATTGTTCAAGGAGATCGATATGCTTACAAAATACGATTAAAAGAGGGTGCTGAAGCAGTCATCACTGACACTACAGCGACAAAAGTATACAAAATGGATTTGAATTACGCAAGCAAACAGGTCGACGTTTATCTTGAAAAAGACAGTCGATTGGAATTCTTACCTAGGGAAACGATGCTTTTTGCAGATTCTCGCTGGCATCAAAAAGTAGCATTCCATGTCACGGACGGCTCAAAATTTCTGTATTCTGAGATCTTCTGCCCTGGAAGAATTGAGCGGGGAGAGTTCTGGGAGTTCGAGATTTATTCTTCAAAGCTTAATGTCGAGAAAGATGGAAAGCTCGAACTTAATGAAAGTTCAACATTTACAAGAAAGGATAAAGAAGCCCTCGACATCATTTTTGGCGGCAACAAGTTTTACCTCAAGGCTTACTGGTATTCGGATAAGGCTCTTCAAGCCAAGAAAAAAATCGACTTTGGAAAAGTTTTTGGCGGAACCTCGGAAATGCCTAAAAACAGCGGTCTCGCTATAAAAGCTTTGTCAAATGACTTGATCGATCTAAAGCAAATGCAACTTAGGATATGGAAAGTTTTCAGAGAAACCGAGACTGGAATGGAAGTGCCTGACCTTAGAATATATTAAGTTAAGATAAAAAGCAGCCCTAGAAAACTGGTTCGTGATAGGTGCTTTCAAATCGCGCGCTTCATATTTTTCCTAATTTTGCCAAAAAAGTTTGTAACCAACCTTACTTTTACGGATAAATTGGTGCTATTATCCCCTTGCAACACCAGTTAAAGCGCGAGCATAGTTTGAACCCTTTACGGTTCAGAAACTCCCAGTCCATAATGCAACCTGAACCCAAAAGAGTTCAAATCACACCTGATCGGATTTGGGTTTAAGTCAATGGAGACTCAATTCTTAGTGCGAAATAAGCGGAATTAAAATCTTCCGAAAAATGAAATAAACACTCATTTCTTGCTTCACTTTTTGGCTTGAAAAGTTTTGAACCGTTCCTGATTCTGCGATGAATCTCAAGTGTTTGGGTTATTTTTACTCCAAAAAGTGTCTTTTATTCCATGTAGTTATCACGGCTTAGCAACGGTTCTTCATTAGCCACATTTAGACCTTGGTAAGAGAAAGTCACATTTTTCCTAGAGCAGTCCACTTGTTGCGCCGGCAATATTCCGGGATAGGCAATCTTCGACAATTAATAAGTCACTGAGCCCGGGAAATACGGCGGTCAAAAGGAAGTTAACTTGCTTTTTCTGGCGCTTTTTCAACCATAACAACCAAGCCATTCAGCGATTTAACAGTGACCAACTCGCCTTTTCCGATGTTTCCCGACAACGATTCAGCGCGCCAAATTACTCCTTCCACTCTGACTTCTCCTTTTGGCTTAAGGTCGGCAGTGACGACGCCCGTTTTACCTATCAAAGACTCGGCGCCTGTAAGTTTTGAGCGTCGCCTCACCGGTCCCACCACCCATCTGATGTATAAACCTGCGATTACTCCAAACACAACTACCAAAGCCAACTCGACTATTGTAAAGTCCCCTATCGGCGAAGGCGAATAAGAAAGGTTGAAGGAGAGGAAGTAGATTCCGATCGCGCCCAGAATTACCCCTGCAATCAACGCGAACCCGTGTCCCAGCTTCAACTCTAAGATGATCAAAGCAGCGGCTATGATCAGCAGAATTATGCCTAGCCACGAAGCCCCAATCACCTCTGCCCCTATTAAGCCGGCGACTATGGCGATGACTCCGAGGATAGTCAGAATTATGGTGGGGTGCAAAAAGTCTATCACGATCGCGACAATTCCAAGCAGAATAAGGATTCCGTCCAGAGTCGAGTTGCTTAAAGCGCTGAGCAGCTGCTCGTAAAAGTTTTCGTTCAGGGTCACTTGGGCATTTCCAGAAAGGCCCCATTGGCTCAGTGCATCCGTTAGCGAGTTCGCGGAACCTTCTGCAACGTGATACGCTATGGCTTGGCTTGTTGTAAACGCTTGATCACCGTAAACCATGTTAAAAACCGCGGTGACGTTGCGTCCCCAGTCAGTTGCAAGACTCTCCATCAGTTCTATCATTGCGTCTTCAGTGTGGTTCTGCTCCAACGCTGTGCCGCCTACAACGATGGGTGTACTCGGGCCTATTTCAGCGCCCGGGCCCATCAGGATGCTGTTTGTCGCCATAGCTATGTAGCTGCCAGCCGAAGCCCCAAGACCGTTGGGCACGATGAATGTGTAAGTTGGGATACCTGAAGCGTTCGCATCCGTGATCGAGTTAACTATGTCAAGCATGTCGCTAAGATACCCGCCAGGCGTGTTCATCTCGATTACGATGGCGGCTGCATGCTGACTCTGCGCAGTGGATACGACACGCGCCATGAAAGTCGATGAACCCGGGTCAACTGGCACGTTAAAATTCGCTATAATAACAGGCCCGTTCCTTGAAGATGAGGGCTGGGCAGACGCAACCGTGGCGGAACCTGAGAAGCAGCCTGTCGCAAGCAGAAAAAGCACTGCGCAGACTAAACCTAAGATTGAAACTCGAGCAACTTTTCCGTTTAGTCTTAACAAGTTTCTTCCATTCTTGGCTATAAAACTTGCTACCTATAAGCTTTGGCATGAGTCACTCTTGCGAGAAGAATTTGCCTACGATAGTTTTTGTTGATTTTGATGATGCCGCCATCGAAGCTGCTAACTGCCACGCGGACGCTACGAAGGACTATTTTTTTCCTGAGGCTTATTGGCAAATAACAGGGGTAGCCCAAGCAATGGAAGTGACAGCATCCAGAGGTCCAAATTGTGCCCGAGGAACCAAGCGAACCAATCGCTCCAAAGGTAATTTCCTCCAAAGAAAATCCAGGTTAAATAGTTCCACAGGA
Source organism: Candidatus Limnocylindrales bacterium (assembly GCA_035319575.1). Taxonomy (GTDB): domain Archaea; phylum Thermoproteota; class Bathyarchaeia; order Bathyarchaeales; family Bathycorpusculaceae; genus Bathycorpusculum. The sequence goes on from DATHCJ010000005.1 coordinate 18,123, forward strand.
AGAACATTCCCAGTGCTGTAATAATGGCGCCGACATTTTTCAGGTTCAGCTCTTGAAGAGTTTGTATTCCGCTTGATTTCTTCGTGAAGTAGGCTGCGTAAACTGTTAGAATCAGAAGCCCGAACGTTGTTAAAACAAAGTTGAACAGGTTTTCAGGGTACAACGTCAAGTATGACGTGCCTTTTTCATAGATTATCGTTGTGAACCACATCCCTGAGTTCGTCAACCAAAAAACGAAGATGTAGCTTGTGCCCGCAATCAGTGCCCATTTTATTGCATCGTTTATGGGTTTGGCTGGATTCAGCTTTGAGGCAAGAACAAACAGGGCTACGGGGATAAGTATTGATTCTGCCACGCTGGGAAGAGTGCTGATTGCAAATTGGGTTAATACTGTACTTGCCGATACTTGTCCTATACTCAATATTGAGTCTCGAACGTTCAACACCGCCGTGGTAACAAGTCCCAGCCAGTAGATTCCTTCAAAAACCAAAATCCACCTTAGGAGTCTGTAAGTTTTCTCGGTCGATGGAAGCCCCTTGTTGAAGTAGTAGATGACTGAAACGGCGGCAATAAGGCTGCCTATAAACCTGAAAGCGAGGCCTACTCCTCCGGAAATATCGGTTGCGAGCACGTAAAAGTAAGCGAAGCCTTTAAGCCTGTTCCATTCGCCCACCCATTGAAGAGTAAACATGGCGTGAGCAGTGAACAGGAAATAGGAGATTGTTACGATCAGTAACCCTACTTTAAGCGGCGTAAATTCTTTCAGTTCTGTCATCAAATCAACCGGGGCATTAGCCATTAGATTCGTTGCTTGAATATATTATGCCTTGCGGTTGCAAAGCTACGGCTGAGTTACCGTCAAATAATTAGCTTGTTAAAAGTCTTAAATACAAAACTGGCTTTAAATAATAAAAATGCAGATGTGAGTTGCATTGGAACTCAACAGTAAACAGATCACCAATTTGCTGTTAGCCGTTCAAGGCGTAGGCGCCGTCTTCGTAGGAATCTTCCTAGCCGCTTATCTCGGGGGAATGTTCATGACTCCTTCAACAACGGTTCTGCACTCTGAACCTGCCTTCAGGATTCCTCTCACCGTTTTTGGCATGATGCTCTTGGTTCTCATTTTAGCAACCGTTGTTATCGCGGCTAATTCGCAGAAAAAGACAAGGAAGAGCCTTTAAAGTCCATGATCGAAAAAAATTAGGAGAACATCTATAACCTGCATTTTTTGCCGTTCTCGAACACGTACGTGTTCCCAATAAACGAGTAGACACCATCCTCATAAACAATTGCGGATCTTGAAGGAACAGCGTAAATTGTCCCCCCTTTTGACAAAAGTTGCAGCGTCCTGTCTTTTCGAGGCTTATAATGAGCCTTAAGAGTAAGGTCAGCTAAGCCAAGACCCTCGACTAAGCGTGCTTTTTGGTTGTCGCGGCACGTTATAACGCATTTTTTGCAAAGAGCTAATGCTCCAGCGCTTCTACCAACGATAACTCCATCGTAATCCCTAAGCAGGCTGTCCACGCTCATCTTCCTGAGACGCTCAACCAAAGCGTTAACAAGGCCTCCTGTCAGGTAGATCAGGTTTGACGATGCCACTTTTTGGGCTATCGTTACCTGTGAATCAGAATATTCTATAAAGTCCACTGCCCCCGCTCCAAGACTCACGAAATAATCAGTCAGCATCTTCCTTCTCCAGTACCTTCTATCAAAGGAAGCTCTTGCCCAGGGAAAAACCGCGACAGAGAGAGACTCTCCTGCATCTTGAAAGGCTTTCTCGTTTACTTCCCGCGCGCTTCTTTTATGGACGTTTTCCCCGCCTAGAAGATACAGCTTTGGCATGCAACAAGCAAATGGAATCGTGATTTAAAAGCACATGCTGCCTTTGCAGGTTCACAAAAAAGGCTTATTAAGTTTGAATAGAGAGTTAGGCACCGATGGAAAATGACGATTGAAGGATTCGATGAGTATAAGAGACGAGAATTTTGCAAAGATGTGAAATGTCCAGTTCAGATGGAGCTTAACAGGCTCGCGGAGACTTCGCCCGCTTACGAGCAGACCCGGCAGAAGTGCAGTAGCAGCTGCCTTTATACGACATGGCAGTTTCATCACTGGCTTATGGAAAAAGGTTATTTAATTCTTAAGCCAAAAGGCTCCTCGGAGAAATAGTTATGGAATGGGGTATGAAAAACAGGTTAAGCAGGCTTATCCAGAAAGATGGCAAGGCAGTATTTTTGCCCATCGACCACGGCTACTTTCAAGGGCCGACTCATTGCCTAGAGAAGCCCGGAGAAACAATCAAGCCGATCTACCAGTATGCTGACGCAATTATGTGCACTCGAGGTGTTCTACGGAACTGCGTTGACCCAGCTATTGAAAAACCGATTATCCTACGTGTTTCAGGTGCGGTCTCGGTGGTCGGGGAAGACCTGTCCAACGAGAGCCTTGTGACTTCAATCAGGGAAATTCTAAGGTTAAACGCGATGGCAGTTTCCATGTCGGTGTTCGTCGGCACAAAAAACGAGAACAAAAGCTTAAGCAACTTGGCGAAACTCGTGGACAAGTGCGAAGATTACGGTGTACCCGTAATGGCGGTGACTTCGGTGGGAAGGGAACTTGAAAAAAGGGAAGCCCGCTACTTGGCCTTAGTCGCTAGGATATCGGCTGAAATCGGGGCTCGCGTCGTCAAAACATACTATTGCGAGAACTTCCAAAAAGTGGTTGAAGGATGCCCCGTGCCAGTCGTTATTGCGGGCGGACCGAAGACTGAAACGCAGAAAGAAGTCTTCGACTTCGTCTATGACGGAATGCAGGCGGGAGCTATCGGCGTTAACCTGGGCAGGAACGTTTGGCAAACTGAGAACCCGGTTGCCGCCATACGGGGAATCAGAGCTATAATTCATGACAAGTATACTTCGCAAGAAGCGTTTGACCTGTACAATCAGGTAATAGCTGGCAAGGCTTGACCAATCACATTCTTTTTCTGGTGAAACCTCTTGCTTACCGCCGTCTACTACAATAACCACGACGTCCGCATTCAAGAAATGCCAATCCCGAAGATCGGAGAAGACGAGGCGCTGCTTAAGGTGATGGCGAGCGGCATATGCGGCAGCGACGTCATAGAGTGGTACCGTGTGCCAAGAGCTCCGTTGGTGCTGGGTCACGAGGCAACAGGTGTTATCGATAAAGTCGGCGACGAAGTTAACAGCCTCAAAGTGGGCGACCGAGTTTTTGTCTCTCATCATGTACCATGCAACAAGTGTCGCTACTGCAGAAGAGGCTACCACACCGCCTGCCACACTTTGCACACGACGAATTATTATCCAGGCGGCTTCTCACAGTACATACGCGTTCCGAGGACAAACATCGAATTCGGCGTCTACGAGCTGCCAGACGACATGTCCTTCGAAGAGGGCACCTTCATCGAGCCATTAGCGTGCGTTTCACGAGGTCAACGCTTGGCCAACCTCAAGAAAACCGATACCCTGCTCATCATCGGCAGTGGCGTAGCCGGGATTTTGCACACTCAGCTTGCCAAGTTCAAAGGACTACGAAACATCATCGTAGCCGACGTTAACCCTTACAGGCTAGAACTCGCCAAGAAATTCGGCGCTAAACACGCTATAGACGCCAGAGACAACCTTCAGGCAAAACTCAAAGAAGCAAACGATGGAAGGTTAGCTGACCAAGTTGTCATATGCACGGGAGCTACCTCAGCATCGTTTTCAGCATTAGAGTGCGTGGACAGCGGCGGCACGATATTGTTCTTCGCCTGTCCCGACCCGAGCGTTAAGTTGCCCGTGCCGATCACCCAGTTCTGGAGAAACGAAGTAACGTTCCTCACGACTTATGGCGCCGCTCCGAGAGACCTTGAAGATTCACTGCGGGTTTTAGCGACAAAACGGCTCAACGTAAAGGACATGATTACCCACAGACTGCCCTTGACTGAGGCGCAGGAAGGCTTCAGGCTGATGGCTGAGGCAGGTCAATCGTTGAAGGTTATTTTGGAGCCCAACAGAACTTAAGCCATTAAGAGATAAAAATAGAAACTGACATACAGTGTTTCCATGTCACACTTGCTAAAAGAGCTAAAGGAGAGGCGGAGCGTGAGGAAATACTTGGCGCGTCCAGTCCTTAAAGAACTAATCAGAGAGGTTTTGTCGGCTGCCGGTTGGGCCCCTTCAGCGCACAACGCTCAACCATGGCGATTCATAGTTTTAGTTAACCCGCGGCTGAAAAGGCGCTTGGCTGAGGCGATGGCTGAAGCTTGGGCTGCTGACATGGCTAAAGACGGCGTCTCTATCTATGCTGAAAAGTCCAGGCTTCGGGTTGAAAGATTTGCAAACGCGCCCGCGCTCGTGCTTGCCTGTTTAAGCATGGAGGACATGGCTAAATTTCCCGACGAAGAAAGGAAAAAGTGCGAACGAGATTTAGCAATGCAAAGTTTAGCGGCAGCCATACAGAACATGCTGTTGGCGGCGCATGGCGAGGGTTTGGGTGCATGCTGGTTCTCTGCTCCCGCATTCTGCAAAGAAACAGTTCGAGAAGTAATGAAGATTCCCAGTGAAGTGGAGCCTGAAGCGCTGATTGCTATTGGTTATCCAGCTGAGGAACCAACTGCGCCACCGAAGAAACAGCTTAGCGATTATTGTTTTCAGGATACGTGGGGCGGCAGGCTTAGCTAGCTAGGATTTTATCATTGTTAGAAGCATTTTGAGCCTTGTTTTTGCGGTTAAAGCGTGGGGCTCGTTGGCAGGTATTATGGTTATTTCTCCCTGCTTCAGCTTGAAGAGTTTGCCAGATATGGTGACGTCTACTTCGCCGTCGAGGACGTAAACCATTGCGTCGTACGGTGCCGTGTGCTCGCTTAAGCTTTGGTTTTCGTCAAAGGCGAAAAGGGTAACTGTCCCGGTTTTCTTGTCAATTATTGTGCGGCTTACAACTGAGCCCTCATGATAATCAATCAATCCCGAAAGGTTTGAGGTTTTGGCTGCGAGTTTAGAGGAATCTTTTTTGCTCATACGTTAAACTTTCAAAGATTCAATATTTAAGTTTGCAACGTTGTGGGCTCTTACCCGTTTCCGACTCTGCAGATTACTTGTCTGGGACAAAATCCATGGAAATCGAGTTTACGCAGTGTCGCGTGTCCTTTTCCGTGAAGTGCTCGCCCGTGAAAACGTGCCCCAGGTGGGCGCCGCAGTTGGCGCATTGAATCTCGGTTCGCATGCCATCAGGGTCAGGCAGTCGTTTAACTGCCCCCGGAATCTCCTCGTCGAAGCTTGGCCACCCGCAGTTTGCCTCAAACTTGTTCTCCGAACGATAAAGCTGTGCTCCGCAGCGTTTGCACACGTAGGTGCCTTTTCCCCAGAAAGCGTAGTACTTGCCTGTGAAGGGCATTTCAGTGCCTTTGTTTACTATAACGCGTTCCTCTTCGGAAGAAAGCTGCCTATTCTGTTTCTGAGAAACAGTCATAATTACCATTATACACGTAGTTTTTGGATGTAAAAAGGATTTTCTCGTCAGCACGTCGCCGACAAACAAATATAGAGGCAATTGCAACTTTACTGTTACAATTGAGGTTTACCACGATGGTTGAAATCACCAGATTATTCTGGAAGAAAGCTTACACTGCAGACTCTTTTTTGTTAGGCGATATAGAAGAAGCCGATTTAGACATGAGCAACTGGCAAATTACGAATTTTTACATTGGCTTAACCGACGAGGCAACTAGACATTTAGGGTTTAAACGGCCTTTACTTGGCAAGTTAGTCGTCTGTTTGCCAGTTTCCACCATTAAAACAATCGAGGAAACCGCTGTCTTAAACAAGACTTTGGCTGAGCTTCGCGACATCAAAGAATGCAAAGAGTAGCATGTTTCTGTACTCTTCTTAAGAAAACAGTAGGTCAGAGGCAGCCATAAAATTCGGCGATATAGCAGCGTTCGATACAAGTTTTCAACAGTTTGAATGCCTAAGGTCTGGAGACAAGATCCATTTCAGTTGAGATTCAGATGTTTCACTTTCACTCACCTCTCCACTGAGCATTCAGTCGTATTTTTCGGTTGTTTTAAATACCCAAACGCTCAACAATTACGTCATCTTCCAAAGTGTGAACGTAATGACTGAACCTGAAGATGCTGAGAACGAAAAAGAAACCGAAACAGAGCAATCTACAGAACAGGAAGCTGAACCAAACAGGCCGAAATACGAGTTTATAGAGGACTTACCAGGAGTCGGTCCAGCTACCGCCCAAAAACTCCGAGAACTCGGCTACCACACCGTAGAATCTTTAGCCATGGCGACATCACATGAGCTGGAGCCAGTCGGAGTAAGCGAGAAAAAGGCTTTCCAAATCATAGAAGCGGCGCGTTCATCCATTGGCATCGCGTTCGTTCGGGCAGATGAACTCTTCAAAATGCGCCAAAGCGTTTTACGATTAAGTACGGGAAGCAAAGCCTTAGACAAAATCGTTGATGGAGGCTTAGAAACCCAAACTATAACAGAATTTTACGGTGAATACGGCAGCGGGAAAAGCCAAATCTGCCATCAACTCTGCGTTAACGTTCAGTTGCCCCCCGAACGAGGCGGACTGAACGGTGCAGCGCTATACATTGACACGGAGAACACATTCAGGCTTGAACGCATAGTGCAAATGGCTAAACACTTGGGCTTGGACCCGGAGCGCGTGATAAAAAACATCATTTACGCCGAAGCGTACACGTCGGACCACCAGATGTTCCTTCTTGAAAACGCTGATGAAATAATCAAGGCGAACAATATCAAACTAATCATAGTCGATTCGTTAACTGCGCACTTCAGAAGCGAATACATCGGAAGAGAAATGTTAGCGCCAAGGCAACAGAAACTCAACAAGCACATGCACAAACTAATCGGGTTAGCCAGAGGATTCAACGCCGCGGCGGTGGTAACCAATCAAGTAATGGCTAAGCCGGATCAGTTCTTCGGCGACGCAATCCACCCGATCGGCGGCAACATTGTTGGCCACACTAGTCATACGCGCATCTACCTCAGGCGAGCCCATGGTCCAATACGGATTGCAAGGTTGGTCTCAAGCCCTTATTTGCCTGAAGGGGAGGAAATACTTAAAGTAACCGAGAATGGAATAGAAGATGTCTCTGAGGAAGAGAAAGCGAGCAAGAGTCGCGGACGCTAAACATGCCGATTTCACAAGTCTTAGTCACACGGTACTTCCAGCTCATAGTCGGCAGGCAATTCACCGAAGCTGAACGTGAGTTGGAACGAGTGAAACAAAAAATGCAGAAAACCGAGTGGAACAGGGGATACTTCCGAGCACTTTACGGCATTTACCTTTCCCGTAAGAACAGCGCAACGGACGATTATGCTTTCTTTTCAAAACTCGACTTAACCGACAAAATAGCTCTGAACAAGTGCAGAAAAGAATTCCTTGAACACGTGGGAAACGGTTTGCACGGAGATTTTGACCGCGGATACTTCTCAGCATGGGCAGACTGCATGCGCATTCTAGCACGCATGAACATTCCAGCATCGCAAAGTGGCAATGGTAAAGTAAGCGAGCAGGAGAAAATTGAGACTCTCAGAAGCGATAAGAACCAGGCGACGATCGCCAATTTCTTCCAGAAAAGCGAAGAATAATTTTTTAAAGATTACCCGTAGACCTTAAAGATTGTGAAGAATAGGATGAAGAACGGTAGCCAAGTGAAAAAATACATTATTATGCCTGTGCTCAGAATTTTTGAGGGTTTATCAATCTTTTTCGAAAACACCGCCCTCAGCGGATAGTAAGACACTAAATAAACCAGAAGGGCAATGGTAACACTGTCAATTAAAGTGCTGAGGTCGTATAAAGGCATGTACAAGGCCAGTTCTGCACTTAAGAGTGCTGCAACTACACCTAACACGACTCTTATCCAGTAAAGCTGCACGACAGGCGTCATGTCTTACCTAACTCTCGAGCAGAATATTATTTTACTCTTGCTTAAAAAACATGCCTAACTATAAATTATTTCTGCCATTGAAAAGCGCATTTGCCGACCGTTTTTTAGCGAAGCAAAAAACTTTTTCGTAAAAAGTCAATTCTCCAATGTCTATCCGAAGTTTTTTTGCTCATTGCCATTGAGGCTAGAAGTTCCGATCTAAAAAAATTTCAGCAGAAAAGAGAAAATAGAAAATAGTGATTCAAAATCCACAATTGTTAAATGTCTAGCGCGCTAAGAGTCTGAAGCACCGTCTTTAAAAACTGGAGAAAAATGAAAATGCAAAAAGTACGTATCATACTAACGTTGATCACCATCGGATGTATCTTAGGACCAGTCGGAACTGTCTTAGTAATGTACCGGAATAACTTGACGCAGATGGTTATCCCGCCTCAAATCCAACAAGCCATCTCAAATAACGGCGGGAACAACAACAACGGTAACGACAATAATAACGGAAATAATAACAATAACGGGAATAACAACAACAATAACAATGGGAACAACAACATCAACACTTCAGGAAACGTGAACAATAAAAATCCTCAAGTAAACAATCCGACGACCAGTTTTGGAGGCTCAGGCGCGTTTGATTTCACTGTTCCGTACGATGGAAGTGAGGTTTCAGGCGGAATTATGGCGAACATCAATTGTGCGGTCGATCAAAATGGAAACAGTATAGAATTGAGTTTAATCTTGTACCCGACAAGCGTGCCCTCGAGTCTTCAACAGGTATTCATTTTTAACCAAGGATATCTCTTCAACTTTGATGGAACAACATCCAACGCAAATTCAGGCACACAAGTTAACGCGAACGCCCAAGGCAACCTTAATTCAGGCAGCGCATTCAACTTCAACCTCAGTGGAGAAATCGACTCAACTCAAAACACGCTTACGTTCACGTTGACATCAGCCTCAAACTCTCAAGTAAGCGTTGTAACTCCCCAAGCCATAAGCATAAACTTCAGCGGAAACGGCAGCAATAACAACAATAGCAATAACAACAACGGGAACAACGGTAACAATGGAAACAACTCTAACAATGGCAGCAACGGCAACAACAACAATTCAAACGAGTTCAACATGAACTTGGACAACACGGACAGCCAGATCAACACTGCAACAGGAAAAATAACCTTGGCGTTCAACATAACCAACACAAGCAGCCTAGATGCGATGATTAGCAAGATGAGCGGAACCGTGATAAACGGTCAAGATCAAGTCAGTTTGGGGACGGTGAATCTACAATCCTCTGTCACGATCGATCCGGGACAAAGTTCGCTCGTAACCGTCTCGGGTTCTCTGACATCTCAAGGCAAAAATGACTTGTTAAATAACTTCGCAGGTGCCTCATCGGTCGATGTTGAAATTTCCGGCGGAACAATGACTTTGAATGGCGTAACACAATCGCAGTCGCAGACTCAGGATTTTGGGGACATCAGCATAGTGAGATGAAGTGATATGATGCAAACTAAGATTAATTTCATAGCGTTGGCCGCTGCAATTTCAAGTCTGCTTCTTGTTGCCATCTCAGTGTTTGTTCCATGGTGGGTGTTATCAATCAGCAGCCCCGTGAATGCCCAAGTCAATTTCTCGCCGGTTAACTTTAACCTCTCACACTCTGGGGCCGCCATTGCCATACCTTTAATTTCAGCGCTGACTGTGGCGTGCTTGCTTACCCTGCTGGCTGGAGGCATCATGCTCGCGATTTACTCGGTAAAACCAACCGAGTCATACTCGAGGCGTCTGCTTGGTTTCGGGTACAAAAAACCATTGTACACCCTTGTAGCCTTCGTTGTTATATTATTCGCGACGTCGATACTGCTACATGCTTTTATGGGAATAACTTTGCCAATCAACGGTTCAGAGCAAATAGCTCCAAGAGGAGCAAGCGCCAGCGCCTCCGTCTCCGGCGTCCTCAACTGGCCATTCTACTTCGCCATCGCGGTCACTGGACTATGCATCGTAGGAAGAGCGGTTCACGGAAAAGTGGCACAACCTCCGACGATTAGTCAATAGATGGGGCATGCGCCAGCTTGTTGCAAATTCGATTTGTTCACGTTAGTTTTGGTTTATATCGCAAGCATTGTGATTGATTTAGCTTCTTTCAGGCTATTCCCTGGCGCCAATTAAATCTTTTATTCAGAACTTTCATTAGTAAACAAGTTAATTACTAAACACCGACTACGATGGTGTAGTGTTGCGTAAAAAAGAGTTCACAAGCTTTGATGTTGCTGCGGCAACCAATGAACTAAAGGAGGTCATCGGTGATTCCAGAGTGAATAACATCTACCAGATTGATGAGAAAACTCTGGTTTTTAAGCTTCATAAAAAAGACGCGCCGCCCATAAGGCTTGTCGTGGAAGCAGGCAGAAGGCTTCATTCCACCGTTTATGCGCCGGAAAGCCCGGCTGTTCCACCGGAGTTTTGCATGTCGCTGAGAAAGTATTTACGTGGAGCACGGTTAGCCGGAATTGAACAGTATGAGTTTGAAAGAATCGTAACGATAAGTTTTAAGACTAAAGATGGGTCGCTAAAGTTGATCGCAGAGCTTTTCGGCGAAGGCAACATCATCCTGACAAACGAGAAAAACCAGATTCTGCAGGCTTTATTCTTCAAGCGTATGCGAGACCGCAACATCCTGCGAAACGAAACCTTGGTGTTTCCTCCTCCAAGCGGAAAAAACCCCTTCAAAGTGCCCTTATCCGAGCTTCAAGAAGGCTTGAAGACGGCTGGCGACGTCGAAGTGGTTAGGGCAATCGCGCGTTTTTTAGGCATCGGCGGGTTCTACGCGGAAGAAGCTCTACTCAGAGCTGGAGTGGATAAAACTAACCTGTGCAAAAACTTAACCGACACAGAAAACCAGCGGATTTTTGACGCTCTTCAAAGTCTTCTTTCAAAGTTGGCGTGGGGCAATTTGGAGCCGAGTATAGTTCTCGATCAAGAGGGAAGCTTCTTGGATGTTGTGCCGTTTAAGCTTAAACGTTATGAAGGCTTCAAAACTCAAAGCTATAACAGTTTTAATGAGGCGCTGGATGAATTTTTCCTTCGGGTAACAGCTGCAGAAAAAGCACTTGCCAGCGTTGAAGTTGACAGGTTAAAACAGGAAGCGGAACGGCTCAAACGAGTTGTCGCTGACCAGGAAAAATCCGTAAGTGAAGAGGAGAAAAAATCTGAACGTGACAAAATCATCGGTGACACGATCTATAGTCACTTCAATGAACTCCAAACTTTCGTTGAATCACTCTTGAAGGAGAGCAGAGAGGGTAAAGATTGGAGCACTCTTGTGGCTGAAGCCTTTGAAGCGAAAAAAGCCGGTAAACTGCCGGAGGTTTACGTTGAATCTTTTGATGGGCGGAATCTCGCGTTGAACCTTTGTGTTGATAACTTGCAGTTTAGCATTAACTTGCGGCACTCGCTTTTCGACAACGCTTCAGAGTATTATGATCGTGGAAAGAAGTGTAAGCAGAAAGCTGTGGGCGCGTTGGTTGCACTTGAGGATTCAAAGAGACACCTAGCCCAGATTGAAAAAGAGTTAAGCCAAGCTGAGGAGCTGAAGAGCGAAAAACCCACCAAGATTATGGAAGCACTCATTGAACGTAAAGTGGAAAGAAAAGAGTGGTTTGAAAAGTTCCGTTGGTTCAGGTCCTCCGACGGTTTTTTGGTAGTTGCAGGGAAAGACGCTGTTAGCAATGAAGTGCTTATAAAAAAGTACACCGAACAAGAAGATGTCGTGTTTCACGCTGAAATTTCGGGAGCCCCTTTCACGGTTGTAAAGTCTGAAGGCAAGAGTTTACCTGAGCAAACGCTCCGCGAAGCTGGCGAGTTTGCAGCGTCTTTTTCTCGTGCCTGGCGTGAAAACGCAGGTTCAGCTGACGTTTACTGGGTTAAACTTGACCAGCTTAGCAAGAGCGGTCCTTCAGGCGAGTTTGTCGCTCACGGCGCTTTCGCTGTGGTTGGTAAGCGTAACTGGATGCGCAACGTACAGCTCAGACTCGCCGTCGGCGTAACGTTCGATGAGGGAGCCCGTTTTGTCGGTGGACCTGTTGATGCGGTGAAAGCAAAAACCACAACTTACGTGGTGCTTGTACCGGGAGACAAGACGGGTAAGGATTTTTTAACTCAAATCCTCAAGTCCTTGATGCTCAAACTGCCAAAGGAGCAACGGGAGAAAACTGGAAAAACATCCATTGAGCAGATCAGAGAATTCGTGCCTTACACTAAGGGGACGATAATTCAGAAAACGGCGTAGCAACGAACGTTAAACTTTTGCTTTAAAATCCAAAAGGGTCATTATATTTAAAGAACAAAAAAGGGGAAAGTGAAATTGTGTTAATTGCTTTCACTTTACGGTCGTTTTCTGCTGAGCATCAATAGAATCAAAGCGCCGATTACGATTATCACAATTATTATTGCGACTACGCCTAACTCTACAGTGCTGGTTGATGCTAAGCCTGATGGTGGTGAAGCTGTAGGTGCGGGTGTTGGTGGAGCGCTCATCACGTTAAAGCTGGTTTCTGCAGTTGATGGCCAGTATGCATTAGTGCCGCCGAATGTTGCAGTAACTGTGTAGTTACCTGTTATGACCGGTGACCACGTCAGAGTGTAGAAGCCATGCGGGTCGGTTGTTACTGTGCCTATGTTGTAGCAGTTGTGGTTCGAGTCAGTGACTGCTATCGTGACGGGAACTCCGACGAAGTTAGTTGGCTGCGGCTGCTGATTATACACGTAGTCCATCCATTGGGTCATTATTGAGTCAGCTGCGCATGGGACGCCGCTTGGAAAGTCGGCTGCCTGCTCAGTCTGCTTCGTGCCAGCGGAAATATCCATCACCGTACCCGATATAACCACGTTGTCTCCGAAGGTAGTGACTTTTGGTCCCGCATTAACTGTTGTTTGGCTCGGTCCCCTGCCTACGGTGTAGAGTGAGTCACTGTAGCTGTTGAACATCGTGTTGTAGCCGTCTGCCATGGCGTAACTGTTAACCAAGAATTCGCCCGTGTAATCCGAAAGAGTCCAGATTTGTTGCCCGGTTGTTGCATTGATAGCACGAGCTACTGCACCCTTGAAAATCGGTGTTTCCTCAGTGTGCTCGGTGGTAACCGTGTATACTATACCTGAGCCAACAGCGTTTACGAAGGTTGGATAATCGCCGAACGGAGTTTCAACACCAGAGTTTGTGCTGTTGTTGGATCCTGGTGGACCGTTTCCAAAGGTCCACAATAGATTTCCAGTCGTATCTGAATAACAGTAGAGTATTCCTGCGTAGGCGCTGCTGTAGATGTTGCCGTAAGCAATTGTATCGCTTAAACTACCTGACCCGTCTGAGCCGTAGTAGTCAAGCGCCGCTTGTTCGGGGGTTGGACCCCACATTTGCTTGCCTGTGAGCAAACTGTACCCGACAAATTGCATAGTTTCCCTGTAGGTTACAACGAATACATTGGTAACTGGGTCGATTCCAGCCCATAGGACAGTGAGGTTGCCTGGCGGCGCGGTGAGTGTGTTTGACCATAACTCTGAGCCTACTGTACCGACGGTTGAGTTGAGGTTTATGCCAAACCATTCATAGGGAGCAGTGTATGGTATGCCAGTTGTCGAGGTAGTGAAGAGAAATGCGCCATTTGAGGGCAGATTGCCAGCGTAGGTAAGTAAAACATCACCTTGGATAGCTGCAGTAACAAACGTGGAGTTTATTAACGCGCCGTTGAGCTTTGCAGAGTCGAGCCATGGTAATGAAACGTTAAAGTCGTAACAGCTTGCCACGTAAGTGGTTGAACCTTCATAGTCAATATATCCTCCTGTCCAAGCTGCGGTTACAGGTTGACCGGTGGGACTGCCCGTAGCGTTCACAGCGACTTGACCAGTGCTTATTGGCGGGGGTATATCCGGCGTTGTTGATGGACCAGAGTATAGATTGTCCCAAATCCTGGATGAATTCCATTCTTGCAGATACCACTGTGGAGGCCCTATTTGAGTAGTTACCGGGCCAGCAGGAGTGAAAGTCGTTTGGGTTGGCGCGAGGTTTACTAGGCTAATTATCAGGTATTCACCTTCCGGACCTATCATTACGGCTGAATTGGCAGCAGGTCCGAAAAATCCTTGCCCTGGAATGTTGGTTACGTTGAACAAGTAGTCTCCTGTGTAAGCATCGTAAAACGTCCAAGAGACAACAGCACTAAAGGTCACGAAATTGAAGGTGGCCGTTGAGACGACTAGCATTGGTTGCCAAACTCCGTGTTCGTTGGGGTCTTCCGCGTCGTAAACGTAGGCGAATGATGGCTGAGGAATGTGAGAGTTGCTCCATATTTGCTGTCCTGTTTGCAGGTCAACGGCGACGGTTGGTCCACTTTCGGGTTCAGTGGTACTGATTGGTTCATTGTAGATGAGCATTCCAGCCACAATTATCGGATTTTGGAATCTTTGCTCGTATGCAGACCCGTCCATGTAACTGTTTCCCGGTATTGCAGTGGCAGTTTGCCCGACGATTCCACCAGGCTCAAGAGGCTTAGTCCACATGATATGAGAGGTCAGAGAGCCTACGTTCGTCGTTGGACCGAACTCTTCCCCGTTGCCTCCCAAATTGGGTCCGTAACCGAGCCCTATGTAGCCAGGTGCACCGAAACCAAGCCAGTTTGATCCCAGCGTGTACCAGGCGCTGTTTTCACCGTAGATAGGTCGCGTCCAGTACGCGGTTGGTAGCGGAGTTTGTGGAATCGCGGCTACTGTTGTTGATTGAACAGTGAGGTTCATTGATGCAGATGTTGCTGGATAGGTATCGCCAATGATAGGGTTGTTGGGATATGTGTTGGAGGCAGTTAGTGTTGTTGTTGGGAAATAGAAGGTGAGGACGTACGTGCCGACTGCGGTGGGAGTGTAGTAGTAGTCTTCAGCTCCCGTTGGATCTGATACGGTTGCAAACGTCTCCGTAGTGTTTGCACCGTCGGGTGCCGTGATGACAAGTTGGTAGTTATGGAATCGATAAGAATTGGTTAATTCCGCCCCAAAAACATCTCCTGGAGCCGTTCCAAAAACCCAGTTAACCCACATGATGATTTCGACTTGCTGATTGACGCCTGTTGGGTTAGGTGACGCATTGATGTAGGCATACGTTACAAGATCAGACGATGCGTGCGCGCTTGGAATTAGCATCATTGAAGCTGTCATTGAAAGTGTGAAGAATATAGCGATAGCAATAGCTGTACATTTACTTTTCAGGAATTTCACTTTTCTTTTTCTCCTTAAGTTTATGGCTATGTTAATAGCCTACCTCATTTTCACTAAGGCTCTGTTTATAAACCTATTGCCCACATCTTTAAAGAGCGCTTAATCCGCTAATGGAAGGAGCTTTTTTGAAAACTACTGCAGTTGGTAAAAATAATTCTCGTAAAGCTCTTCGTCCGCTCGTCATTGATGGCGTCGTTGAAACGGGCATTTTCTTGACGGAACTCCAATCCCAAGTCAATCAGGCTGACGCTTAGCAAATAAGGCTGTGCCAGACGCTAACGGGACAAGTTCCAGCGCCATTCTGTAGACCTATTTGAAATTGATTTAACGGCAGCACTAAAGCACACAAAATTCTAACGAAGAAAATGCTCCTTCAAATCTGAACTGCAATCTTAAAATTAAGAACGCCAAAAAAAGTTAGGGAGTTCTATTTGGATGCGGCTTCTGCTTCTGCCGTTTGGAAGAGGTTCTTGACAGCTTTCTGCCGATACTTCTGTGCTAAAGTTTCAGCCGTGACATAAGTTAACGCTTCTTCTGGGCACCATTGGACGCACTGAGGCTCCTTATACTCGTTGTCTGTGCAGCTGTTGCATGTGAAGACGACTTTCCTTTCTGGATGCATGTTCATGGCGCCGAACTGGCATGCGCTTATACACCATCCACAACCGTTGCATGCATTCTCGTCGACGCGTATGATCCCTGTGTTCTCTTCTTGTGACAGCGCATCTCTTGGGCATGCGGCTACACATGCGGGTTCCTCGCAGTGCCTGCACGTGACTGCTAAGTTGACCAGCGGTCCCATGCGCATGGCGCGGATTCGTGACTTAGTCGGGTTAAAGGTTTTCTCGTTGACCATGCTGCAGGCGTATTCGCAGACACAGCAGCCTATGCATTTCTCCGGGTCAGCTGTTACGAATTTCCTGTCTTGTGGGCGGACCATTCTTATGCACTTCCTTGCGCTGGAGTTTGCGTTCGCGCCCTTTCGGCTTCAGCGGTTTTCATAGCACCTTCTGCGATGTACGATAAGTCTCCAAGGCCTACCGCCTGCAGGCGCTCGACCGTCGGAATCCCGTCAGGAGTCCATCCTCTTGACGCGTAATAGTCATCTAAGCCTATAGCCATCTCTTGGTCGTTAACGCAGACACCTTTAGCTGGACCTTCATCAGGCACTGGAAAATGCTTGATCTTGTAAGGTACGTCATCATATTTTCGAGTTCCTTTGCCTTCTCTGATGTTAAAGAGCCTTGCAAGATTCTCGATTCTGTCGCCGTCCTTGATCATTTCTTCAGGAGTGATTGGGATGCCTGTTGCTAAAGTGTAATAGTTTGTCAGGTCTTTCCAACCGTCGTAGTATGTGCCTCTGCTGAACTTGCAGACGATAAGTGAGTCGATAATGTTGTACATGTAGCTTTCATCAGTGATCATTTTGCCTCTGCCCTTCTCAATCACGAAGCGGTTTGTTTTACCTTTAACGTCAGGTGAGTAAGCTCCGTTTCTAAGGTGACACGCGCCCCGGAACGAGACGCTAAAACCTAAAGCCGCCGTCTTTAGAGTTCTCAGGTCGTATCCTGGTAGTTCTAAGCCTTTTATGTGGCAAGCATACTTGTACGCGTCTCCGCCGATTAATTCAGCAGCCTTCGCAACGCCCTCAGCGAGAATATTGCCAAGCCAGCCTTCCCGCTTGCCGATTTTGTGGATTATGGCTATGAGTGCTTCAGAATTCCCAAATCTAAGGTCAATTCCATCTGTTTGCTCCTTCGTGATTACGCCGTGCTCATAAAGGTCCATTGCGAATGCGACGACGACTCCGATTGATATGCCGTCCATGCCATACTCATTTACAATGCGCATAGCTTCTATTACAGCGTCAAGCCGGTCAATACCGCAGAGTGGTCCCATACTCCAGAGACACTCGAACTCAAGCCTTGATGTTGAACCTTTGTATGGACCTTCCGGGACAACTGCAATGTGGTCACAGCGCATACCGCAAGTTGCGCAGCCGACGATTTTCTTAACGTAATGTTCGTTAAAGTATTCGCCGCTGACTTTGTTTGCGCCTTCAAAACTTGCGTTAGTCCAGTTCCGCGTGGCCAAGGCTGAAAGCGAGTTAAGGACTAAAACGTTTTCAGGTGTGCCCAAAGTCTTGTATTTCTTGGTTGCTGGACCTTTCATTCTTTCATAAATAAGTTTGATAAATTCTTTGAATCCTTCAAAATTCGCAACGTTAACATCATGCGTTCCCCGCACAGCGACCGCTTTGAGATTTTTGGAGCCCATGACTCCACCCAATCCACTTCGTCCAATAGCGCGAAACTCGTCGTTTATGATGGCTGCGAACCTGCAAAGCTTTTCGCCTGCCTCACCAATGGCAGAGACGCGGATGTAGAAGTCGCCGAGTTCTTCTCGGATTTTTTGGTCCGTGTCGTTGACAGTTGCGTATTTTAGGTATTCAGCGTCTCGAATTTCGACTTTCTCATCGTCAATCCAAAGGTAAGAAAGCCTTGGCGCTTTGCCCGTGATGATGACAGAGTCGTAACCTGCACGTTTCAGGTCCGGCCCGAAGAAGCCGTGAGCTTCGGCATTACCGATACAGCCGGTGGCTGGAGATTTGGAAACAACCGCGTAGCTGTTTCCCCCTGTAGGTCCCAGTGTGCCGCTGAGCGGACCCGTCATATAAATCAACGGGTTATCTGGGTCGTAAGGGTCAGTTCCTGGTTTCGAATTGTCAAAGAGTAACCGTATGCCTAATCCTATTCCGCCAATGTAGTCCTTAGCCATTTGTTCCGACAATGGCTCTGTTTTCATTTCACCAGTTGTGAGGTTGACATGCAAGATTTTTCCCGCATAAGCAAACATGCATTTTCCCTCTATTTGATTAGGGAAATTAATTGAAAACTATATTAAGTTAATGGCTAATATGTTTAAAATTTCAAGGTCCAAACCGATTTGTTTTGTATTGCATAACGCAAAAACGAAGCAAAAACTTAAATCAACCCGAAAGCCATTTCCCTCAAACGAGGCACAAAAATGAAGAGAATCGACGCCCTGAAACAGTCAGCAGCTGAACAAGGCTCGTCAGTCAGCTTCATAATTTTCAACCCGAACAACTTAACATACTTCACGGGTTTTTCAGGAGCAAACGCGCTACTGATCCCTGACGATGGTGACAACGTACTTTTCGTTTCAGCAGTCAACTATGAACAGGCTAAGAAAGAAGCCAGAGGCTTAAACGTGGAACTCTTAAGAAGAGGCGAGAATCTAATGGAAAAAATCGCAAAACAGAACCCCGTTAAGAAATTCGCCGTCGACTCATTGCCGATTGAAAGTTGGCGCATCCTTGCCAAAGCAGTGGGCGGACAGGAAAAACTAAAGCTTGCCAACGGCCTAATCCTTAAGCTTCGAAGCGTAAAGGACGAACAAGAAATCCAGCTGATCCGCGAAGCATGCAAATTTGCATCTGTAGGAATGAAGGTGGCTTCTGAAACGATCCGGCCAGGCATTAAAGAGAGGGATTTGGCGGCGGAAGTTGAGTATGCTATGCGAAAAAAAGGGTCAGATGGAACGAGTTTTGACACAATAATTGCTTCAGGACCTCACTCGGCATTTCCTCACGGGTCCTGCTCAAGCAGAACAATCCGCAAGGGAGAATTAGTGGTGGTTGATTTAGGCGCAACCTGCAACTTTTACCGTTCAGATATGACCCGAACATTCACAGCGGGAACACCCGATGAAAAGCAGAGAAAAATCTATGAAACGGTTAAACAGGCCCATCATAAAGCATTTGAAACAATAAGACCTGAAGCTCCAGCGGCCGAAGTGGATGCTACCGCAAGGCGGCAAATCGAAGAGGCTGGTTTCGGCGAGTTTTTTGTCCACAACCTCGGTCATGGCGTAGGCCTAGAGATTCATGAAGCACCCTTGTTAGGCCCTGACAGCAAAGAGATCTTGGCAGCTGGCAATGTAGTGACGGATGAGCCTGGAATCTACCTGCCCGGTTACGGCGGAGTCAGAATTGAAGACACCGTTCTAGTGAGTCAGGCTGGCGCTCAAAAACTGACAGTTGGGCCGTACAGTTTGGCATGTGAGTCTTGAGGTAGAGCTACATAGCTTCTGCCTTCTTTGTATTTTCCGAAGCGTGAAGTTTTTGAAGAGGCATACGGCATGGAAGCTTTCACAAAAGAGGATCAGGAGCAAGGGTTAAAGTATCTTGAGAACGTTTACGGTTCTAAGATAATGCTTGTTGATGAGGTAATCAGGGAAATCGTAAAATGATGTTATGCCGAGAATTTTGGTCGTTTACGATTCGAGTCAGACAATACTGAAGCATGGCCTTAACCGCGCCCCTTACCCTCGAAAAGGGCTTAATTTTACGCTGCAGGATGCTTTTGATGGTATATTTTGCTGTGAATGTACAGCGAGACCGCACCTGCTATCAGCGCTGCCAGGCTACCGGCGAAGAGTGGCACTACGAGCAGGTTTCCATAGTTTGCGATTTGTTGCTGCCACGCCCAAGGGTACGCTTGATTCCACAGCGGCCAAGCTCCGATTACAAGATAAGTGAAGCCGAGCGCTGTTACAAGAACTGCAGCGTGTTCTTTATTGTCGACTCTTGCCGGCTGAATATCCCTTACGCAGTAAACGGTTAACATTAACGTTCCAACGAGCGCCATCACCAAAAGAACAGGGATCGTGAAGGCCCACTCAGGCATGAAAAAGTAGAAGGTTTGCCAGTTCGCGTAGAAGCCAGGCATTGTGCCGTACAGGTTTGGCATAATTAACCACAAGTCAGTCACCCCGAAAAACACCAGCAACAAGCCAATTATCAACTGGTGACCCTTAACAAACGACGCAACGCGGTAGGAAGGACTCGTTTGCTTCTGAGCAGGCTTCATCTTGTGAGGGCTCTCCAACGTTTAATGGTGGGCCCGGGGAGATTCGGACTCCCGACCAACAGGTCTCTCAGCACCGAAAGGGCGCTTATGAGCCTGGCGCTCTAACCTGGCTGAGCTACGGGCCCGCCGAGCTTTTCGTTTAATATTGCTGTTCTGTACACCTTTAAACATTTTCCGCTTCCACCCCAGCAACAAATTAGCCAGGCCAAACTTGAAGATGAGGTTGCCAAACCATCTCAGCGTTGAGCAGTAGTCCGGCGTCGTGTTCTTTCATAGTGGAATAAGTATTCTTGGGCATAACCGGCATACTCGCCGAAGTAGCTTCTGCCGAAAGCGTTCAGCTTCTTGTACTCGCTGGTGCTAAGGGAATCGTGAGTTGACAGTTTCTCAACGAGCAGTCTTGGAAGCTGCTTGGAGTAATTGTTTAGGATTGCACGCTTAACCCAAACGTCCACTGGGAAAGCCTCCATTTTCTCCAGAGAAAACAGCAGCACACAATCAGCCACTTTTAACCCGACGCCTGGAAACTTGACGAGGTCATCGCGAGCCTCAAGGTAAGGCAGGGTCTTCAAACTTTCAAGCTCAGTTCTGCTTTCGCGGATTTTTTTGGCGGTTTCCTGCACGTACTTCGCTCTATAGCCTAAACCGCAGTCTCTCAGCTCGTTCCCGCCTGCAAGAGCCAACTTGTCAGCAGTTGGGAAAGTGTAAAAATCCAGCTCGTCAAAAGCCTTCTTTTCCCCGAACTTCATGGAAAGCTTGCGGAGCATCAGTTCAATGCCAGCTATGCTCTTGTAGGTTGCACAGATGAAGCTGATGAGGCATTCCCAAGGGTCCTGTCGAACAATCCGCAATCCTTCAAAGCGGCGTAGCGCCTTGCGGATGTGATCGTCTCTGCCGATGCAACGGCTAATTTGCTGCAAATCATCGTTTAAACCGAAATAGCTGGTTATAAACTCGCTGTTGACGCCATCGAACTCCAATTCAGCGGTGCACTGTCGAATCTTGAACACGTTTCCCTTAACAACGCCATACCACCAATCGCCCATTTTCTTCCACCGGAAAACCTGCCCGCAGCAAAGAGAAAAGTCCAAGTCAAAAGGAATGTTTAGGCGCATCGCTGTTACTGCTCCAAGAACTTTTCTGGTTTCGGCACTTCCGGCTGCAACCCTTTTCGACGGCGCAAATCATTGACCACCTGCGAAGATAGCTTGGGGGGCATTTTTTCCCAATGGTCGAAGAACGATTGCCAAAAAGCCTTCCCTGAAGTCGCCGACCTTAGTTCTTTTGAGAAGCCAAAGGTTTCAGAAACTGGAATAAATCCGCTGATGATTGTTAAGAGCCCTTTCTGCTCGAATGAGGCGACTTTTCCGCGTCTTGCACTGAGCATTCTTGAGGATTCGCTTGCAAGTTCGGATGAAACCGTGATTATTATTTTGTACACGGGTTCTAACAGGGCTGGCTTTGCCATGAGGAAAGAGCCGAAAATCGCTTTTCCGATTCCCCGCATAATCTCGTCGGATTCAGATCTGCTGCTCAGTTGGAAATCAACTAGTTTAACCTTCAAACGCCGCACGGGTTCGCCGCATAATGGTCCAGCCTTGCAGGCGAACTCGAACCCCCCGATGACAGCTTCCAAAACCTCTTCGGGTAATGGCTCGGTTTTTCCGCTGCAATCTAAGAGCACGTTACGGTTCTCATCAACTGACAGAATGCTTACCTGCTCCTCAGTCTCCCCTCCATCGGGCGCAACCTGCACCCAAAAGCTATTTTGCTTATCAGGGCTTTTTGCGAGGGCCGTGATGCTTTCTTTCTCGACAGTTTCCATGTACACAACTCTGGGCGACGAAACCTTAACATCCAGGTTATAGCCCCTTCTAAGCTGATTAATTGCGACTTCTAAATGTAGCTCGCCCATGCCGCTTATCAAGTACTCTCCAGTTTCCTTGTCCATGGTTACTTTGAGGTTCGGGTCTTCGCTCGCAAGCTTTTCTAAGGCATCTAGCAGGACGGGGATGTCGTTGGGGTTTTTTGGTTCAATCGCTAAAGTAACCACTGGTTCCGAGACGTAGCTTATACCCTCGAAAGGAACCATGTCAGCAATATGCGCAGTGTCAACGAGGGTTTCGCCAGCGCTAACTTTGCCGGTTAAAATTAGAGACGCTAGGTTACCAGCTGACACCCAGTTGACCTCTTCTCTGAGCGAGCTCATATCAACCAAAACCTGATTAACCGTTGTTTCGGCCAAGGCGTCCACGAGATGCAGCTTCTCACCCTTCACGACCTTCCCAGAAAACAATCTACCAGTGGCAACCGTGCCGTCGCCGTCCAAACGAACATTGGTTACGCTGAAAACAGTTGGTCCTTCATCGCTGCATTCAAGCAAGGCTTTGCCGATTGGGGAGTTAACCTGTCCATCCCAAATCTGCTCGATTCTGTAGGCTTGGGCTTCTCGCGGGTTCGGAACTTTTCTGATTGCCATTTCGAAGATGGCTTCGTAAACTGGGAGACTTTTCTGCAGTTTCTTGCTCTCGTTTTTATCGTAGGCTTTGATTATGTCTGAAAATTTTATGCCCCTTTGCTTTGCCATGCGTAGCGTGAAGCCCCACCCGTGAAGTGCCGCTCCTAAAGCCACGTTGCCCAGTGAAGCTTCAACTTTCCATCGGTTCTTGAATGGTTCTTGAACGTAGAGTTCTATGAGGTCGTTGAAGCCGTTGATTATGTGGTTGAGTTTCTTTTGGATCTGTTCTTCATTGAGTTGCAGCTCGGTAATTAGCCTGTCGACCTTGTTGATGAAGAGGACGGGGCACACGCGTTCCTCAAGCGCCTGTCTCGTGACGATTTCGGTTTGTGCCATGATCTCCTCCACTGCATCCACGACCACCACAGCGCCGTCTATGATGCGTAGAGCCCTGGTAACTTTGCCTGTGAAGTCCACGTGACCGGGGGTATCTACAAGGTTGATTATGTAGGGAGTTTCAGCAGTTTTATAGAGTAGGGTTATGTTGGCTGTTTTAATCGTGATTTTGCGTTTTTGTTCCTCCTCTAGAAAATCCAGCACTCTAGCCGAGCCGGCCATCTCAGGCGAAAGCAACCCCGCGCCTGCAAGCAGGGAGTCGGCGAGTGTGGTTTTTCCATGGTCGATATGGGCGATTATACCTATATTTCGGATTAGCTCTTTTCTGTTCATTAGGTTTTGAATTTGACTGATCTGTTTGAACCTCGGCATTTCTGAACCCTTTCAGGAATGGTTTAATCTGCAACAAATGTTCTTATTAAGGTTATAACCCAGAAAGTTCCTATGCAATTTCTCCCTCAACATCCTTTTTCTTTCCGCACGTTAAGGGAGGCCCAGCCGAAGGACTGCACCTTCAAGAAAGATTGAAAACAGTCCGAAAAAATGGACAGAAAGCCAGCTTGAATGTTTGGTCTGCACGATGTGGCATGAATTCTTTTCCTCGTTTTTTAGCAATCTCATCTTCTGTGTCGGTTGTTCTTGCAAAAGTCTTAAGTGTGAAAAAAGATAATGTGTGAGCGGAAGAGGGAAATTAGAGTTGAGTAGCGCCAAAAGTATTGTTGACAGAGTAAGAAGCTTAGAAACTGAAAAATCAAGCCTCTCGGTTGAAGTTGAAAATCTTAAGAAAATGGCTGATGCCAAAGCTGATGGTTTAGCAAACGAAATTGTCACTTTAAGAGAGGAAATCAACACTCTAAAAATCCTGATGGGGCAGGAAAAACAGGTGCCTCCACCAAGCGAGAAGGATATTGCGCAGAAAAATTTGGCATCTTTAAAAGAGCTTGTCGACAAAACCGTCGAGAAGTCAAACAAGCTGGGAAATCAGGTTTTTGTAGACCCGCCTTTTAGCCGATATTTTGATCCCTGGCTTGCTGACATGCATCAAATCGCTTCCGATTTTGAATGCAACTGTCCCGTTAAAATGGATGAACAGTTTGTGAAAGATAGTTCACAAGTTTTTCTCGATGTAGAAGCCGTGCTGGCCCAGAAAAAAGTGGAAGAATCAACCATAGGCACCGTCGCAAAAACCTTGGCTGACACTCAACATCTTCTCGTGGAGACAGATAGAGAATATGCTGAAAAAGCAAGAGAACTAGCTCTCAAAAGAGATTCGGAGATTGAACGGCTGACAAATCGGGTTCAGCAAATGGAACGTGAGGTGCAAAATCAAAAAGCCAACAAACGAAATATTCTAAAAAAGAAACCCGACGATAAACCCTCTCAGGCAATGCAGAATCTAAAGTCCGCTGAAGAGGCGTTAGAATTCGCGCAGAAGGATTTTGCAGCGGAGCAGGATAAGCTGCACGAAAGTTACGAAAAAAACAAGCGGGAAGTCACGGCGCAGGCGGAAAGTTTGCGAACAGATCTGGAAAGACTTGAAACTGACACATCGACTGAAGCAAGGCAAGAGGCAAGTAAAGCGTACAATGACGCTTTAATCGCATTGGAACAGAGAGCATCTTTAGCTGCTTAGACAACGGCAAAACGCTTGTTACAAGTAAAGTCTAAAAGAAGGCGCTGTTCAATCGTTTCAGTTAGATAACTATTTCCTCGAGTATTGCGAGTGCCCATAGCCAATTACCGAGAAGTTGCCTGCCGGCGCTAAGAATAGCTTATTTTAGCATGTTTTAAATATTACCTAGTAATAAGTAAACTGCCCGCACTAAAAGAAGCGTTTAGATACTTAAAACAGGGGGAGAAGGGAGAACGATTACGAATAAGCATATTTGGCGGAGCTTAGGTTCTTCACCTTTCAGCTACGTCAACCAAACTGACAGGCTGTTTTCTGGACAATTTTTCTCCTTAGTCCGAACGAGGAATACTAAATGCGAGGGGAAAAACATTATTCGATCGCTCAGCGAGCGCCAGAAAGTTACTTTTTGTCGCTATTTTTTGTTGACAGTTAGAACCAAATTAACTCAAAAAAGACTGAGATGGAGGTGAGAACAAATGAAAAAGCAATATTTGTTGATAACTATGATCTTATCTTTCGCGATTGTTTGCTCGGCTTTGTTTTCCGCCTCATTCTTGGTGGCACACGCGGCTGTCCCGACTTTTGGTGTAGATCCCAACTGTATTGGCTTTGGTTCAAACTCAAGTTCACATTGCTTCTCAGCTACTACATCAACTATGACCGCTCAACCTAACGAGTTAGTAATCGTCTCTGTGGCCTCAAGCCAATGCGCTTCCGGTACCGCGAAACATTCGCCAGAGCCTCAAATATTTTGGGTTTCAGACAGTTTCGGCACAGACTATATGCTGCGTGGAATTGAAATTTTAGGCGGTTCAGGCGCTGAACAAATTTCTGAGTACTATGCAACCACAGGGGCGCACACCGGCAGCTTTACCATAACCGCATGCGAGCGAAGCAGTAGTAGAATGAGCATTGACGTTTCAGCATTCGGAATCCTGGGCGCAAACACAACCAGTCCCTTCGATCCTCAGGCTGTTTTGCCCCATGCCAACTCATACACATGTATGAAGCACGCGCAGTATAATCAAGAGGACATCAACTCCGGACAGATCACTCAGCAAAAAGGTTGTGGCATCGGAGGACTGTCGGATTGGCGCAGAAATAAATTTGCGCACTCGATCACGCCGACAGTCTTCGATATATCCACGTTAAACGCAAATGATTTGATTCTGGGATTTGAGGGGCAACTTGACAGGACCACACAAACAAGCGGTTCATTCTTCACAGGTTCTATACTAAACAACGCAAACGGAGAAGGAGACAACGTCGGCTACGCGACTGTAACTTCCCCACTTTCAAGCAAAACAATCTCTTTCGGCACACCCGCGACAAATTGGGTTATGATGGTGGACGCAGTGAAGGAAGCTTGCTCAGTAAGCATCTCGCCAAGCTCAGTGACCTTAGACGCTGGTCAATCTCAGACTTTTACAGCAACGGTTTACGGTGGCAATTCCTTAACCTATCAGTGGTACCTGGATGGCTCAGCAGTCCCCGGCGCCAATGCTGCAACTTACTCTTACAATGCCTCAGGCACTTCTCACTCGATCTACGTTGCCGTAGTAGATAGCATCAACGGACACTTCACATCCAACACAGCCGCCGTCACAGTGAATTCTCCCCCAACCGTCACCATTTCCTCTCTGACCGCAAGTGTCTCACCTTCCCATTGGGTTCTGGACGCTGGGCAGACAGTAAACTTTACTGCGAACCCAACGGGGGGCTCAGGAACCTACAAAACCTACCAATGGTTCGTTAACGGCACTCTCCAAAACGACGAAACTTCTTCTACATACAACTACTCATCGGAATCATTGGGCACCTACTTGATCACTGTTAAAGTCACAGACAGCTTAAACGAGATTTCAGCTCCGTCCGCTCCAGCATTCGTTTTAGTAAACGCCTATCCGAACGTCACAATCGATGCAAGTCAAGTTTTGGATGTCGGCCAGTCTCAAACGTACGCGGCAACAGTAACAGGCGGAACGCCTCCCTTCACCTACCAGTGGTACGTGAACGGGGCTCCTGTAGGAACTAACAGTTCAAGTTACACTTTCACGGCAACAGCATCAGACGAGCCATCCGTAATCATTTCCGTAAGAATCATCGACAGCGCCTCTAGTCCAGTCACAGTATCCTCGCCTACCGTCACCGTTGTGGTGAATAACCACCCAAGCGCAACGTTAAACATCTACCCGAACGTCGCGATAAGCTCGGGAGAAACGTTAGATGTTGGTCAGTCTCAAGAATTCTCGGTGAACATTACTGGTGGAACAAGCCCGTTCACCTACCAGTGGTACCTCGACGGCAGCCCAGTTGGATCCAACAGTCCAGATTACACCTTCACCGCTACCGCTTTGGATGAACCATCAGTAAACATCTACGCCTCCGTTACAGACAGCGCATCAACCCCGGTCACCGTCTCCTCCGCCACAATCACCGTCACAGTGAATCCTTTACCCACAGTCTCGATCTCGCCCAATTCTTGGACCATGAACATTGATTCATCAAAAGCCTTCACAGCTAACCCAACAGGCGGTTCACTGCCTTACACGGGTTACCAATGGTACGTCAACGGTACCCTTCAGGCAGACCAAACATCTTCAACTTTTGCTTATGACGCCACATCTTTAGGCTCTTTCTCAATCACAGCCACAGTTACCGACACTGTCAACGTGACTTCCGTCCAATCTCCAGCGGCAATCGTCACAGTTAGTGACGTCGCCCCAACAATAACTGCTCCCAACAACGTCGCCGTAGTAGCAAACACACTTGGAGGAGCCACCGACGTTAACTTAGGCTCACCGAGCGTCAGCAGCATCACATACACTTCCTCACAGCTGAAAGTGACCAACAACGCCACCTCATTGTTCCCAATCGGGTCCACCGTCGTCTCCTGGACTGTCACTGACCCAAGCGGGCTAACAGCCACCGCCACTCAGACCGTCACCGTTAACGCCGGCACCGTAGTAAGCCTCACAATCGACGCACCAAGCTCAGCAAAAGCTGGAGCAGCCTTCAGCGTCACTGTAACAGCACACGACGAGTACGGCAATGTCGCAGCAGGATACTCTGGCACGGTTCACTTCACGTCGACCTCCGCCGGAACTTTGCCCTCAGATTCAGCACTATCAAAAGGCAACGGAACGTTCAGTGCCACTTTAACCAAAGTTGGTTCACAGACAATCACCGCGGTCGACAAAGCGAACAGCCAAATCAACGGCACAAGCGGCTTCATCGTGGTTTCCTCAGGCCTTCTTGACCACATCACCATCAGCCCATCGGTGTCGACGATTTCAGCAGGTACTTCCCAGTCTTACAGCGTCACCGCCTACGACGCCTACGGAAACACTTTAGGCGACGTAACCTCCGCGGCCACCTTTGCAGCTCCAGGCGCAACCGTTTCGGGAAACACGGTTTCCGCGGCGAATGCCGGGACCTATTCGGTGACCGCAACCTACGACAGCAAGACCGCTACAGCTACTTTGATAGTGAACGCAGCGTCCCAGTCAACCACAACCAAAGGAAGCGGCACATCCACCATTTCCTACAGCATATCCTTCAAAGAAAACGGCCTGTCCTCCGGTCAGGAATGGAACGTCACGTTTAACGGCTCAACCGAGTCATCAACCACAGGCACAATAGTCTTTGACGGGGTTCCAGCTGGAAGCTACTCATGGACCACACAGACGATTAACGTCGGCGCGGGCGAAATGTGCGTGCCAAGCTCCACATCAGGAGCCGTCGACGTTCCCGCCACATCAACCGTAACCATCACCTACACAACACAGTATTACCTGACGGTGAACTCGGTTTACGGCAACCCCACGGGTCAAGGATGGTACAACGCAGGCACCACAGCAAACTTCGGCGTAACATCCCCTGACACAAGCTTGAGTACTCAGCGTTTCTTCAAGTCCTGGACAGGAACAGGCGTAGGATCGTACTCAGGCTCAGACAACACTCAATCAGTAACGATGAATAACCCAATAACGGAAACAGCAAAATGGGCAACTGCCACTTCAACAAGCCTGTACATCATACTCATTGTAGCAATAATCATATTCGCAGCCGCCCTCACAGCCTTCTCAGTGCGAAACTGGCGCAAACAAAAAAACAAACCGACCTCGAACCCGAGCCCAACGTGAGCAGCTCACTCTAAAAAGCAACCTTTTCTTTTTTCTTTTTTTAACTAATATATTGCTTCAAAAAAATAATTAATCAAAACAACTGCTTAGTCAAGTAACGAGTATAAAGGTCATCGAAGACAAAAAGTTATAACCAACCGAACGCCAATTAATTTTGAATATGCCAAAAACGAAAAAAAGTTGCTATACTTGCCAATTCGCTGAAACCGCAGTCAAGCCACGGGATGATCCATACACATTTAATGACTTGGTAAACTGCGATCTGACATGCAAATTGCATCAAAAGGTGATACCGTTCGAAGCCTCAAAGGAAAAATGCTGCGGCGACTTTGTCAGACACGATCCGAACGTTTCAATCGAAGACAAACTTGCGGATGTTCACAGGA
>DATHCJ010000006.1:0-30102 GCA_035319575.1 Candidatus Limnocylindrales bacterium
TTTGCAACGCGGTGTTGGCTCCGAAAGATACTTTGCCAGTTTTACACGCCGACGCTAACGCCTTATCAATATCGATCATGCCTCAGTTTTTCCTCCCTGCTTTTCCTGTCTTTCGAACGTTGACATGTATAATTCAACTAAGCCAGTGCCGATTGGTATCGACTGCCCAACTATAACGTTTTCGGTTACTCCTTCTAAGGGGTCACTTTCACCTTTTACTGCCGCTTCAACAATGTTAGGCACGGTAATTTCGAATGCGGCGCGCGCAAGGACACTTGCCTTCTTGCCGCTGATGCCGTGCCTGCCAATCTGTTGCACATCACCCGTCGTGGTCATCATGTCTGCCACGAGCATAACGTGGCGTACGTCTACGTCTAAGCCTTGGTCTTCCAAGACGCCTTTAGCCTCGTTGACAAGCGCGTTTCGTGAGGCTTCAACGCCTAAGGTTTTAGCTATCTCGTGAATGTTGTTTGTCGTTGTCCGTGAAGTGTCTACCCCTTCAATCTCCAAGACTTTTGACAGGTTTGAGCCGTCAGTGCGTATTATCCACTCCCCGGCTTCTTCAGTGACGAGTACACGTTTAATGTCTGGCACACCTTTAACCTGGAAGCCAGGAATCTTGCCCAGCATTCTCTTCAGCTGCTCGGCCTTCTTGGGTTTAATCTTCACGGTCGAATCTGTCATCGTTACAGTTACGTTCTGCAATTCCAGCCGCTCCTTCAACTCGTTCATCGTTATTCCCCTGTCATCCATCATCGACTTGTTTAGTTCAATAACGATTTCTTCAAGCACTGGGTCCTCGTAGATTGCAGAAGCCAAGTCTTCAACCGAAGTGTAAATTATGTTTCTGGCTATTTCAACAGCACCATCTTTGCTCTTTGCGTGGTCGCCCATTAAGTAGATAGTCATGATTGGAGTAGAAGGAATTCTGCGTGCGTCAACGATTTCGATGAGTCTTGGTAAGCCTAAGGTGACGTTTTGCTCCTTGACACCGGCGTAGTGGAAGGTTCTAAGGGTCATCTGCGTGCCAGGTTCACCGATTGATTGCGCAGCTACGATTCCCACCGCTTCGCCCGGCTCCATAAGAGCACGGTTATACTGGTCAGCAGTCACTGCCGCGGCTTTTTCAACGCTTTTCGTGGTAAGCTTGTTCTTTGCAAAGTTTTGTTTAAGCTGGCTCAATAGAATTGGCGTAAGCTGATTCTCAACCTGCTTCAGCTGTTTCTTGATGTCATCCGCGGAAGCAACTTCCCCTTTCTCTTCACCGATTTTGATTTGGTCAATGAGTCGACTAACGTTTACTGCCTTGCCGTGATCGCTTTTCGCCGGATCAACACCGTCTTCACCATAACGGAACTGGATAATGTCCCCTGCTGAATCCCTGACTGTGCTGTCGTATTCAAGGCGTATGTGCTCAAGCGCATTAATCAGCCTGCGCTGCATGTAACCGCTCTGCTGCGTGCGCACAGCTGTGTCGACTAAGCCTTCTCTGCCACCCATAGCGTGGAAGAAAAACTCAATCGCGTCCAAGCCTGTTTGGTAAGAGTTGTACACGAAGCCTCTTGCTCTCGGGCTCGGGTCACCATCGACAAAGTGCGGCAGCGCTCTTCCAGCGTAGCCTCGGAGAATACGTTTGCCCCGGACTGATTGCTGTCCAACGCAAGCTGCCATTTGACCGATGTTTAAGCTTGAGCCTCTTGCGCCTGTTCGAGTCATAACTATGCCCGAGTTTTCCAGTGTGAAGTCTTCGTCTGCTATTTTTCCTGCTTCATCCCTTGCGTTTGCAAGTTCATGCATGACGTAGATTTCGAAGGATTCCTCCATAGTCTGTCCGGGCAAGCGCGGTAGGGTTCCGTTACGGTAGTTTTCGATGTGCTCGTCGATTTTCTTTTGAATGCGCTCCATCGTTTTTGCGATGCGGTTTCTCGCCTTGGGAGAAAGCACTAGTTGGTCGTAGCTGTAGCTGAAGCCTCTCATTGAAATGAATAACTTCAGCAGGTGAGTGATGTTGTTGAGGAATTCTCTTCCCGCTTGAGTGCCGTAATCTTTGATTATTCTGTGAAGTAAGCTTTCGGACTGCTCTGCACCGATTGAACGCCTATCGATAATGCCTGAAACTAACTGCCCATTCTTAACCACAACATAAGCATCGTACTTGCATGCTTCTTCTTCACATTTACCGCAACCTTGACAAATGTTGGCTTTCAAAACGTAATTCAACGTTTTAGGCAGGAAAAGACTGAAAATTTGTTTACCCGACCACATGGGTTGAGGCTCTTTGATTTCTGGTTCAGGAAGTTCACCACTATAGTTAGTTGCTGTGAGCAGCCTGTCGACTTGTTCTTTAGCTATGTAATTTCCTCGTCTTGTGAAGTAGTAGGCGCTCGTAATGAAGTCCCTGATAGCGCCGATTATGGGTCCTCCGAACCTTGGTGAGAGAATTTGGTCCTGAACCTGCATTAACAGCAGCGCTTCCGTTCGTGCTTCTTCGCTTTGTGGAACGTGAAGGTTCATTTCGTCGCCGTCAAAGTCAGCGTTGTAGGGCGGGCAGACGCAAAGGTGCAGCCGGAAAGTCTTGTACGGCAAAACTCGAACGTAATGAGCCATGATTGACATGCGGTGAAGTGAAGGCTGTCGATTGAAGATGGCGATGTCACCGTTCTTCAGGTGTCGTTCAACTACGAAGCCTAACTCAACGGCTTCAGCGATCTTGGTTCGGTCGACAACGAATTCCAATCTGATGCGCTTGCCATCCGGCCTGATAATGTACAGTGCGCCTGGATAACTTTCTGGACCGTTGACTACAAGCTTCTTCATTTCTTCAATATTCCAAGCCGTAACTTTTTCGGGAACGGAGAGCCGCATGGCAACATCAACGGGTACGCCGACTTCGTTGATGTCAAGGTTTGGGTCAGGGGAAATCACTGTTCGTGCTGAAAAATCGACTCTTTTGCCTGAAAGGTTGCTTCTGAAACGCCCTTCCTTGCCTTTGAGTCTTTGCGAGAGAGTCTTAAGTGCTCTGCCGCTTCGGTGCCTCGCCGGCGGAATGCCTGAGGCTTCATTGTTAAAGTACGTGGTGACATGGTACTGCAAGAGTTCTGAGAGGTCTTGAATGATAAGTGTGGGTGCGCCAGCTTCCATGTTTTCTTTCAAACGCTGATTAATGCGGATGATGTCTACAAGTTTGTGAGTTAAGTCGTCTTCGGAGCGGATGCCTGATTCAAGCGTGATTGACGGTCGAACGTACACGGGCGGCACAGGCAAAACCTGCAAAACCATCCATTCGGGACGGGCAACCTTCGGGTTGAAACCCAAGATTTCAAGGTCTTCGTCAGAGACGCGCTCGAGTCTTTCACGAATCATGCTCGGCGTTAAAGGCTCGGAGCCTGCTTCAGTCTGCTCAATAAACTTGGTCGGCTTCTCAAAAGTAATCTTGTACTGAGCTGCCGCGCAGTAGGGGCACTGTTTAGCCTTAATTTCAGTCATTATCTCCTTGTAAACTTCATCCGGGATTGTTCCCAAAAGCTCGTTGAACCGTTCAATTCTTTGGCGAGCCTTCTTAGTCGCGTCTTCAGTTAAGAGTATGCGGCCGCAACTTCGGCAGGTTGCTTTTAAAAGGTCAAAGATTATTTTGGTGAATTCTATGTGTACGATTGGCACAGCAAGTTCAATGTGTCCGAAGTGTCCTGGGCATCGTATGGCTGTGTTGCCGCAGGTTTTGCAGCGTTGCCTCGGCTCAAGCGTGCCCAGCCTGCCGTCCATCAGTCCCGCGGTGATGGGTGCGCCATCTTCGTCGTACGTGTCAGGCGTTTGGATTTCAACGACAGACTGTTTTCGCAGGTCTTTCGGCGAGATCAAGCCGAATGAGACTTCGTCGACTATTTTGTGAATTAATTCTTCCTGTTGCGACATGTTACGCCTTCTCCTTAAGTCTAAGTTTTGGTGTGATACACAAACTTTGAAGCTCTTGCAAAAGAAGCTTGAAAGCGTACGAGACGATGACCGGTGAAATCTTTGCTTTCTCGTCACATATCCTGCAGACGTAGCGCCTCTGTTTCATGTCAAAATAAGCGATTTGTCCACAGTTTTCGCATATATACAGCGTGTACTTGTCCGATTCTTCCAGCAACCTGTCTCTCAGCAGCATGGCAGCTCCGTGTCCGATAAGGCAGTCCCGCTCCATTTCTCCGAATCTTAGACCGCCGCCTCTGGCTCTGCCCTCAGTTGGCTGCCTCGTTAACATTTGGACTTGGCCGCGGGCTCGGGCGTGTATTTTGTCAGCGACCATGTGGTGAAGTTTTTGGTAGTACACCACACCAACGAACACATCTGCAACGAATTTCTCGCCGGTGGTCCCGTTGTAGAAAACCTCAGCCCCGGTTTGGCTAAAGCCGAGTTTCACGAGGCTCTTGCGTACCTCGTCGGGTCCTTCGTTTGAGAATGGTGTGCCGTCTGCTGGTCTGCCTCTTGCTGCGGCTGCTTTTCCCGCGAGTGATTCGATGAATTGGCCGATGGTCATTCTTGAGGGTATCGCGTGTGGGTTGATTATAATATCTGGCACGATGCCTTCATCAGTGAAGGGTAGGTCTTCTTGCGGTACGATTAAACCGATTACTCCTTTTTGACCGTGACGTGAAGCGAATTTGTCTCCGAGTTCAGGAACTCGTTGGTCGCGAACTCTTACTTTTACGAGTTGGCTTCCTTCGCCCGACATGGTTATGAATATGCCGTCTACGATTCCTGTTTCGGAGGGGCGCATATCAACGGATGTGTCACGCATCGATGGACCTTTAACTTCGAATTCCTTGTATTCTTCCAGGAACCTCGGAGGGCTTATTCTTCCAATCAACACGTCTCCGCCGACAACTTGTGATTCTAAACTGATTATACCGTCGGGCTCAAGCAGCCTGTAGTACTGTTCGCCTCTGTAGCCCCGGGTTCCTGGTTCTGGAACCATGAATTTGTCTTTTAAGCCTCCGAGGTACTGGCGGCATTCAGCTTCGTAGATGCGGTAGAATGTGGATCTCGCTAAGCCGCGTTCGATGGACGCTTTGTTGAATATCAAGGCGTCTTCCATGTTGTAGCCTTCGAAGCTTAACACTGCGACGACGCAGTTTTGTCCCGTCGGACGCTGCTTGTAACCCATGACTTCCATGAGTTCGGTCTCAACCATCGGAACCTGCGGGTAATGCAGTATGTGTGAGCGCGAATCAACTCTGTGGTGGAAGTTGGTGCCGTAGACTCCTAGCGCCTGCTTAGCCATCGCCGCTTGGTATGAATTGCGTGGTGACTGGTTATGCTCGGGATAGGGAATTGTTGAGGCGCAAATTCCAAGAATTGTGTAAGTAGCTATTTCCACGTGGGTGTTTTCAGGTTTAATCTGGTCAAAGGATAGGGCGATGTAAGCGTTTTCTTCTTCTTCAGCATCCAAATACTCGATTAAACCGTTCTTCACAAGGTCTTCCCAAGTCCACTCGCCTAAACCGATTTTTTCCAAATGTTTCTGCTGAAGCTTCGAAACGCCGTTCTCAACGATTATGAGGGGGCGTCTGACTCTGCCCTCGTCACAGTTAGCGTGCAACTCTTCAGTTTCAGTCTGCTCTTTAGTGAAGTACGTCACGTTAGCTTCTGTCGAGATTTCGCCGGCTCTTCTTTTTTCACGGAAAGACTTTGCTATCTCAGGTGCATTATTGCAGTAGCCAATGATGTTTCCGTCAACGAAAACTTTGGCTCCTGAAATGCGTAGTTCGTTTGAGGCTTCTGCTGCTGGAACAGTGCCCATCTCGAAAAGTAACTGTTTAACTCTGTCAGGGTTCACGCCGACGGCGATTGAGGCTGATAAAGCCAAGTTCTTGACGAGACCGCAGTTGGAGCCTTCCGGTGTCTCATTTGGACATAATCGCCCCCAGTGAGTTGGGTGTAGGTCTCTCGCTTCGAAGTTAGGTTGGCTTCTGCTTAGGGGAGACTGGAGCCTACGCAGGTGGCTCAGGGTTGAGATGTAGTTTGTTCTGTCAAGCAGCTGGGTGATGCCTACTCTGCCTCTTCCCCAATTGCCCGTTGCCAACGCGTGCTGGAAACGTTCGGTGATTATACCGGGGCGGACGGCGGCTGAAACAGTTATGATTGGGCCTTTGACACCTATGCGTTCGAGCTGGTACTTTATGTCTCGGGTTAAGTTTCTGAATGACACTCGGAAGAGGTCTGCCAGCAGTGGACCGCCGAGGCGTAGCCTCTTGTTCTTGAAATGGTCTTTATCGTCAGGTTGCCTCCTGCCCATTTTCAGTTGCAAGACGCGGTAAGCCATTTCACCGAGAAATATGGCTTTTTCTTTTCGGTTCTTTTCGCTTCTGCCGAGATGCGGCAGGAAGTTCTTGTCGAGGGCTGTTTCGGCTTTTTGCAGTCTGTACTCTTCAACTTGCCCGTGGGCTACACGGTTGCCTATGAACAGGACCGCTTCGGCTGGGGTGTCTACGCCTATGGCTTTTTCAAATGAAGCGGCAAGTTGACTTTGGATGTCGCTGTCAAGTGACACTGCCTCTGCGATGTCCTTGTCCTTTTCCAAGCTGAGCGCTCGCATGATGACGACGAAGGGGATTTCCGTGGGCACTCCAGGCATCGTGACGTAGATAGCGTCGTCTGACTTGAGTTTAAGCTCGATTCTTGCTCTGAAACCTACCGTGGTCGAGAAAATCTTAGCTTGGTAAACAGGTGAGGTCCCTTTCTCGTCTATGTCAACTATCACCCGGTTAGGAGCTAAGTCTTCCATGGCGACTATAACGCGTTCAGAACCGTTAACGATGAAGTATCCGCCTTGGTCATCAGGATCTTCTCCAGCCGCGATAAGCTCTTCGCGCGAAAGCTGCGACAAGAAGCAAAGCTTCGACTTAAGCATCACAGGAATGTTGCCGATGAAAACCAGTTCTGTGTCTTGTTCTCTGCCGTCGATGACAGGGGTCATTTCCAGAGCGATGGGCGCTGAGTACGCCAAGTTTCTAAGTCGTGCTTCCATCGGGTAAATTTCATGTTTTGTCCCGTCCACTTCGGTTACGTACGGACCAGTTATTCTTGATTGCGGGTCAATGACCCAGATTTGTCCTAATTTCACTTTGTATGGGCTTTCCGGCACTTCAATAGGGATTTCAGCGACTTCATCGACTACTTCTTGCAGGCCATGGTCGATAAACTCGTTGTAACTGTCAAGGTGCTGCCTGACCAGTCCTTTCTCATGGAAAAAAGTCTTCAGCAAATCATGAATGTCTTCTTTCTGAATTGTCGCTGTCAATTCTTCACTTCTCCAACAATTTTAGAAGTCTGTGATTTAATTAAACATGTAAAGTTCAAACATTCAACTCCTAAGATTCGAGATTTATCCAACCTGAAAAAGGGTTCTCCTAACTTTTCTAAAGGGCACAAACAGATGCTACGCAACTTGCTAATAAACTTTGCCATGCATGTTCAGCCTAAAACAAAGGACGCCTAAACGTTCATAGAGCGGGGGCACTAAAAAAGTTCACAGACTTGCCATTACATGAAGTGGACCTGAAAAAATGACAAAAATCAGCTAGGAACTGCAAAATTCTTGCCGCATAGCATTTTCCAAGATGAAACGTAAAACACCAACCCGTAAGTCCAAAATGCTTGTTAGTGATTTTATCATAGTTTGTTGGTCACTTTTTGACGTTTTTCCACTCTAAACACTGTTGTTTCTGCATGGAAACGCGAATGTTTGGTTCAATTTCTAGGCAAAAATTGACGCGGTTTTCAGGCATCTACGTCGCTCTTATCGTTCGATAATCTCAACGCACATCCCTTTATCTCCGCCATTACCAACTTTTCTTCTTATCATCGATAACAAGCTTTGGTCTATTTCATACCCAACGCTATTGCGCTCGTTTTTCGACGCAATCTTTGCCGTGGTTCCCGAGCCAAGGAACGGATCCAGTACCGTGTCGCCTCTGATACTGAACATTTTGATGAGGCGGTCGGCGATTTCGTCTGGGTAGGCTGCGGTTCTTCTTTCCAGCTCGCTTGTCGTTTGCCGTGCTCCTTTAAGCGTCCAGATTTGGCTGAACCATTCGTCTCGCTGTTGTTTGGTGAAAGCACTGTCATAGCGTTGTTTGTCGTGTGGCTGGAATTTGCGGAGGTTGCCTTTTCTGAGGATGAGGATGAATTCGCAGTCGAGCGTGACGTAAGCGTTTGGGGGCAGGAACCCAGAACCTAGGAACGCGCCCTTGCCCTTGTATTTCGGTTTTGTCGTGGGCTTTTTCCACAGGATATAGGGAAGCGTAATGAAGCCGATTTTCCGGCAGATCTCCGTTATTCTCGCATGATTGGGAAAAAGTTCGAATTTGCCTTGTAGTGTCCGTGTTGCGTCGCCTATGTCTATGCATGCTATACCACCGTCAACGAGGACCCGGTAGGTTTCCAGCCAAACTTTGCCGAGGTAATCATGCATGGCATCGTAAATTTGCACGACGGTCTCTTCTTTACCGTCAACTTCAAGTTTTC
The DNA here is from genome assembly GCA_035319575.1 of Candidatus Limnocylindrales bacterium. Lineage (GTDB taxonomy): Archaea > Thermoproteota > Bathyarchaeia > Bathyarchaeales > Bathycorpusculaceae > Bathycorpusculum. Next base: position 8,509 of record DATHCJ010000006.1, read on the forward strand.
GCCACAGCTCTCCAATTTTCAGGTCGGCTTTGATAAAAAAGCTGTCCCACATTTTTATCATGGGGTAGGGCGGCGAAGTAACCATTAACTGGACACTCCCGTCTGCAAGTTCAGACATTTGTTGGCTGCTGCCGATGATTATTTTGTGGCTCGTTAGCATGCGTGCTCTTTTATGTATCGGTCAGGCAGCGTTTTTACTCTTGCGGTATTCAACCAATAATCAATTGGCCAAACCTAAAAGATGGATAACTCAAAATAACAGAGCCGAGTTTAATCCTAAGGCGAAAAAATGACCAGTAACGAACAGGAAGTATCATGGAATCTAACCGAGCTTTTCCTCAGCACAAAGGACCCATCCGTTGAAAAAGCAATCGGTGAAACAAAAGCTGCGGCTGATTCCTTCGAGAAGGCTTACCGAGGAAAAATAGCTCAGCTTGACCAGACTAATCTGCTGCAGTGCCTTCGTGAGCTGGAGGCTTTTTATGTCAGGCTGGGTGATGTTTCACTTTTTGCAGGCCTATCCTTCTCGGCTAACATGACCCTTCAAGAGGCGCAGGCGCTTTACGACAGAGTAAGCAAGCTTGAGGCACAGTTAGGTAAGCAGTTAGCGTTTTTCTCTATAGAGCTTGGTGAACTCGTGAAATCTCGGCCTGAAGTAATCAGAGATCCACTCTTGACGAATTACCGTCACATGCTTGAACGTGTCCAGCGTCACGTGCCTCACCAACTAAGCGAAGTGGAAGAGCAGTTGATCATCGAGAAGGACCAGTTCGGCGTGCAGGCGTGGGAGGAGCTGCAGAGCAAGTGGCTGAACACCCGCATGTTCGATGTCGTCGTCAAGGGTGAGAAGAAGTCGCTTAACTACGGGGAAGCCAACGGGCTGCTGTCGCACCCTGACAGGGCAACACGTGAATCCGCGAACCGTTCGATCTACAGCTTGCTCGGCAGGGACGGCGAAATCTTCGCTTCAGCCTTGCGTAGCATCTGCAACGACTGGGTTACGGTTTCGGAACGAAGGAAATACGCGTCGCCTATGGAGTCAAGCCTAATCAGTAATGACACCGAACAGGCAATCATCGACAATCTGCTTCACGCGATAGAGAAAAACGCTGGAATGTACCGCCGCTACCTCAAAGTCAAAGCCAAACTCATGAACCTACCCGTCCTTGGAAACCATGACATCGTCGCGCCGCTCCCTGACGCGCAGGATTTAAGATTCACTTTCACAGAGGCGCAAAACGCAGTTACGCGGGCATACAGCCGCTTCGACCCTCAATACGCAATTGCCGTTAAGGAAATGTTTGCGAAACGCCACATCGACGCAACGCCGAGGTTCGGAAAACGCAACGGCGCCTTCTGCGCAAGCTGGTACAGGGGAAAATCCGCCTTCGTCTTAGACAGCTTCACCGGAACTCTCAACGACGTCTATACGTTAGCGCATGAACTGGGACATGCAACCCACGACTACTACGACAGCCGCAGCCAAACACTCATGAACACAAGCATTCCGTCCATCGTTGCGGAGACAGCGTCGATTTTCGGCGAGCTACTGCTCACGGACCTGCTGCTTGACGAGGCAAAATCCGATGCACGACGCAAAGCCGTTCTATGCTTGGTGTTGGACGAAGCAGGCATGACCACATTCCAAGTCACCGCGCGCGTTTGGTTCGAGCAGGCGCTCTACGGGAGCATCAAACAAGGCGAATACCTCGATTTCCCGACTATCTGCCATCACTGGACCCAAACCAGAGACCGCATCTACGGCGACGCCGTTGAATGGTTCCCCGAAATGCAAGCGGAGTGGACGATGAAACCGCACTATTACATGGCGAACTACCGCTTCTACAACTACCCGTACGTGTATGCTCAAATGTTTGTCTACGCCCTTTACGAGCAGTACCTGGAAGAGGGAAAAGCGTTTGTGCCTAAACTGAAGAAGGCGTTATCGGCTGGTAGCAGCGTGTCGCCGCTTGAAATCGGCAAAATCTTCGGCTTAAACGCGGCAGACCAAAGTTTCTGGAGGGACGGCTTAAAGGTTTTCGAGCGTTTCATCGTTGACTTGGAAAAAATCGTGTAGGCTACCAGTCAACGGCAAATAATTAATAAGAAAGAAAGCGGACATTTTTAGCTGCACCGTGCTGCGGTAACCAAGCCAGGTCAAAGGTGAAAGAACGCGCCTTATGCGTGTTCCACTAAGGACTCAAGATCGACGCTTTGACTCGGCGCCCGGATGGGAAATCCTTTCCCGCAGGGGTTCGCAGGTTCGAATCCTGCCCGCAGCACCAAATCGCATTTGATGATGATAACAAGACTTGTGACTTCCCCGCATACAGTTTGGCAGGGGACGACAAGATCAACGAAGTAGCCAGTCCAGTAGTAGATAAACGCATTTTTCATGCTCATCTTGATCGAGAGAGTGTTTAGCACCGTTCTTCAGGTCACAGACCAAAAAAAGTTGCCCAACACCAGCGCGCTGATTGCAAGAGAATAGAAAAACACGTAATGTTCCACATTGAGTCCTTGCAGAACCGATGATATCTGTTTGAACCCTGCAAAAAGTAAAGGTAAAGAGCGAAAGCAGGTAAACCTATAAAAATGAAGAAAAAAGATTTTCGAGTTGAAAGATACTTGGCCATAGACAAATTGGTTGTTACCGCTTTCATGCTTACTTCTTAGGCTTAATGACTAACTTCACAGTAACATCTACGTTGTACTCTTTATCTGCTTTACCAACCGAAAAATTCCAGTCCTTGACTTCAACGTCCATATCCTTAAAATGAGAAACCAAAGTATCTCTGTAGCTGGCCACGGTCTCGCCGATTTTCTGAAGTTTTGCAGTCAAGTCAACACTTTTCTCAGACAAATTTCCACCTCCAAACAAACGGATAATTAATTAGCGTTTTTCTATCTCTGATTCTAGTCAGGATTCTTCCTTTTAAGTTTTTATCGTCGTTCAGTGCTTGCATTGCAAAATTTAGCACCTAAGAGTTTTGGTACCGTTAATAATCAGAAATTTAATACGCTGTCAGCGGTTCCGTTAAATCGTAAATTACCAAACAAATGGCATGCCAATAAGAAAAGTCAAGCCTATTGACCTGATGAGACGTATTTGAACAAGCTCACTATCAAGGGTCGAAGGGTTTTTTTATTTGCCTTCGGCGAACAGCTTTTTGATGGCGCTGATTCTTGCTTTCTGAGCCAGCACGTCGCTCGTGACAAGTGTTATGGCTTCTTCAGGGCACCATTTGACGCATTGGGGTCCGTCAGGTTTGTCTTTACAGAGGTCGCAGACGTAGACCACCTTCGTTTCTGGATGCAGCATTATTGCGCCGTAGTCGCATGCTTCGACACACCAGCCGCAGCCGTTGCATTTATCCTTGTCAATAACTATGTTTCCAGTGTCCTCTGACTGTGTGAGCGCTTCCCGCGGGCAGGCCGCTACGCAGGCTGGCTCTTCGCAGAGTCTGCATGTGACTGACATGTTGGCCACTTGATTAACTCGGACGACGCGTATGCGCGATTTTAGCGGGTTGAAGGCTTTTTCCTTTGTGAATGAACAGGCGTACTCGCAAATCTGGCAGCCGACGCATTTTTCTGGATCGGTTGAAACGAATTTTCTTTCATGAATTTTAACCATTCTAATCCTCTTTTCCTTCAATTATGCTTGATAAATCTTCCAGCCCGAGCTTGGCTAGGAGTTCTTTTGTTGGCACTCCTTCAAGCGTCCAACCGCGCGCCGTGTAATAATCATCAAGTAGCAGGTCAAGTTCACCCTGGGTTACCACCGCGCCTTTCGCCGGTCCATCATCAGTGACCGGTTGATTCATAACCTTCCACGGCAACGTGTCGTCTTTGCGGCTTAACCCTTCGCGGATGTTGATAAGCCGTGCAAGAGTGTTTATTCTTTCACCTGTGATGCCGAGTTCTTGAGGCGTCATCTCGTACCCAGTTATTAACGTGTAAAGCTTGGCCATGTCAGGCAGTTCATTGTAAAGTGTGCCTTTGGCGTTCTTGCATATGATGAGTGAATCAATCAAAGCGTAGACATCCTCGGAATCCTTAACCAGTTTGCCCCGACCCTTCTCAGCTTTGAAACGGTCGACCTTACCCGTCATATCAAAAGTGTAGGCGCCGCTTCGATTATGGTCAGCTCCGCGGAAGGAAACCGCAAAGCCTAAGGCTGTCGTTTTAAGGCATCTTAAATCGTACCCCGTGACTTCCAAACCCTTAATGTTCTCTGCAAGCTTGTCTGAGCCTTTGCCGATTTTTTGCGCGGCTGCCTTTACTCCGTCAGCTAGGACATCACCGATTCCCTCTCGTTTGCCTATTTTCTCAATAAGCTGAAGGAGCGCTTCCGGGTTGCCGAAGTGAGCGTCGACTCCGCCGAGTTCCTCATGTGACAGGATGCCCTTTTCGTGGCAGTCCATCACGAAGCTGACGGTTACGCCTGTACTTTGCGCGTCCAAGCCGTAGTAGTTGCAGAGCTCAGCAGCTTTGACTATTGCGTCAAGCTTGTCAACACCGCAGTTCGGACCCAATGCCCAGATGTTGTCATACTCCATGCGTGCCATCGTTCCCTTATAGGGTCCATCTCGGATTACTGCTTCATGTTCGCATCGCATGGCACAAGAATTACAAGCGATTATCTTCGCGATGTAACGTTCGTTAAGGGTTTCGCCGCTTACTTTTTGGGCGTTATCAAAATAAGAGTTATTGTAGTTGCGTGTGGGCATACAGTACAAAGCGTTTTGAATCATAACGTTTTCTGCCGATCCTAAGGTTCGGTATTTCTGCGCTGCTGGTCCCTTCATTCTCTCATGGAACTCTTTGACATATTCAATGAATTCTTCCGGTTTAGCGACAACAATGTCATGGGTCCCACGGACGGCGATGGATTTGAGGTTCTTTGACCCCATGACTGCGCCGAGCCCCGTTCTTCCAGCCACGCGAGTTTTCTCGTTAACAATGCTTGCGATCTTAGATTGTTTTTCGCCTGCTAACCCGATGGATGCCACACGTACGTAGTAATCCCCAATTTCATCTTTAATTGCGTCTTCTGTTTCAGAGGGCGATTTACCCCAGAGCTTGTCCGCGTCAAGCAATTGAACCGCATCATCATCTATCCACAAGTAAACAGGCCTTTCGGCTTTCCCAGTCAAAATTATGGCGTCGTAACCGGCTCTTTTTATTTCTGCTCCAAAGGTGCCATGGCTTACCGCTTCGCCGACGAAGCCCGTTTCAGGCGATCTTGATATGAAAGCGTGTCCGTTTCCGCCAGTGGGAAACATTGTCGCCGACGCTGGACCCACTGCCAGAACCAGTGGGTTTTCAGGGTTGAACGGGTCAACGCCTGGTTTCGAGTTGGCTAGCCATAATTTCATGCCTAAACCTATGCCGCCGACGTATTTTTTGGCTGTTTCCTCGTCTAGTTTTTCAATAGTCGTCTTGCCTGTAGATAAGTCAATGCGTAGAATTTTTCCTGTGTAACCGAGCAAACCATGCTCCTCCCTTAGATTTAGAATTAATAGTGCGGTTGAACAGTATATTAACTTAATGGGTTTTTGATTTTGAAATTCATGACGAAAAAAGCTCTTTAATCGGGCCGTCATGAACAGGAATTCATAACGTTTTTCACGTTTACCTCAAGCAAAAAGGCATTCTCAGCAGAAAAAAGATATGAGTTGCTTTGTTCAATTCATTAAATAGCTTTAGGGATGGGTTAAGAAATGATGGTTAAAGTTCACTACCTTAGCTTGGTTAAAAGCTTCACCAAAACAAGCGAAGACGATTTCGACCTAAGAGAAGATTCGCCGCTGTCGGAGCTGCTCTACGACGTCGCCGAGAAATACGGAAAACCCTTTACACAAGAGGTTTACGATCCAACCCAGAAAGAAATGAAGCCAACGTTCGTGACAATGGTCAACGGCGTCCTAATGGACCAACTTCAAGGAATAAACACGCCCCTAAAAAACGGGGACAACGTGATCATAATGTCACTCATGACGGGTGGCTAAAAAACGTTGAAAACCCAGCCTTCGCAGTAAACCCTTTGAAATTTCCATGTTGTTCCGCAATTTCCGCAGGTGATAACTTGTACTGGCAGACAACCAGCAAATGCCAAAAAAGAAACAACCACTTATCATCCCAAAATGAATCCGTCATCGTTTCTTCAACATGTGCATTAACTCAATCTATTGATCGGACAGGTTGCTAATCTTTTTAAAGAAAGATACAAGTTTAGCTATTCTGCGTTCTCGCCCATGGATCGGTAAAGTTATCAGCATAACAATCAATGAAACCGTCATTATTGTTAAATCAACACCTTTAACGAAATGCGAAGCGTAATTTAAGAACAGTAACATCATCAAACTGAAAATAAGAAAAACCAAACTCGTAACCGCAATCCAATCAAGAATTTCATTATTCACCAAAATCTTTTTCTCGTTTAAGCCGGCTTGGTTTATCATAATTTTAGGTTCCTCAGGGATGGCCGCTCGCTTTTTGGGACACATTGGAACGCTTCTCATCTATCCTAACCGCACGCTTTCAATCAGTGCTTAGCATCGCCAAGTATGAGCGACTCAGCCATAACTAAAGACACTGCTCCGCCCGTGATGCCAACAGCTGAGAGTACCGTGGCAAAAGTTGACCTACCCCTATGACTTAGCATACAAATCCCAACTAGCGTGATGATGAGAAATACGTCAAAGCAACAGCGAATGCATCATTAGTGGTTTGTTCTTTCGCCAAATTTTCACTTTCGCTTTTCTTCAGACATGATCAGCGTGGGTTTTCTCTTGAAAAATTTTGGTTTTCAGAAGATGCCAAGGTAGATTTCGTGGCCTTTTCTTTAGATTTTTTTGCAAAGACAACTGCATTATTTGTACCTCTTCTCTCCATTTGGACTTTTCAAGTTCTAAGCAGAGAGATTATAAATCGATTTTCCAGATTTACACTCAAATCTTACCAAATTCTTACCAGCAAGTCGCAAGCACTCTCGATCTAAATAATATCGTCGTTTCTTGCCGCATCGACTGTGCCCGAGAAAAACCATTAATCAGAGTCTCATAACTTTCAATTGTAGCTTTTCGCAGCCCACAATAAAAATTCTACTTGCCCGCGTCCGTGGCGGTTCATTCAACCGATAATTCTTGCGAAATAGAGAATCCAGTCAAGTGAATTTGACTCTTGCATACTTTGCAGCAGATCACCAGTTCTTCCAAATCGAGACCATTGACTTTGGGTTCCAGGATGGAATAAGTCTGCTCTGTTGTCTCATCCGGTGATATAACAGTTCCACATTGAGGACAGGAAAAGTCTCCGTTTCCATCCGTCTCTGTTAGATCCAATTTGTACGTCTGTGCTTGTTCCATTTTCCGCGCCTCTTTTTACGTTCGATGCCTCAAAATATAAAATTATGTTGTAACAGGTTGAAACAACAACTACTCTGACAACATATGATGCCCAAGTTTTCGGCTTAAAATGATGACCATTGAACTGGAAGCGTTTAAGACTTAAGGAGAGTTTAAAAGAACAATTGATCCTTTTAAAGCAACGGAGAAAACATCATGCCAACTTTCCAAACTGTTCGCGGAATGCGAGACTTGCTGGATCAAGAAGCCCAAGCTCTTACTGGTATCATCAGTAAAGCCAGAGAAACAGCCCTCCTTTACGGTTACAGAGAGGTTATCACACCTGTCGTGGAGTCTTTTGAGTTACTGAATGCCAAAGCAGGCGAGGAAATCCGCAAGCGCATGTTCATCTTTAAAGACCTCGGCGACCGCAATGTTGCCCTGCGACCCGAATTCACGGCTTCAATCGCTCGGATAACCACAACAGCTCTGAAGAATGAACCTAAACCGCTTAGGTTGTTTTCCGCGGGCAGCGTCTACCGATACGACGAGCCTCAACGGGGACGCTTCAGGGAGTTTTGGCAGTCAAACTTTGAGCTAATAGGTTCCAATCGTCCTGAAGCCGACGCCGAAATTCTCTTGTTAACTGACAGTTTCTTGAAGTCGCTAGGCTTGCGCGGCTTCGCCTTCAAGTTAGGTCATATGGGCGTGTTACGAGGGATTCTTGGCGAAGAAGATATGGACGAAAAAACTCAGAACGCTATTTTCCAGCGTATGGATAAGAAAGAGTATCAGGAAGCATTCAAGCTGGCGCCGACAGAGCGATGTCGTCGCGTCCTTGAGGGGCTGCTGCAGTTGAGAAGCGACGATTGCTTCGAAACGGTTGAAAAAATCAAATGTTACGTGGCGGGGAACGAGAGGGCGAGGGTCGCCGTTGAAAACCTCGATGACATCCTCAAACTTGTGGTTGCCAACGGCTGCCCCGTCAAGGTTGTCGAGCCCGGTTTCGCCCGGGGTTTGGAATACTACACCGGCATGATTTTTGAAGTTTACACTCCCGAGTTGGACATTGCTTTAGGCGGAGGAGGCAGATATGACAAGCTAATTGAACTGTTCGGCGGTGAACCGACGCCTGCAGTGGGCTGTGCACATGGGATTGACCGCGTAGCGCTGGCTCTTCAGGCGCAGGAAAACAAAGTTGGAGATGAGCGTGAAAAACGTGTTCTTGTTTTTGCCGTCAATGATGCGTTGAAGGTTGAAGCTCTAAAAATTGCGCAGTCACTTAGGCAGTCAGGGGTGATAGTTGAGTTTGAGGTTATGGGGCGAAGGATGGCGAAGGCTTTAGAGGATGCGGACAAGCGCAGAGTGGATTATGCAGTTATCGTTGGCGAACGGGAACTAAAAGAGGATGCGGTTATGCTCAGAAATCTAGCGAAAAGAGAACAAAACGTAGTTCCGGTTAAAGAGTTGGCTGAGAAGATTAACAGTTAGCAACTCATTTGGCTTATCGATTAAACCCCGGGAGGGATGGGCAAGCAATCGCAAAACCGCATAAGCCCGTTTATTTCAGTTTGGCATGTTCAGCCTTGAAAGAAGCGTTGTACGTTCTTTTGCTGCTTGCGTTAATATCGCACGTTACCTTTCCCTGAAGTGTAACTCCTCTTAAACGCCTCAGATCCCTATTCATGTCTGGCTCGGTGTCGTCGAACCAGCACATGACGTAATGGTCAACTGCGCCCTTAGCTGACAAGAGGTAATCTGCGTCACCCATCAGCGTGAAGAAATCCTGAAGCTTCCCAGTTACTTCACCGTTATCCAAGGGGGACAGCGTGATTTTTCTTGCCTTAACTACCACGAATGGGTCTTCCTCCGGGTTTACGGTTCGCTCCTTAAAAATGCAGATAACAGGCTTATTCCACACAAGCTCCGACAAAGCATTCTCCTCAAATGGCTTAACTTTAAAGGGTTATATAATCATATCGTGCTTGTTTTTCCTCGTGTTACTGATGCCTTGATATGTTTTGAGTTTCATGATTTCCTCAACAGTTTTTGCTGTTGCTGTTTCAAACGAGATTTCTTAAGGCGCGTGCGACCTTCGTTTTATATGCTATTTTTGAATTCAAACTTACGATTTTTCTTTTATTTTGCCGTTTTTAAATCAAAAATAACGAATTTCCGATTTATTACGCCACGAACGTTTTGCACAAATTATTTATCTCGAAACAAATAAATAAGCGCCGCGTGGGGAAGAGGCATATTCTCTGCTTCTTCTCGACGCTAAAAACAAAATATAGGAAAGGAAAATAACAAATGAAAATACTGAAAAACAAAACTGCAGCTATTACAATCACTTTGATTTTCATATTTTCACTGACAGCTTCAGCAGCAAATGTTCCAAACGCTTTTGCAGCGACGCCAACAGTCAATTATCCAACAATTTCCTTCATTAATGTCGCCCCGAGCCCATGCGGCGTCGGTCAAAGAGTGACTGTTAACTTTTGGCTCGCCATACCGATACCAGACTTTGAAGTCGCGGTGAATATGACGGTCGTTGTTACTAATCCAAGTGGAACTTCTACTACGCTTGGACAATTCAGTTCGGACGAAACCGGAGGCACAACTACTTACTTCACTCCCACGACGACAGGTAACTACACATTCGAATTCTTCTACGGTGGACAATATCTTACGCCAGCTATTGCTGCATCAGTAGGATTAATAGGCACCTTTTACATGGAACCCAGCCACAGTGTCAAAACAACGCTTAGTGTGACCACGACGCCTGCAACTGGTATTCCGCTCACTCCGCTTCCTGCAAGTTGGTGGCAGACCCCAGTTAACGCAGAAAACGTCCAAAACTGGTACACTATTACTGGACCGTGGCTTGGAACTTATCCTGCCCCGTTTGCTTATACTGGAGATTACAATGAAACGGGAAACTATAATCCTTACACGACAGGGCCAACAACTTCTCACATCCTATGGACAGAGCCCTGGTGTATCGGCGGCGTAGCTGGAGGAGATGCTGGCGGAACCGAATTAAGCAACTACTGGACAACCTCACAGTACCAGCCCAAATGGGACCCAGTGTGCATCGATGGTATGTTGTACGCTACTCATTACACGACAGACACGTATTACAGCAACGGCATTGTCGCATGGAACCTCTACAATGGACAACTCGAATTCACTATAAACACCACTAACCCCTTGATTTGCGGTTGGCAGCCTAGTTGGGAGTCTGTTGACCAGTACGGTGTTGTGGGACCATACCTCATAACCGCAGGAAGTGTGCCGGGGATAACTAATCCGCCTAATTCAGGAGAGTACAATTTGTATGATGCAATGACGGGCACGTTCGTCTGCAGCATTGTAGGCGGTCCCTCTTCTCTTCCTGGCTACGGCTTTGACACTGGCGCTCTTGTGACGGATCCAAATGGAGACTTGATGGGCTACTACATTAACTATACCACTGGCTACCAGCTTGTGCAGCCAGGACGAACTTGGGCTGGATTGACAACTGTCAATCAATATGACAGCACACCTACACTAGTCGAATGGAACATGACAGACGCGCTTGAAGAAGCCGCTCTACCATTTCCAGGAGAAATCGACTGGACTATAGCTCCGACGTTCACTTTCGGTCCGGCTGGCGTTTCAATGGGAGCTTATCAGTACGATGAAGGAGTGGAATACGCAGTACCGATACCTACTACTTTTGATGGCGCTCTTATCGGCACGAATAATACATCTGTACCTGACGACAATGGCTACAATGGCCTCACCTACGGCAATACGTTTACCGGCGGTATCGGAAGCAACGTCATAGTAGCAACCTACGGAGATTCAACAACCCTAGCGCCCTCTGTCGGAGAAACGGCTGGATGGTTAATTGAAGCAGGCTTCAACCAGTACACTGGTGCTCTATTGTGGATTTATAATAGAACAGAGACACCTTTTACGAGGCTGAGTGAAAACTTTTTCACTCTTGCTGGCGACGGAAACTACGTTGATCTCAACCAAGCTACGGACGTAGTCACTGCTTACAACATACAAACAGGCGCAGAGCGTTGGACAGCAACTCTCACTGCGGGCGGCGCTACCCCTAATCCTTATGATGATTACGGCATTCAGGACCTCATCAACACGCAGGCCGGCGTAATATTCTTCTGGGGTTTAGGCGGTGACATATGGGCCGTTAACGAGACGAACGGTAACGTCATCTGGTGGACAAGCACGACAAAGCTGACGGGCCCCTCAGGAATTGAAACTCCCTACGGCATATGGCCATTATGGGTTCAGTTTGGAGGAATCGCCTGTCCAGGAATGCTATACCTGTCAGAGGGTCACGAGTACAGCCCACCGCTCTTCCATGGTGCACAATACCTAGCCATCAACATGACTAACGGACAGCTATTATGGAAGATTCTAGCCTTCGCGGATACTGCAGCAGAAGTTTCATACGGAATCCTCACATTGTTTAACTCGTACGACGGACAAGTTTACGCCTTCGGCAAGGGACCAAGCGAAACAACAGTTGCCGCACTTAATCCGGCTACAACAGTCGGCTCAACCATGATTATAGCCGGTTCAGTAATGGACATATCAGCGGGTTCGCAGCAGGAAGCGGTGAAAGCGAACTTCCCAAATGGTTTACCATGCGTATCTGACGCAAGCATGACACAGTTCATGGAAGCCGTCTACGAGCAGCAGCCGATGCCAACAAACATTACTGGTGTTCCAGTCACCCTGAGCGAAACCGACATCAACCACAATACGTACACCATTGGCACAACCACAACTAGTTCTGCGGGCACATTTAGCTTCGACTGGACGCCTCCAATACCGGGCAACTACACCATCGTAGCCACATTCGGGGGCACAGCGTCATACTACGGATCTTGCGCTGAGACGTACGCCTACGCCGGCAGCGCACCGGCGACACCGGCACCGACCGCTTCACCGCCAACAGGTCTTGCATCAACAGAAACCGTAATGCTTGGAGTTGCAGCAATAATAATCGTGATAGTCGTATGCGTCGCGGCACTCGCAATAATAATGCTGAGAAAAAAACCGTGAGCTAAAAGAGCAAAAACAAAAGCTCTTTTTCCCCTTTTTTGTTTTTTCAAAAGCATAGAAGCAAGAATGTTGCAGAGCAAAAGTGGAACGCCGCGTGGAACCTGGCCTTTGAAAATGATGTTTATCGAAAATTTAAAAAGAGAAATTTACTCTCATTTCAGCCATGAAAATGTCTTTTAAAATAGGTTCTGTATGGGGTATTCCCATCGAGCTGCACCTCACTTTTATCCTCTTGATGATAGCGGTGCTGGGTCTCTCCGTGTACTACCATCAAATTTACTCGTTTATCCTCGTCGTATTCCTGTTTGTTTTCGTGCTTTTCCACGAGCTAGCTCATTCACTCGTTGCAAGACATTACAACATAAAAGTTCGCAAAATTGTTCTCTATCCCATCGGCGGAGTTTCAGAGATAGAGGAAATCCAAGAAAACCCCGCGATAGAGTGGCGAGTGGCCTTTGCAGGCCCATTCACAAGCCTTGTTCTGGGTGCGGCACTCGTCGGCATAAACTACGTGTTGCCGGTGAAACTGATGTTCACTCCGTCTTCAGTGGTGATTTCAACCGGGAACTTACTGCTTGACTTAGGATACCTGAATCTGCTACTGGGCGCGTTTAATCTGCTCCCAGCCTTTCCCATGGACGGTGGTAGGGTTTTGAGGGGTTTACTGGCAGAACGCATTAACTTCACGGAAGCCACAAAATACGCCAGCTACATCGGCAGAATTCTCGGCATCGGCATGGCATTTATCGGCATTATAGATCCGCCATATTTCCTCCTGATAGTAGTGGGTGTTTTCGTTTACATTGGCGCTACTGAGGAAGCTGAACAGACAATCGGTTCTACGACTTTGGCGAGTGTCCGGGTAAAGGATGTGATGCAATCCGAGATCGGTTCAGTTCGCCCAGACCAGACCCTCGCTGAAGCCTTCGAAGTCATGTTTCAGGCTAAATACCACGACGCACTCGTCGAGAAAGACGGCATTTTCCAAGGAGTTGCCACTTGGAATGAAATAATCAAGGTTCCAAAGGACCAACGGGATAGCACTAAGGTTGAGCAGATTCCTCTAAAGAACATTTCAACTTTTCCCGACGAGGCAGTCTTTGAGGCTTACAAGCTTATGACTCGAGAACAAATCGACTTGCTGCCTGTCGTTGACAAGGAAGCGCCAACTAAAGTTGTTGGTGTCTTAACAAGTGAAGCTGTTGCTAACGCTTATGAGAAAGCAAGGAACGGGTAAAGAATAGGCTCGAAAATCAAACAGACTGCAACAGACGAAATGTCCAATCACTAAGCTCTACACAAACTAACCTTAGACAAAACCAACCTCAATATGACGCGGGCACGTTAAACAGTATGTAATTTCTGGAATAGACAAACCCTCTTATCCAAAAATAACGGTAGTTAATTCAACCAGCTTAACCTCCGTCAGCGAGGAGGCAGTAAAAAATGGGAACAGAAATTCGCACGTTTACGTCTTTAAAAGACCTTACAGAATTCCTTACAAGTCAAACTCTGCAGTATCGAGCGTTGTATGAAGATTACAGTCAGTGGCTAGGCTCATTGTTGCGAGACTCGGAAAGTACGCACAAAAACGACGAGTGGTACCAGAAATCAATAGGTCTGCAGAAAAATCTTAAAACTCAGGCAAAAAGGCCCGCAGAGCCAGCAGATAAGGGGAAAAAAGGCGGCAAAGGAAAGGAGGAATCATCAGCGTGGATCCAATCTGGAAACATCGAAATTTCTTTTACGGAACAAGGGCAAGCGGAAATTCTGTTTGAAGCTATCGAAAAAATAAAGGGTAAGATTCAGGAAAACGAAAAATTCAAGTCGACAGTTCAGCAGCTCGCCCGTCTGGGATTAGGGACAACAATCTGCTACATAGTTTACTTTGAGGAGGACGTCCCTAAAAAAATCGTGTTGAAGCCAAAAGCGAACGCTAAAGGAGATGAAACTTTCAAGTTCAACGCAGAGCTTTCCGTGCCCGCATTCTATACTTACGTAAACCCGTGACAGCGACTCTACCATCTCAACGGTTGTTGCTGATACCGGTTGAATGCAAAAGTTAAATATCGAAACCACAAGAATGATGTGAAGAGGAATAAGCCGTAAACCCGCAGTATTCTGTCTCCGGAGTCATCGTTTCTATTAATCTTAATAGTTTACACGCTGAAAGGGCAGGCGAAAACCCTGGGAAAGAAGAAGAACTTTTTTTCGACGTAAACGCGAAGTTGGAAGAACAAAAAAAAGACAACAACCAAGTGATACTCAACTTCGAACTGTCGATTTCCACGAAGCCGAACGTGGTTAAGTACAGCATCACGGGCACCGTTAGCTTAGTTGGTAAACCGGACGACATCAAGAAAAAACTGGAAGTCAACCCCAAAACAAAAATTCCGCAGTTACTCTTCACGATCTACCAGCACGTTTTCAACTCGATCTATATGCTAGCGGCCAACCTGAACACGCCCTACCCGCCCCCTGACCTGCTTCACCCAATGGCGGAAAAAATACAGATAATAGCAAGCCCGCCGCAGAATCAACTGTCGTCCGAGAAAACTGAAGCGCCAGTGTCAGCAGCCACCGTTTCTGCCTCACCGGCGACAGCCAGTCAACCCTCGGCGCCAAAGTAAATCAATGGTCAATAAGCGCTGAAACCTTTTTTTGAACCCAAAGAAGCGAAGAGGTCATCGATTGGCGAATTGCCCCGTTGTTTTCTTTTGAAATATTGTGAAGATAGGAATAATTCTGTCCGTAGAACAAGCTAATTAAGTTTTTACAACAAAGTAATCTTCGAAAGGAGAATAAACCTCTTGGAGACGGCAGTAGCTACTTTACTATTGGTAACTGCATCGGTCGTTCTGGCATGTGTGGTTGTCGGCTACGCGGTAACCTCTTTAGAGCAGACGGTTAACACTCAGAATATCCCTCAGATGCAACAGCTGAAAAATTTTGAAAACACTCTTTTAAACCAGACAAACGTGATGAATGGGGCGTTTCAGCAAACTCCTAATTCACCGCCGTAAGCCGCCATTACAGCTATTCGCGAGATTTTTTTTGTTAAATAGCTGTATGCTGATTATGAATAAGGTTTTGGAATTCATAAATCCTAAAAATGGTGAAGTGACAATTCATGACTGAAGATTAATGTCTACTGCGACAGGAGAAGCTTCAGGATTCGATGCGGAAAGCGCAACGTCTATGACGCAGGACTTTCTGAAAAGGTTAGGGTACAAGGGAAACTGGCTTCCTATGAAAGTTTCGCTTGACGGCGAATTGTACGTTGTTGAAATGATTTTCCAAAAGCTGTCGGCTAAGGTTCAGATAAACTCTAAAACCAAAGAAATAAAGGAGTACGAGTTCCAGAAGAACGAAGAGGAATCAAAGAGTATTCTAAACTCGAGAATCGTGATTTTTCTTGTTGTTGCTGGGGCACTGGCTGTTGTGGCGTTGAAATTTTTAGGTGTTTTTTAAATTCTGAATCGTCCTATCTGTAATATCAGTTTTACATTAGACGGGAAAAAGCTGGTGGGAAACATCATGCGTTACTTGGCTTGGTTAGGGCTGTACCTGTTTTTCTCTGAAAAGTAGTCAATCACTCTTGTTGGGCGGAGGAATTTGGCGGAGTGTACTGACCCGGCTGGGATAAGGTATTCGTCGCCTTTCTCGAAGATTCGCGGTTTCCCGGCGACGGTTAGCTCCATTTCCCCATCTACAACGAGGCCCCACTGGTCGTAAGTGTGGCTGTGCGAAGGCAAACATTTCCCAGTTGGGAATTGGAAGAAAACCAGCTGGCTCCTTTCCGCCTGCAGGATCCACGCTTTAACGCCTTCAACTTGAAGCTCCGCTTCTGGCAGGCGAGTTATAACTTCTGGATAAGCCGTTAGCTTCTGAAGTCCTTCTTTAACCAAGCGTTTTTCACAAGAGGGTACAAGTATGACATGTAAGAGAAAAAGCCTTTGATACAAAAAACCGAAAGGCAATTGGAAAGCCCCGCTGAAAACGGTGTTCTACGCTGTGATGTCTTGATTCAAAAAAGTGCTGCTTTAACGCAATCACCGTGTAACAATTCGTCACATTAAAATGAAGGTCTTATTTTTCCCAATTTTGCCTTTTTCATGGTTAACTACTCATGCTTTGCATTCCACTTACTTTGCATTAAAGACGAAAATCCGTTCTAAGCTACTGAATTGACAGAACGTAAATTTTGCCACAAGCCTCGCCCAACAACAAACTATTTAAGCCAAAAAAGACAGAAAATACAGGATTAAGAGTTTTTTTAAAATTCTTGATCTCTCAAAAAAATTGTAAAAGGAGAAGAAGAAAATGAATATTGCTCGAAACAAAGCTTTGGCTATCGCGATTGCTACATTTCTCGTATTATCAATGACGGCTTCAATGGTACTGATACCAAAAGTTAGCGCGCACACGCCGGGATGGAACATCCCAACCTATGCCTACATATTTGCTGCACCTAATCCCATAGGTGTCGGGCAGACAACGCACGTTTACATGTGGCTTGACCCTGTTTTCGGAGCAGCCGGTTTTGCAACTGTTGGTTATAGCTACGCGTTGCTTTCAAACGATTATAGATTCCACAACTACCAGCTTACGATTACCTCACCTTCCGGTACAAACACAACGGAAAGCTGGGCTGTTGTCACAGACCCAACATCATCACAACCCTACGCCTTCACGCCTACCACAGCTGGCACGTGGACTTTGACCTTTAGTTTTGCAGGGCAAGCTTATGCAGCATACGCTGGCGAGTATAACCCCACTTCAAGTCTAGTTGGCGACACGTATCTGCCGAGCACCACATCAACAACAGTCACTGTTCAGTCAACACCGATCCCATCGACTCCAGCTGCCGCGTTACCGACAAACTACTGGCAATACCCAATATATGGTCAAAACTACGACTGGTACACTATTTCGTCAAACTGGCTTGGTTTTGGCACAGGGCTTTCTGGTTCTATACCTGGACCCTCAGGCTACACAAGCACTATCTTATACAAAGGTGACGCTGTCGGGCCTTTAACCTCACACATAATGTGGACAACGCCGACGCAATTTGGCGGAGAAGTCGGAGGAAACATGTATCCCAATGATAAATCAATTGGTTACTTCGAAGGCTCATCATATGCACCGAGATTCCAAAACCCAATAATAATAGACGGTTACCTATACTACACAGTAGTCGCATCGTTCACAGGTTCGCCACTCCTTGGAGGCAGTGCTACTGGACCAACCGTTTGCGTTAATCTTCAAACAGGGCAGCAACTCTGGAGCAACAAGAACATTCCTCAATTGTCATTCGGATACACAATGGAAGTTTACGACCCCGATCAACACGGAGTTTTTCCCGCAATACTAGTTGCAGAAGTAGGATCCACTTGGGAACTGTTCGATGGCTTCACGGGAGACTCACTATTCAACGTAACCAACGTTCCTTCAGGCGCAGTACAATGGGGTCCAAGCGGTGAGTATCTGCAGTACATCTTCAATAACGTGGGCACATTCGCGGCTCCAGACTGGTATTTGGAGGAATGGAACTCCTCGAGACTTTGGTTGTACGACATTAATCCGTATACTGGCACCGGAAGCGTTTCGCCATCGGTCCTAATTCAACCCGGGAACGGTTTCCTCTTTAATTTCATAAGCAGTCAGATTCCTATTCCAATCACGGGCGAAGACGCAATGTACCCCAACGGGACAGTGCTTCCAGTACCCTACGGTTCGACGCTTAACGTAGACGGAAACATCGGTATTGCTGAAGGTCGCGCTATTTCCGCATTTAATTCGCCAACAACTTACGACTGGAACGTCTCGCTACCATGGCTCAATCCACTGCCAGTACCACCTGTCGTTTTTACTCCCTTCGGTCCCGTGGGAGGCAATGACTTAACGGTTGGTGCGGTAGACTATGGGGATATGATGCTTTGTTACACAGCTCTACCCGAAGGTTTCCCAGCAAGCGACCAACCCAACGCGCAGCTTCCATGGACAGTGTACGCCATCAACCTCAACTCATCTGTAGGCGCAATCGGTTCGTTACTTTGGAGCAAGACCTATACCCCACCACCGGGAAACCTAACAGTAACATTCAGTGGAGCTGACTGGCAAACCCGCACGTTCGTGATGAACTATGAAGAAACTATGCAATGGGTAGGATACAGTCTGACAAACGGCCAACAGCTATGGGGTCCAACCACATCTGAAAATGCATTGTCCTACTATGGCACGCCAGGATCTCCCCCCAATCAAGCCTTCCTTGCTTACGGAAATCTCTACAGCAGTTCATACGGCGGAGTATGCTATGCGTGGAACGATAAAACTGGACAGCCATTATTCACTTGGGGCAACGGTGGACCATCTCAACCAGACAATAGCACTTACTCAGGCTTTAACGGGCCTTACGGTGTATATCCAACACAAATACAAAGTATTGCTAACGGCGTCGTATACCTAGCTACTGATGAACACACTGTAACCAACCCAATTTATGTTGGTGCAACATTAGCCGCCATTAACGCTACAACGGGACAACAAATATGGAGACTTTCAGGCTACCCAAGCGAATGGGCTGGTACTGGAAGCGCGTGGGCTATGGCAGCCGGCTACTTAACATTCTTCAACGGTTATGACGGCCAAATCTACAGTGTAGGCAAAGGACCTAGCGCAACTACAGTGACAGTTGGACCTAAGGTCACCACATTCGGAGACAACGTAGTCATATCGGGTACAGTTATCGACACTTCCGCTGGCACACAGCAAGCAGCGCAGAAGGCGGACTTTCCAAACGGAGTTCCATGCGCAGCTGACTCAATCATGACTCAGTGGATGGGCTACGTTTATCAGCAGCAAGCACAACCGACAACCTTCACCGGAGTACCAGTGACAATAACTGTCAAAGACTCAAACAACAACTGCTATGTCATAGGCACGGCGACCACTGACATCAGCGGCACCTACAGCCTAACATGGGTTCCAAGCATTCCAGGCAACTTCACGGTCTACGCTAGTTTCGGAGGCACCAACGCTTACTGGCCATCGAGCGGGGAGACTACGTTCAACGTAATGAGTGCTCCACCAACAATGGCACCTACAGCTTCACCACCATCAGGCTTAGCATCAACAGGCACGGTAGAGTTAGGAGTAGTCGCAATAATAATCGTGATAATCATAATCGGCGCCATACTAGCAGTGCTGACTGTGAGAAAACGACCATAAGCCAAAGAAGCAAAAACCAATTTACTTTCCTTTTTTTCTCATTTAAAAGCATTAGAGAAAGCTCCAGAAGATTAGGCAGAGCGAACCTATTTTTCAGAAAAATAAAGGACTTGAAATTTTGCGGATTCTCTCCTTTAACTCCCATCGCCTGAGCACTCTTAAAAAGTCAAGAAGTTTAACTTTGACCTTTGGGGCTTATTGGAAATAACTCTTCCCACCGCGGGCTTTTAGTATAATCCCTTGCGATAAGATTTTGAAAAGTTTGACGTAATGAAGCTACAAGCCTGAGCAAATATTTGTGTTATTCAACTTGAAGGCAGCCTTAAGACGCCTTCTAAATTGTCGAAGTGCCCATCAAAAGAGTATATCTCGTTAACATCGTTTTGCAGCATGATATCAACGGCTAAGGCATCATTCGCTTCCAGTTTCAGTTCGTCTCCCAGTTCGGCAGCTGCGAGATACGCCTCCGCAGAAACGCCTGCGATTTTGACATTTTCAAGCATGAAAAAGCCACGAATAAGCCCTGCCAACTGCTCCGAAGACAGCGAGTTCTTGAGGATATTTACTATTTCAGACAAATGCACAACAGTGGTCAAAACATGTTCTTTCCCATCTGAGATGTCGCGTATAATCTTCTTTGAAAACTCTTTCATTTTCTTTTCTTTATCAGTTAGTTGTTTTTTCGGCGTATAATAAGCGTAGATAAACAGGTTTGCATCCAAGAACTTCATTTATGTGACTTCCAAAACTTCTTCTCAAATTCCGCCCAACTGCCTATGGCTTCCACGCCTAAATCCACTTTGTCAAAGTATTCAGTTAAATCTACGCGGCGTTTAGGCACTAATTTTAGGTAACCCTTTCTTTTTATGATGTAAACCTCTTTGCTTTCTCCAACTTCAGTTTTTCTCCAGTCAGACGGCAAGATAATGCGGCCTTGAGAATCCACTTTTTTGACCTCGACACCACTTTCCAAGATTTTCACCATTAAGCATTATCGTCCTCCATTGCTATAAGGATTTTCGTAAGCTTGAGGTAAAACCATACAAAAAAGATTGCTTAAATAGGCTAAAGAGATTTGAATCATCGTCTATAGCGCCCGACGCTACAAGCCTAAACTAAGAAAGCCAACGATCCTCGTCAAATAAGTGTAAGGGTTACGGAGACTTCTTGGTCGTGCGTGTTTCCGTCCCTTGACAAAACTCCTTCGGGGTCATTACTTTGCCTCTTAAGTTAGGAAACCTCTCAAAATGACTCTTGTTTTCAGTTAAAAGCACGGCACACCGCGTTACAAGAAAAGAGGCAGCGATTACCACATCTTGGTATTCTATCGGCTGCCCCTTCGCCAGAAGGTACGCGTTCAGTTGGGCAACAACCTTTGCCACTTCGCCGTTCAATGGAACCCAGCGAAATTGATTAAGCACTTTTTCCGCTTTGTTCACGGCGACAGCATAATCCTTTCTCAGGTAAGACCCAGTCAATACTTCTGAAACGCTTACAGTGCTAATGAAGGCGCTATCAGTGCTGGTTAACTGTTTGCAAAGCTCTATTACATCTTCCCTTCCTCTGTCCACATCCACGATTATCGAGGTATCAACTAGCACAGTTCTGAGGCTGCTTTCGCTCTCCGTCTTTTTTTCACTCAATCAAGAAACCAGCCCAAGGCGTTTGAATCTATTTCTGGAATCAGAGCGGAGAGACGCCATGAGCTTTTCGAAATCCTCAGGTAAGAAGTCAGTGCAGTCTTTCCATGCTTCTTCGTCTGCTTTTTCAATCACAATCTTCTTTCCTTCCACCCTCATCTTTACCCTGTCACCTTCGGTTATCCCTACTGCCTCACGTACATCTTTGGGTATTGTGACTTGTGAATGCCTTGTGACGATTACTGAATTCATGTAGATCACTGCCGATATTACTATGCATTCTCACTAATAAG
>DATHCJ010000007.1:0-18652 GCA_035319575.1 Candidatus Limnocylindrales bacterium
CAGGATTAGATTAGATTATTAGGTGGTTTTCGATGTGTTAACCGTTGAACCTTCGTGTAACCGGTTATGAGGCAACTATCCCATGTCTAAAGTTAAGGTTGGCGTTTCAATGCTCTTCTGCTTAGGCGAGCCGTTCAATCGGATGGTTAAACGTTTAGGAACCATGCAAACTCGATACATTGAAATCGTGGATGACGGCATCCAAGAGCTTAGCAAAAAACGAGTGGACACCCTCAAAGAAGCAGCAAAAAGCTTCGGCCTTGAGTACTCATTGCACGCGCCTTTTGCCGACATAAACATTGCCTCGCCTTCGAAAGTCATGCTAAGCGCCGCCGTAAAACGGCTTAAGCAATCTATGGCTTACGCGAACGAGTTGGATGCTAAAGTGTGGGTTTTTCACCCTGGCGCGCTAACCGGAATCAGCCAATTTTATCCAGGCGCCGAGTGGAAACAAAACAGTGAAAGCATTCAGGAACTCTACAAGGCAGCTGAAGAGTACGGCTTAAACATCGCGTTGGAAAACCTGCCGGGGAAATATTGGTTTCTGATGCATAAGCCTGAAGAGTTCATGCGGTTTTACCGTGAAACCGGCTTGCCGCTAGGAATCGCATTGGATCTTGGTCACGCTGAGCTTGAAGGCCAAATAGAGCCATTCTTCAATTTGCTAGCTGACAAAATCGTGCATATACACGCAAGCGACAACGATGGTTCAGACGACCAGCACATGGGCATAGGTAAAGGCAAGATCGACTATGACGGGTTCAAACAAACCTTGGAAAAAATGGGCTACGACAAGGCTGTAATCATCGAATCAACAAGCAACGTTAACGAAAGCATCCAAAAACTCAAACAGCTTCTCGGCTAGCTTCCTTTAAGCGGCAGTTCAATGTTCATAAAATCTTCAGCTACAATCGTGTCAGCAAAGATTTTCTTCGCCTGCTCAAGCAGCAGTCCGGCATCAGTGTATCTTGCGCTGATATGAGTCAAAACCAGCTTCTTAGCCCCAGCCGCCTTCGCCTCCTCAGCAGCTTGACTGGGGGTCGAATGACCATCCAACGCGGCCTTTTCAGCTAACGAATCGTCAAAGGTGCTCTCATGAATAATCAAGTCAGCGTCCGCCGCAAACTTGGCAAACCCATCGAAAGGTCTCGTGTCGCCTGTGTAAACAATTTTGCGTCCAGCCCGACGTGGGCCCATCACGTCGCTTGGCTTAATCACTCTGCCGTCGTGCAACGTTATTTCTTTCCCGTCTTGAAGCTTAGACCAAAGCTCGCCCAATGGAATTCCGAGCGCTTCGGCTTTCTTAGGGTAAAACTTTCCCGGACGCGGCTTTTCAATGAGCGCGTAAGCGTAACCTCGGACTTCATGGCTGGATTTCGCTGCTACAAGACTGTACTCTTCCTCATTCAGAATCGTGCCTTCGCTTATGATTTCGTTGATTTCCACAGGGAACGTTAAACCGAAGTTGAGTGTTTCTTTTGTGCAGACGAGGAAATCCTTAATGCCAGGCGGACCATAAACCTGGACTGGTTCCTTGCGGTCCATCAGCGCCATCGTCTGCAAAACCCCAGGCAAACCAAGCACGTGGTCTCCGTGCAGGTGGGTTAAGAGAACTTTCAGTTTTTTGTGGAAACTGACTTTTGCCTGCATCATTTGCCGCTGAGTGTTTTCTCCGCAGTCAAACATCCACAGTTGTCTTGGACACTCGACAACGACAGATGGTAAGCTCCGCTTAAGAGTTGGCACGCTGCCGCTTGTTCCCAGGAAAACGACGCGGATACTCGTTAGTTATGCACCTTCTCAAACACTGCGATTTCCCTTGTTAAAGTTCTGTGCACGTAGGCGAAGTGGGATTCCACATGGTGGTACCCCAAAGCCACGCCTAGGGCTTTAATGTTTAATGTTTTAGGTGAAGCGATACAAATTCGTTGCCCCGCTGACAACAGTTCATACGAAGAAGCCAAAACCTCTTGCACCAACTGTTTCGTCGTCGACCGAAGAGTACTCGCCGAGCGTCCGTACGGCGGGTCAGTAACGATACAATCAACCATTGAAAAAGGCAACTGCCGAGCATCCGCCAACAGTAAACCTTCAGCCGTGATGTTGAAGTATGCCAAGTTTTTTTTGCAGCCCAAAATCATTCGTCTCTGCGCATCCACACCCAACGCTCTGCACCCGATGTACGTGGCTTCGATGAGTGATGTGCCTGTGCCACAAAACGGGTCAAGCACCAAGTCCTCGGTTTTTCCATGTGCCAAATTCACCATGCAGCGGGCAAGCTTGGAGGGCATGGCTGAAGGGTGAAAGAAAGGTTTTTTGCGTGGTCTGCGTTCGCTGAATGTCTTTGTTTGGATTTCGGTGAGTTTTAAGCCGAAGACGAGTTTTTCGCTGGTTACTATGCCTATGAAGGTTTTGTCCGGGCTTTTCAGGTTTACTTTGGCTTCCGGTACATGCTGAGTTATCACTTTGCCAAGTTTGCCCTCCAGCTTCATGGTGTTGACGGCTTGGTCAGCGTAGTTTTTTATGCGGTTTATCCGCACGGAGAAGCTTTCGCCTGGTTTTATGACGGGTTTAAAGTCAGCATTGCCTGCGGCTTCGGTAATTGCATTTTCTGTCGCATCTGAAGTGAAAAGCTCCAAAGCGCAAAGCCTCGTAAAAGCAGCTCGCACCTGCACCGCCTGAACGCAACTTGGGTCTGCTTCCAAACGGAGAGTTTGATCAAGGACTTCGGGGTTTAAGTAGCTGTAGCCTTCGGTTTCTAGTATCGCTTTAACTTCAGAAGCAGGAAGGGACTCGCTCTCGCCTGACAGGAGGAAAAAGAGTTTTGCCACTAATTTTGCGCCTTAAGTTCTTGGCTTAAAAGCGACGCCAACGAAACCTTGCTGACGCGTCCGGGAACGCTATCCGTGCCCACGATTTCCTCAACTCCCGCGTCATGAATGCGTTTCTCAGCGTCGCCGATTAGCAAAGCGTGCACGCAAGCGCAGAAAACATGTCCGGCGCCTTTTTCCCTTAGAATCTTTGCTGCTCCCACGATGGTTTCGCCAGTGCTGATTATGTCGTCGAAAACTATGACTGTTTGGCCCTTCACGTTTAAGCCTTCAGCCGTCTGCACGGTTTGCCCAGTGTAACGATCCCGCTGTTTGTCTAAATGTCCCGCGTCGCCGCCCAGAACTTGTTGTGCTTGTCTTGCAATGTACATTGCGCCTTTGTCTGGAGAAAGAGCAAACGCGCCCTCGTAGCCTTTCTGAACGAAATACTCTGCCAGCAGCGGTACAGCGCTTAGGGTTTTGGCTGGGAACGGAAAATTCTCCAGCGCTGTTTCGGAGTGAATGTTAACGGTGGCTAACTCGTCGACTCCCGCAGCTTTAAGCATTCGAGCGACGGTTTCAACGCTTACGCCTTCACCCGCAAGAAACATCTTGTCCTGACGGGCATAGGCCAAGTATGGCACAACCGCCGTGACTTTTTCCGCGCCGCCGCGTTTAGCCGCATCAGCCATGAACGCCAACTGGAAAAGCTTGCCATCCTGCTCTGGAGGACACGTAGTCTGCACGATAGCCACGTCTTCGCCCTTTACGCTGCCTTCTAAGCGAATGTACGATTCTCCGTCCGGAAAAACCTTAATAGCAACAGGGAGACTGCTGAAACCCGTTAACGCAGAAACCCGCTCAGCAAGCTCCTTAGACGCTGGGCCACAGATAACTTTCATGCCTTTTTCCTTTCTCCGCAGGAAATACATCAGTTAGCTTTGTTTTTAAGGATTTATCTGTGAAGAAATCTAACCGAGTTCGCCGGCGTATTTTGTGCTTGTAGACTATCTGCTATAGGGATGGGTTGCATCTGCTGAAAGCATCTACACTTTTGTAGATACAGTGCTGTCGCTTGGTTTCAAAAATCACAGTTTATTAGTGCGCGCCAGCTGACTATAGGCTGACTCAGGAAAAGAAACTGAGATGACAAACGAGGAGTTACCAACACCCTTGGTGAAAGTTTGCAGCCAAAGCGCGGTTTAAGTTGGCTGATAAGGGCGAGTTTGACCTGTCACAAAGCGACGAATCCCTTTGTGCGTTTTATACTCAACTCTCCGCTTCACTCGATGCTTAGCGGACGGCTGATACTAATCACATACACGGGAAAGAAAAGTGGAAGGAAACATTGTCTTCCGCTTCAATACGCGGAGTCGCATAACGAGCTCATCGTATCAGATGGTTATCATCAGTACAAGAAATGGTGGCGCAACCTATTGCGGCAATCGACCGTCAGCGTATGCTATCGCGGAAAATGGCTTGAAGCCTCTGCGAAGGCTTTCGACGGCGACGTCGAGGAGATTGCTCCCTTTCTGCCTGATTACTTGAAGCGGTTCCCTGCTTCGGCTCGAATCCGTGGATTGACCTTTGACTCAAGCGGCAATATTGAGGATTCAGAGAAACTAGTTGAAGAGGCTAAGAAAGTTGTCATGGTCAAAATCTCAGTCCAATAAGTTGACAGAATCCCTTTTCCATAAGAGTTTTAAATTTAACTTAATTCTTCAGTGAGAAAGGATTGAATTGCATGGATGCTTGGCGTTTACTACCGCTCAAAACCAACAATGCATTCATGAACATGGCAATCGATGAAGCGATTCTAACCACCCGGACCTCAGGTCTGGTGCCCAATACTTTACGGTTTTACCGTTGGAAACCATCCGCCGTCAGCATAGGCAAGAACCAGAACCCCGAAGCTGAAGTTTACCTTGATGCCTGCGAACGGCTAGGCGTTGATGTTGTTCGTCGTATGAGTGGCGGCGGCACCGTTTACCATGGCTACGATGGTGAAGTTACCTATTGCGTAATCGCAAAAACGGCAGATTTGGGCACCGCGGACATTACGACCGTTTACGCCAAGATCTATGAGGCTATAAAATGTGCGCTTGGGCTTTTGGGCATAACAGCCGACTTCAGAAGTGGCGATGCTAAAAACTGCCCAAACATGACGGTTAAAGGCAAAAAAATCTCGGGAAGCAGCCAAGCCATAACCCGAGGTGTCGTTCTCCAGCATGGCACAGTGCTTCGAAGCGTTGATTTGACCAAAATGTTTATGCTTCTTAAATTGAAAAACGCGAGCTGCAGCGAGGCAGCAGATATTGCCGAACGCAAAATCACCAGTATCGAAAAAGAGCTATATCACGCTGTTGCGCATGAAACAGTAACTGATGCTCTGGCCAGGGGTTTCACTTCGGCTTTGAAGATTGAGCTTGAGCCGAGTGAATTAACACCCTATGAAGTGGAGCTCGCAAAACATCTTTACAAAGAGAAGTACGCGACTAAAGAATGGATTTTCGTAGGCAAAACTCACTAAGCCTTCTCCTTATGCCACCGCACACCCTGCGCAGTATCCTCAAGCACTATGCCCCTCTGCTTAAGCTGCGCTCTAATCGCATCAGCTTCTTTCCAGTTCTTCACTTTCCGCGCTTCCTCACGCTTCTGCACAAGCGCGTCAATGTCGGCTGGCAAGGCTTCTTCTACTTCCACTTTGCCGATAACTCCTAAGACATTATCTAGGCTCATCATGAGTCCGCCAACATCCGCCGCCTCCTGTTTGCTTATCGTGTTAGCGTCCAAAAGGTTGTTTATTTCCCGTACGAAATCAAAGAGCGATGCCAGCGCGGTCCCGATGTCGAGGTCCATGTCCATTGAGCCGCCAAAGCATGCTTCCAGCTTAGCGGTTAATGTAGCGACTTTTCCATTGCTGTCCTCACCGCCGTCGACGTCGTGCAAGCGTCTTACAAAGTTGCGTAGCCTCTCCACCGCGCCTTTCGCTGATTCCAAGCCTTCAAACGTGAAATTGAACTGCTGCCGGTAATGCGTGGACAACAACAGGTACCGAATAGCGATCGGGTCGTAACCCTTCGCCAGCAGGTCGCGGACCGTGAAGAAATTTCCAAACCGCTTAGCCATTTTTTTGCCCTCCACAAGCAAGTGCTCATTATGCAGCCAGTAGTCAACAAACTTCTTGCCCGTCGCGGCCTCGCTCTGTGCAATTTCATTCTCGTGATGTGGAAAAATGTTATCCACTCCGCCGCAGTGGATATCGAAGGTTTCGCCAAGATACTTCATCGACATAGCCGAGCACTCAATGTGCCAGCCTGGTCTCCCCTTACCCAACTCCGTTTCCCAGTAAACATCCCCGTCTTCAGGCACCCAAGCTTTCCACAACGCGAAGTCCTGTGCCTCTTCTTTAGCGTATTCGTCTTGACTGACCCTCGCGCCCGGCTTAAGCTCGTCAATTCTTATTTTTGACAGCTTTCCATAGTCAGGGAACTTACTGATTGCGTAATAAATTGAGCCGTCTTCGCCTCGGTAAGCGTAGCCTTTCACCATTAACGTTTTGATTAACGCGACCATTTCAGGAATATGCTCAGTGGCTCTTGGGTAAACGTCAGCGGGCTGAACGTTGAGATCTTTGATATCTTCAAAGAAAGCTTGCGCATAAAAATCGGTAAACTGCTTAAGCGCCACCCCCTGCTTCTGACTGCCCTTAATCGTCCTGTCATCCACGTCGGTTAGGTTCATGACGTGCGTGACCTTGAAGCCGCGATACAGAAGCCAACGTTTAAGCAAATCTTCAAACAAAAAAGCGCGAAAATTCCCGATATGCGCATAATCATAAACCGTGGGACCGCAAGTGTACATTCTTACCATTCCGGCTTCCAACGGCCTGAACGCTTCTTTCTTGCGCGCTAAAGTATTAAAAAAACAAATATTCCTTAGCATGACAATGTATCATGCTTGAAGCTTATTGAATTTTACGATTTCACCGAAAAACCTTGCCTTCTGTCTTATCTGGAAGTGGCAAGAAAACTTCCAAAGAAATCAGATATCCTTCACTCTGTGTACTCCAACGAATCTATGATTTGGCAAGTTTTTCTTTTCCTTTATGGTTAACGTTCCCAAGTAAATAGCTATAGCTTCCCTCACGTTTTTCATAACTTCAGCAAGAGTTTCACCACATGTCTGGCAACCCGGCAGAGCAGGAACAATGGCTACGTAGCCGCCAGCTTCATTGTCAAGAAGAACTACCTCAAAATCAGACATAAAATTCGCCAAGTACTCTTGGGACTGGTTAAATATAAAAATTCTTGTCAACAGATACCGTTAAATGGTATTTGCGCCGATTTTTGAGTTTCCCCATTGATTACAATAACGGAAGACGAGCAAAAACTTCACAATCTAGATTTCAACTATTACTCCTTTGAGGTAAGTTATGGAAGCCTCAACCACATTAACTCTAACAATTTCGCCAAGCAAGTTCTTGCGGCCCTTTACGACGACAGGTTTATACGCAAAGTTGCGTCCAACCCATGAGCCTTCAACTTTTCCCTTCTCGTCAACCAGCACTTCCCCAACCCAGCCCACCCAACGCAAATTCCGATTCAAAGAAATTCCTTTGACCAGCCGAGCTGCAATCATGCTTCTGCGCTTGATTTCCTCTTGTTCAACCAAGCCCTTCCGCATCTTCGCTGCCGCAGTTTTGGGTCTCGCAAAGAACTTTGACACATTAGTTACGTCAGGTTTAACTTCTTCTAAGAGCTCGAGCGTTTTCTCAAAAGCTTGCCTTGTTTCACCTGGGAACCCAACAATCACGTCAGTTGCGAGCGTCAATTCGGGAAACTGCGCCCTAAATGAATCAACAATACTTCTGAACTCGGTCGTTGTGTAAAACCTGCGCATCCGCTTCAGCGAATTGTTGTCACCACTTTGCACAGGCAGATGCAGAAACTTGAACACTTTATCACTTCTGAAAGCGTCAATCAGTCGATCCTGCATGTCGGTTATCCTGTCAGGCGTCATCATGCCAACCCGGACCCTAAAATCGCCAGGCAAGTCACCCAAGACGTGCAGTAGCTCGGCGAGGTCAGTGTGCAAATCCCTTCCGTAAGATGCTGTATCCTGCGAAGTGACCCAAACCTCTCTGGCGCCTTCTGCAACGTCGCTTTGCACTCGGTCAGCGACTTCTTTTACACTGCAACTTCTCAGTTGCCCCCTTGCCGTGGCGACGCAGCAGTAAGAGCAGGAGCCTAAACAGCCATAACTTATCGGTACAACGCTTACAACGGGATTAGACTTGATTCTTGGAAGGTCAAGCTTCGGCTTCTGCTTCAACCTATCTAAATCGACAACTTTCTCGCCAGCGGCAACACGGGCAACTACATCAGCTATTCCTCCACCAACCGAAGGGCCGACTGCACCGTCAAAGTGCACTTCGCGAAGCAACCGTTCAAAGTTAATCATGGGCAAGCAGCCTGCAACAATAAGCTTTTTGCCTTTTGGCACGTGCTTCATGACGTTTATCACACGGTTCTCAGTAGGTTCCTTCACGGCACACGTGTTGTAGATCAGCACATCAGCTTCAGCTTCTGAAGCGGCAAGTCGGAAACCAGCCTGTGCTAGGCAGCCCGCTAAAACTTCGCCATCAGCCAGATTTGCTGAACAGCCGAAACTCTTAAGGAAAACCTGCAATGACCATGTTCCACCGGCATGTTAGATGTTCTAACAAGGAATAAAAACTTAAAGTTTCCTGAATGTAAATTAACAGAAATCTGCATCGTCGTCCATTTAACATTTAAATGCCATGGCATGAACATGTTATAAGCATATTTAGGGCATATTATACATGTATATGTGTCCGACTTATTATTCTGTTTTATCCACCCACAGAAAGGGAGAAGATAATGAGATGAAACTAATAACTTTGTATCTGCCTGAAACGTATATAAAAGCTTTGGATCAGTTGGTTGACGAGCGGTTCTATCCTAACCGTGCCGAGGCCATCAGAGTCGCAATTCGAGACCTAATCAGCGCCGAAGTTTGGAGGCGCAGAGGCATTGACTAAACACACATCTTTACAGGACGAAGCACTCAAGAACACGCTAACTATCGAAGATGTTAAAGTTGAGGTTGTTCCAAAAATGATCAATGACTCCATTGTCATGGGCGGTTCACACATAGTCCATAAACCTAAAGGGAAAATGAGAGTGAGGATGGTTAAGTCCAAAGTGCCTGCAAAGAGAATCAGCAGACTGGCGAGGGCTACACGGCAACTTTTTGACTTGGAAGAAGTACATGAGCCGGAAAAACCACTCAACATCAACTTCAACTTATACCAAATGGAAGACTACTAACAACTACCTTTATCTTCCCTTTTTCCCGGAAGTTTTAGCATCGATTTTTTAAGGAAAAACTATTATTCCCAAGAAACCATTTTGACACTCATGAACGATGCCCTTACTCAAATAAGACAAGACCTGCAGGCAAGTGCGGACCCGCAAACGCGAAAAACCTTTCAACGTTTCTTTAAAGAACAGGTGAAATACTATGGCGTAAAAACGCCCACCGTCGGGAAAATAGCCAAAAAGTACTGGAAACAAGTGAAAGTGCTTGATAAACAAGGTGTTTTCAAACTCTGCGAAGAGCTCTTCCGTTCAGATTACACTGAAGAGGCGTTCGTCGTCGCTTTCTGGCTGCCCAACTACCTTGACAGACTTGAACCAAGCGACATGGCAACTTTCAGAGGATGGATTGAACGATACGTCAACAATTGGGCTAAATGCGACAGTTTTTGCAATCACACCATCGGCGACCTAATCCAGAAGTACCCTGAAATCATAAGTGAAATAAAAAACTGGGCTAAAAATAATAACCGTTGGCTTAAACGGGCTGCGGCTGTGTCGCTTATTGTTCCAGCAAAAACTGGCAGATTCCTGCACGATGCCTTTGAAATTTGCGATGTGCTTTTGGTCGAGGAGGATGACATGGTGCAGAAGGGTTACGGGTGGCTGCTGAAGGAGGAAAGCAGGAAGCATCAAAAAGACGTCTACGATTACGTTATAGAACACAAATCCGTCATGCCAAGGACTGCTTTAAGGTACGCGATCGAACTGATGCCTAAAGAACTCAGGAAGTTAGCGATGGAAAAGCCTAACCCTTAATGCCTCAACCGTTTTTATAAGGAAACACGAAAATGCCAGGAACAATTTTGTTCCACGAAGCAGAAATCAGAAAAATTCCACAAAGTGTAATAAGACAGCGGACTTGTTAAGAGACAAACGCACTCGAGCCATGAACCATGAAAGAAGATGCTATAGCTAAGGTGTACGCTCAGGCTGTGGTTCACGAGAGTTTCCCAGAATTTGTTGATTTTGCAAAAGATCAAGGATGTAATCTGGAGGTTGCAACCTTTGCTTATTCGAACGTTTTTGATGCTGACTGGCAAAAATTGTTGCAGGGACATAAACAAAAGATGTCAAGTTTCGGAGGAAAAACTTCTTTTCACGGCGTTTTTCAGGATGTGCTCGTTCATAGCAGTGACAAGAAAATTGCCGAGCTTTCAAAAGAACGAGTTACGAGTTCGCTGAAGGTGGCAAGCGAGCTCAAGGCCATTCAAGTTGTCTTTCACGGAAACTTTAATCCACTTGTTAAAGACGAGTATTACAACAAGAACTGGGTTGAGCGAAACTCAAGTTTTTGGTCAGAAATCCTCGACATGTACCACATCAAGATTCTGCTCGAAAACACTTGGGAACCGACACCTGACACGTTCAGAAGACTTTTAGACCAAATCAACTCGCCGCTTTTTAAGATCTGCTTTGACATAGGGCACGCAAAAGTGTATTCAAAGGCGCCCGTCAGAGAATGGTTCGTTTCTTTAGGTAGCGATATACCGTACATTCACGTAAGCGATAATTCGGGAGAAAAAGATCAACACTCGGAAATCGGCAAGGGAAAAATCAACTGGCAAGAATTCT
The DNA here is from genome assembly GCA_035319575.1 of Candidatus Limnocylindrales bacterium. GTDB lineage: Archaea > Thermoproteota > Bathyarchaeia > Bathyarchaeales > Bathycorpusculaceae > Bathycorpusculum. The sequence continues at coordinate 10,787 of DATHCJ010000007.1, forward strand.
CAAACCTGGTTGAAGAATATGCGGTTCATCCAGAAATCGTGCTTGAGCTTGTAAGGCTGGACGAGACAAAACGGTCACTGAAGTATTTAAATGAAAATGGAATTTACCCTTTCAACAATGGAGCATGATTTGTTATGGCCAAGGGTTACAAGATTAAATCGTTTGATTTTCTGCAAAAGCAGGCGTTGGAATTGGGCGCTATAACCGCAAAAATAATTCCTGTAGAAAAAATTGTGATTGAAGATCGAATTGCCTTCAAATGCAGGCTAGGCTGCGAAAAATATGGTAAAACATTAGCTTGCCCTCCCTATGCTCCTCCACCTGCCGAGTTTCGAAGAATCGTCGCCGAATACCACTACGCTCTGTTCATGAAATTTAAAACACATGTTGAAGCGGATGCAGAGTTGAGAACCAGTCTTACAAAAACAAATGATTCTACCCTTTCTCGTGAGATGAAGGAAAGAGTGGAAAATTTTTGGGCTGGTTGGAATGAGGAAATGAAAAAACTGCGCGAAGCAGTCATAATGCTTGAAAAAGCTGCTGCCGAAAAAGGATTTCTTCTTGCCGCTGGACTTGTTTCTGGCTCCTGTCACGTTTGCGAAAAATGCAATGTTGAAAAAGGCGTTTGCGTTCATCCTGAAGAAAGAAGATTTTCCGAAGAAGCGGTAGGAGTAAACGTTAAGGCAACCGCAGAAAAGGCTGGAGTAAAATTCACTTTGCCTTTTAAGAAAACGCCTGAAACTTTTGCTCTTCTGTTAATCGATTAGCCTGCCAAGAATATTTTTGGCTTAAACTATCAAGATGACAGAGGCATTCCGAGATCTTCCGGTCAATGGTCAAAAGGGTCGTCAACATGTGCAACGCAATCAAATCCTCGATTGAGCACCAGCTGCAAAAAATGGTAAAACCTCGGCAGCTTTCTAACGTGTCGAATCTGTAGTTAACTTTAAAAGGGTAAGAATTTTTCTTGCTTAGAAAAGGTGCTAAACTGCGTGGTCTCCGTAAGCTCTCTTGAGTTACCCTACGACAACCTAATGCATTGGCCTCCGATGACTTATAGAAACAATCCGCCGCTGACCCGAGAAATTATTGTTGCGTTTACTGATTTGCTCAAAACAGAAAACTCATCTAAGGAACGAAAAGAATTACAGCCATGGATTCCATTTTGCGCAGGAAAATGTTCCTTCTGCTATTTTCCAGTGAGCTGCGAAAAACGAAACATCCAGTTTTACATTGAATCAATGAAAAAAACCCTGCGTTTCTACTCAGAATGCAGGTATGTTCAATCAAGTGACTTTGATGAGCTCTATGTCGGGGGCGGGAGCCCATCGGTTCTTTCTGAGGAACAGATTACAGATGTAATCGACTTTTGCAGAAACAATTTCAAGATGACGGGAGACTGCGCAACAAAGTTCACCGCGTGCACTTTTAACCTTACGGACAGAAAGATTAACCTGTTAGCTTCGCATGAAGTGGATCAGTTGGACATTGGAGTCCAAACATTTGATGATTCTTTTCGCCGAAATCTCATGCTTCAAGACCGAAGCAGTAGTGCTAGGATGAAATTGAAAGCAGTTAAAGAAGCAGGTTTGTCTCTCAGCGTTGACTTGCTCTACAACCTTCCTGGCCAGACCCTGGCGCAATGGAGAAACGATATAAAACAAACGTTGGAGTTGGAAGTCGAAAGCGTGGATTGTTATCCTCTTGATTTATACGCCGATACATTGCTGGCGAAGAGAATTGTTGCCGGTGAACTGCCTTCGATTGGTGATTACCGAACGGAACTCGAAATGTACCTTGAAGCTTACGAAATTTTTAGAGCAAACGGGTATTTTCCGACGTGCCACAACCGCTTTTCGAGAATAAAGGAGGACTTTGAGAAGCCGTCTTCTGAAGTGGTAGGCACCGGAGCAGGTTTCTTCATGGGCAACATAGGCCGCTTTCGGTACAAAGACGTGGAAGACGTAAAAGATTATGCGGCTTCAGTTCAGCAAGGCTCTTTGCCACTTGCTTCTCTGTCGCGTCTGTCCCCGGAAGACGAAATGAGGAAGGCTATGATACTCATCTATGTTCGGGTGCCTGTAGATCGACAAAAATTCAAGCTTCGATTTGGAAAGTTTCCCGAGGAAGCGTTTCCGGATGCAATTGCTAGTCTCAAGCAGAGAGGGCTTATCGAGATTAAAGACGACAAGATTGGGCTTTCTGAAAAAGGTGACCCTTGGAGATTCAACATAGCTTGGGAATTTGTCAAATAGGGAAAAAATTACTTCGTTTCTTTTTAGTATTATCCAAATAGATTGACTTGGTTGTGGTCGATGAACTTGTGATTAAGATGTTTTAAAGTAAGTTTTAAATAGTGAGATGGATAATCCAACCTGTCATCGAGGGTGTTAGAAGAGAATGAACAACAAAGTCATAATTTATATTGCAGCAATCATAACCATTGCCGCAGTTGCTTCAGCGGCTTTTATCTACATTCACTACTCTGCCCAAGCCAATACGGTGCAGTCAAACAATGGTAGCATATCAGTCGTTGATGACGAAGGCTACGTAACCACTTTAACGTCTATTCCTCAAAGAATTGTTTCGCTGGCCCCAAGTTGCACGCAAATATTGTTCGCTATAGGCGATGGCCCCAAAGTTGTGGGTGTAACCACCTATGACAATTACCCGTACAATTTCACAGCTTGGGCTGCAGCTGGCAACATGACAATTGACGGAGGCTACGGAACCCCCAACATGGAAGTAATTGCTTCGCTTCGTCCCGACCTGATTCTGACTGATAACATCAACGACGGACCTAATCTTGCAAGCTTGAGAGCTTCAGGGTACAAAGTGATCGTGCTTGAGCCAAGCTCCGTAACTGGCATTGAACAAGACATAATGCTCGTGGGCAGGGCAACAGGGGCAGAAACCGAGGCGACAGCCGTTGCCGCTAGCATAAGCAGCATAGTAAGCAATATTCAGGCGAAGATAGCGGCTGCAAACATCACAACGACACCAACAGTCTACTATGAAATCTGGAACAATCCCCTTATGAGCGTCGGCGCAGGCAGCTGGATAAGCGATGCCATAGCAAAGGCTGGCGGCGTAAACATCTTTGAAAACGTAAGTCAGGCGTATCCTACAGTGAGTTCAGAAACAGTAGTGGCGCTCGACCCAAGCGTAATAATATTGCCCTCAGGGTCAGGGGGCATGGCGTTCTACGGAAGCGTCGCTGATGTTGAAGCTAGACCAGGATGGAACACCATTAGTGCAGTTCAAAACGGGAAAATCTACGTGATAAACCAAGATCTTTTCGCAGAAGCAGCACCAAGAGTAGGTGAACTAATACAGGATATCGCAGCGTGCTTATATCCACAGCTTTTCAACTCGACTTCCTCTTCAACCTCCTAACTTTTTTTGTTGTGAAGTGTAATGACTGAGGGCAAAGTCGAAGGAGCATACGTCAAGCGTTCGTCACGATGGAAAATAATCTTAGCAGCGCTGGTCTTAGCCCTCGTATTGACTATTATTGTGTCGTTAGGCGTTGGCTATGCGTCCTCCCCGCACAAGGATATGGCGCTTCCTCCAATTACTTTCTTGCAGATCCTCTACATACTGGGAAAGCAGATTCCTCTTGTGGGTAATTCAATTAACTCATCAGGCATATTCGTATCGCCGAGCGCACAAGCAAGTGCTCAAGCCATAATCATTCTAATCCGTCTCCCGCGGGTGCTTGCTGCCGCTTTAGTCGGGGCGGGTCTAGCTGCAGCCGGCGTGATTTATCAAGGTGTGTTCAGAAATCCTATGGCTGATTCATATCTGCTTGGCGCATCTGCAGGAGCTTCTGTAGGGTACACTATCGCTGTTCTATACGTTTCCTCAGCCTTGACGCTTGTGGGCATGGGCATAGCTCAAGTTTTCGCTTTCGTGTTTGCCATACTAACAGTTTTCGTCGTGTTATTCATGTCACGTGTCGGAACGAAGATTCCGGTAACCACTCTGCTGCTTTCAGGCATAGTCGTAAACATCTTTCTCTTGGCTATTGAAACATTGATGGAACTTCATTCCGGACAAGCTCTGACAGGTATAGTAGCATGGCTCGCAGGGGGATTCTCCAGTATAGTTTGGCTACAAGTGTGGGCTGTAATTCCATTCGTTTTCATCGGCATAACCATCACGTATTTTTTCACTCGCGACTTAAACATGCTCTCAATGGGCGACGAGACAGCCCACCATCTTGGCGTTAATACAGAAAGAGTTCGTCAAATTCTCCTTGTTGTCGCTTCCATGATGACCGCGGCGGCCGTTGCTATAAGCGGCGTAATCGGCTTTGTGGGCTTGATTATTCCGCACATGACTAGACTCGTAATAGGACCTGATCACCGAATCCTTTTACCTGCTTCAGCCATCGTTGGAGCCATGTTTTTGGTGATTTGTGACGCAGTCGCGCGAGTTGCAACAGGCGCTTCTGAGCTTCCTGTAGGCGTGATAACTGCTCTTGTAGGTACCCCTTTCTTCATTTACCTGCTAAGAAGGAGAAAAACAACCTATTCGCTTTGAGGTGACCGATGAAACATGGTGACGTTAAATATAAACGGTGTTGAATGTCGCTACGGCTCAATCAAAATCTTAGAAGGCGTGAACTTGTCGTTGAAGGAGGGCGACTTGGTGGGGATTCTCGGCCCGAACGGGTCCGGGAAAAGCACTCTTCTTAAAAGCATAAGCCGAACACTGAAACCGCATAAGGGTACTATCCTGCTCAACGAAAAGGACATTTACTCTCTTAAAAGCATAGATGTGGCAAAGCAAATGGGGGTTGTTCCACAGGACAACGTCATAAGCTTCGCCTTCACGGCGCTGGAGGTTGTTTTGATGGGGCGAAGTCCGCACCTGTCAAGGTTCCAGATGGAAACCGCCAACGACATGGCTATAGCACACAAAGTAATGAGTCTAACGAACACATGGCATCTGGCAGCGAGACCCGTAAACGAGTTAAGCGGAGGCGAAAGACAACGCGTGATTATTGCTCGTGCGTTAGCGCAGGAGCCTAAAGTTCTGCTGCTTGATGAGCCGCTTACCTATTTGGATATTGTCAACCAGTTGGAAATAATGGATCTAGTGAAGTCACTCTGCATAAAAGAAGGCATAATAGTTATGACTGTAGTCCACGACCTCAACTTAGCAGCTCGCTACTGCAGCGAGGCCTTGCTTCTGAAGAACGGAAAAGTCTTCGCTGCAGGATCTTTAGACCATGTCCTTACGAGTGAAAACATAAAAAGCGTTTTTCAAGTAGACGCAATAGTAAAGAAGAACGCCGTCACCAATTCTCTTTACGTCATTCCCTTGTCACCCTCCAAACCTTCGCCACCGAAAAACTGCGCCATCCATTTAATTTGCGGCGCTGGCACCGGAACAGAACTGATGAAGATATTCTTGGATGAAGGCTACAACGTGACAGCGGGCGTGCTGAACGTGCTGGATACTGATTTTGAGACTGCTCAGCTCCTGAATATACAAGTTGCGAGTGAAGCTCCGTTTTCTCCCGTAACCGAGAGAACTGTTAAAACCAATTTAGCCATGATTAGTAAAGCAAACTTTGTGGTGATATCTTCCGTTCCTTTTGGCTACGGCAACCTACCGAATCTTATAGCGGCAAAGGAAGCTCTGAACCGGGGCATCCCAGTTATGGTTATAGATCAAGTGCCGATTGAAAACAGAGATTTCACCGGTGGCCACGCAAAAGCGCTTATGGAGGAATTGAAAAGCTTAGGAGCCGTTTTCGTAAAGAATCAGTATGAGCTATTGACCAAGCTTAACATTTCTCTGGAAAAGACGAAGTTGCCTGAGGAGCTTTCATCAACCATTGCGGGTCACCTAAAGGATTTGACACTTCAAGAGAAGAACCCAACGGTGCGTGGAAGCACTGAAAAGTAGTGACCTCCCCGAGTTTTCAACTGGTTCATGCGAAAGGTCACTTTCTCCGTTGGTTCGGCCTGTGATTGTCATCGGAATCTTCAGAGTTTAAGAAGCTCTAAATATCGAAGGGATTACTAGAGAAAGGCAAGCAGATTCGAAAGAGGAGAAACATGTGAGGGCTCCAAGCGAAAAATTGCGGGAAAAAGCAGTCGACATATCGTTGGATGGAGTAAAAGCAGCGATAATCTGCCACATGTTTAAGGGCGCTGAGATGAAAACTCTGCTCGTCTCTTTTGACAAGAAGCGGCGAGTGCTTTCAACTTTAGACGGCTACAAAGAGTCTTGTTATGTTGCCAATGCCTATGCGCCTCCCGCGCTGGAAGATTACGTGATGAAAAAGCTGAGTGAATTCAAAAGAAATCTGCCCCTGGCACTTGGGATAGACCCAAAGAAAATATCTTTGTTAATCACTGCCGTCGACATGGACAATTTGGCTGTTTGTGAGCAATCCTACGAAGAATTTACAGTTTGCTGTTTGGCTACCGGGGGAGCGAAGGAAAATGCGATGCGGATGGGTCAGGACGTGACAAGATATGTGGAGCGAGGCGGACACGTGAGCGCCATTGGCACAATAAACTTGATTCTTTTAACAAACGCCACTTTAACCGAAGGGGCTATGGCAAGAGCTATCATAACCGCCACAGAAGCAAAAACTGCTGCGCTTCAAGATTTGGATGTTAAAAGCACCTATTCACCTCAATATCAAGCGACTGGAACAGGCACTGATAACATGATCGTCGTCTCGGGAAAAATGGGTAAACCTTTACACGTAACGAGTGGACACACAAAGATGAGCGAGCTGATTGCCTTTTCCACCAAGATCGCGGTGACCGAAGCACTCAAGAAACATGACAAGTAGAAGGCGGTCGTTAACGGAAAAATCCATAGTGACGGAAAAATTGAATAAAAATTATGCTAACGTGCAAGCATTGCACGACCTCGATTTGGAAGTGCAAAATGGAGAAATTTTCGGTTTTCTGGGTCCAAACGGGGCAGGAAAAACCACGACAATCCGTGTCTTAACAACTTTGACTAGACCGAGTTCAGGTTCTGCATCAGTTGGAGGCTTTGATGTAACGAAAGACGCCGATAAGGTCAAGCGGATGATCGGCGTGGTGCAACAGCATTTAAGTTTAGATAGAGACTTGACAGTGCGCGAAAACATGGAGTTTCATGCCAGACTCCACCGTTTAAGTTCTTCCAATCGCAAACAGCGCATCGCTGAACTGCTTGAGTACGTTGGACTCGAAGAGTACGCTGACAAAATGGTGGACACGCTTTCGGGAGGAATGAAAAAGAAAGCGGCGATAGTCTGCAGCCTTTTGCATGAACCTAAAGTGCTATTCTTGGATGAGCCCACGGTGGGTCTTGACGCTCAGGCTCGTCGCCGGCTTTGGGATCTGATGCGCCGCTTGAACTCAGACGGCACCACGATATTTCTCACTACGCACTACATTGAGGAAGCTGAGGCTTTATGCAGCCGTGTTGGAATCATCCATCATGGCAGCTTGATTGCTCTCGGCACACCTGTAGAGTTGCGCGGGAAGTTAGGGTCAACCGTTGTTGAGACACTAGTTGACAACAAAGAGACCTGTTACCAGTTTTTCCCTGATCGCGCATCAGCCAACCGTTACGTTCAGAAGTTAACGTCAAACATCAAGACTATTGTCATTCGCGATTCTAACTTGGAGGACGTGTTTGTAGAACAGACCGGCGAGAAGGTTGATCACGCGTAGATGTTTGACTCCTTAAAAGACATTTATTCCATTCTATGGGTAGATTTAAGGAACCTAAGTCGTCACTGGCGCTCAACTGTTGCCACTAGCCTTGTTCAGCCTCTCCTGTATCTGGTAGCCTTCGGCTACGGCTTAGGCAGAGGGATTACTTTTGAGGGTGTGAGCTATC
>DATHCJ010000008.1:0-17306 GCA_035319575.1 Candidatus Limnocylindrales bacterium
ATATAATTATACTATTTAATATAATATAAGAATTGTTGTACAAAACTATGTACATTTAATGTCAAAGTTTGCAAAATTTTGATGTCATCTTTTACAATCGCTTAGTTAATAGAGATTGATGAAGAAAAGTATTAACGAGTATTGACGATTTTTGATGCATTTTGTATCAAGGTTTTCCACTTATTTTCACCTTGAATCTGAATGCCACAAGCCTCAGCAGGAGTCTTACCATCTAATGCTTCATGTGGACGAATGTAATTATGAAACAGTTGGTAGCCTTGAAGAATGGGTGTGTCTTCAATCTTTAATCCTCTCATGGTCTTTTCTCTATCTCGAATCTCTCCATTCATGCGTTCCATTTTGTTATTGTTTACATCGCCTCTTAGCTTAATGTGCTGAATGTGTTTCGTTTTGGGGTTGTTTTGAGACCAATATTCCTTCATGTAGGCGATGTGATAGGAGTCTAAGCCATCTGTTATGAACGTAGTAGGTTTCTTGCCCATCGCTTCTTTCGACATTCTGAGGAGATTCCTTGCATCATGTTTGTATTTGGTGTCTGCCACCTCTTGGGCAATCCAAAAACGGGTTTCGTCATCCATCATGGCAAAAAGATACTTGAGGTTGCCATTGACCTTTATCCATAACTCATCTGCCCTCCAAGTATCTGATACATTAGGTTGTAATTTCTCAACGTAATTCTTCATTAGACCGATGTACTTCTTTATCCACATGAAGATAGTTTTGTGTGAAACCTTGACGCCTAGAAGTTGTAGGGATTCTTGGGTATTTCTTAGGCTTTCACCTGAGAAGTATAGTTGCATAGCGGTTGTGACTGCTTGAGGATTGTGCTTCATCTTTTCAAAACCGATGTTGATTGTGAAGTAGTGGTGGCAGTCTCGGCAAAAGAACTTTTGAATAATGCCAGACTTGTTTTTGCGCTTGCCTGCCTTCGCTAGATTGCTTGAACCGCAGTATTGGCAGTTGCTCACGTTGACTTCTTGGATTACTCGGGTTTCTGCTACTTTGGCTCTTAGTTGGTTTGAGAAGTCAACGGCGTAGATGTGTTTGCAGATTCGGTGTCTGTAGAAGTTGTCGGGGCAAGTGCATGTCCATGCTTCACCTTCTCTTTGAACGGTGTACATGCGTGCATGTGACTGTGACTTTACGGTGTAAGTGTCTTCGTCGATTCTTGAGACGTACCCATCTTGTTCGGCTATTTTCTTACCCCGTTCTTCCCGACTTGTCGTTAGCTTGCTCATCATTATCGCCTTTTTATCTACCTATAAATAAATAGGCAGAAAAGAATATAAATCTATCGGTTGATGTGATAACCAACAAGGCGATAGACTTAAATAAGTCCTGTCGGTAGATACGTAAGCAGGTGTTGAATAAAAATGAGTTTAAAAAGTACCGTTGGAATAGCAAAAACAGGAACAATTTCCCTGAGAGCCACAATCCCTGAAGGATGTGTGGCATTTCTTGACCTAAAAGCTGGTGACAAACTTGAATGGAGAATGGATATAAACGAAAAAGGGGAAAGGGTTCTAGTAGCAAAAAAATCAAAGTGAAGGAACATTGAATGTCAGATGTAAATGAAACTTGCAGTTACGTCGATAAATTTATCACAGACATTCTAAATGGCAATATAGAAGTTGATTATGCAAAAGCTAAAGGTTTGTTTTCTTACACCAAGGCAAAGAGTTTTTGGGGTTCCGAAAAACGCACAGAAAAGGAGGAATTTTCAAGCGTTCTTGGCACTGTCTTAACTCAGTATCAAATGAGCAAAAGAAGTGTCCGAGACTTGCAGTTAGCTTTAGCCGAAAAATGTTTCAAGTACATAGTTTGGGCGAATACCTTTCATGTTGTAAAAAGAGCAGGTTTATCAAATAAGATTGAAGCATTGCAAAAAGAAAACGCTCAACTTAAAGAAGAAAAAGACAAATGCCAAGAGGAAATTTCGAGGTTAACTCTTCTAAATGAAGCATTACATGAGGCGTTCGACAAACTCGGTATTCAGAGAATCAGAAAAAATGATAAAGAAAGAAATGGAGAAACAGTGCAATGATTGTTAAATGCTCACACTGTGCCCAAATGTTTTCTGAAGAGAATTTTAATTCTCACGAATGCGATTTACCACTTAGGGGATGTAAAAGAATCGAGGTTGTATATTTCCGAGATGATTCATACAAAAACAAGAAGTTAATGACTGGTCGGGGTACTGACGGGATTTTCTACACTTTTGAGGTTGTTCCAAGAAAAGCAATCCCCATAACGATGTCACTTCAACAGACGAAAAGTAACAGATTCGGATGGAAAGATAAAAATGACGGAGAGGTACCAGAACCCGCTACCATGGCTTGCAAATACGGGCGAAAGCGGGGTTTTTCTAAGTAATATTACGGTTCCTTCCGTTTCAGCTCTTTTACTCTGTCAAAGTGAGCATCATCCGAAACTATGAAATCGGCTTTTCCTGAAATAGCGGTCGCTGCATGAATGGCGTCTCTCGGCGTTAAGTGACTTTCTTTTATGATTTTCATGGCTGAAATGTCAATTTCCCGATTTGCAGCCAATATTTCTAGATGTGGAAAATTCAACATCGCCTCGCAAACAGAAAACGCTAACTCCAAATTGTCCTTTCTTAAGACCCAAAACACCTCATCGAATGTTAGCGCTGAAGTTATTGCTTCTTCACAGCCGCGCTGGATTTTTGTCAGAAGCAACCTTGCTTTATCGCCAGAGTTTTCAGTATTTGCGGCAGCGTAAATGAAAATATTAGCGTCCAGATAGAGCACGTTTGTGTCTCTCTTCGAGTTCTTCTTCATATTCATGAGGGTCTATCTTTCTGTTATTGTGAATTATTTTCGCTGCTCTTTCAAATACGGCTACAGCATCGAAATCATGTTTTTCGATAACGGCTTTATCATCTTCTAACGTGACTGTCACATTGGAGCCTGGCTCGATTTTCAGGGCTTTCCTTATTGCCTGAGGAATGACGACTTGCCCCTTTGGCCCAACCTTCATTTCTTCCCTTATCAAGTATAACTCCAAGTTATACCAATGTGTAACCGCCATTAATACCTTCACTTAGTTCGTAAAACTATTAAGAGACGGTCCGGCCTATTTTCTACTGGTGTAATTTTGGGCGTAGACTTCAAGGACCTTGTTCCGAAAACCCCAGTTAAACTTGAAGATTTAAGCGGCAAAGTCATAGCCATTGACGCTTACAACGCCATCTACCAGTTCCTAAGCATCATCCGCCAGCCTAATGGCACGCCGCTAAAAGACAGCACCGGGCATGTCACCAGCCACTTAAGTGGATTATTCTATCGCACAAGCAACCTAGTAGAGATGGGGTTGAAGCCAATTTACGTTTTCGACGGGGTTCCCCCAACTTTGAAGGCGGCGGAGATTGAGCGGCGAAGGCAAGTTAAGGTTCAGGCCATCGTGAGCTACGAGAAAGCGGCGGCAAAGGGTGACACGGAAAAGATGCGGATGTTTGCCCAGGCGGCGACAAGCATGAAGGATTACATGCAGGAAGACAGCCGCAAGCTCTTGGACCTTATGGGGTTGCCTTGGGTTCAGGCGCCAAGCGAAGGGGAAGCCCAAGCCGCCTACATGACCAAAAAAGGCGACGCAGACTACTGCGCCAGCCAAGACTACGACAGCTTACTGTTCGGAGCACCAAGAATGTTGAGAAACATCACGATTTCTGGTAGACGCAAAATCCCGAGCAAAAACATCTATGTTGAGGTAGTGCCTGAAGTGATGGAGTTGTCGAAAACGCTGAGCGCGACGGGCTTAACTTATGAGCAACTCATCGACGTTGGGATACTGATTGGAACAGACTTTAACCCTGACGGCATAAAAGGGCTAGGACCCAAAACCGCTTTGAAGCTGGTCAAGCAGTACGGCAGCTTGGAGAGTTCGTTGCCCCACATCAAGAACGCCTCTTTCCCCGTTGAGCCCAACTGCATTCGCCAAGAGTTTCTGCACCCAAAAATCACGGATGAATATAAGCTTCAGTGGTGCCCGCCAAATGTGGAGGGTGTGGTTGACCTGATGGTTAGGCAGAAAGAGTTCTCCGAGGAGCGAGTGCGCAAGTCGCTGGATAAGATGCTGGAGGGTTCCAGAAAACAGAAGAGCAAAACCAGCCTTGAGAAATGGTTTGGCTGATCCCCGAGAATAAGTGTCTTTTTTTTAAGCCCCAAATCGGCGCCAAAAAGCTCAGACTATGGGAGGAGGGGCGGTCATTTAGCTGCAGAAAACTGCCAGCCAAATTGAAAGTTAAAAATGGGAGTGGGCGGCTACTTTACTGTGACACATTTTGCCAGGTTCCGTGGCATGTCAGGGTTGAATCCCTTGTCAAGAGCGATGTAGTAAGCCAGCATTTGAAGCGGCACCGCGAAGGGAATGGGCGATAGGACCCCTGGAATGCCCTTTGGCACTTCTATGTAGTCGTCGGCTAACGATTTGATTTCTTGGTCGTCTTCTTCTATGACGGCGATTATGTGGGCCCCTCTGGCTTTCATCTCCATGATGTTGCCGATCAACGTTTTGTGGCAGTCGTCTCTTGGACAGACGAAGACAACTGGGAAACCGTTCTCGACAAGGCTGATTGGGCCATGCTTGCTTTCGCCTGCTGGGAACGCGATGGATGGGATGTAGGCGATTTCCATGAGTTTCAGTCTGCCCTCGTAGGCGGTGGCGGTGCTGATTCCTCTGCCCAAAAAGAAGAAGACTTTGGCGTCGTGGTACTTCTCCGCGATCCGCTTGACCTTCTCCTCTTGTGTTCTGACTATCATGTCAGCGATGTCTGGCAGTCTATTCAGGTTCTCTTCGAGGCTGTCTATTTCATCCTGAGAAACCTTGCCTCTCTTCTTAGCCAACCCAAGAGCAAGCTGCGCGAGCACGGATAGCTGAGAGGTAAACGTTTTGGTGGCTGCAACGCCGATTTCCGGACCAGCCTGCGTGCCGATGTAAACGCGGGAAACACGCGTCAACGTGGAGCCAATGACGTTGGTTAAGCTTAGGACTGTAGCTGCACGCTGCTGAGCGCAGGTAACGGCTGCGATTGTGTCTGCTGTTTCGCCTGATTGGCTAACGGCTAAAATTGTGCTATCAATACTCACCGATTTGCCATGTTGCTCTATGAATTCTGAAGCGTAAACTGGATAAGTAGGCAAGAACGCGAGTTTACTGAACATGTATGACGCGGCTAAACATGCGTGGTAGCTTGTTCCGCAGGCAACAAGGAAAACTTCGTTGGCTCGGTCAAGGAACGTTGTAAGCAAATCCAGATAATGCTCTTGTATCCTGAGCGTGTTCCGCAGGATTTCGGGCTGTTCATGAATCTCTTTGATCATAAAATGCGGGTACCCTCGCTTAACAGCCATTTCAGATGTCCACTCGATAACTTCGGGTTCACGGTTAACAGGGCTGCCGTCTTGGATTTTCCTTATTTCGTAGCCTTGCGGCGACAAGATAACGAGTTCACCATTGTTCACCATGACCGCCTTATTGGTTATCGGTAGAAACGCTGGAATATCGGAAGCGCAGAAAACACCGTTGCCGTTGATGCCTAGAACCAGAGGGCTCTCGTTTCTGGCGCAGATGATTTTGTCCGGTTCTTTTGTGGAGATTACGGCGAGGGCGTAGGAGCCTTCAAGTCGCTTAATGCTTTCCTGCACTGCTTCAACAAAGGAAAGTTTAGGGTTCTGTTTGATGGTTTGCTCGATTAAGTGTGGGATTACTTCTGTGTCTGTTTTGGAAACGAACGTGTGGTCGAGATTCTGCAGTTCCGCTCTGAGTTCGATGAAGTTTTCGATGATGCCGTTGTGGACAACCATTATTTTGCCTGTGCAGTCAGAATGGGGGTGAGCGTTCACTTTCAAGGGTGCGCCATGCGTTGCCCAGCGTGTGTGGCCGATCCCTATGGTTCCTGGTAAATCGTCAAGGTCTATGATTCTGTCGACGTCGTCGATTTTTCCCTGGTCCTTTTTCAGGTAAATCTTGTTGTCGGAAATTGTCGCTATGCCTACCGAGTCGTAACCTCGATATTCAAGTCTTTTAAGTGAAGCGTGTATTAGGGGAGCAGCGTTTCCTTCTTTTAAAACGCAACCAAATATTCCACACATTTTCAGCGCCTCGTTTTGACGGTTATAGTACGATTTAATGAACTCCATGTTTTCTAATAAGTATTTTTAAGGTTTCATTTTCACCTCTAAAAGATTTTTTTTAGTAGTTTCAGCGGTTTTTGCGTTCAATCTGGGCTTTGCTGAACTTATATGGAGCCTAAATTTCTTTCACCATTATAAATAAATTTTTTATAGTACCTCCTACCCTAATCATCTCGACAAAAATGGACAAAAAACTGCTACTCCAAGACAACGGCAACACGCAAGAAGTCAAAGAAATCAGCATCATAAACGATTCACAAAAATTGAAAATGGTAGTAGGCAGCCTAAGCTGGAAAATCCTAACCCTGCTTTCAAAAAAGGAAATGTACCCCTTAGAAATCGCAAAACAGCTCGGCATGCATGAACAAAAAGTCTATTACCACATAAGAAAACTCGTCAAAGCAGGAGCCATAACCGTTGAACGCGAAGAAAAGAAGAAAGGTGCAACAGCGAAATATTACAAAACCGTCTCACCAGCCTTCGGAATCGAGTTCCCAAGCGGGTATAAACCAATCCAAAACCTATGCACCTTAAGCATCGACAAGCAGCTTCAAGAATTCTTTAAAGAATTCATCAGCAACGGAGTGTTTGACGGCAAAATAGTTGTAGGCAGCCCCCAACCGCACGGTCCGTTCAGGACCAGCGCCCGAGACGGGCACTACGCGGCGCATTTAGCTTTTTTCCTTGGGCAATTTGCTAAGATGCCGACCGAATTCGTCGTCAAGCTTGATGTCGATGTGAAGGCGGAGAAAGAGGAAAAAAACAACCTCATCCTCGTCGGCGGTCCAGGAACAAACCTTCTTACGCAGGAGATAAACGAGTACTTACCCATCAAATTCATAATGCAGTCATCCGAGCAAGGATTTTTGCTGGGCGGTTTATCGTCAAAGAAGACCCTGCAAGTTTACACGTCCGATGTCTCTGGGTTAATAGCTAAAATCGTAAACCCTTGGGACAGTACTAAGCGCATAATCGTCTTAGCGGGAAACAAAGCCGTTGGAACAAAAGCCTGCGTCATAGCGTTGACCAATTTCTACAAGAAAACCCTGCAGGAGTACAAGGGCGAGGACACTTTTGCGGTCGTAATCCACGGGTTCGACCTGGACGGAGACGGCAAAGTCGATTCTATCGAGGTTAACGAGTAATTGAGTGTCAAGCAAACAAAAGAAGTTGTTCTGGCTTGGGGGCACGAGAACATTCAAGCTGTTCACCCTTCAACTTTAATGTTCACGAAAGAGAAGCACCTTTCAAAAAAGGGAGATTGCGTCATCGCAGTGGCAGCCGACAAAGCAGTAGCAGACTTAAGCCGAGAATTCAAACAAGAACTAAAAAAACCAAACTCTAAATTAACCATCACGATCGAAGCTGACGGTTCAACCCAGCAAATCAACGCTTCTGGCTCTGCAAAACTAGCTTTAACTAACCAGGTTGACATGGTGATTAGAAAAAGCGATTACATCTCCGACCGAACGCTGGCGATCTGCGCTGACAAATCATCAAACGACCTGCCTAGGGGATTCATTGAAAAGCTGAAGAATCCGGAACAGGGTATTAAAATTACCCTTGCTGTTCACGCCTAGGCAATCTTTGCATCTAAAACAATCTGAGACTCATAGGGTGCGGTTTCACGAATGCTTTTGCAGTAAAGAAACGCGTTGACCTTCCTGCCGGTTTCCTCCACGGCTTGGCAGAAGCGAAGTTTCAGGTTTTCTACTGAGTCAGGCGAACGGACGAAAGCATAGAAATGGATTATTCCACCTTGAGGCTTAATGGCTTGACAAGCAGCGTCGACAAACTCGATGGACGTTTCAGGCAAATTCATGATTAAGCGGCTAGCTATGCCCTTGAGTTTGGTTGCAGCCATGTGCTTCGCATCCCCAAGCATGGGGAAGACACGATTTTCAACCCTGTTAAACGCGACATTAACCTTGAGCAGTTCAATGGCTTCTGGGTTTATGTCGACTGCGTAAACCTTTGTACCCGGCTTGTTTTTGCCAATCAGCACTGAGAAGGGTCCCACCCCCGCAAACAAGTCCACCACGGTTTCGCCAGGCTCAACAAGGGAAGCCACACGCATGTGCTCGTGTGAAAGACGAGGCGAAAAAAACGCTTTGGCCAAGTCAACACGGTACTGGCATCCGAATTCCCTGTGGATTGTTTGGGTTCTGTGCTCTCCAGCGATAAAATCGAACCCGCGTAGCCGAAATGTTCCACTTATTACTCCTGACTTCGCAAGAACGGTTTTGAGGTTTTTGTGGGTCTCCAGTATTGCCTCACCGATGACTTTTCCGTGCGGCTTGAGCTCTGGCGGGATTTCGACGATGGCTATGTCGCCCACCATGTCTAAGGCTTGAGGCAGGCTAACCAGCAAAGGCGGCGGCAGCTTATTCTCGAGAGCCTGCATTAGGGTCCGTGCATGAGGCTGCTTTTCAGTGAGAGCTTTGGTTTCTAATAGAAAACCTGGCATTTGACTCTTCAGCGTTTTCAGCTCGTCCTCTTGAGGTTGACGAACCAGCGGGATACAAAGGTTCTCTTCATCACGTTGAATCTTCAATGACTTATCAAGAAGTCCAAGTTTCATGGCTACTGCTATTGTTTTTTCGCCCTGTTTTTTCTGGACTTTTACGCAAATGCTTGTTTTATGCATGGAATCAGCCGCTTTTTTCTATCCTGTAGAGGTTTTTCACTCTTTGAACTGTGAATTTAACGTCTAACATTTTTTCCGTCAGCCAAATGTTAGATTCAATATGCTCGGTCAATGCTCTTACTAAAAAAGCCGATTTGCCCTGTGCCAGCGCCACGTAGGGAATGAGCATGTCTGCCAAGAAAACATCGACGGTTGGCTGTGCAGATAATTCGAGGACGAGTTTTTCCGCGGCTTCCTTTCCTACGGCTTCCGCAGTTTTACGCAGTTGACCAATGGCGTCAGCGCCTATTATCACGTCTGCGTCTGTTTCCGCCCAAAGGACGATTGAGCTTCCCTTCTGCAGTGAGTTCGACTCGTCGTTTACAACATCTACGTTAGCGCCGTAGCCGTTTTGTGAAAGATAGTCTTGTGCTGCTTCCGCCTGACGCTCCGCGACCCTCCTATCGGCCAAGAAAGTGCAGACTGAAACCCCCCTAATGCTTTTTAACGTGCCGAAGTCCTGCAGCATAACTGGTTTTGGCGCGTTGTTGGGCTTGGCGTTCATCCTGGCTTCACCCATCCCCTTCGGGTAATAACCATACTTTTGCACGGTTATGCCATCGTCAACGCCCATCCGCATCAGCGTTGGCAACAGCACGTTTCGCATGTAGTTGATCGTCGGCGCGTGAGTAGTGTCTGTTCCTCCCTTAGCTACATGCAGACGCACGGGGCTATTAGCGAACAAACAGACCGGCATCACCGCTAACAGCAGCATCGGGATGCTTCCAGCGGTCTCGATTTCCGCTTCGAAATCACCGCCTTTTATCTGCTGAGGAATAAACCAAAGCTCCCTTGAACCCAAAGTTGCTCCCTGCACTTTGGCGTTGGAAAGTTTGGCTGCCGTCAACACCGCTTCCAGATGCTGATGCTTCAAGCCTGGTTTCGGGCGGTTTTGCCTGATGTTGTAAACGTGCAGTGGCTGTTTTGTGATGGCCGCCAAGGCTACTGATAGGCGAAGTATCGTTCCGCTGCCGCTTTTTTGGCTTCCATCGATTTCAATCATGCGTTTTTCTTCCGGATAATCAACCCACGTGAAGGGTGCAAACAATTAATAAGCTTCTTGGGTTATTTAGAAGTTTAAAGGAGGACGTTAGGGTTGAGCACTGACAGGGAAAGGTTGAATGAAATAGTCGGCAAAGTAGAGGAACTTGCCATAACACTAACCAAAGTTTCAGAAGAGTTGCGATCCGTTTCCACTTCTCTAAAGTCTCTCGCGACTGGCCAAACTGCTCAACCGCCGATTGCCCAAACTGCTCAAGGTCCTCCTCGCGAGGCTGGGTCAAAACAGCGCTCGGTTGACGAGATTCGCATGTCATTCCCAGAGGAACTGGAAAACCGATTAGGCTTTGAGGATAAAGCTGACTACATCATAATCAAACCCAAGCAGTTTTTAGGTTCCGAAAACTTTGCAAAGATCGCGTCCGCCGTTCGCGGCATGGGCGGAGAATACATAAGCGCTGGGAAAGATTCGCATTTTAGAGTGCCTAAGAAAAAAGCGTAAAGCCGGCCGCATCTACTTTAGGCTTTTTCCAAGCTTCAGCGCTTCGTTAATTGACTCTGGCTGTTTTTTTACTTCTGCCCTTTCCGAGACTTTTGGTAGCAGCTTGCCAACTAAATTAATCCCCAAATACTCGAACGACGCGTTAAACATGCCGACAGCGTAGTCGCAAGCATCCGCTCCTTCCTCAGAGGGGATTACTAACACTGCTTTCTTTCCTTTCAGTTTTTCCGAGGGAATAAACGGTCGGAGCCTGTCAACGAAGCTTCATCTTTGCCGAGGGTCCATACCAGTACAGTGGGGTCCCAAAGATGATAACGTCGGCTTCATCCAGCTTCGGGTAAAGCCTCTGCATGCCATCGTTGACCGCGCATTTATAGTCGGCGTGTTTGCATGCTTTGCAGTCCATGCAGGGCGCGATGTCAACATCGTAGAGGTAAACTTTGTCGACGGCATGATGGCTTACTGCTGCGCCATCGAGAATGGCACTTACTAGCAGGTCAGTGTTGCTGCCTCTTCGCGGGCTACCGACTAAACCCAGTACATTCATTAACATGCCCTGTTTCAAACAGACTGAAGCCTTGAATTTAAGCTAATAACCAATGATAGCTAATAGGTAATTCTAAAATTTTGAAACTCGCCAGAAAACCTTTCAAATGCCACATCAACATTTGTTATAACTGCGCCCCTCGGGCCCTTCCTGCAGAAATCCACGAGTGCTTTAACATCTTCTTCTTCGCCCTCAAAAACCGCTTCCACTCTTCCATCGGGCAAGTTGCGAACCCAACCTGTCACGCCACGCATTTGCGATTTTTCTCTGGTGCTTTGCCTGAAAAAGACGCCTTGAACTTGGCCGCTCACAATCACGTGTGCTCTTGAGTTAACCATGTAGCTTCTCGCGTGTTGTAACTAGGTCGAAATCTAAAAATTAATCTTCCTAAAAAGAGAGATTACCATGGGCTGATTTCTTCTCCCACGGTGTACAAAAATAGGCTGGCTGATGGTGGCCCCAAATGTTTAAACTTGCCCGTTAAATCCTTCACGACTTTTTCATAGTTGCTTGATTTGTCTATACTGTCAAGATACTTTTGGAACGACCCGAACTTTTCTTTGAGTGTCTTAAACTCTTGCGCGTTGTATATTATCGCCTCGATTTTAGATCGGTTTCGCACGATACCCTCGTCTTTCAGGAGACGTTCAACATCGGCTGCTGTGAAGCATGCGACTTTGCTTATGTTGAAATTCGCGAAAGCTTTACGGGTTGTCGACCATTTATTGTCAATTACCTTCCAATTTAGCCCTTCTTGAAAAATTACTCTGCACATGTTCTCAAAATACGTTTCATCAGTAGCTGGGCGTTCCTTTCGGCACCACCATTCGGGCATTTGCCAATGCTCATCGTGCTGCATAGACACCGTCTCTGAGCTTACGTCCATTCCCAGATTGTAACCATGAATTCCATCCACATCGGATCCACTGCATCAAAAGTAACTAGACAGATCGTGTCGTTAACCCACATCAATTTTTCGGACATCGTCATCATACTCCATAAGCCAACGCTCGTTGGTTTCTTGTCCATCGACATCTTCGACAAGGCCATGCCTTTCACCACAGCCATGTCACCGGTCATTGTCATGAAAACTCCTTGATCCATCGATCCTCCCAACCCTTTCGGAGGCATCTTGCTTAAACCTGTAACGTTAAGGTTTCCGTCTACACCTTTTGCTTTTCCCATTCCTTTCATTTCCGCCGTCCACGTGTAAACTGATTTAACACCGCTCATGTCAATCGATTTTATGAAGCCTGGGCCTCCACTTTTGCCTTTGCCTTCCCAAAGTTTTTCTCCAATTGCCATTAACTCTCACCTCACTATTCAAAAGTCTTTTTTACCCCAATTTAAGCAGTTGTGACTACTCGGAGGCGCCAACAAACGTTTTTAAAGGTTCACTTTCAGTTACCCCTCCCCTGCTCAAAACCGTCGTTTCAAGGCTTGCCTTAAAAGAGTTTTCGACAGAGTAAGGGCGGTGACCGTGCCATGTTCAAGGATAACGGCGGTAAACTGATGGTTTACGCTTCAACTTGTGCCCCGGGCAGGAAACGGTTGGAGTCTGTGAGAACTGCGGCCCAGCAGACAGCTGAGCGGTTAAACTTAAGCTTTGAAATAGTGAAGTTGCACAAGTCGCCTTCGCCGATTTACGTATACTACGAGGATGACGGGGACGATGAGCCTATTCCGCTTTATTGCGATGAAGGAAAAATACTGCGCCTAGAAGAGATTTGTTCAGCGTTAAGAAGTATGATGTTTGTCTTGTCTTTTCATCCTAAGCACGCTATGCTGCGGCAGATGAGAAAGGAAATCCTTAAACTTTCCTGAAACGGATTGCCTGGTTTTCCAGAATGACCTCGTAGACTTGGTTTACGTCAAAGCTTATTCCTAAACTATCGTATTCATGCTCGGTTAAGAAAAGAATAATTTTCGGCGTGGCTAGTTGGGTTTTCTGCGGCAGGAAGGGCATCTGTTGCTGTAGTGCCTGCATGATGTCCTGCGCCATTTTAGCCTCATCCGACTGAGGTCTGAGCACGTACGGGTTGACCTCTCGCTCTTCAAGAAGCTCTATTCTTTTTCCAAGGTTGCCGTCTAAGTCACGGGTTGACTCGATCTTGTTTACTCTCACGCGGAACATTCAGGTCACTTCCAACTTAGCAAGTATTAGCTCACACATTTAATCGTTTACACTAACAGCGCGCTCCAGAAATGATTGAAAAGTAGGAATGGAGGTTGGGCCAGCTTCGCACTTGCGTTAAAACTCGTGAATTGCGCTTCGCATGTTTTTGTTAATTTATTGTTGTTTTATCATCGCTCAGTTCTTCCGCTTTTGCTCAATCGCTTCCTTTGCTAACACTACCGCGTCTTCTCTTGTTTTGCCAAACAGTGCACCCATTTTGTCTGCGTCTTCTTTGCTCACTGCTGCGCCCCCAATAATTACAGTTTTCCCTTTTAGCCCTTCAAGTTCTAAAGCAGAAATTAGCTTTGGAAGATTCTGCTTGGCGGCTGTGAGCAAAACAGAAACTACAATTATGTCGGCATTTACCTCTTTAGCCTTTGAAGCAAAAGTTTCCGGAGAGACCCCTTTCCCGACATCAACCGTTTTGAACTGAGCGAGTTTTAAGGATCTTCTAACCATGTCTTTAGCGGTGTCCATTATTTCTGGGTAAAGGGTGCCTATCACAACTGTTCCAATCGGGTTTACTGGTTCGGGTGGTTCTTTTTCTCTCATAGCTTTTAACCAAGACATTTTAAAACTAGCTCCTTTTTCTTTCTAATCGATAATTTGTGACTCGTTCCGTTATTGTTAATTTGCTCCCCGCCTGCGACAAAGAGGGTTGATGAAAAACCTGTATTTTTATCGCTCAAGAAACAACACCTGTGACATAATCGAGGATTGCTTTCAGGTCCTCATCCGGATTTTTTATGGGCGTTATGTTAAGCCTTTTGAGTATTTTTGGAGTCATAAATGCGGGAAGGCTTGGTCCCAAGCGAATGTTTTTCACGCCTATGTAGAAAAGAGACAGCAGAATAGCTACAGCTTTTTGTTCGTACCATGACAGTATAAAAAACAATGGCAATTCACTAATCCCGCACTTGAATATTTCTTCAAAAGCTTCAGCTGTTTTGATTGCTGAGTAGGCGTCGTTGCATTGTCCTATGTCTAGTAATCTAGGGATACCGTCAATCTGACCCAACTCTTTGTCGAAGAAACGGAATTTCCCACAGGCCAACGTGAGTACGAGAGAGTCATTAGGGGTTTTCTCAACAAACTCAGTGTAGTAATTACGCCCTGGCTTAGCGCCATCGCATCCGGCCACGAGGAAGAAAGAGTTAACATGCCCCTTCATTACTGACTCAGTTACATTGTCTACCAACGAAAGAAACGATTTTCTGCCAAAACCAACAGTTACTGTTTTGTCCTTCTTGTCTGCACTGAACCCAGGCATTTCCAAAGCTTTTTCTATGACTCGTGAAAAATCACATTCGGTGTCAGAACATTCAATGTGAGTTACTCCTGGCCATCCGACCGGTCCAGAAGTGAAAATATTTCCTTTGTAGCTTTCTATGGGTTTCTGGAGGCAGTTCGTTGTCATCAGGATGGCGCCTGGGAACGCGGAGAACTCGCGCTGCTGATTCTGCCATGCAGTTCCATAATGACCGAAAAAGTGAGAATACTTCTTTAAGCTGGGATAGGCATGCGCTGGCAGTATCTCTCCATGTGAGTAAACGTATATGCCTTTGTTCTGGCTTTGCTTTAAAATTTCATCTAAATCTTTTAAATCGTGACCTGACACTAGAATTGCTTTGCCTTTTTTGTGGCCAAGCGGAACTTCCGTTGGAATAGGATGCCCATAAGCCTCTGTGTTTCCAGCGTCCAAAAGTTCCATGGCTCTGATGTTGATTTCTCCACACTTCAAAGCGAGATTGAAAAAGTCTTCAACACCTAATGAATTGTCCAAGGTTGCTGCGAGACCTTGCTGCATGAACTCGAAGATTTTGTCGTCCTTTTTCCCAAGGCGATAAGCATGATAAGCGTAGGCTGATACTCCTTTTATCCCATAAATTAGGAGCCAGCGAAGCCCTTTCAAGTCAGGATCCTCTGAGGAATCATTGTTAAATCCGACCTGTGCCCCTTGTCTAATCAAACCCTCTTCCGTCTTTTCCAGCTGCATATCAACTGGTCCATGAAATCCGACATAACCTCCAGCGGATCTCACTTTTTCACGGAACACATCGCGAAGCCTCACCGACTTGTTGATGAGTTCGATTAGTGAATCTGGATCGAAGTTCACGTTAGTTAACGTCGTGAAAGCTGCCTCGCACATGAACAGGTTTAGTTGTTCATCTTTAACGCCCACTTTTTGTCCTTCCACTGCTAACTGCGCTAATCCTCTGAGCACGTAGATCAATAAGTCTTGAAGCGCTGCCACTTCAGGATTTTTCCCGCAAACGCCAAAAGTTGTGCAACCCTTTCCATTAGCAGTTTGCTCACATTGCTGACAGAACATTTGGTTCTTGCTCACCAGATTGCACCGCTATTAATTTAGATGTCAATGCTGATATTCCTTTGCCCTTATCAGTAAGGGGTCGAGCACCATAAGCTGGATATTCCAGCAAAACTAAGCCGTTAGTCTGAGAATTTTTTTTTCACGCACGCTTATCGAGATTTTTCTTGCCCAACGAAACTGCATAAAAAGTCAAACGCCGAAATCAAGCCGTTTCCTAATTATTTTAAGTAGCTTTTTGGTGTCTTCACCCGTTACGGTTTTATATCCTTTAGGCATAGAAACAGCGAAGAAGAGAAAGAGCCATGTCAGATACTGGAGTTACCGTAAAGAAAAACGACGACTTCTCAGAATGGTACGTGGAAGTCGTTTTGAAAGCAGGACTTGCAGATTACGCACCGGTTAAAGGCTGCATGATAATCCGGGAAGGCGCTTACGCTATTTGGGAGAAAATTCAGGAAATTTTCAACAAGAAAATCAAGGCGACTGGGCATCGAAACGTGTATTTTCCCATGTTTATCCCCGAAGGCTTTCTCAAGAGGGAAGCGGAGCATTTTGCCGGTTTCACGCCTGAAGTAGCGTGGATCACCATGGGCGGGGAAACACCCCTTGAAGAGAAACTGGCTGTGCGGCCGACCAGTGAAACCGTAATATGCGCCACTTTCAGCAAGTGGATTAGAAGCTGGCGAGACCTTCCCCTGAAAATTAACCAGTGGTGCAACATTGTACGTTGGGAAACGAAAGCTACGAGACTTTTCTTGCGAACCAGAGAGTTCCTTTGGCAAGAAGGACACACCGCACACGCCAGGAGCGAGGAGGCGGAGGCGGAGGTCACGTATGCGCTGAACGAGTACAAGGACATCGTGGAGAATTACCTTGCAATCCCAGTGCTTTCAGGCGTTAAAACCGAAAGTGAAAAGTTCGCTGGCGCCTTGTACACCACTGCTTTGGAGGCGATGATGCCTGACGGTAAAGCCCTGCAGATGGGAACCAGCCACAACCTCGGACAGAACTTCGCTAAAGTCTTCGACATCAAATACGTCGGCGAGGACAAGATGGACCATCATGTTTGGCAAACCAGTTGGGGCTTGAGCACACGGGTAATCGGCGCTTTGATTATGGTTCACGGCGACGACAAAGGCATGGTTATTCCGCCTAAAGTGGCGCCGATTCAGGTCGTTATCGTTCCTATTCCGTTCAAGGATGCCGAACCAGCCGTGATTGCTGCTAAAGCGAAAGAAATCGCTGGAAAACTCAGCGCGAACGGGTTCAGCGTTGTTTTAGATGAACGTGAAGAGTACACACCCGGCTGGAAGTTTAACCAGTGGGAACTCAAAGGCGTACCTGTCAGAATCGAGATTGGCCCACGAGACCTCAAAAAAGGACAAGTCGTGATGGTGAGACGCGACAGCGGCCTAAAACAACCAGTTAAAGAAGACGACGTTCCAGAGGTGGCCGAGAGACTTTTGCGGGAAATTCAGGATAACCTGTTTGCTAAAGCCAAAGCCTTACTGCAAGAACAAACCAGCACCGTGCAGAGCTACGACGAGTTCAAGAAGGTGATCTGCGACAAAGGCGGCTTTTTGAGGGCGGCTTGGTGCGGCAGCGCAGACTGTGAAGCTAAGATTAAGGATGAAACTGGTGCAACCGTCCGGGTTCGGCCATTTCAAAAAGAGGAGGCGACGACCGGCTGCGTTTACTGTGGCCGGAAGGCTACGGAAATGGTGTATTTCGCGCGGGCGTATTGACAAGAGGCGGGTTTTCCTCGGTTAATTTCACGAACGTGCCAAGCTGCTTAGCCTCTTCCGTTAAATCTAGCTGCCGTAAAGTAGACATCTTCGGGATTCCCCGTTGATCCCAGCCTCGCTTAACATAATAAGCATCAAGCATA
>DATHCJ010000009.1:0-70085 GCA_035319575.1 Candidatus Limnocylindrales bacterium
AAGCCGAGTTGGCGACGTTTCTTTCCTATGTCTTCCATCGTTGGAAACATGGTTATTCGTTAAGTTCATCCTGATTGATATTCTTTTTGGAATAAAAGCTGCAAAAAAGCATATAACGCCGTTATTGTATGATAAGCTAAAAAATTGAAACCAAAAAGGAGCAAAAATAAAATGACAAGTAAAAAATTAGACACGGTCGCTGTCCATGCGGGGCAGGAGACTCCTGACCCAACAACCGGTTCAAGGGCTGTCCCGATCTATCAGACAACCTCTTACGTATTTAAGAACACCGACCATGCGGCGAGCCTTTTCGCCCTTAAAGAATTAGGAAACATCTATACTCGAATAATGAATCCAACCACTGACGTCTTCGAAAGAAGAATAGCAGCCATCGAAGGCGGAACTGGCGCGCTTGCTGTGGCATCTGGGCAAGCAGCCGAAACGTTGTCGTTGTTAGCAATTACACGCGTAGGCGACGAGATAGTTTCAGCCAACAATCTGTACGGTGGAACGTACCAACTATTTCACTATACATTCCCAAAACTAGGCAGAACCGTAAAATTCGTAGACTCTCAAAAACCAGAAGAGTTCAAAAAAGCGATAAACTCAAAAACAAGGGCCCTTTATGCTGAGACAATTGGGAACCCGAAGCTAGACGTGCCTGACTTCGAAGTTCTCGCCAAAATAGCACATGATGCAGGAATCCCGTTTGTCGTAGATAACACGGTTGGAATCGGAATAGTTAGACCCATAGATTACGGGGCTGACATTATAGCGAACTCTGCTACAAAATACATAGGCGGGCACGGGACAAGCATAGGCGGTGTAATCGTTGACTCAGGCAATTTCAAATGGAACAACGGAAAGTTTCCCGAGTTTACCGAGCCAGACCCGAGTTATCACGGCCTCAAATACTGGGACACGTTTGGAAATTTCCCAGGTTTCGGAAACGTCGCATTTATCTTCAAAGTACGTGTTCAACTGCTGAGAGACATTGGAGCACCGTTAAGCCCATTCAACGCTTTCTTGTTCCTCCAAGGGTTAGAAACGTTGCCGCTAAGACAGCGCAAGCACTCAGAAAACGCGTTGAAGGTAGCACAGTTCCTTAAACAGCATCCGCTCGTCAGCTGGGTTATTTATCCAGGCTTATCCGATAACCACAATCATAAAATCGCCTCTAAGTATCTGAAGGGTAACTATGGCGGTCTAGTCGGCTTCGGAATTAAAGGGGGCAAAGAATCGGGACGTAAACTCATCGAGTCAGTGAAGCTTCTTTCCCACTTGGTAAACATCGGCGACGCAAAAAGTCTCATCGTTCACCCGGCTTCAACAACTCACCAACAACTGACCCCTGAAGAACAGAAAGCGACAGGAGTTACTGATGACTACATAAGACTCTCCATTGGCATCGAAGACCCGGAGGACATCATCGAAGACTTGGATCAAGCGTTGAAAGTGTCGGCAAAACCTTAAATCTATAAGAGCGTTTTACTCCAACCTTCCTCCCTTTTTGGAGGCAAACAAATTCGCAGCGGCAATAAATAAACTTGAAAATTCACCTACCCAAACGTTCACTTTTGGGCAACCTCCAGCGGAGCTTATTCTTGAATCTGGCGAAAAGCTTGGTCCAATAACTCTTGCCTACGAAACCTACGGCGAACTGAACGAGCAAAAATCCAACGCTATCCTAGTTCTTCACGCGCTCAGCGGCGACGCCCACGCAGCTGGCCCAAACGGCTGGTGGGAGAACATGATTGGTCCAGACAAAGGCTTAGACACAAATAAGTACTTTGTAATGTGCTCAAACGTCATTGGAGGCTGCCGAGGCTCAACAGGTCCATCGTCGATAAATCCGAAAACTGGTAAATCGTACGGCACAGATTTTCCCACGATTTCGATCGGCGACATGGTCAACGCTCAAAAACGCCTGATTGACCATTTGGGAATAAAGAAACTTCTCACGGTCATCGGCGGCTCAATGGGTGGCATGCAAGTTCTTCAGTGGATGGTCGCCTACCCGGAAAGCATACGTTCAGCCATACCGATTGCAACGACAATGAAGCATACGCCCCAGCAGATCGCCTTCAACGAGGTCGGTCGACAAGCAATCATGGCTGATCCCGACTGGAAAGGAGGGCACTATTACGGCTCAAAGGCTCCGGCGAAAGGCTTAGCCGTGGCCCGAATGATTGGACACATAACCTATATGAGCGATATTTCGATGGCTGAAAAGTTCGGCAGACGCTTGCGAGCAGACAAGGAACCCTTCAAGTTTGGCGCGGAATTTGAGGTGGAAGGTTACCTGCGTTACCGAGGCGACAATTTCGTCAAACGGTTCGACGCCAACTCTTACCTTTACATAACTAAAGCCATAGACTACTTCAACATCCTCAATGGAAACAAAAGTCTCGCCAACATCTTTGAAGGGTTGAAAGCAAAAGTTCTCGTAATAGCATTCAAATCCGACTGGCTCTACCCAGCGTATCAATCGCAAGAAATCGTTAAAGCATGCAAATTGGCAGGAGTCGACGCTACCTACTGCGAGATAAACTCCACCTATGGCCACGACGCGTTTCTTCTGGAAACCGAGGAAGAAACCCAGTTGATCAAGCATTTCCTTAACACAGTCTCAAACGGATGCAATAGGGGAGCGCAATGACTGCGTCAACCGTAAAGATTGAGCGCAAAATAATCTTAGACTGGGTTAGCAAAGAGGCATCTGTGCTAGATCTCGGATGCGGCGACGGGGAACTCTTAGCACTTCTTATAAAAGAGAAGCAGGTGCATGCGCAGGGGATAGAGCTAAGCGAAACCGCTATCCAGCGGTGTGTAGCTCAGGGATTAAGCGTTTTCCAGCAAGACATTGACACGGGTTTGTCAGAGTACGCTGACGACTCATTTGATTATGTTATCCTAAACCAGACTCTTCAGCAGGTGAAAAAACCGGATCTCGCTCTGACAGAAGCCTTGAGAGTTGGGAAAAGAGTTATTGTAGGCTTTCCAAATTTCGTTCACATCGCAGCTAGACTACAAATTCTAAAAGGGCGGGTCCCAGTAACCAAAGCGTTGCCCTACGAGTGGTATGACACCCCAAACCTGCATTTTCTAGCTATCGCCGACTTCAAAGACTATTGCAAAAGGAGAAACATTCACATCGAAAATTCAGCCTTTATCAGAAAAAACGGCACAATCAAACTATTCCCCAATCTGTTTGCGGAGACAGGACTGTTTTTGATAAACGCAATTAGTTTTCGTTGATTCTCTGATAAATTATTTAGCATACTATTCTTTACCCGATTATCTGCTAGATGTTAGGCAACCAATATCTAGAAGCTGCTGAGAAACCCTCTTGTCACGTCCCTTGCTGATTGAAGAAGAGGATGCTTAATCTTTAAAGGCTCAACCAGACTTCGTAATCTGTCTATTCGGAAGTAGATTGGCGGATGCGGATCCCAGCTTAGCCATTCTTGAAAACGGAAAGACGGTATGCGTTCATAAAGCAGTCTTTGGAAGCCTATTTTTTCGAGTGAGTCAGCCAAAAGGGCTGGTTCACCCACAACCATAGCCGAAACCAAGTCAGCTCTTGCCTCGAAGAACTTCGCTACGAAATAAGTCAGGGACAACAGCACCCACAAGTAGATAATTAGCAAAAGCAAGGAACCAGTTGGGATAAGGGCAAAAATTAGGTAGAACCAGACAACGTATTGAACCGCAGATATACCGAACAGCCAGAGCGGGTCGTGTCCTCTTAAATGGCCGAATTCATGCCCAAGGACAGTTACGATTTCCTCATCTGTAAGTTGCAAAAAAGTTCCTGTTGTTATCAGAACGATACCGCGACTTGGGCTGGGACCGGAAGCCGCAGCGTTGGGCAGCAAAGTGTTCGATATTATGGTTTCAGGTACCTTATAACCGAACTTATCAGCCGTTTTCTTTACAGTCTCGTAAACGTTTACTTTCCTTGCCATCAAATCTTCCGTTTTGCAATCGATCCCGAAGTTGGCAAATATCTTGTGAGCCTTCTGACAATCAAGTTCTCCCTTCTCGGCTATTGTCTCCTTATAAATTTGCTGCTTAAGTCGAACTAAATCTTCCTTCGACAACTTTTTCACGGAGCTATCCAATCCAGCGGAAAGAGGATACTGCAGAATGTGAATGAAAGGATTTTCTTCGGTAATGTGCCAATCGGCAGATCTAGCGATTATCTTGTTCGAATAAAAAACAAAAACGAATTGTACAGCAAGCAGAACAATCGGGATGAACAGAACATAGCGGGGTTCAACAACTAGGAAAAGTAGTATTCCAAAGCTCATGAAAATCGCGATAAGCAAAATTTGCGTTTCCAAAAAAATTCTGCGCAGTGATTTGTTTTCTTTACCTGAAACCCTTTCAGGCACCACGGATTCGCCTTCTCTCCATGCGAAGAATAAGCTGTTCTTTCTAACTTGATCTTCAAAGGCATCAACTGCTATCTCAACATCCTCTTTAGCCTTCGAAATCTCGTCTTGTGAGACCGTTTGCGTAAGTGGTTGAATAACCGTATTGATTGACTCGTTGCCAGACGCTCGAACACTTATCTTCTTCGTTCCGTAAGGATCTAAAACTGTGTAATTCACGGAGAAGTTGCCAGTCGAGATGTCTATAAATCGGCTTTTTTGGGATGGAAGATAAATCCGTGCCCAAAAATCATAGAACTTGCTAATGTAATCCGTTGGGATTTCGGGAACTATAGTGAATGAAAGTAAAGCTTCTGACAAATTCAGCACCATAGGAAGTCAAACTTGCTCTTCCAAATACAAGAACAAAATAGTCATCTGACATTATTAATCTTTTAGTGTGAATTATTGCCCTCAAAACGCAAGAAGCTTGACTAAGGTTTTTTGAACTCGTCTTTCTTGTCGTGAAGGGCGACCAAGACGCATAATGTGAAACTAAGGCAATAAACAACCGAAAAGCTGCAGTGGAGTTGTTTCTAAAAATTCGCCGCCAATTTCCAGTTTGCCTCTAAAAATAAAACTGGTCTCTAAAAAATCTTCCAAAATCAAGTAAAAAAAAATTAAGTTACAGTTTAATCCAAAGCAGAATGCCCATGATTAACCCGTAGATTGCCAATGCTTCAGCCAAAGCCACAACCAAGAAGCTTCTAAAGAACGTGTCAGGTTTTTCAGCTAACGCGCTAATTGCGGCGCTGCCAGCGGCGGAAATTGCAATCCCAGCCCCTAATGCGGATAAACCAATAGCTAGTCCGGCGCCGATTGCTATGCCCAACCTGTCGTATTGACCGACGGTGGTTGTCGTGGTTGTTGTTGATTGAACGGTAGTTATCGTGAATGCGGCGGCTACCCCGACAAGAGGAAGAATGAATAGGGGTGCCAAAAGTAAGAGTATTAGCAGTCGATTTTTCATATGAGCCTAGCTCCAATGAAGCATTATCAACACGTCATCAGCTAATAACCTTTTTCTTTGCAATCTTCACTTCTCTTTATTTAGGGAATCTTCTAGAGATTCACCTGTTTTTCTTGCTTCCTCTCTAACTGCGTCAGCTTTTTCCCGGATGTTTTTAATTGCTTCTTCCGCTAGCTGATCGATCTGCTTGCTGAAGTTTTGGTAGTCGTTTTCAAGTTTCTCTTTTGACATGAACTGTGCTCTCCTGAACTCTTATTTGAGAACCAGAACGGGGCAAGGCGCGTATTCGATTACTCGTTGGGTGACACTTCCGACAAGGACCCTTTCTGTTCCTCTTCGCCCGTAGCTGCCCATTACAATTAAATCAAAACTTAAATCTCTGGCTAAGTGCACTATCTGTTCATAAGGTATTCCTCTAGCAAGCAGAGACGAGGACTTTACACCTCCTTTCTCCGCTAACCCGAGGACGTAATTAACGTAACGTTGACCAGCTTCTTTCAGCTCTTGTTCAAGGCCATCGCGTTCAGTGGTTTTGGAAATTTGATTGATAACAACCTCGTCAATCACGTAAAGAACCAGGATTTCCGCGGAAAGCATTTTGGCGATACCTATGCCGTACTCTGCAGCGCGCACACTGTAGTCTGACCCGTCCGTGGGTACCAAAATTTTTTTGATATTTTTAAAGTTCATACTCAACTTTTCCGTGCTCCTTAATCATGTGCTTAATTCTTTTAGTTCTAACAAATTCTTCACGGTCCCTCTCTTCCAAAACAAGCGCAATCTGCTTAGTGATGTTTTGATACCTAGGAATTAGAACGTGATCTAAAGCGTTTACTCGACGCTGAGTTTTTCGCACGTCGTTGGCAATCTGGAATGTGGTGCCTTCAGCTCTGGCTAAATCAGCAATAAGCTTTAGCACGCTGTAGAATTGCTTAAACGCCTTATCCAGTTCAGCACTAGTATTTCCGAAACCGTAGTCTGGCTTAACGTTAGGTGCGCCTTGGAATTCCACCAGTGGCACGGCTACTCCCATAATGCTTCTAAAATCCAACAGAAAATTGGCTTCAAAACTTGAGCCGCAAGCTATATTGGCGACCGTCTCTGAGCCTAAAGCCATATTTGCCTCCTTTATATTTTGGTAAGCCTTTGCAAGAACTTCTAACAGTTCCTCGCGAGCCTTCTCAGCTTCATAAATACTGTTTCTTAGTTCCCGGAGCAAAATGTCACGTTTACGCTCAAGCACGTCACGCCCTGATTGTGCTAGGCTCAGGGTCTTTTTAGTTTGTATCAGGTTAATTCTTGTTGGACTAATGTTCTCAAGAGACATTTAGCTCACTTTACTTCTTGAACGATTTTTGGATAATACTTTTTGATGTATTCCGTATGGATATGGGTTAACTCTTCGTCCGGCAAAATTGACAGTGTATCCCAGGCAATCGAAAGTGTCTGTTCAATTGTCCTATTCTCATTTTTGCTTTGATTGACAAGAGCATGCTCAAAACGGTTCCCGAAGCGTAGATATTCTTTGTCCACGGTTCCTAATCCTTCTTCGCCGATAATTATGGCCAGAGACTTCACAGCGTTGTATTGCGCGTAAGCCGCGTACAACTGGGTGGCAACATCCGCGTGATCTTCCCGCGTTCGACCTTTTCCTATGCCATCTTTCATCAGTCTTGAAAGACTAGTGGTAATGTTGATTGGAGGGTAGATGCCCTGCTTTTCCAAATTTCGGGATAAAACAATTTGCCCTTCAGTGATATAGCCCGTAAGGTCAGGAATAGGATGGGTGATATCGTCATTTGGCATGGTTAAAATAGGCATCTGGGTGATTGAACCTTTCCTGCCAGCTATTCTGCCAGCTCGCTCGTACACGCTTGCCAGGTCGCTGTACATGTAACCTGGATAGCCTTTTCTGCTTGGAACTTCCTCCATCGAAGCGCTTACTTCGCGCAGAGCTTCGCAGTAATTCGTCATGTCCGTTAAAACCACTAGCACGTGCGACTCATTCTCGAAGGCCAGATACTCAGCTAAAGTTAAACCCGCCCTAGGCGTGATGATTCGCTCTACAGGAGGGTCCTCAGCTAGATTGAGGAACATTGCAACGTTTTTTATTGCGCCTGTTTCTTCGAAGCTTCTTCTGAAGAACGCTGCATCATCGTGTTCCAGTCCCATAGCTATGAAAACTATGTAAAACTGCTCGCCTTGACCTCGAATTGTTGCTTGCCTAACTATCTGAGCTGCAAGATTATTGTGGGATAGTCCTGGACCGCTGAAGATCGGAAGCTTCTGACCTCTTACAAGGCTGTCCAAACCATCAATTGCAGATATACCCGTCTGAATGAAATCCCTTGGGTACTCCCTAGCAGTAGGATTCAGGGGGAACCCGTTCACGTCGAGCCTTTCTTCACTGAAGAATCTTGG
Organism: Candidatus Limnocylindrales bacterium; assembly: GCA_035319575.1. GTDB lineage: Archaea > Thermoproteota > Bathyarchaeia > Bathyarchaeales > Bathycorpusculaceae > Bathycorpusculum. The sequence goes on from DATHCJ010000009.1 coordinate 7,828, forward strand.
GTACCCATCGATTGGTTCGCCGAAACTGTTCATTACCCGGCCGAGCATCTCGGTTGATACAGGTACTTCTAAGGGTCTGCCGAGGAACCGGGTGCGAGTTTCGGAAGGCGACAAGCCTGTTGTGCCTTCGAAGACTTGAACGGTGACGGCTTTCTGGGTTACCTGAATGACTTTTCCTAGGCGCGTTTCTCCAGTTTGAGTTTTTATTGAAACTAGCTCATCGTAGCCTACGCCTTGCACGTTCTCCACGATGATGATTGGACCAGAAATTGAAGCTACTCCTTTATACTCTAATCCCATCGTTACCATAAGCTTTACCTCAGGCTCGCCTCTAACTCTTCGAGTTGCCGTTGCATTCTGATCTGCAAATCGTTTAACTGGTCAACATTCTCGTTTGTAACGGAAGTTTTCATACGCATAATCTCTTCTATTATCGGTAATTGACCTATCTTGAAAATCGGTGCACCCTTGCTTACGATGCGGTCAGCATACTTGTGAAAGTCAACAATTATCTTCAACATTTTGAATTGTTTTTGCGGCGAACAGTAAGTGTCAACAGGGTCTAAGGCATTTTGCTGCAAGAGTGCTAGACGAATTATTCTGGCACTGTCTAAAATTAAGCGTTGCTTATCAGGTAGAGCTTCAGGACCGACCAGTTTAACGATGTTTTTCAAGTCGTCCTCAGCCTGCAAGATACGCATCGCCTCTTCTCTGTAACTGTTCCACTCTTTATCTACTTTGCTTTGCCACCAACCTTCAAGTTCGCTGATGTAGCCGCTGTAGCTTTGCATCCAATTAATAGCTGGGTAGTGCCTAGCATCAGCTAATTCAGCGTCCAGAGCCCAGAAAACACGTGTAAAACGCTTAGTGTGCTGTGTAACAGGCTCAGAAAAGTCTCCACCCGGAGGTGACACTGCTCCAATGGCACAAATTGAGCCTAAACGCTTGTCTGAACCCAGCGCTTCAACTACGCCAGTTCTTTCATAAAATTCAGCTAACCTTGACGGCAGATAGCTTGGAAAACCCTCTTCAGCAGGCATCTCCTCAAGCCTTCCTGAAACCTCCCTGAGAGCTTCAGCCCACCTGCTCGTGGAATCCGCCATCAAAGCCACCGCGTAGCCCATGTCGCGGTAGTATTCAGCGAGAGTTATACCCGTGTAGATGCTGGCTTCACGAGCGGAGACTGGCATGTTACTTACGTTAGCGATAAGTATGGTTCGCTCCATAAGCGGGTGCCCTGTGTTAGGGTCAATTAGCTTGGGAAAACTGCTAAGCACATCCACCATTTCATTGCCGCGTTCACCGCAGCCCACGTAAATTATTATGTTCGCATCCGACCATTTTGCAAGTTGCTGTTGAGTAACAGTTTTTCCGGTGCCGAAACCGCCTGGAATGCAGGCGCTTCCGCCCTTGGCTAGGGGGAAGAACGTGTCAATTATTCGTTGACCGGTGATTAGGGGAACTGATGGAGGAAGCCTGCTGCCGATTGGTCTTGGTTTTCTCACAGGCCATTTTTGCAGCATTGATACGGGAGTTTTCGTGCCGTTTTCTTCGATTGTAGCAATTGTTTCTGTGATGTTGTAGTCGCCTTGCGGTGCAATATCAACTATTTTGCCCTGTAGAGTTGGCGGCAAAAGAATGCGATGTTCAACCAAATCGGTTTCTGCAACGACTGCGATGATGTCGCCGCTTACAACCTGGGCTCCAACTTCAACTACAGGTTTGAAAGACCATTTTTTGTCTCTCGAAAGCGGTGACACTCCATGCGCACTCTTAATGTATGCACCAGTAAGCTCTTTCAAAACTTCCAGAGGTCTCTGGATGCCATCAAAAACGCCGCCAACGAGTCCTGGAGCCAGCTCCACGGAAAGTGGGTTACCTGTTCCAAGCACTGGTTCGTCTAGTTTAAGTTCAGTCGTGTTCTGGTAAACTTGGATTGTGGCGTGTTCGCCTTCTAAACGGATAATTTCGCCGATTAAACCCTCTTTTCCCACTTCGACAAGTTCATACATTACAGACTGAGCCATTCCTTCAGCTTCAACTACTGGCCCAGCAACACGGATTACGTTGCCTTTGGATGGCATTTTCTAAGCCTCCTTCCCGAACAGTATCTTAGCTACTTCCACGCGTAAAACAGGCTTGAGTTCTGTCAATCGATTATCAAGTGTGCTGTCGTACGTTACTTTTCCGTCGGCCGTTTGGATTTTAAAGCCGCCTATATAGTCGCCTGTTTGATCTAAGAGTGTTAATTCGCAATTTAGCTTTTTAGATAAACGGTCTAAAGCATCTTGGGTAAGCCAAGCCTTATCTTTCGCGTTAACTTCTAGCACGATTTTTTTCTGACCAAGCCGCTTAGCTGCTTCTTTTATAAGCCGAAGAAGATAACGATGATACTCTTCAGTTGTGACAAAATCCTTGATCCTTACGAGAGCCTGATCAAACACGGTATCGACCAATTTTTCCTTTGACTGGAGAAGCTGATTCCTCATCTCTACTTCAGTTACAGATGCTATTTTCCGCTGTTCTCCCTCTGCTTTGAGTGTTGCCTGATTTATAAAAGCCTTGTATTTCTCATCTGCTTGTTGTTTAGCGGTCTTTAAGATTTGTTTTGCTTGATTTTGAGAGGATAATATGATTTTTTCTGCTTCTTTTTGCACTTCCCCTAACACTTCGTTTGCAATCGCCGAAAGCCCATCCTTTACACTCACTTTTTAAGCCATCCTTTTACATTCTAACGCCCAATGTCTTGGTGATAATATCTGACATGTGAACGGCACTTCCATTTCCCTTGCTTCCAGGTATTTCCACGATTAAGAGGTCCTTGCGTTCCTGATGCACCTTATCTATTATCTCATGCAACGTTGGTTGACTCGAGAACTCCTCACTTATAATCAAGATTGCCAAATCTTTGCGAGCAAGCGCTGTTTCGAGCATTTGCCGTGCCTCATCGACTGAAGTTACTTCGACCCCTTCGACACCGACCAGTCTAAGCCCAGTTACCATGTCGCTGTCGCCTATGACGTAACCAAGCATAACTTTTCAGATAAAACTTAAATTCCTAGTTAATCAACATTTTGTCCGACAACCATGATGCGACCGGAGAGAATGACGCTCGCTTCCATAATCTGCGTACGACAGGATGTTGAGTCGATGCTGGAAGCACTCAACGTTTTCGGGGAGTTTCATATTGAACAATCAGCTGAGAACACTGGCCTCGCTGAGTACGCGGAAAGTATCCAGAAATCTGAGGAGTCGCTTTCATACGTCAACGAGTTGATTAAACAGCTTTCCGAAGAGAAGGCTGGAATGTTTGACATTTTCAAGCAGGCACAACCGTCAAGAATTCAAGTAACGGCTGAAAATTGGCAAACCCTCCTAGAATCAACCTGCCAGCGAATATCCGTGTTGAAAACACAGGTCGATGAACTAAACACTTCTCTTACGAACTTTCAAGAAAAATCCACCAAATTGAACCGCGTCAAAGACATGCTCACAATAATGCATCAGATGAATGCGGACCTCGGAGCTATAAAAGACCTAAAGTTGATACAAGTAACCGCAGCAACCGTGCCGCACAAAAATTTCGACGCGTTAAAAACTGCCCTTAAAGATTTTCCGCTTATTCTACAACGTAGCGATTTAACGAAGGAAAATGACTTTATAACCTTAAGCATTCCAAGCAAACAAGGCGCAGATGTTGACAAAATTCTCAAGGCGCATCGCGCAGAGGCCTTCTCGATCCCTGAAGAGTTGCCTCATGACGCATCCGCGGCGCTCAACGAAGTCAATGATCGGTTAAAGGAAAACGAAAACAAGGAAATGGCGATTTCGAGTTCACTTAGCAGGTTAAGTCAAGAAAACAGGGATAAACTTGACTCATGGAAAGAAACCACTGAAAATGTCCTAGCGCTCTTGAACGCTAAAACAAAGATGCTGCAGTCGGGTCATCTCGCAACCGTTGAAGGGTTCGTTCCTGAGAAAAAATTTGCTGCCCTCCAGCAAAAAATTCATGACATGCTGGGAGAAAAAGCAATCGTACTGCAGAAGGAGCTGGTGGAGGATCAAGACCCCCCGACTGCGCTTAAGAACAACAGATTCGTTAAACCTTTTGAAGAAATCACCAGACTTTATGGTTTGCCACATTACGATGAGTTGGATCCAACCCCGTTTTTGGCAATTACGTTTCCGATTCTTTTCGGGTTAATGTTCGGCGACATTGGTCACGGCTTGATCTTATTCGTTGGTGGATTAACACTTTTCTTGCTGATTAAGAAAAATCAAGGAATAAGAAACGTATGCTGGATTATGGCTACCTGCGGCATTGCCGCCATGGTTGCAGGAGCGCTGTTTGGCGAGTTTTTCGGTAAGGAACTATTTGCGCCTTTGTGGTTTAGCCCGTTCAACAACGTCTTCGCTTACCTAATATTCAGCCTTTACGTAGGCGTGGCACAAATTACCTCGGGCATTTCTCTGGACATTGCAAATTTTCTAATTGAACACAACGTTGTTGACGCTCTTTTGGTAGGAACGCCTAAAATAGCGTTTTATCTCAGCGCAGTTTATCTTATCACCGTCTACAAATTAGATATTGGCTTGTGGTTTTCCGGCCCAATCCTTCTGATATTGGTGCCTTTCTTTTTCATGGTTTTCGCAAAGCCCGCCTACGTAGCAATATCACACTATTATTCAATGCGACCTGGTCAAACGGAGTTGGCGAATGAAACCGGAGGGGGCTCCTTGAGTGTGAGTCTTTTTGAAAGCGGAGACTCAGTGACACGCTTGCTGAGTAATACTATTTCCTACACTCGAATTCTCGCGCTGCTTATGGCTCACTGGGCGTTGGTCCTTGTGACCTACACAGTCGCGGGCCTGATTGGCACGGCTTCAATTACAGCCTTGATCCTGAGCGGCATAGTCATCATCGGCGGAAACTTGTTCGTAATTGCACTTGAAGGACTAATAGTCTTCATTCACACAATGAGATTGCACTTCTACGAGTGGTTTACTAAATTCTATTATGATTCTGGAACACAGTTCAGCCCGTTCAAGCAGAATTTTGTCTACACTGACGTATCATTTAATGAAAAAAATGCTTAAAAAAGGCCAATTCCTCAGATCAACATGTGCTCTTGAATCTGGTCAGCGGGAATGGAAGCTTCGACTCCTGCGCTCATAGCGATAAGATTGTGCACTTCTGCTTCTTTCAAACTCAGATACGCTAATGGCGCGCCCACATTGAAAATTTCCGAAATGGTGCTCACTTTGGCATGCTGAAAAATCGTTTTGTTAAAGGCTTTTTCAGCGTTTCCTATTGTTTCCTCAGGGTTTTGAGTCTTGGCAAAAAACTTGCCGTAGCGGGTTTCTGACACAATTTTGAGGGCTGATTCAAAATCTGCAGCCGTTAACAGCGTCTCGACAGTATCGGAAGAGAGATTAAATTTGTCATGAGGCACTGCGGTCCTCAGCCAGCTAGAATCATAGTTCAACGTTTTTCCCCTCAGAACCGTCAACAAAGAGAAGCTATCGCTTTCTATGCTTGCATAAAAATATGCATGCTGCTTCTCCTCTCCGGGCAGCTTCTGATAACCGTCATAAAGCATATCGTAAAACACCTTATCAAGCAGCACATCAAAAGCCACAGTTGAGCCGCTTTCTTCATAACTTTGCGCCCCTCTGCTCAGGGCTGACGCATACTCAGTATTCTTGAAAGCAGCTACCATTTGCTTCATAGTCGTGGCTCTAGCAGCTTCCTCCAAGACTGCGGTTTTTTTAAGGTAATCCTCTGCTGAAAAGTAGATTCTTGCTAGCTTCTGCTCTAAACTTAATTCAGCGTTGACTGCTTTTATGAGCGACTTGATATTCTCCACTTCAAACCTCAAAAGGTACACGCGGATGAAATCGGCGCTTGCCTTAGGCGTGTTTTTAATCATTTTTATGTATGATTCAATCAGGTTTTCGTTGAATGCTCGTTCAAGCTTTCTACTTGTAAGCGGCAAAGGAATTCTTGATATCTGCGATTGATAAGCAGTTTCACGCAATTGACCCGTGAATTCCGTGAGAGACTTAGCATCCGCCATCGTCTTGACTTTGGCTTCGCTGAGGAGCATGCTTTTCTCTGCTCCGATTTTTGCCAATACGGCAGCATAATGCGTTGTCTGGCTCAAGGTTTGGTTTCCTCGATCACTACCTTCACAACTTTAGCGATTGCTTGCTCCATGTGCTTTTCCGCTTGTGCTTTTAGCTTCTCAGCGGTTGCTTGGTTAGCTTTCAACTGTTCCTCCCGTCTGCGGTTGGCTTCTTCAATAGCACTTGTAGACATCCGATGAGCCTCTTCCTCAGCGTAAGTTTGGCTGATTGCCATCAGTTTTTCGCTGTTCTGCTGAGTAAGGATCATCATGTTTTGAGCTCTTTGCTGAGCTTCGCTTCGGATCAGCTCTGCTTGCGCCTCGATTTTTTTAAGTTCGCCCCAAACTTTCTCCATTATTCCACAACCTCAAGATACTGTATCTGTTCAAAAGTTTTTGGGTTGTTTTGGAACCCTACATTTGATTTTTAAAACGGGGCATACTCAGTCTCGTGACTAAGTTTAGGGGTTCCTTAGTCAACAAATACTATTTTGTTGTATACTCTTGTGGTGAAAAACAAAATGAGTCAAACAGCTAATCCGTTAGAAGTCCTCAAATCGCTCTCAGAAGCAACAAGCACTCTAATCAGCAAAATTTCAAAGTCCATCGTAAGCGTAAAAGCGCAAATGTCCCGCGGAACAGGCGTAGTCTTAACTCAGGACGGCTACATCGTCACGTGCAATCACGTACTCTCAGGATGCAACACGGTCAAAATCGGCCAGGGAGAAAAAACATTCAACGCCAAAATCGTAGGCACAGACCCGTACAGCGACATAACCTTGCTGAAGGCGGAGGGAGGGGAATTCACACCCATAGAAATCGGCGACTCAGACAAACTGAAAGTAGGCCAATACGTTTTGGCTCTAGCTAACCCGTTTAACAGGAATCAACCAACCGCCACCAGCGGCATAGTAACCGGCGTAAACAGCACTCTTAGAGGCTGGCGTGGAACTCAGATGGAAAACATAATCGCAACCGATGCGCAACTGAACCCAGGCTTCAGCGGCGGACCACTCGTCGATGTTGAAGGCAGATTGATTGGTATAAACGCGGCTTACGTCTGGCAAAGAGGCATAGCTATTCCAATAAACAAGGTCAAGATAGTCACAGACAGACTGATGACAGGGCGCGCACCGCAAAGGGGCTATCTCGGCATAGTTGCCAACACCGTCGCCATTCCGGAGGAAATCGCTGAGCAAGCAGGCTTAGAACAGCAAACGGGCGTGATGATCTTCAATGTCGAGGCAGGTTCACCAGCTCGCAAAGCAGGCTTAGTCATGGGTGATGTGCTCGTTAAATTCAATGGCAAACCCGTCACCGATTTCTACGACCTTCCAAGGCTTCTCGCTGAAGACGTTATAGGCAAAGAAACAAAACTAACCGTCATACGAAGGGAAAACCTCATCGAAACCACCATTGTTCCAACCGCTCACGGAGAAGACGAAGATTGATAGACCATTTCCCACTCGAAATTGAGCACCCAGAACCTATGCCTTCGCCGCCGCTGAGAAGAAAACCATTCCCAATGCCTCAATTCCCAACAGCAGATGCAGTTGCTTCGACGGCTGCTTTCGCTTCCGTTTTTGATTAGGCGGCGAAAGAAGCCTCTTTTTTCTATTTGTTTCTAAACAAGTGTAATCTTGATTAGGAAAATTTAATGAAGTGGACACGCCAAGCGTGCGCCAAAATTGCGGGTTTTGAAAGCCAAATGGGATTTCGCCGGTTCAACATCCTCTTATAATCACTGACTCGATGAAGGCAGTTTTTGCCTCCGTGTAACCCAAGCGGTCTGTTCCATATTTAGCGGCTAATTCCTTTTTCAAAGAACAGTACTCTTGGGCAATTCTAGAGTTTTTTCTAAGAAAATCACGAAAGACAATGTGTTTTTTCCAGTGTTCGCTGCCGAACCTTACAAGGTGTAAATGATACCCAAGCGCATCCTGATTTTTTCCCAAGCAGTAATACCATTCTGCATTGTCCGCTTGCGGGATAACTTCCGTGTAGCCTATGCTTTCTAGAGGTGCAAGACAATGTTTTGCTTCTTCCAAGCTTCTGACACCAGCCATTATGTCGACTATGTTCTTTCCGCCCAGATTAGGAACCGCGGTGCTGCCGATATGTTCAATTGCCAAGATTCTACCGCCGAGGATTCCGCAAATGAGCTTTGTCTCCGACTCATAGAATATCGGCCATTGCGGATTATAGTCAACGATGACCACCGGCGCGTTCAACTCATTACCAGTTGAATTTTGACGGTTGATGGCAGAAAAACTTTTTGTCCCAAGTCTTTCTACTGAATGCGCGCAGTTTAAGACCGCATCTCCAGCTCGTTAGAACAGCTGCTCTAAAGTAATTTTTTTAGCTTTTGATGTAGTCGGCTGGCGCAAACTTCTTTTTCACAAACAATAAAATTGGGTATGTTTATGGGGAAAATTTAAGAGATACTGAATTTCATTTATAGGAAAACTATTGGTGAACAATTTGTACTGTAGCAATTGCGGTGCTGAACTACCGGATGACACAAAATTCTGCACCAAATGTGGAAAAAACACGATGGTAAATGCTTCTAGCTCAGCTAAGACTGGTTCTTCTGGCCCTGTCATTGCTCCTTCAGGTGTGGCATCGTTAAAGTGCCCGAGTTGCGGAGCACCGATCACGCCTAAGCTTGGCGAGATGGTTATAACTTGCCAGTACTGTGGGACAGGAGTTACTCTCGGAGACCAAGGGTGGAAAAACATTCAGAAGCAGACGATGCTTGCTTTGAAGGTTGCCACCACTGATGAGGCGTTGGCAATAATCAAGCCCTTGGTGAACAATGGGATTTTGCACAGGCACCGTCTTGAAGACTCCAAGCAGGAAGAAATGAGTCTCACCTACGTGCCTTACTGGATTGTAAGCGTTTCCGCCCGCACAAGCATCACCGTTGCGAATCAAACCGCCCAAATTGCGCAGACCGCTACAGCCGCCGCGTTGGCTGGAGTGATATTCGGCGGGTTAGGTGGCGGAGGCGGTGGAGGCAGGCGAGGCGGCAGAGGAGGCAGACGCGCTTTTGAAGGCCAAATAGAAACCAATAACCTGTTTGCAGGCATTCTAGGCTTAAAGCGGATAAGGATAATGGCTTACGGGATGGGAATGGGGATGGGACGCCGAGGCGGAGGGAACGCGCAACAGATGGATGAGAATTATAACTTTCCAGTTATCGCGCTAAAGGCTCTAACTGATTACCAGCCGCGTGACTACCAATTCAACCTCGGAGGCAGAGAACTCTTCGACATTTCCAAGCTCCCCAAGGGAGTCAAGATCCTCAACGGCGACGTCAGCGAAGAAAACGCTAAAGCCCAGGCAAAAACTCTGGTTGATCAACTGCAATCACAAAAGGCGCACTCGAAATATCAGCAGATCCAGTCGATAAAAACCGACATTGACGTTGGGGACACAGAACTGCTTCACGTTCCAATATGGTTCGCAAAGTACGACAACAAAGGCAAGGAAATAGTGCTGGTCATCGACGCCAACTCTGGCAGAGTAATAAACAGCAGTGGCCTCTAAAACCATATTTTTCCAGCTTATAATGGCTCCATGGCTAATCAATTGTCTTATAAGCTGATTACAACTATTCACTGTTAAGCGTGGTCGCATGCATGTTTCACTTGCTTTAGCCATAGGCGTCTTAGTAGCCGTCGGAGCTATCCTCATTTATGTAGGCGTATACGGGATAACTTTCATGGGGCTCGCCCCAGGGGATGAAGTAGCTCTCGCGGCGACCCTGTTTGTTGTCGCGGCAATTATAATTCTCATATTTGCCGCGGGGTTCAAAGCTCAGTTTAGACGGGTTAAAACAGGTAAAGAAGCCTTAATCGGCGCCAGAGGCGTAGCGACCACTGACCTTAAGCCAAAGGGAGAAGTTCGAGTTATGAGCGAGTTTTGGGAAGCCAACTCTGGAGACACAACAATAGCAGCTGATAAAGCGGTGGAAGTCGTAGGGATGGATGGCATGACGCTTTTGGTTAAGCCAGCTGAGCAAAAAGCTTAACTGTTTAGAGCGCAGATAGCCTAATTGAGGTTGTGAGAGATTGGACGAAGTTTTAATCGGTCTTCTAGTCTTCATAGTTTTCATCGTTGTAATTTTCCTGTTAAGCGGCATCCGCGTATTACGCGAATGGGAAAGAGTACCAGTGCTGCGCTTAGGTCGCTACATAGGCCTGAAAGGTCCAGGCATCTTTTACCTTGTCCCAATAATCGACAGGGCACCACTAAAAATCTCAACAAGGCTGGACACGATACAATTCCGGACAGAATCTACCCTTACCAAAGACAACGTCCCGGTAAACGTTGATTCCGTGCTCTACATGAAGCCAGTTGACTTGGAAAAAGCGGTTTTGCAAGTCGAAAACTATTATCAAGCCACACAATTAGCTGCTCAAACCACCCTAAGAGAAGTCATAGGAAAAGTAACGTTGAATGACCTGCTAGCAGAACGCGAAAAAGTCGGATCCACCCTGCGAGAAATTATTGACGAGAAAACTGAAGCTTGGGGAATAAAAGTAACATCAGTCGAAGTCCGGGACGTCATAATTCCAGCCAACTTACAGGACGCCATGTCTCGCCAAGCTCAAGCTGAACGGGAGCGCATTGCACGAGTAACCTTGGCAACAGCCGAGTATGAAGCTGCACAAAAAATGGTTGAAGCCGCCAAAACATACGAGCAAAGTCCTGAGGGTCTCAGACTCAGATGGATGAACATACTGTACGAGCTTGGGCAACAGTCAGGCTCCAACACCATAATGATGATTCCTGCATCCATGCCTCAAGCAGGTTGGCCCCCCGTCGGTACCCTCGGGATAGCCGAAATAACGAAAACAGCAGCCCAAGCTAAGAAGCAAACACAGCCAACCCAGTAAACAAAGAGCTAACGAGCGGTTTTCACCGCACCGACGGTACGCTTAAGAAGCAGCTCAGCTGCTTCCTGGCTTGGCCAGCCGCCTAAGCCGCAGTCAGGACCCGCAAAAGTCATCCTGTCGCCGTATTTTTCTTTGGCGACCCCGAACCTTTTTCTGATAGTGTCCTCAGGCTCAACCAGTTGTTCTGCTGATGGCTTTGCAATGCCTTTCTCATAGAGCTCAGCACGAATGCTGTCGATGTCAGTTCTGGCGATGCCTACCCTGATCTGCTTATCCGCCCTCTCAAGCATGCTCTTGGGAACAATTTCAATGTTGCCCGGCGACGCTGCATACTCAAACGATAGGACGTCAAGGTTTTCCACGAAAAGCAGATCATGCACTCCTGCTGCTGAGTGCAAATGGACCTGTTTTTTGACGCCTTTAAAATCGAAGGTTTTCTCAAGCACATCGCAGATCACCTCGGGTGGAGCCTGGATATTGTTGAAGCCGAAGCTTGGCTCATCAATCGAAACCACTTTTGTCTCGATGTACTTGCTGTTTAGAATGCTGTTTTTTGCGAAACGCCTAATTGTCTCAGCAAGCTCATCCAGCACATCCTGGTAAAGAGTATTTCCTACCTCATGCAAGTACTGCTCAAGCGGGCCAAAAATTGAAACTTTCAACTGGATCTTCTTACAGAATTCTTCGCTGAGAGCTTTGGCTTCTTGATTGATCAAGTAAACTTCTGGCAAAACGGCGTTTTTCTCATTCACGAGAAACGATCCCTGCTCCATTGCCGTGTGCAGAACGTCGCCAACCTGTTTCATGTCATCGTACAACTGAGGAAAACTCGCTAAGTCTAAGCCTGAAGCGATTTTTCTTCTGAAAGAATCAAGCACTATTGAGCAAAAGTTCTTTTCTAAAAAAGCGTCTTTTCTTGGGTTTTCGCCGCAGATCGCTGATTCTCTTGCTAACCGGTAAGAATTGACGAAGGTTTCGCTGTTCACGTTAGGAGGCAAGGGAAAACTTCCGACATCATCGACCAGAATATCCATAAAGAACTAGCAACAGAAATTCTATTAAAGCTAACCCTAACTTTAAACCGCTGAAAGGTATGACTCATGTCGGAATCTACGTGCATATTTTGCCAAATAATCCGCAAAGAGGCACCCGCAAGCATCGTCTATGAAGATGCTCAGGTTGCTGCTTTCTTGAGTAATCACCCAGTAAACATTGGACACACTCTTGTCGTTTCCAAAAAGCATTATTCTGACATCTATGAAATCCCAGAGGAAGAAGCAGCTCACCTCTTTAAAATAGCGAAGAGGATAACTCGAGCCGTCAAGGAAGCTACAGGAATTGAAGCCATCAGGATAGTGCAGAACAACGGCAAAGACGCTGGGCAAGTTGTTTTTCACTTTCACGTGCACGTTATCCCAATGAAGCCGCAAGGCCAGCTTAGACTTGAAAACGGTTTCCGACTTCGTGACCTATTAGAAAAAGACGCGGAGAAAATAAGGCAGCGGCTGAATGAAGCCTGATCGTGAGCAACGGCGCAAGCTTGGGTAAATTATCATGTTCAAAGTTGATCGACCGCTAAAAAAGAATTAGCTGAAAAGTCTTTTTCTTGGGCACACATATAAAAGAGGGAAAAACAACATTGCTCATCATTAAAGCTGAATAACATGAATGAGCAACCAAACGAACCAAACACTAACCAACCCCAGACCGAGAAACTTTTAATCGATAATCCCTCAAACTTTCAGTTCCACGCTGCTTACCTTGTTTACTCTGAAACCTTTGACAGAGTAAGCGAAGACGCGCCGAAAAAGGAACTAAACCGTAATCTTGAAGATTTAAAAGAGAACAAAATAGATTATGAAACATTTTACGTTAACATTTCACGTTACCGCAAACTGGAACCCATGGCTAGGCAAGGTGAAAAATACACGGTCACAACTCAGAGAAAGAAAGATTGGCGGGTTAAAACGCAGCGTCAAGAAAGAATTAAAAGACACAAGAAGTAAAACTGTCATTACCAGTCTAAATTTTAAAGTGGGAATTTTTCGATTTATCAAACAATGATGCTGTTTAGCTTCGGTTTAACATCTCGGGCTTAATTCTAAAATTCTAAAGCCTTTAAGCTTCAAATAAAAATTTCAAGTTTAAACTTGTTTAAACAATTCATAGGAAAGTTTTATCTGTAGAGCAGTCGTTTGCACATGAGTAATCCGAAGCGGGAGCCATACTGAATGCCAAAACTTAGAGCTTTCAACATTGCAATCATCGCTTTATGCGCAGCCCTGTACGCAGTGGTTGGTTACCTCACAAGTTTCGGTCTTTCATTCGGAGGAGTAGCTTTTTGGCCTGCAGCATTTGTTCCAGCAATTTTTGCTGTTTTGTTTGGGCCTTGGGAAGGCGGTATAGGAGCTGCAATCGGAATATTCATCCGTGACGTTGTAGTAATTGGACAGCCCCTGCTAAGTTTCACCGTGGGGGTTCCCGCAAACTTGGCAGCATTTTTCCTAATAGGATATTTTGCACACAAGAGACTTGACAGAAAGGAAACTGTGCTTAGTTTAGTCATCGGGATTGGAGTCATTTTAGCAGGTCTTTTGTTGCCGACAATACTTATTCCCAGCGTATCCAAGGCTTACACTACGCTGTCAACCGAACTCGTGGTTGTTATTTTCAGCGCTCTAATGGCTGTATCCCTTATTCTCTTTGCGTTCATCGCCAATCGTTGGAAAGAATTCAGAAGCTTCGGAGTAGGCTCAATCACTGGAATGGCTGTTGGCGCCTTGATAATCGCATTTGGGGTTTGGGCTTATAGTCAACTATTCTATGCGCCAACTGGATACTTCACATCACCGCTGTCCGCATCTTTTGCGTCGCTTGTCTTCGTTTGGACGTTCGTAACCGAAATACCGTTCGTGCTACTTGTTGTTCCCCCAGTTGTAAAAGTGGCTCAAGAAGCCTTCCCGTTTCTTAGACGAGGCAAGATAGGCCAAGAAAAGGCGGACTAATGAACAATTCAAAAATAGGCAAAGCCTTTGCGCCAGCAGCAATCTCCAGCTTTTTTGAAATCCACGACACCGAGGGCGATAAGCCGATTTTCAATTTGGAAAGGGTGGGTGCTAGAGGCGGAGGATTTGGGCTTCAAAAGGGCGTACTGACTAAGATTACCGCGAAAGAGGCAGAGAACAGCAGCATTAAAGTTTTCATCAACTCTAGGCAGGCTGATGAGGCGAAAACGACCAGAAAGGTAGTCGAGACGCTTTTGAGCGGCATTGACACAAAATATGACATAACTGTCGAGCATCAAATTGAAGTTCCAATCGGGACAGGCTTTGGAACAAGCGCCGGCGGCGCATTAACAGTAGGCTTAGCACTAAAAAAAGCGCTGGATTTACCATTAACCTTCAACCAAATCGGCAAAATAGCTCATGTCGCCGAGATTCAATGTCTGACAGGATTAGGGACAGTTAGCTCTTTAACGTCCATTGGCGGATGCGTACTTGTTGTTGAGCCAGGAGCCCCAGGCGTATGCCAACTCGACCGCATACCAATAAGCCAGGATTACATGGTAGTAGCTGGAGTTTTCCAGTCCAACATCAGCAAAACAGTTTTAAACGACCCCGAAAAGAAACGAATAATCAACCGTTACGGCAAGAAAACTCTGAAAACAATCCTCGCAGAGCCCACCTTAAAGAATTTTCTAGATCGATGCTGGGAGTTTTCTGAGAATGCAGGCTTTGCAACAGCGAACGTTCGGAAACTTGTCCAGTTGGCTAAGAATGCCGGTGCAGTCGGTGCGGCGCAAAACATGCTGGGCGAAGCGGTTCATGCGTTAGTGCTCGAAGAAAACGCTGACGGAGTAGCAGAAGCTTTTAAGCAAGTTTTGCCCTCTGAAAAAGTAATAATTAGCAAAATCGACTTTCAAGGCGTTCGGCTGATAGCATGAAAAAATTTAACATGGTGGCGGTTGGCGGAACTTTCGATGAACTGCATAAAGGTCATAAAGCCTTGTTAAGCAAATCTTTTCAAATCGGAGAAAAAGTCGTAATCGGCTTGTCTTCTGACGAGTTTGCCTCAAGAATGCGTAAACCCCACGTGACCGCAACATACGAGGAAAGATTCAAGGAACTTCAGGCTTTCTTAGAAAAGTCGGGTTTTGCTAATAGGGTGCAAATTGTCCCGTTAAATGACCCTTACGGCTTAACTACATCTCTCGAAAGCTTGGAAGCTTTAGTCGTAAGTAAAGAAACAGAATCGACAGCTTGCAAAATCAATGAAATACGCGCTAAATCGTCTCTCCCAGCATTGAAAATTGTTACAATAAACATGATTCCAGCGGAAAACTTTGCTCCGATCTCCACAACACGCATTAGAAGCGGAGAGATAGACCGAAACGGGCACTTACTAAAGAGAACATAGAAGCCATCGTAAGACTGGTGAACAATTCCTGCTTAACCAAACAGGTGTTGCCTTTCTACAGTATTTCTCCCACCACACTGATGGGTTTACGGATAAGTGCCGTTAAATCCTCGAGTCTCTCTTTATCGACAGTAGCTAAAATAACGGTGGCTGGGCCGGCTGACTTACTCAAGTCTAAGTCTTTCACCTCGGTTAGTCTTAGTTGTCTACCGACAGCATAAGCAATCATTCTGGCTTCGTCCGCAATGCCGAAAGTGCCAACAGGCGCGATATCATGAACATACTTTTTCTGTGAAAGCTGCATTACGTTCTTGAGGTCGGCAATTTCGCCTTTTGCTTCGGCTAAAATCACTTCATCGCCAACTTTTGGTTTGCCGATCGCAACTATTAAGTCGCCAGGATTTGTTTTTCCCACTCTCAAGTCTTCCTCGTTTGCGAACCCGATGACGGTTAAGCCAGCGCCGGTTTGCACTGTTTCAAAGTTGTCTTCAGTGTTCTCCATCAATATTTGATTTGGGTCGAGACCTAAGGTTCTGGCTTCCCGCCGAATGCCCTCTAATATATCGTCGCCGGTCGGCTCTTTCTCGACGCCTAAAGTGACAGATAAAAGAATAGGAAACGCACCGGTAGCTATCACGTCCATTAAGCTGACTCTTGCCAGAAACTTTCCCAGCACATGACCGTGAACTTTGACTTTATCATCTATTTTCGGTCCAACCGCTCCTGAAGAGGTTGAGCCCACTACGATCGCGTGTCCTGTGGGGACTTTCATTATTAAAACGTCCCCTCTTCGAGTGTAAGTGATCTGGCCTGGCTTCACTTGAAAAACTATGGGCCGCAACATCGTTCCAACGTTATCTACTATGTGCAGATAGACAGTCAACGCTTGACGCATAATCTCTGATCGGCTGAGACTGTGCATCTTAGCCAGTTTATCTATGTCTGAAATAACCTTGTCGGGTAAGCGGACATTTATGATCTCCATCTTTAACCCACACTCGTATTACAATTGTTATACAATAACTATTATGCGTTATCTTAGAAGCTTATGTTTTCGACTTTAATCGTGGATAAAAACCGCTAATTTAGGAGTCTGTAGGTTATTTGTCCCTTAAATTTTTTTCAAGCGGTTTAGCACAACTGTTATATTCATCATTCAGGTAAAAAACATCACAATATAAAAAAGCATGGGGGACAAATTTGAACAAGAAAATTTTAGCCTTAAGTCTGTTATTACTATTAACAACGTTGTGCATCACTTCAATGTCAACATTCACTGTTAAGGCGCAAAACGCGTCAGGAACCGGGTGGATAACTAGTTACAGCATTTACGATTACAGTTCAAAGCAACTTCTAGTCGAATACAACTCTGCCACGGGCGTAAATCAGACCCTCGCGCCTATGCTGCCTGGGGAACAGGTTTATTGCACTTTTGCCGTCAACATTTTCACCGGTGGATCTGGGGCTCTTTCACTCGGAACTAGCCTGCAAAGATTGCTTCAGGGCGAATACTGGTCGCTCGTAAGTGAAAACTACAGTTTAGGCTCGGCTTTTAATCCAAATGCGCAAACAACGCAGTTCGCTTGGGACTCCACTCCCGGAACCTTTACGATGACAGTCTACGGGATAGTTCCAACTCCATCATCGGCAGCAGCGCCAATCTACGTCGTCACCCTATACGGTCCATCAGGCACCGTTCTTCAACAGATCACCGTGTTGGCAACCAGCGCAGCCATGGCAAGCTTCCTGACGCTTTACGGCCAAAAGGAAGCGAATTTGAAATCGCTTGAATCCTCTGGTGTTGCTTCTGGATACACCAGTCTCCTATCCACAGTCTTGGCTCAAGCCGAAGCAGAAGCTACTGCGGGAGATGTTACAGGTGCAACTAACCTGCTCAATGCGATAAACACCTCTAATGCTCCAGCAGGCTCAGCCGTGCAAATTCTGTTTCTACCGCTAATCGCCGTTGTCGCAGTCATAGCGGTTGTTTTTGCATTCATGTTCATGAGGACAAGAAGCAAAGTCAGCTACTTCCAACTCGTCGTAGAAGACCAAATCAAAGACTTAGAAGGCTTAACGTTAAGAATATCAAAAATCGACAGAGCGAGCTCATCTAGCTTAGAATCTGTCAAGGACAGGCTCAAAAGATTAGTCGGGATGTGATAAGCTACGCGAATCTACCAAAACAGTGTACAATTGATAGGACTAGGTTCCGCTGGAACAAACATTGTAGAAACTTTTCTGACAAACAAGAAAACTAAAGAGCTAATGGAGAACGACATAACAAGACTTTCCCTTTTAGCCATCGACATCGCCGACCCGGAAATCAGAAGCCTGCAGGAGACGTACGAGCAAATCGAGAGGTCGATGGTAAAAGCGGGCATTCCATCTGAAAGAATGCGACTGATTGCTCAGTCAGTGAAATTCCCAACTGCGGAAGCAATGTTTGATTTTATCAACCAGAAATACGCCGAGTACCTCATCGGTGAAGGAGCTAAACTTAATTTTCACCCATGGCTTGAATCAACAATGGCTATTCCGCCAATGGCCGGCGGCGCGGGCAGAAGAAGAGCCTTGGCAAAAGCGATCTACGCCTTAAACTATTATCAGCTTGGAATAATCAAAAACTGCATAAACTCCTTCAAAGAACAAGCTCTTTCCGGAATAATTACACCGACAATCATTTTGGTCTACGGATTAGGCGGCGGTACAGGGAGCGGAGTCTTCTTCGATTTTGCTCGGCACCTACGAAAAGTTTTGGGTTCAGGTGTCCCAATCATAGCTTTCGTAATAACTCCCTGCGGAGGAGATGACCCTCCTGCAAAAGGATGTTCAGCATTTGTGTCGATAAATGAGCTTACGCTCTTGCTGAACAGAGATTACAACGAGTACGTCACGGAAGAATACGGTGAATGCTACCGCAACCCACTCAACGCCCTCATCTACCTGCCATTACTACCCGCTTACTCAAAGATTGGCAACATTGTTAGTGCCCGAAGAGAAATGGATGACATGTTTGTAGACATGCTCTACGTCCTAATGGACTTTGACTTAGCAGACTTACTTGGAGGAATCGGAACAGAAGTCGGGTTGACATACAACGCGGCGCACACTCTGGGAATGGTAAAAGTTGTTTACCCAGTTGAAGAGTACATTTCAGCCTACAAGCTTGACTATGAAGAGATTCAGATACTCCAAGACCTCCGAAGAGAGAAACTTGACATCTTGGATGAAATCGGCAGCATCATCAACGTCGATTTTGACGTTGCAAGGGAACTCTACAAGAATTATCTGATAAAAACAGGCACTTACAACGAGGAACAGTTTGAAGAAAAACTCAAGACCACAATCGAAAGCAACCCACGACTTGAAGATGACTTGGCCTTACATGTCAAAGGCGTCGAGATACAGGTTAAAAATTGGTTAAACGAAATAATGAAGTTCCTCTCAACAATAAAGCAAATGGGAAAAACAGGTCCAATCGAAGATTCCATTATAAACTTGACTTTACGCAAAGAAGGCTCGAGAAAAGTCGACAACCTTGAAGGCTTGCTTACCACGTTGACAAAGAACTATATGGATTTCCGCGAGAAAAAAGCAATCATCGTCGAAAGGCTCAATCAGTTAATTCCAAGCTCCCAAGTCTTCACGGTTAGGCAAAAGAAGATTTTGGAAGACCTAGTCAACCTGGCGGAGATTGCTGAGAAATGCCTTGACTTGCTGCAGTTCTACGATCAGACAAGATACCTAACTGACGCGCTAATAAGATACTACGAAGTGTTGCCAGATTGCCAGAGCGAACTCAACGAATTGAAAGACATTCAAGCTGAGCTCGGTACGATCTACCTAATAATTCAACTCATGCTTAGAACACCCTATGACGAATCAAAAATGATTGACGAGAATTTAACATACATTAATGAGATATTATCAAAACGCATTCAGAGCCGAGGCAACCTTGACAATGAGGTTATGAGAATACAAGAGAGCAAGAAGCGCAAAGAGTTTGATAAGGAAAGATTGGAGCGGCAAATGAGGAAGGTCTTCGGCGGAAAACGGTACGCTAGAGAGCAGCTTCTAGAACTCGATCGAGACCTTAAGAGGATCGAGACGGAGGAGTCTCTTGCGCTTGATAACCTGAACAAAGCTGACAACATAATCAATCAATACGAAGCATTAGCCAAACGTTTCGAGTTAACCTCGCCCTACCGCAAGAAACTCAACAAAATTGTCGACGTAGACAATGAATACAACCAGATGATCAACGAAATAGCTGCGCCGAAGAAGTACTTTGAAAAATCAGCGGATCTAACAGAAAATGAACAGCTTAAGATAATCTTCAAGATACTCACCGAACAGGAAGAGACCCTTACAAGGGAAATAATCGCCAAAGATATCCTTGACATCGATCACTACAAGGACTACATAAGAAGCATAATCAGAGCGTTTAAGACGCCAACCATCATGGGGTACAAGCCAACATACAAGACAGATTACATATGGGTTACGATAGTTTCACCGCCAAACATGTGGACTGAAGACTTGTCTCAAGAAGTTTACACTTCATTAGCAGGATACGTCACCAGCGAAGTATCCAGAACCATCACTGTCCGAGTAATTGAGTCACGGGACCCTTGGACGACCAGAGTTCTTGTCGTTGCCGGAAGGGGAAAGCCCGAAGATATGGAGGCATACGACGAAATGCAGTTGCTTTACAACAAATCCAACGACTTTGAAAGACACCTCTCCAGATCTTACCTGCTTGAAGAGGGAGTTTCAGCTCTACAGGTCATCAAAAAGTTTAGCAACGACGTCGGCGCAGAAGAGAATAACAACCAGAAAAAGTAAATTTAAGAAGGAACTTCCTCGTCCTTCTTTATCCCTAAATTTTTCATCATTTCCTGCCATTGCTTTTTGTCCACGAAGCCTTTTTGCGTTGCGCGGCTCACTAAACTTTTAGCTCTTTTTTCATAATCTAGGAACATTTCTGCAGTGTCAAAGCCGCCGACAAATAGGACTAGGTCGATGCGGTCGCTCGAGTCTTCGGCGTAGACGGGTTCCGTTATGTAGATGGATTTGAGGTTAGCTTTTTCCTTGAACCATCTTGCTACGGCTAACTCGATTTTTGCTCTCGGAAGCTTATCTTTCAGGCTGGAAGGCATACGGATAAGAACGTAGAGTAGTGAAACTGTTGATAGATCAAAGTTTAAAAGCGGCTTAAGCAATGTTGCGGTTAACATGTTTTCAATGGAACCGTAAATTTTGATGCTTGCACCTGCCGCTAACAGAGTAGTGTACATTTTGTTGTTGAAGGTTCGAGCTTGCTCCGATATTTCTTCCACAAGTGTTTCTTTACTCAGGAACAGGTTGACCAAGTAATTTGCAACCACGTTGCCTTTTATGAGTAAACCAGCCCTGTCGACGCCTTCGTAGCTTTCAAGCATGTCTCTATCCATAAGCAGGACCGTGGCGGCGTCGTTTTCTGCACATAACCCCATTGTTGCAAGTGTATTGAAGTATGCATCTGAAGGCTGTATTTTTGAGGGTAACAGGGCTATGGAAAGTGAGTTTATGTTGGAACTTTTGAATTTTGATATTAAAGTTGGTAATAAAGCACTGCCGATTCCATCCCACACTGACGCCACGATTATTGAACTGCGCAGTTTTTCTATCGGTTTTTTCTTCAAGCCTTCGATTAACGTTTGATCCTGAGAAACAAACGGCAACACGTTATACCAGAAATGAGTTTCAACGTTTGCATCTTCAAACCCTAAAACCAAGTTGGGGTCAAAGCCCTTTGGAACCCAATTGTAGACTTCGTCGCTTGATTTTCCGACGAGAACCTGCAAGGTTTGACCAGTTCTGTCAAGGTACGGTTGCTTGAGCAGCACTTTTATGGGGTATTCACCGATGTAAACTGTGGCTTGTCTGGGCAACAACGGTTGTAAAGTTTCTATGTGATTCTTAATGCTATCTAAAACATTAAAAGAGTTTTTATTGTCATTCATCCGACGTACCTGCATAACATTTAAGAAGCCTTACCTAAAATAAGTTTTTAGGTAGGACAGCTTGGAGACTCTCGCTTAAATGTCCGGCTTAAAATCTTGGTATCAAACTCAAAAACAGAAGAGAAAAGAAAGTGAGGAAGAGCAGCGAAAGACTGAGTCGTCAACATTAAAAATGATTACTTTTGTAATAACTCTTATCGCCATGGCAGTCGGAATGTCTGTTTTGCCCCTTTTCCCCATGCCCATACCAATTTTCCTGGCTGTTTTGGTGGCGTTTGTGGCTTACCAATATCCAATTGTTGGTATGCCCATCGGCGGCGCCGTCATTGGACTGGGCTTGTTGTACCATTTAGCTGGCCTTTATTTCATTTCATTCTTAGGAAGCGTACAGGATCGAGTAGGCTTCGTCGTCTTCTACATGGTGCTGTTTGTAGGTTTACCAGTCATTTTCCATCGCTACAGAAGCGTTCTCGCCATTGATTTCGGTATATTGGCGGTAGCCACGCTCTTTTCTTCCTCCACGTTTTTCTTGTCTATCCCACTGATTTTGGCCTCCGCCGTGTACTTCAAGAAATATGTTACTTTAACAGCAATCTATTACGGGTTAATTTCAGTACCTCTTCAAATCGTTCAGTATTTTCAGTTTACCGTTGAGCCAATCGTCAGGCCTGACTGGTGGAACGCGCCAGGTTCAAGTCCGCCACTGTTTACTTCTTTAAGCCAGATTTTTTCAAGCCTTAGTTCTTCGATGAATCAGTTCCGACTGTACGATACGTCCCAGGTTGTTTACGCAATTACCGGTCAACTAACCTGGGTCCCCAACTTCCATGGGCGAACGCTTTCAGCGGCTTTATCACAATATCTTGATTCGGCTCCCGGCATAATCATGTTTATAATTATCGTGGTTGGACTTGCCTTAGGCCTCGTTTTCTTTGCCAGACTTCTATCTGGCCTAGAAGGTGGTTCAGGCGGTTTTAGTGATAAAATTTTCCCAGTGTTCACAGCCACATTGGCTGCAGCTCTATTCTTTATTCTTCTAACTGGCCTCTCGGCGCCTCTGGCTTTCACTACGGATGCTGATGCTTCAACATTGGTCCTTGGAACTTTCGCCACCCTCCTGTTTACGTTTCCAGTGGTCTTCATGGAAACCACACCTAAACAAACAGCGACAGCCCAACAGATTAGTGACAAACTACAGGGGCTTCTCTCTAAAGTGAAGGTTTTGAGTGACCAGGTAAGCAACGTCAAAGCCAACACTCCCGTAACAGTAAGTGCCCCTGAAGGAAAAATCTTAGTCATGCAAGACCAGCTTGATGACACGCTGAAAAAATCCGAAAATCACTTTTATGAAACAGCCGAGCTGAACCAGAAATTTGCAGACGCTGAAAAACTGGACAAAGACCTCGACGGGGTAAGTTCAGAGCTTAATACTATACTCTCTGAGTACCAGATTTTTGTCAACTGCGAATACTCTAACTGGATAGGAAAACTCAGAGACATCGGTTTAGATGTGAAATCGACGTTGAACGCTGATTTCCAAAAGGACATGCCGGTTGATGCGCGAATAGAAGCCATCAAACAGACCTTGGACGCTGGAAGAAGCCTGGCAAAGGACGTCATGCAAACAGCCGAACCCATATATTCCATCATCAGGTCCCTGTACGACCCGAGCCTTCCGGAAAAAAGCAGAGCAATAGAGTTTACAACCCAAAAACTCGAGCTGAAAGAGGCGCCGTGGATTGCTCTAGAGGCGTTGTACACTTCTTTGAATAATTGGAGTAGACAGTACGGCGCAGAAATCTCGGCTTCAATGAAGTACCTCAGAGACTCCTTAACGCCGATAACCAATTTGAGCAGTGAAAGCGAGTTTTTGCCGCCTGTCTTCGGAGAGAACCTGCCGAAAGTTCTGGATTACGCCAAAAAAGCTGAAGGCATGAAGCTACTAATAGGCAAGAAAGCTGAGAAAGAAAAGCTAAGCATTATCGACGTTGTCTCCTTGAAAGATGACATTCAAACGTTCCTCGGCATCGCTGACGACGTGCTTTCATTGCTTTACACCGAATTAGTCAACGAGGAAGACACAATTGAGCGTCTGCTACCGACGAAAGATTACCTTTGGGAGACAAACAGCACCCTGCGTGAACGCCTAAAGAAAGCAACCGAAACGCTTGGGAACCCATCAAACTACAAGATTAACCAAATAATGGAAAACTTGCCAAAAACTCTTGCTTACGTCGACGAGTCAGTACAGACATTGTCCGTTTACGCCGAACGAAGAGAATTCCTGCTCAACTATCCAACCGCCGAAGCAGCCATCGAAGAACAACTGAAAACAAAAAAGCGCCTCACGCCAGAAGACCTGCCGTTTCAACCGAGGTTTGCGGGAGAATACCTGCGGCTTTACTATAGCCAACGGTTCAGCCAGTACTCCTTCGACAAAGAAAACATGCAGTTAACCAAGAAAACTTAGATCAGCCAGACCGGGAAATCGAAAAAGTCATCATATTCACGCTGAATCTTCTCACAAAAATTCTTCACGGCGTTTTTTGCGAGACTCAAAATGCCCGATGGGTAACCTTTGTGGCTGCACAATGAAGTAAACACTTTTTATATTTCAACCTGCTCATTAACAGTTGGCAAATTTAGAGGAACCAAAAAATGGCTTATTTTTCTGACCGGGTGGACGCTGGAAAGCGGCTTGCGTCGGCACTGACGGGTTTTGGTGGCAAAAACGCGATTGTGCTGGCTATTCCGCGAGGCGGTGTCGTCGTAGCCTATGAGATTGCTAAAGCGCTTGACCTGCCGCTTGACGTCATTATTCCCCATAAGATTGGTGCGCCTAATAATCCTGAGTTAGCGATTGGAGCCGTGACGGAGGATGGAACCATAATACTTGATGAAAACTTGGTTTCTTACATTGGGGTTCCCAAATCATTTATCAGAGAAGAAAGTGAACGGCAGAAGCATGAAATTGAGCGCAGGCTCAGAATGTACAGGCAAAACGAGCCCTACCCCAACCTGAAGGGTCAAGATGTTATCATCGTGGATGATGGGATAGCAACGGGCTCCACTATGAAGGCAGCTTTGACTTCCGTCAAAAACAGGGGCGCCAAAACTGTGACTGTCGCCGTCCCCGTTGGTCCACCTTCAACTATAAAAGAGCTAAAAAGACAGGCGGACCGCGTGGTATCTGTTTTCACGCCTGAGTATTTTCAGGCAATAGGACAATTCTACGCGGATTTTAGTCAGATCACTGACGAGGAGGTCATCCAACTGCTTAAAAAAGCAAACAAGAAAATGCGGGGGGAGCCAGAAGGGATGAATAAGACATGACTCATAAAGAATCAGCTCTCAAGATACCCGTCGGCAAAGTCATCGTGGAAGGCGACTTAACCGTGCCTTCCGACGCCGTTGGCATCGTGCTCTTTGCGCATGGAAGCGGAAGCAGCAGGTTCAGCCCCAGAAACCGATACGTCGCAAGAGAGTTTAACAAATCAAAAATCGGAACCTTACTGTTTGACCTGCTGACTAGGGAAGAGGAAGAACAAGACATGTTCACCGCCGAATACCGCTTCAACATCGAGCTGCTAGCTGAGCGCCTAGTCGGAGCGACCGAGTGGCTCAAGAAAAACCAGCAAACAAAAAACTACTCCTTCGGCTATTTCGGAGCAAGCACGGGCGCCGCAGCCGCCCTTATAGGTGCAGCAAAGCTTCCAAAGGACATCTCAGCGGTAGTTTCCCGCGGAGGGCGACCTGACTTGGCTGCAGGTTATCTTTCACAAGTGAAGGCGCCAACTCTTTTGCTGGTCGGCGGCTTGGACGCTGAAGTGATTAAGTTAAACAGGCAGGCGATGGCGCAGATTACGGCTGAGAAAAAGCTCGTAATTATTCCAGGTGCAAGTCACCTTTTTGAGGAACCGGGCAAGCTTGAAGAAGTCGCGAAAGCGTCAGAAGAGTGGTTTCTCAGCTATCTGAAGTGAAACGGCAAGTTTCACTCGGCTTTCGGCTGTCTGTACATCTTGAATAAGGCATAGTTTTCGGCCATCTCGGCAGTGTACAGAAAACTGAAAGCTAGCACTTCTTTCAGAGGTACATTCATGTAAACTTTATCTTTAGAAATCCTTACGGCTTTGGCTTTTGAAGTTAAAATCACGGTTAAAAGGTCTCCGATTGATAATTCATCACCGACTTTGTAGCCATCCTCAGATTCTTCGTCTAATGCCAAGGCTGTTTTGTATGAGCCGCCAGCGCCGAAGTCAATAATAATGTATGAGTGCCCGTTTTGAACCATGGATGAAACAGAAATTGAAGGCATACACTCTTTGCATTGAGCCATAAGCTCATTCATCTCTGCCTCGCTTAACGTCACTGCGAGAACCTTGTGGACAACGCTGGATTCGTCGGTAACTGTAAAAAACTTCATGAAAGTCACAAACTAATAATCCTCTTGATAAGCTATAACTTTTTCTATCGACGCACCCTGTTAAGTTTTCGTTTTTGAAAAGCTGGTGGTTCAATGCCTTTTTTTCTTGGCTGATTTTGAGTGCTCGCGCAAGCGTGCCATATAGGAGGTTGAAGCATCTACGGAAAGCATGTACACTTTGCATCTTCAGGAGTGAGGTTTACTGAGGCGTTTTGACGTCTCGTTTTGATCGTCAATTCTACGCGGGGTTTTAAGAATTTGGTATCCGAGAACAATTAAACCGTGCCGCAAGTTTACTATCGATGGAGTTAGACCCGTTTTTTGACCCGTTTTCGACCTGATTCTTTATTTACCTACGGCTTTGCGGCTTAGCACGTACGACTCCAAACGTTAGAGTTGATTCTCTAAATGTTAGGGTTATAACTTTGATGCAACTTGTCTTGTCTCAGAATTCAAGAATCAAGGAGGAAAAAAGAGTGGCACAAACTTCGAATATTATGGGAATTTTGGGTGACGAGAAGAGGAAAAGGAAGCGAATGGCTAAATGAAAGCGTTGGGCGTGTTCTTTATTTTTCTGATGGTCATCTTGGCTCTTGTGTCCGCAAAGACGGTTATCCCAGACTCAGCGGGTAGACTAAACCTGATAGGTTACAGGACTTGCTGTCCTTTCGCCCCGGCGAGCACTGCAATCGGTATAGCAGTAGTCATTATCCTGTTCTTCGTCGCGAAGAGGATGACACTGTTTTGACAAGTACACGCGGCATGAGAACGGGTGTACTAACCCTTTTATGTTATGCGCAGCCTATTAGGGAATGTTAGGTATGAGCACGGAAGTTTATTACTTTTCAGGAACTGGCAACTCCCTGTTTATTGCAAGGCAAGTTGCGGAGAGGATTAACGGCAAAGTGACATCCATACCCTCTGTCATCAACGAGCAACGCATAAGCACCGAGGCCGACACGGTTGGAATCGTATTCCCCGTTTACTACGCCACTAACGACTGTGGCATACCTCGGATAATCAGCAGGTTTGTCCGCAAACTGGAGAGCCTCAACTCGAAGTATATTTTCGCGGTCTGCACGAGCGGAGGCATGCCGGGTACAACCCTGGAAAACCTTTCAAAACTAATCTCGGCGGAAGGCGGCACACTAGCCGCAGGCTTCATTATAAAAATGAATAATGAAACACTTTCAAAAGAAAAACGAGATGAAACGCTCGCTGAGCAGAAAGAGAAGATAGACGCCATCTGCAGGTACGTCCTTGCTCGAAAAAGAGGAAAATTGGAAACCCGTGGGATTCTGCGAAAGATTGTTTTGGCGCCAGTGCTCTACTTTGCCATAAAGCCTTTGTTTTCAAGAAGATTCCGCAGACTCTCAGGCACTGAAGGTTTACCTTTCAATGAGCTTATACCAGTTGCCGACAGAAGCTTCCGAGTTAACGCAAAATGCAGCGGCTGCGGGGTTTGCGCAAAAGTTTGCCCTGTAGATAACGTTACGCTGATTGAAAACAGGCCCGTGTGGCAACACCGCTGCGAAACCTGCTTAGCGTGCTACTCCTGGTGCCCGCAGGCTGCAATAGGCGGCGACGTCGTATCGTACAACACGAGGTATCACCATCCCGCAGTTAATCTAGCAGACATGCTTGAAGCGAAAAATAAAGCGGCAGCCTAACGTTTGGCTCAATTCCTTCTTCGCTCGTCATGGGCACGGGAAACGATAGGAAAAGATTAGTACCGCTTTTAGGTGAGCCCTTATTGACGTGGTAACTATACACACAATCAACATAAGAGGCGTAAGCATCGCGTACGATGAACGTGGAGATGCCTCAAAGCAACCAGTCATTTTCATCCATGGAAGCGCCAGCGATTACAGAACATGGGAGGCCCAGATGGATGTGTTTGCCCAAAAATACCATGTTTTCGCTTATAGCCGCCGGGCGCATTACCCCAACCCATACGTAGAATACCGCTCAGACTACACAATCAAAGTGGAAACAGACGACTTAGCCGCGTTAATCCAAAGGCTAACCGTTAATCCCGTCCATTTGGTGGGCTGGTCCTACGGCGCCTTCATCGCCGCGTCAGTCGCGAAAAACTACAGCCAACTAGTTCGCTCACTGGTTTTGGCTGAGCCGCCAATCATGTCGTTCTTGACGATAAACCCTGAGACTGCGCCCTTGCTCAAGGATATGGCAGCTACAGTCTCTGCGGTGAGGGGAGCGCTCAATGCTGGGAACTACCGAGAAGCAGTTCAAAGATTCATCGATGCTGTTAACGGGCAGGGAGCCTTTCGGTTTAGTCCGCCTGAACAGCAAAAAAGGATGCTTCAAAACGCAAAGACTCTTTTCGAGTTGACATCGGTGGAGAGAGACCCCTTCGGCTGCAATGACGCTATGGCAATTGATGCTCCAACGCTTTTGGTTAGCGGCGAAAAAAGCGGTTTGCTTTTGCATAAAATAACATCAGAACTAGCCAGATGCCTAAGCAGAAAAGAGTGCGTCGTCATAAAGAACGCAGGTCACGGTATGCATATCCAGAATCCACAAGAGTACAACAGTGCTGTCCTCGGCTTTCTTGAAGCGAACTAATTTCACTATCCTATGAGGATGCCTCAAGCCAAACAAGAGCAATTTTCCGGAAATAAGTAATGGCTATCTTTTTAGGCTGTTTAGCTTTATTACCGAATCCATCTACATATAAAAGTCAGAGTGAAGGTGAAGAATTATGCCTATAATTAATAGCGAAGAAGGTGAAAAGGAGGCGCTGCTTCATGCCTCAAGGCTGATGCTTATTTCAGCTAGAACAGCCCCAAAATCCGGTGGCAAAGACGATGTCTTAACACTGATTGTTTCGGGAAAAGAAAAAGAAGCTGTTGCGCAGGAAATGGACAAAATTGCTGATGAAAGAAAAATCGAGGGGTTTAAACGAGACGCCAAGAACCTGAGGGACTCCGAAGCTGCGGTATTAATCGGTGTTCGAGGAACCACGAGTTTTAAATTAGACTGTGGAGCCTGCGGCTACGCCACTTGCAGCAAGTTTGATGAAGCGGAGAAAAAAGCTGGTCGAGACTTCTTGGGGCCCACTTGTATTTTCAAAGCACTTGATCTTGGAATCGCGTTGGGGTCAGCTGTGAAAACCGCCAGTTTTCTCGATGTTGACAACCGGATCATGTACCGGGTTGGAACTGCAGCCAGGCGCCTGAACTTGATGCCGGAAGGAACGGTTATCATGGGGATTCCGATTTCTGCGAAGGGCAAAAACATTTACTTCGACAGGCAAAGATAGGTCAAGATTTGCTGCGTTCTTGGCTTGCTAACTCGAAAAACAAGTTTTCCAAGCCTGATTCTTCACCCATTTTTCCACTGCCTCTTAAATTCTTGACGCCGATGCTGAGAATTAAGCATCTGAATCAAATAAAACTAATCATTATTTCTCGCATTCATAATTGAGCGAGGAAAAAATAACATGGAAACAAAAAAAGAACGGGCGTTCTCCCTCGAGCTTAAATCGAAACGAGACCTCAAGAACTTCACTTTAACCAACGGCTCAAACGAGCACGTGCTTCTAGAAGGCAACATTGGAAAACTTTTGCAGGCAAAATTTGCCGAGGGAATAGTTTTGGAAGTCGTCGGAGAAAAAGGAGTGGTTCGAATCGACTTATTTGAAGGCGAACTCTCGAAAACTCGTGACAAAAATTCAGTTGAAACGGCTCAACCAGATATCACCTCGGCCCACGGAACGGAGACCTCGGAGAGATGAATGGAAATGGTGTCAATAGCCAGAAAAAACCTCTTCCGCGAAAAAGGCCGCTTCTCAGCCACAGCCATAGCCATCGCAGCTTCGATTATGCTGATCTTGTTCGGGGTAGGCATGGCCGTCGGAATCTGGAACAGCATGGTTACCGTGGTGGATCACTCAAACGCGAATATTTGGGTGCTGAACTCGCAAAACGTGGATTTAGCCGAGGGGCAGTCAGTACTGCAGGAAAATGTGATAACGCAGATTCAGGGAATAAACGGCGTAAAAACTGTAACGCCACTGGTTTATTCGCCGAGCATAGCAGAAAAAGCGGGCGCCAAACAGACGGTAGAAATAGTTGGGGTTGACCCGTCGAGCGGGCTCGTTCTCCCGTGGAGTTTGATTTCGGGCAGCGTTTCTGCTCTTAACCGCAACAACTCAGTAATCATTGACCAGTCAGCGCAGATGGGGCTGGGAAAATTGTCAGTAGGTGACAAAATAACAATTAACAATTCAACAGAGGAAGTTGTAGGCATCTGCACTGATGCGAAAACGTTCCTTTACCCGTATGTCTTCACTTCAAACCAAAACGCTCAGACGCTTTGTAACCTAAACCAACACGAAATAAACTACGTGCTGGTCTCGACTTTGCAGCCCCAAGATGCACCTCAGATCGCAAAGGAAATTGCGCAAATTAACGGCGTCAACGCGTTGTCTAAGTCTCAACTTCGCGCTAACACAGTAAACTATATGCTGTACGAATCAGGCATCGGCGCCATGGTGCTGGTTTTCGCGGGAGTCGGATTTTTCGTTGCCGTCACGATAGTCTCGCTTACAACCTACACAGCAACCATGGAGCGCATACCTGAATACGGAACACTCAAGGCTATCGGCGCAACCAAAAGGGACATTTACAAAACTCTCGTCGAGCAGGCGTTTTGGCCAGCGACAGCAGGCTTCGCCGCTGGATTGGGATTATCCCTGGCCGCGACACTTGTGATTACTTCAGTCACCATCATGCCCATAGAAATCACGGTTCAGTTGGTGGTTGTTGCCTACGCCTTAACCGTTGCGCTGTCGGTGCTGGGCTCATTCCTGTCTGTAAGAAAAATCAACAAGATTGACCCAGCGATAGTTTTCAGAGCATAAGGAGATGCCTAACATGAATGAAGTTATAAACGTCAGAAATCTAAGCAAAGAATTCTGCAGCAAAAACGCCAAGGTGGCTGCGGTAAAAGACGTGTCCATGCAGATAAGCGAGGGCGAAGTCATCATGATTCTTGGCCCCAGCGGAAGCGGGAAAACTACGTTGCTCTCCATGATAGGCTTAATATTGACTCCGACAAGCGGCAAAATCTATCTGGATAAGCGAGAAATTTCAGGGTTACCTGACAAAGAACTGGCCTCGATTAGGAAAAAGCAAATCGGCTTCGTATTCCAAGGCTTTAACCTCCTAAAATCGTTAACTGTTCAAGAAAACGTTGAAGTCGCTTTGAACCTGAACGGAATACGCGGCAGGGAAGCCAGGGAAAAAGCAAAAGAATTCCTGACAGAGGTCGGATTAGCCGAGAGACTAAGCTTTTACCCATCAGACTTGAGCGGTGGAGAAAAACAGCGAGTGTCCATAGCGAGAGCCATAGCGAACGATCCGAAAATGATACTGGCTGACGAACCAACCGGGAACCTGGACTCAAAAACAGGACAAAAAATCGGCGGTCTCCTAAGAGACCTAGCAAAGAATCACAGGAAAACCGTGGTCATCGTTACCCACGACAACAGAATAATAAACTTCGCCGACAGAATCATCAGCATCGAAGACGGAACCATACGAAGCGAATCCAACGTGGAGGCGGTTGCCTAATGAATAAAGCATTGATCGTTTACGGAACCCGTTATGGAGCAGCAGCCAGAACATCCGAAGAAATAGCGAAAACCCTACGGCGAGAAGGCATGGAAACCAGAGTTGCGGACGCTGGCAAGGAAAAAATCAAAGACGTAGCCGAATATGACCTCATAATCGTTGGAAGCGGCATTCAAATGCACAGGTGGACAAGCGAACCGGAAGATTTCCTCAAAAGGTTCCAGAAAGAGCTTGCAACCAAAAAACTGGCGCTTTTCGTCTGCTGCGGCTCAGCCACCGTCAAAGAGAAGCCCGAGTTGGTGGAAAAAGCAAGACGAAGATACTTAGAAGAAAAAGCCGCAAAGTGCCATCTGCAACCCGTCGCCCTAGGCCTGTTCGGAGGAATCTACAACTACAACAAAATGCCCTGGTTTGCCAAAAAAGCCATGAGCGCGGAAAGACCCAGATTGGAAGCTGCCTACAAGGAAACCGAGCCCGGAATCTACGACACAAGAGACCTCGAAGCCATCCGAGCTTGGGCAGAAGAACTGGCTAAAATTGCGAGCTCTCATAGTGAAGGAAGCAACGCGCCAACGTAAAACAGATGATTTGCGTCTGGGGCAAACCAAAAATACCGCGATACCAACCCTCTCTGCAAGAGAAGGAACAACATGTTCACTTATCGAAGCCCAGATGGCAGTAAGCAAGAGCAGGAAGGCGCCTACCGCGAGTTTTACCTCAAAGCAGATATTAACAAGGCCAGGCTAGCAGGGGTGCTTTTTGCAATTCCCCTTGTCGGCTTTATCTTTAATGATTACTTGTTTTTTGGCTTATCCAACATGTTCTATGAAATTGTTTCAATTAGGGCTGTGCTCTTATTAATAACGGTCTTAGGCTTCGTGTATGTCGGAAAAGTAAATAGTTACCGGTCCTACGACCTGATGATTTTCAGCGTGGCAATGGCAATGATAATTGGCGGCGGGATCATCAACGCAACACGCCCTTCAAACATCATCGTTACTTCAGTAATAACAATCGTTTCAATTCTGGTCTTATATTTGGTTTTACCTCTTAAACTTCATTATCAGGTTTTTTTGGCTTCTTTCGCAGCCATCGGCGAATCCTTAATCATTCTTTTACTAGCAAAAAATGCCCCAACAACAATAATTTATACGATGATTTTTGGCATGTTCGTTGCGAGCGTAATCGGAGCATTTACTTCATGGCAAGTGCAATCCTACCGAAAAATTTCATACCGAGAGTTTATGAAAAACAAGGTTTTGCTGAATCAATTGGAGCAGCATGCGAATCAACTGTCAAAAATGGTTGAGGAACGAACTAAAGAATTGACTGAGACTCAATCACGTCTTGTACAATCCGAACGTTTAGCCGCGATCGGAGAGTTAGCCGGTATGGTTGGGCACGACTTGCGTAATCCTCTTTCATCTATAAAAAATGCGACTTTTCTGCTGAGAAAAAAAAGTAACACTTCCCCAGTAGGTGGAAGCAATGAGATTCTGGACATTATCGATAGATCAATTGAACATGCGGATAACATCATCAAAGACCTCCTCGATTACAGTCGCGAAATGAACCTCGAACTCAAAGAGTACTCACCCAAGTCACTGATAGATTACGCGCTGCTAACTTTATCGTCAACCAAGCTCTCCAGTCAAGTCAAAATCGCAGACTACACTCAAAATTTCCCCATGATGCTGGTGGACGGTGACAAGATTGAACGGGTATTTATCAACGTGATTAGGAATGCTATTGAAGCCATGCCGAACGGAGGAACACTTGAAATAACCAGCTGTCAAGACAATGGAAGCGTAGAGTTTGGTTTTGCTGATACAGGCGAAGGCATGTCAAAAGACGTCATGGATAAAATCTTTAAGCCTCTTTTCACCACCAAAACCAAAGGGATGGGACTCGGCCTGGCTATATGCAAACGTATCGTTGAAGCTCATCATGGAAAAATCACCGTTCAAAGCGCTTTGGGCAAAGGAACAACCTTCACCGTAACTCTACCGATAAAGCCAGAATCATAAAGGACAAAAAAACCACGGCCCCAACTCTTCTTTTACAGATAACAATCAGCCTTGCAATTGGCAGCACAGAAACCCTACGGGATTAATTCTGCCGCTGAGGCCAACCTGCCAACTTAGAAACGTTTTCTCGATTACAATTTTTGTCGCCAAAGCAGAAAGTGAACCTATTCATTAAAAATACCTATAAAGAAGCGGGTCCGACGGGAATTGAACCCGCGACCCCCGGATTAAAAGTCCGGTGCTCTAGCCTGACTGAGCTACGGACCCGCTTAAAGTTTTGTTGCGGCTATAGGAAAATGTGAGGGGGTTTTTTAGCGTTTCGATTAGAAACGGAGCTAAAAAGAAAAAAACTGGGGATTTTTAAGATCTGAGGACGGTTGCCATGAAACTTTTGATTTCCTCATTGGAGCTGAGGATGGTTTCGATAGTTTTTGAGCCTTTTTCTGTGAGTCGGTAGACTCTTTTTCGTTCAATCCATACTCCCGCGACTAGGCCGCTTCTTTCCAGGGAGTACAGGAGAGAGTAGACGGTGCCCGAGCTGACTAGGATGCCGAACTTGCTGTGGATGTACGATATCACGTCGTACCCGCTTATGGGTCCGTTCTGCAACTCGTTCATCACTATCGTGTCCATGAAGGTTTTGATGACTTTTTCATGCATTTTTTTTAGGATTCTTGCCTCTGATCTTTCGCCGGTAACTGTTATTGTTAGTGCCACCATGTTCTTGCACGCTCACTGTTGTTTATTCTTGTTTAGATATATAAGTTTTATTCAGATTTCGAATACTTAGTTGTAACTAAATTAGACAAGTATAAACAAGCTGAACCTGCCCATGCCTCGTCGGGTCAGCCTTGACCTTGTCGACGATAAGAACGCGCCGTTTCATATATCATGCATAATTTTGCCAACCCGTGACAATAATTAACATCAAAATGTTAACTTCTCGAGATGTTACTGGAAAATATTTGACTCTTTCAATGCATTAACATGTTAGAACCCCGTGGGATTTTACTGCAAAATTTCTATTTCGATAACCCAGAATAGGTTTTTAATAGTTTCCGATATACGTGCATGTTAAGAAACGTTATTTGTTCTTTCGCGCTAAAAAGGGTTCGGTGCACTAAGATTGATTTCGTGGAAATATACATATAAGAGGTTAAATGAAGAATACGAAATCGCTAAGAAGAAGCAGCAAGCCTTAGACAACCTTTACGCAAGCGGCAAGATTTCACAGTCAACACGAGACTCTTTCAACGTTGAAATCAGCGCAGCCATCACCATGATAGAAAAGCAGCAGAAAGAGCTAGCCGAAGGAATGCAAGCAAAAACTCAGGAACTGGAAAACCAGATCAAGACCTTAGAAACGCTTCTCGCTAACTATGAGATTCAGCATGTAGCAGGGGAAATTGACGAGGAACTTTATGTAAGAGAAATAAACCTGCTGACAACCGGTTTGGAAACGACCAAAAACGAGTTAAACACGATAAAACAAGTCGCAAACATGCTGTGCCCGCCAGCCCCAACTTTGGAAGCGCCCCCGCCGCCGGAGCCAGTCGCTCCAGTGGTTCAAGAAGTTACACAGCCACCAATTGTAGAAACCGCTCCCGCTCCCGCTCCAATAATAGTTGAAGCTCCCCCCGCTGAAGCTCCAGCAGAGCCCGCGCTAATTGAACCCGCTCCAATTGAAACACCCCCAACGGAAATTCCAGTTGTAGCAAAAGTGGAAGAAGCTACGGTTGAAAGCGCCCCTGCGGAGACTGCTCCAGCAGCCCCCGTGGAAACAGTCGCAGCCCCGATCGAAACCGCTCCTGTTGAAGCCCCAGTTGAAGCCGCTGCTGTTGAAACTCCAGTTGAAACTAAGCCTATTGAAATCCAAGCTGAAACTGCCCCGGTTGAAACTCCAGTTGAAGTCGCCCCTATTGAAGCCCCGGTCGAAATTGCGCCCGTGGAACCCGCTCCAATCGTTGAAGTTGCCCCTGTTCAAACTCCAGTAGAGACTGCGCCAGTTGAAACTCCAACCGTCGACATAGCTGCAGCAGAGCCCACTCCAGTTGCTCCTCCAGAACCCGAAGTTCACGAGATAAATGAACCAGCGCCTGAGATTGCCCCGCAAGAACCAGCCGTAATCGAGCATCCACCAGAAGAACCCATCGTAAACGTTGAAGCCGCAACCACTGAGTCGGCGCCAATCGTTGAGAATTCAGTAGTTGAAGTTGAGGCAGCAAGCGTTGTCATTACTGAAGTAGCCGCTGAGGCTCCGAAAGAGCCAGTAGTTGAAGCCCCACTTGACAATTTCGAAGTCACACCGCAAGTGATACAGATCGAGACAACACTAGACAAAGTGATAGAGACAGTGGTTGAGCCCGTGATCGAGAAAGTAACTGCAGGGGAGGTTCAAGTTCCAGCCCACCCTTTAGAGGCGCCCCAGGCGGCGCAGACGGAAACGCAACACGACCAAAACGAAAACGAAGCAGCAGAAGCAGAAAACTCCAATAGCTAATCTGAACAAACGTATTCTTTAGCTTTCTTTTTCTTTTTATTTTATAGGTCACATTCGGTTTTTGCATTCTTAAGAGGTCTTCGGTTTGCGAACCCTTGGCAGAGCTCTGTATCGAATACAAAGAGCGAGAAAAATCGGAAAAGAATACTCGCAAAGTCCGATAACGAACAGATTTGCTGCTTGAATCTATCCAGTTCTGTATCTTAAGAGGGCAGCAAAGCCGCCTAAGTTAATCAGCTTTGCTTTTTCTTCCGAATCTGTGGCTATCACTTGGACCCTTGCATCCGTCTGAGAAGCAGCATCCTCCAAGACATCAATCATGTCTTTCTCCTCCACCTCGTATTCAGCCGCGTGGCACTTTTCGCATGGAACAACTATTATTTCCCGAATAGCTTTGGCATCATTCTTGTTCACGATTTTCGTCTTTGGCAACCCGCATTTTTTGCACATGGCAATGATTTCAATTAGGGCGGAGCTATTTGTCGCTAAGGCAACCTCCACTTCACCGTTTTTGAGCCCCTCCAAAACCGCATCCAATCCTGCAATGGCCAACCCGTCTTGCTTGCTTAACTCTGCCAGAAGGCGCGTCATCATCTTCTTCTCTTCAGGCAGGCACATGCTATTCAATGCATTAGAGGATTTGTTCAGAACCTCTCTGACTGCTTCTCTGTCGGCCGATTGCGTATCAACCGTGCTTAAAAGCATATTTCTTAATTCGTAATGGAGGTAGTTGCCACTTAGGAAATCATGTTTAGTCGGACCAGGGCCACCGACGATTAACGATGTAACTTTGTGCCTCTCAAGAAACAGGCTTGTTGCATGCTCAGAAACCCTGTGGAAAAAGTTTGCTAGTTCCATGTCGCGTTCTCTCTCATACCGCCTCTGGCTCTGTCCACCCTTGCCGGTTTTGCCTGAGACCCCGGAGGTTATGGTTTCGATTATTTCGAGGCGTTCAGCTTCAAATATTCCAAAGCTAGCCTCCTTAGAATCCACAGCCATTAGACCCACGATTCTTTGGTCTCTCAGCATTTGTCTTAGTGGCTCTAAAAGAAAATGGTCGTCGACCACATAGAGATAATTGATGACTGGCTCTGGCGGGATTATCTCTTCAACGTTTAGGATTTCACTTTCTTGATTGCCAGTCTTGAAGGCTCCAGCGAATAGCGCCAGCCCGTTTTCTGGAATTTCCTTGTGCTGCCTTACCTGTTGGATGACACTTTTAAGCGCCGCTTGACCACGTTCCTCGACGCTGCGTGGTTCAACGATGACGGTGGTTTCGTGAAGTTCATTTCTTAGGTTCGCAATCACTGCGTCGCTTGAAGTTCTGGGAGGTATGTAGAGCGAGACGAATTCCTTTCCTCGTCCCTCTTTATCTGACAACCACGCTATGAG
Source organism: Candidatus Limnocylindrales bacterium (assembly GCA_035319575.1). GTDB lineage: Archaea > Thermoproteota > Bathyarchaeia > Bathyarchaeales > Bathycorpusculaceae > Bathycorpusculum. The sequence continues at coordinate 45,217 of DATHCJ010000009.1, forward strand.
TTTTCTCAGTTTGTGCTGCTTTACAGAATCGGTGGTTGTTAGCTGGCACCTGTAAAAACGAGTTATCTTTTCAGGAGTCAATGTTGTCTCCCACGTAGCAGAATTGCTGTTAAAGAAAGATTTAAACCATTCTTAATCGAAAAATTCGGACACGTTTAATTTTTACAGGAGTTCTTGCAGTAGTTTTATCGCTGACCAAGCCGCGAGGGCGCTAGTGTGCGGGTTGTCCGGGTGCGGGTCGTTTGCAAAGCGTAACTCCATTTCGCCGAACCTCCATTTCACCTGGATCTCATGAGTGTTACGCTTAACCGCTGGGTCGCTGATTACTTGTACCTTAACTTTGGCCGGCTTAACCGTCAACGCCAGCGTGGCGGCAACGTTCATTTCCCTCGGGAACTTCTTAGCTGCCTCTTCAGCTGAGCCTTCATACATGACTTTTTCTTCTTTATTGTTCTCGCCGAAGGCTTTGGGGTTCTTTCGCGAAGTCAAAAGTACGTTGTCGATGCCGGCTAAAGCGGCGCTGGATAGTGCATCTAAGCCGCCGACGGCGCCGGATGGAACATGAACTTTGCTTAAGTCAACATCCAAATCGAGCAGGGCGCCAGTGCTCATCACAATCAGCTTTGTTCCTGAAGCAATAATTTTTGGAACGTAATCCTTCGCAGCCTGTTGAGACGCAGCTTCGACGACAACTTTTGGCGTGAGAGCCAGCAATTCATCCACGCTTTTGGTTATCGTGACGGGAAACTGGAGTGCGTTCTTGAGTTTTTGCGCTTTTGAGTCGTCAACGTCATAAACAACCAGTTCGTCGCAGACTATTAGTCTCCGCGCGATGGCCTCTGCCAGGACAGTACCGATTGCTCCACATCCAATCAGACCGACCCGTTTCAACCTTACTCGCCTCCTGTTTCTTACCGTTCAGCCTCGAAATAGATGTCGTAAGGGCTGACTTGACGCCCATCGCTTTTCTTGTCAGAGGTAATTATTAGCTCTTCCACCTTCAGCGTGCCCTTTATATCCTCAAAACTCGCATTCAGCGCATCTGCAGCTTCAACGCTGCCCGCGTTGATCGTGAGGCTGCTGTAGGGTGCGTTGAGTGCCTGCTTGTTCTCAGCCTTGAAGTTGCGGAACGCGCTCATCACCGCTACGATCATGTCGCCGTTCCTCTCTGCTTCTTCGTCTACAATAGACACATCGAATTTGGGCCACATGGAAACTTGCAGGCTTTCAAAACCCTTTGAGTCTTTAAACATGTGCTCGTAGATCTCTTCAGTCGAATGCGGGGTCACAGGCGCAAGCATTTGAATTATCCGATAAAGAACTTCATGCAGAACATGTTGGGCTGCCACCCGTTTGGCTGTTCCCTGCATGCTTGGATTGTAGAGCCTGTCTTTAACCGCCTCAAGATAGTTGTCGCAGAAAACGTGCCAAGTGAAGTTGCGCAAATCTTCGATAGCCACGTTGAACTGGCAGTTTTCAAACGCTTCCGTAACTTTCTTGACGAGTTTTTCAAGTTTACTGACTATCCATCTGTCCAGTGGCTGAAGATCCATTTGTTTCGCCATAGCCGGATCGTAGTCGGCTAAGAGCTTGCCGGTGAAGCCTGAGGCATTCCACAGTTTCACGAGGAAGCGTTTGCCGTACTCGACATTTTGTGCGCGGTAAGGGATGTCTGATCCCGTGGCTCCGCCAGCGGCTGCCCATTGGCGGGTGGCGTCCGCCCCGTGCTTGTTCAGCACTTCAGGCGCTGCAGCGTAGTTTTTAAGTGACTTGCTCATTTTTCTGCCGTCTGACCCGAGGACCATGCCGTTGATTAAGCAACTGTTGAATGGTTTCTCGTTGAAAAGCGCTAGATGACGCACGATCAGGTAGTATGCCCATGTTCTAATGATGTCAGTTCCCGACGGGTGGATGCTGGCTGGGAAAAGGTGTTTCCAATCGGGTCTGTCGGGCCATCCGGCGTGAACTGCGCAGGTTATCGAGGAGTCCATCCACGTGTCCATAACATCCTTTTCGCCCACGAACGCTTTTCCGCCGCAGTTAGGACAGGTATCAATCCGCGGGTTCTCAAGCTTTGGGTCGATTGGAACCCAATCTTCCTCGGCAAGGATTACTTCATCGCAGTTTTTGCAGTACCAAACTGGAATCGGTGTTGCAAAAAGCCGTTGGCGACTGATGACCCAGTCCCAATCTAGCGATTTCGCCCAGTCGATTAAGCGATTTTTCATGTAATCAGGATACCAAACGATTTCGTTCGCGGTTTCAACCACTTGATCTGTCAATTTGCGAGTGTTCATGAACCACTGTTTTCGCTCTAGAATTTCCACATGAGCCTTACAGCGGTCACAAACTCCGATTTCCTGCCGGATCTTCTCGGTTTTCTCAAGCGAACCTAAAGCCGTTAGATCTTCAACGATGGCTGCCCGCGCCTGGTTTACGGTTAAGCCAGCGTATTTGCCGCCGTTCTCGTTGATGCGCCCGTTTTCGGTAAGGAGCATGATGACGGGGAGTTTGTGTTTGATGACTGTTTTGACGTCTTCTTTGTCACCGTACGTGCAAATCATGACGACTCCAGTGCCGAATGCTGGGTCCACGCATTCGTCGGCGATAACTTGTACGGGGCGGTTAACGATAGGCACAGTGATGGTTTGGCCGATGAATCCGCTGTAGCGGGCATCGTTCGGGTTGACTTCGACGGCGACGCAGGCGGGAATAAACTCTGGCCTGCTGGTTGCAATCAGCGCGTGACTACTTGTTCCTTCGAACGGGAAACGGATGTAATACAGGGTGCCTTCACGCTCAACGTAATCAACTTCGGCGTCGGCAATCGCGGTTTCATCGTGCGGGCACCAGTTGACCGGATGCGTGCCTTGGTACATGTAGCCTTTCTTGTAGAGCATAATGAAGCTAAGTTGAGTGCGCCGCCAATAGTCCGGGTCCATAGTGCGGTACTCTGTCGTCCAATCTATGCTGCAGCCCAGTTTCAGTATGCCTTCTTTCATCATGGCGATGTACTTTTCGACGAGTTCCATGCACCATTGGCGGAACTGTTCAGGAGGCACGTCGTGTTTGCGGATGTTGTGTTCTTTTTCAACTTGGATTTCTATGCCTAAACCGTGGCAGTCCCAGCCTTGCGGAAAGAGCACGTTGAAGCCCTGCATGCGCTTGTACCTTGCCACGATGTCGAAGTAGGTCCAGTTCAAGACGTTGCCCATGTGAAGCTCGCCCGAAGGATAGGGCGGTGGAGTGTCTACGCTGAAAGGAACCCGTTTCTTATCGTTCCAGTCGTAATGGTAGACACCCATTTCTTCCCATTTCCGCTGCCACTTACGCTCGATTTCCGCAAAATTGTATTCTTTGGGCATAGGCTGCATGTTATTTTCCCTTGAATCAGTATTTGACTTTAGCAAAACTAAGGTACACCCTAAAAACATTATCCTAGCGCTTTTTGCTGAAAGCGGCTGTTTTTCGCCCTCTTAAGCCTTCTACAGTAATTGTAATGTTGTTAAACCTCTACAAATTGCCAAATTTTAGTCCTGTTATTTATTTATGCTCTCAAAAAATTCGCTTGTAGGGAGTATTCTCGTTTTTCTAAACTTCCCCAGTTTAAGAAGATGCTTATCTCCTGACACTACGATGTCTGCCCTCGCTGCCAAGGCGCATTCTAGTATTTTGTTATCTTCAGCATCTTCATCTACAGCACGTAATTTCAGCTTGGGCTCAACCTTAACAGAGTTGATTGCGAGAATTCGTAAGATGTCTTTCTCACTTATGCCCCCCTTTCTGAGAATCTCAGATACTTTTTGGTATTGCAGGACTTTTGATATTTCGAGTCCGATATCTTCGCCGATATAAACCGCAAGGTCTTGCTTTACCCTCAAGAACTCGTCTCTAAGTCTCTTTTCCATAAAGATTGAAATCCAAACGTTCGTGTCGAAAACTACTTTGACTTTCTTGCCCACTCAATTGCCTCAGCCACAAGTTTATCCACGTTAATGCGCTCTTCCTTAACCACTTTATCAATTCTTTCAGCTATGTCGTCAAAGGTTAGTTCCTTGACTTTTCTGAGTAAAATGTCCCCATCACGGGTAAGCACTACGAGTTTCTCGCCGCTCTTGACGCCCAACTTTTTACGGACCTCTTTGGGAATGACTATCTGGCCTTTAGATGAAACCTTAACTATGTCTTCCATTTCTGTCATACATTTCCTAAATATCTTACAAGTAAATAAATTTTTACGCAAATAGAAAAGACTAATATGCCTCAAAGTAGCATTATTCCATTAAACAGTTCTCGGGGAGCTGGGAAAATGACCTGGCTGAGAGGACGGCTAAGTGCTGTCGACCCTTAGAACCTGAACCAGGTAATACTGGCGGAGGGAAAAAATTGAAAACAGAAACCAAACAACCAACTGAAAAATCCAACAATAACATGTTTCCGACCAAAATTCTGGCTGAAATAATAGTTTTTGTGTCAACCGCAGGGGCTTTAGCCTTGGTCAGCCGTTTCTACTTCGAAATGCCTCAGGGAGGAACAATAAACCTTGGTATGGTACCTATTTTCTGGCTGGCTTTGCGAAGAGGCCCAAAAATCGGCATATTCGCAGGTGCAGTTCTCGGTGTGGTTGACCTTGCAATCGAACCTTTCGTTGTCAACCCAATACAGTTCGTGCTTGATTACCCGTTGGCTTTCGCATGTCTTGGGCTCGCGGGCTTCTTTCGCAACGTTAGAGTTGTGGGTCCGGTTGTCGGGGTCGTGGTCGGTGGAACCGGTCGTTTCCTTTCTCACTTCGTCTCGGGCGTCGTTTACTTTGCCAGTTACACGCCTCCTGGTCTTAGCCCTGTGTGGTACTCTATAATATACAACGGAACTTACATGGTGCCGAGCATAATAATATGCGCAGTGGTTATCGGTATTCTGCAGAGAAGCAAGAGACTTGACATTTACATGTAGGATCCAAGAAAAATGGGAAAGCTGCCTAATAAGGAATTGAAGCAGCTGCTGAGCTGCATTAAGAAGGATTCACGAGTAATCATTCCACCAATGGTCGGCTACGATTCAGGTGTCCACGTAATAGACGGCAAATACTTGGTTGTCGCGTCTGACCCATGCACTGGTGTTCCTGAAGAATGGTTCGGTTACCTGCTAATCAACAACGCCGCCTCTGACGTTGCATTATCAGGCGCAAAACCTGAATTTTGCACCATTAACCTGCTAGGACCCCGCTCAACCAAACCAGAAGTCTTCCAAAAAATCATGAAACAAACATGTTTGGCGGCAGACGAGCTGGACATCGCGATCGTTCGCGGGCACACTGGCATGTACGATAGCCTTGGCGACTTGGTTGGCGTCGCGACCGTTTACGGGACAGTGCACTTGGAAAAGCTGATTACGCCGGGAAACGCTAAGCCGGGAGATCTGATTTTCAGTACTAAACCGCTTGGTTTAGAAATAGTCATCAACTTCTCACTAACCCAAAAGAAGCTGGCGGAAGAACTATTCGGGAGCGAGCAGCAGGAAAAGCTTTCCACGCAGGTTCGCATGCAAAGCTGCGTCCGAGAAGCGCAACAACTTGCGGAAACTGGCATTGTTCACGCGATGCATGATGCAACTGAGGGAGGATTTGTAGCCGCGTTAAATGAGCTTGCCGAAGCGTCAGGGGTGGGTTTTAGGGTGGATTGGGAAAAAATCCCCCTTTCCAAAGAAGTGCGGGCTTTACAGAACTATTTTAATTTAACCGACGAGCAGGTGCTGGCTATGTCTTCCACTGGGACTGTTTTGGCAGCGGTTGATCCTCACGCGCAAGAAAAAGTGAATGAGGCACTGATGCGAAGTGGGCTTACAGCTTATTTTATGGGTGAATTTACAGAAGATAAAGCGTGTGTTATGGTAAAGCAGGGAAAGGAAATGTCTTTTCCAGCGGTTTCTGATGACCCTTACGGTTTGATAGTTTCTGGCGGATAAGCTATTTTTTCAGGTCAGACAGTATAAAGTCAACTATTCCTTCTGCGATGTTTACTTTGGTGACCATCTGCAGTCCTTTCCATCCTGGCTGGCTGTTAACGTCAACTATGCGGGGTCCCTGGGGTCCTTCAAGTATGTCTACTCCCCCAACCTTGCAGCCTACAGCCTTAGCTGATTTCATAGCCAAGTCCTCGAATTCTTTGCTGATTTTTGCAGGTGCTGGTTTTGCTCCTTGGCTGTAGTTTGTTTTCCATCCTTGGGCCACGCGCCGCATGGATGCAATTACCCTGTCACCAACGACAAAGGCGCGTATATCTGAGTGCCCGTGACGCACAAACTCCTGCATGTAAATGACGCCGTGATGAAAAGTGATAGCTTTGAAAATGGTGTCGGCGATTTCTATGTCGTTAACCCTTGTGGCGCCTTGTCCACGTGAACCAAAAACTGGTTTAACAACAACGTCGCCGCCAAGCTCGTTGAAGGCTTTGAGGGCTTCGTTAACACTTTCAGTCGCTAATGTGCGTGGCACTGGGACACCGACGTCTTCGAGGAGTGCAAGGATGTCGTATTTGTCAACGCAGTGCTCAATCGCTTCAGGAGGGTTTACCAAGTAGAAGCCTTGGCGTTCAAGCTTGTAGAGCATGTCCATTCGGAAAACGAGTTCCTCAAGCGAGCCGCGTCCGATTGGCCGGATGATGAGCGCGTCTAAATCATCCAGTATGCTAGTGCCGTTGACTTTGAAGTAGGGTTTGTACGCAAGCCTCGCCACAAGTCTGGGGAAAGTGAAGCATTCGTAGGAAATACCTTTTTTAGTTAACGCTTCCCGAACTTGCGTGCTGCTCCATGCTTCTGGGTTTCGGGTCATGATTCCAAATTTCAACGCGACTCTATCCTTTTTGTTTTCACTAAAAATGCTTAATGTCTTATCCTCTTAAAGTTTCCGTGGACAACACGTGGAAGAGAAAAAACACGCCTTACGCACACTGACCAGAATTCAGCTCAAGTTCGCCTTTGCCTTATGGCTTATCTAGCTTAGTTTGCGTGAGACATCAGCGTGTAAGAAGTATGTTATGGCTATTGCCAGCGCAACAATGGTATATGCAAGAAGGATTTCGACTGAGAGGCTAATTGTTGGAACAGATGTGCCCGTGCTCAAGAAGTGAAGAGTGGAAAAGAGAGTGGACAGGCTTTGAGGCAGCCTTGGTAAAGCATATTGTACTGGCAGAGAGCTTGCGGGCGATGTTGGGAGATAAGTTTGAACTGTTTTATAGAGCGGCTTTCCAGTGACAAAGTAGATGTACCCCATAAAAACGCTTATGATGTAACTCGAGAAGAAAACAGCTGATGAAAAAATGTACGCAAGCGAAGAGCGCCTGATCAGTTCTCCGAGCATGAAAGCCATAGAGTAGAACAATAGAGAGCTGAAAGCTTGAGCTAAGAATAACACGGGAATCACGTTGAGGTCTTTTTGGGTACCCAAAAAAGTGAAGGCTGACGAGATAGACAGAAATAGAACGAGCGCAAGTATAAAAAGAAAAATTAGAAATCCACCGAGAAATTTACCGATGAAGTAGTCGCTTCTTCTCACTGGCTTTGACAAAAGAAGCTCTGCAGTTCCCTGCTCATACTCCTCAGACATCGATCCAGCAGCTATCAGAATCGCGGTAAAGTTCAAAAAGAGCGGCCCAACCAAGAAGATGCCTAAAACCCAAAGATACGGGTAAGTTGATGAAGGGTCTGGAATCAGTGAGGGCCCGGCTTGGGATAGAGCGTAATATGGGAAAACGCCTAAGAGCACTGTGAAAGCGACAAGAACCCAAATTTTTTTTCTTGCGATGGCGCGTTTTATTTCATATTGGGCGAAAGTGAAAATAGTCCTAAGCCTACTCAAGATTTGCCACCGTCTGTTTCTTTAAGTGCCTCCAAATATGCCCTTTCAAGCATGTTCTCACCCTGCTTGATGGTGTAGAGTTTGGCACCGGATCTCACAACGAAATCGGAGACTTGAGCCCTGAGGTCAACCTCTCTTTCCGATACTCTAATCTCGAGAGCCGTCATGCTCTGTCCGTTTTGGTTGCTTAGCACGTCAACGTTGTCAACTCCAGGAATCTCTCTTAACTGTTGAATCATTTGGGCTGTTAAGGGGCTAGTCTCAAGCCGAATGAGAGAGTAGTCAAGAACTTTTTGTTCAACCTCGTTCGCTGACCCCTTAAAGAGTATTTTCCCGTGGTGAATCATCGCAATAGAGGTACATAACGATTCAACCTCGCTCATAATATGCGAAGACATGAAAACAGTTCCTTTTCCCCCCGCGGCGAAGTCCCTAAAGACATCTCTAAAATGGGCAACGCCGGCTGGGTCTAAGCCGATCATGGGCTCATCTAAAATGAGGGTTTCTGGCGAGCCTATTAAGGCCTGGGCTACGCTTAGCCTTTGAACCATTCCTTTGCTAAGTTTACCGATCTTTGTTCTTGAGTACTCATGCAAGCCGACCAGTTCGAGCACTCGAGCGATTTCCTGACTTCGACTTTGACTGCTCTTGAAATCAAGCTCATGAGAAATCAAATTTAGAAACTCTTCAGGGTTCAGGAACGTCTGAATGTTGGGCAACTCAGGTGAATAGGCAACTCCTCTAAGGGCTTGAACGTGATGATTGATAGGGTCGAATCCGTTCACGGCAACAGCGCCAGAGGTTGCTTTGATCAGTCCAAGGATGAGCCTGATGCAGGTTGTTTTGCCTGAGCCGTTGGGACCAAGAAACCCTACAACCTCTCCTTTCATGATGCTGAGGTTTGCTGGACCAATTATCTTGTTGTTGCCGTAGTCTTTCACCGCTTCGTTAAACTCGATAACCGCTGCCGAAGTCAAGTGCCCACTTCCACCATTAAGCTTCTTTTTTTCGCTAGTCAACCCAGTAGGACGGTTTTTCGTCGCCTTTTTCCTGGTCGGAACTGCTCTTCTGGTCTTTGTCACCGTCGCTCTCTTCAGCTTGATCCTTCTGTTTGTTCTTTTTCGCGTTTCTGAAGATTGTCGGAGCCGCAATCGCAACCGCAGCAGCCAATAAGATTCCCAGCAAGGATGCACCGACGGGGTTTATGCCGCTTGCCGCTCCGCTGAGTGAAAGGTTCGTGGACAAAAGCGTAACGTTAACCGTTGCCGTTTGGTTCAGTGAAAGTTGAGCCGTGTCAATGAGGTCAGAGGGTAAACAGATTATGTCACCGCTTCCAGAGATGGAGTTTTCACTTGAAGAATTCGTCGCTGAGAAAGAAACAAGATACTTTGTTGCTTGGTAGTTTGTGCCATTGAAAGTAACTGTTGTTTGACCAGCGTCGACAAGCGAAGCGGTTAAGGCATATCCACGGATCTGATAAGAGAACGACTGGTTTGTCAAGCCAGTCAAGTATGGGAAGATTTCTGGCAGGGAAGTTGCATTTACGTCTCTGGAGTAAGTGAAGTTAGCAAAGTTCGAAAATACACCAAGCGTCAGGTCAATAAATCCCGCTTGACCCGTCGGTCGAACCGTCTCATTCACAATTGCATTAATTAGCAAGGAAGAGTTTTTTGAGCTGGTGAAAGAAATTTTGTATTGAACGTAACCCGAAGATGGCCCCACCAGCACGCAGTTAGCTAGTGAACCGAAAAAAAGCATTGAAGCGAGCACCACTAAAACAATTATTTTTGAAAGGGGCATCTTATTCACCGAAGCAATCAATAATTCTATACATATTGTTAGATAAAAACAGTTGGTTTCTCAATTGATTTTTTGACTTGAACCTGATCCTTCATTTTTCTTAAAAACACGACTGCGAATGCTGAAAGGATTCGTAACAAAAGAGATTGAAGAACCTCTCGTGAAAACTGAATCTGCAAAGAAATCTGAGTTTTTGCTGACTAAACATGTTAAACAAACTTATTTTACTCGTTCAAGCCGAAGAGAGTTCAACAGAAGAAGCATTGTAACACCATCGTCACCGGCAATTACGGTTGCAAGCAATCCTGTTACGCCGAGAATTCCCAGTGCTCCCAAAATGAGTTTTATCACTAGCGACGCGCCGATGTTCTGCTTAGCTATTCCCATCGTTTTATCGCTGAGTCTAATCAAGTAAGGAATTTGCGCCAACTCATCATTCACAAGCACCACATCAGCGGATTCCAGAGCAACGTCAACCCCGCCGGCACCCATGGCGACTCCGACGTCTGAAGCGGCAAGCGCAGGAGCATCGTTAACGCCGTCACCGACCATTGCCACAAACCCATCCTTACCCTTCATCTCCTCAATGCACTTGAGCTTATCTTCAGGAAACAAGCCAGCGTAAACCTCATCAATCTTGAGGGCATCACCTGTTTCCTCGGCAATCTCTGTTCTATCACCAGTAAGCATTGCGGTTTTTATGCCACCCTTCTTTAGGTCACTTACCGCTTTTAACGCGTCTTCACGAACCTCGTCTACGACGCAAACTGTGGCGAATCCTTCCTTGCCGAGTGAAACACAGACTGAGGTGTGCGTGTCAGCCTCATCGATTGCCATCGCCTCCTCACAGTTACATTCGAACTGTTTCATAAGTTCCATGTTTCCAACTGCGACGAAATTGCCGTTGACGTCGCCTATTATGCCTTTGCCTGGGACTTCGGTGACATTGGTCACTTTGAACTTGCTCAGGTCTACACCTCTTTCTCTGGCTCGCCTAACAATGGCTTGAGCAACGGGATGATTTGAGAATTGATCAAGTGCCGCAGCAAAAGCCAGCGCCTCCTGTTCAGTTCTTTGAGCTAATCGCACCTGATGTACTGCTGGCCTGCCTAAAGTTAACGTTCCCGTCTTGTCAAAAACGACTTTTTTGACTTTAGCGAGCTTTTCAACGAAGATTCCGCCTTTGATTATCACTCCTCTTCGTGCAGCGACCGTTATAGCTACTAAGATGGTTGCGGGAACCGAGATGATGAAGGCGCTTGGGCAGGACACTACGATAAGGATTAGGGAACGGTAAAGCCACGTGTTAAAAGACGCGCCGAAAATCAGTGCGGGTACCGTGGCAGTCAAAACAGCTAAAACGATGACTATCGGGACGTAAACCTTTGCGAATCGATCTACAAGTTTTTCGACAGAGGCTTTCTGCTTGCCAGATTCGGACACAAGCACCATAATTTTTGAAACAAGAGTCTCACTTGCCTTCTTAGTGACCGCTATCCTCAGCACACCGCTCATGTTTAATGTGCCAGCGTACACGCAGTCATTCACTTTTTTGACAACAGGCATGGATTCACCGGTTACTACGGCTTGGTCAACATGCGAGAAACCCTCAACCACGTTGCCGTCTAAAGGAATGCGCTCGCCTGGTCTAACGAGCAGAATCATATTAGGCTGGACCTCGTTGACGTTAACGGTTTTTTCCGTTCCATCAGTCACTATTCTGGCGCGGTCAGGCATCAACTTTGACAGTTTTTCAACTGTCCTGCGCGCCCTATTCTCAATGTAGCCTTCAAGGTACTCGGCGATGGAATAAAGAAACAGCACAGTCGCCGCTTCGAAAAACGCGTGCAGGTACAGGGCGCCTAGCGCTGCGATGGCCATTAAGAATTCAACTGAGAATCTTTTTTCCTCGATTAGCTCTTTTAGTCCCACGATGCCGATGTAGATTGAAGCGAAAAGGACCACAACATAATACAAAACGATGCTTACGCTTGCTCTAACGTTCACGAACGGTATTGAAAAGTTGAGGGGTACTCCTGAAAAAAAGTAGTCAAGCAGGCCGCCAACGGTGATTGTTAAGCCCAGTAAGGCGGCTAAAGCAATCATGACCTGTTTATTTTCAAGTTGGCCCTCTTTTTGCTGCGGCTTTTCTAGGCAGGTTTTGTCTTCATTTGTCATTGTTAACCTATCAAAGAGAAAAATGAACAAATATTAAGTTAGTGCTAAAGCAATAGCTGAAACTAATAGTAAGCTATTAATATCTTGCCTGAATGTTAATAATCGGCGAGCTATCTTGACGGTTATAAGCATAACCATACCACAAGACCTTCTCAACAAGTTCGACGAATTCATGAAAACAAGAGGATACTTTAGCAGGTCAGAAGCTTTCCGGGACGCTATAAGAAACCTGCTCTCCGAGTCCGAAATTGCCAAGTCCTCAACAGGAAATGTCGCAGCCACAGTTATGACAACGTGTGATTATGCGCGTAAGGACGTTGACCTGAAGATTTCAGAGTTGCGGCACGAGTTTGATGATGTTGTAATCGAGAACGTGCATAGGCACATTGATGGGAAATACTGCGTTGAAATATTCGTCACTGAAGGAAACAACGATAGAATCCTCAACCTGGTCAGCCGATTACGAGGCATGCATGGGATCCAGCAGGTTCGGGCGATGTTCATGCCACTTTAACAAACATTCGACCTAAAGAAAACAGGGCAATCACATCAACTTTTCTAGGGAAAAAACAAGTGGAAAACCCTGATAGAGAACGCATGCGGAAAAACGTGAATGATCAGAAAATCATAACGGACATCGAGCCAACGTTATGACCTGCATGGAATCCAGCGAGTGCGAGCAATCCTTCATTCCACGTTAACAAAAATCTCTTTAGGTAAAAAAGCGAGCCAAGCGAGAAAAATCGAGGAAAAGCCCGATAGATAGTTAACACCAAAAAAAGGGTGGAATTGATGAAGTCGAATGATTTCGCCTCTTAGAAGGATGTCAACGGCAGCGGCGTGTACTGTAGGCTCACGCTGATGGGCGTTGTGGTGCCAGCTATGTAACTGTAAGTGACTGCTACAAGATAGTAAGTTGACGTTGAGACTGGTTGATGTATGTAGACTGCGCTACCTGATGTTAAGCCATCAAGGTAAGATGTGGTTGTCGTCCCTGTGGCAGCGGTGTACAAGGGCGCCGCGGTCCAGCCTAAAGTTGAATTTGAAAGGACCGTAACTTGGAACTCGCTAAAGTCGGTTCCTGAGACGGCGGAAGCTAACTGGATTTCTAAGGAACAAACTCTGTTGGCGTCGGTTGTTATGTTGAAGGCATAAGTGCTTGTGTCGCCGATGTTTAGCGTGGGCTGCGAATCTCCACCTGGGACGTACTGAACTTGATTTATGTCATTTATGTAGATTGTCCAAGACGCGGATGAAACGCCGAGGGCGAACTGCTTGTACGGCTGCAAGGTTAATGTTTGCGTGTAGCTGAGGTATTCGATTGAGGCTACTATAGCAAGAGTCGCTATTAAGAAAATGGCTGCCAAAAGGTATATTTTCCTGTATCTTTTGGGCACTGAAAATCACCAAAGAAGATGGTTCGAGCATAGGAAATAAAGCTTTGTTTGCATGCTTGAGACAGTCACAAACTAAACATGCCTTTTACAGAAAAAGCTTAAAGATTTTATAGAAAAACAAGGTTAATCGCCAGTTCAGTGGAGACAGCTATCTTGTTTTGAAAAAGCGAGAAAAAATGCGTGGAAAAAATTCAGCGCATGAAATCAGTAATTGCCTGATTGATAAGCTAAGAAAAGGCCATTGAAAAGGAAGAAAATTTGGAGATTATTTGACGAATTGCTTGTAAACTGGATGCCCCTTAAAACGCAGGGTGGTTTCAGACTTTTCCACTGTCCCGCTTGGCAAACGCATACAAATCGAGTAGACAATTGCGCCTCCAGAAACAATTCTTACACCGTCCAAAAGCTCGCCTTTTGTAACGCCTGAAGCTGCAAACACGAGTTCATTACCCTTTGCAAGTTCATCTTGATTGTACGTTTTATCCACGTCTACTCCAGCCATCTTTAAACGGTCGAGGCGTTCAGGATCATCGTTTTTGTCACGCCAAACTTTGGCAAGCATGGTTCCGCCAAGAATCTTCACTGCTGTCGCCGCTATCGTGGCTTCAGGCCCGGCGCCTGCGCCGATTAGCATATCAACTCCGCTGTTGGGTAAACAACAGACCACCGCGGCCGCGATGTCTCCGTCGGGGATAAGAAGGATTCGAACACCGATTTTTCTGAGTTGAGCGAGGATTTCGTTGTGACGGTCACGTTCAAGCATTATGACGGTGAAGTTGGCTAAGGGCAACCTTTTCTCCCGGGCGACGGTGCGCACGATTTCCTTAACGGACATGTCCACGGAAATCTTGTCGATGGCGTGGTAATCGGTGGCAATCTTGAAATAGTACCCATCATCGGGCAAAACTTGGAAGCATCCGGCGGGAGCGCACGCCAACGCAGAGATCGCGTCTTTTCTGCCTTTGCTTGCCGCTGTGGTTCCGTCAACTGGGTCGACGATGAATTCCACTTTAGGTCCTCCTCCCGTTCCGACTTTTTCTCGGTATTCAAATGACGGCGCATGGTCTTTGGGGCCTTCACACGAGATTATTTCGCCTTCAACGTCCGTTTGTGCGAGGACTGCCCTTGAAAACTCAACGGCTTTCGCGTCAATCAAGTCGCAGTCTCCCTGACCGACGTGTAAAGCGGCGCCTATTGCCCCGGCGACCGTTATTCGCGTTAATGAAGGGGCTATAGCTCTAAGAGAAACCAACGTTTATTCCTCATTCAGGCATTGACTGGTTACTTCGTTGACGACCAACCAATATATGTTTTACCTAACCTTCCGCCGCTTTCCGCTAGATTCCTAAAGCATAGTAGCTTTTTCCTGTTGGTCGACCTGAGCAAGTCGAGGAAAGTTTGGTTCGTTGGGCAACTCAACTGAGCTTTTATTCTCTTCTTGCATAAACATGGGCGCTGCGCGGGGCGGCAAACGATTGCTGCAAATCGAAGACTACTTATAACTCGGAAGTGATAGAAATCAACTTGACAAAACAGTTTGTCTAAACGATGTGGAAAGAAGTTGATTTTAAGGTATGACTAATCCTGTTGAACATTCCGAAAGCAAGAATAAAACGGGAAGGTACGTCCGTCCCGTAAAAGAATTATGGGAAATATGGAAGCCCCGAGTAAAATACAAAGTGTACCCGTTCACCTACGCAAACTACGAGGATGTCGAACGCGTGATGACGAGCCTTACGTTTTACGATCACGACAAGTGGGCAGCTGCCTGGAGCGCCATCGCCAAGCCGTACGAAGAAAAGGCGGCCCAAGCTGAAAAAGCGGGCAACGCGAAAAGCGCCAAAGAAAACTACCTCATCGCCTACCAGTACTACAGGATGGCTCGATACCCAACCATCAATTCTGAAGGAAAAAAAGAAGCCTACCGAAAATCGCAGGAAATGCTCCTTGCCGCTTCACGCTACTTTGACGTCCCGTTGCAACGCGTCGAAATCCCATTCAAGGGAAAAAGCGGCGAAGGAAACAAGATTGTCGCGTATTTGCGCTTGCCCAAAACAGCGTCTGCTCCTTTTCCCGTGCTCGTTACGTGGGGTGGAATCGACGGGTTTAAGGAAGAACAGTTAAACGACCCTGCGTTGGAGCATGGGTTGGCGACTTTAGCTATTGACGGACCTGGCGTTGGCGATTCGCCGCTTAAAGGCTCGGAAGATGCGGAGAGATTGTTTGGAGCAGTCTTCGACTGGATTGCGACGCAAAAAAACTTTGACCCCCGCAAAGCAGGCGTTTGGGGTTACAGCACAGGCGGCTATTGGGCAGTCAAAGTAGCGCATCTTTACAAAGATAAGTTGGCCTGTGCGGTAAGCCAAGGCGGACCCGTCCACTACGCGTTTGAACTGGACTGGATTAAACAGCAGGAAAGAGGCGAATACCCGTTTGAATTTTTTGAAACCATCAGTTTTGCCTTCGGCTTGTCTGGCTATGATGAGTGGGTTCAATATGCGCCGAAGCTTTCCCTTCTCAAACAAGGCATCTTAGATAAACCATGCGCGCCTCTGTTGCTTGTGAACGGTATTCACGATTCCGTGTTCCCCATCAAAGACTACTATTTGCTTTTGGAGCACGGCAGTCCAAAATGCGCCAGATTCTACGAGGCTGGACACATGGGATTCACCAGAGACACGTTCGAAACAATAATGAACTGGATATACGAAAAAATAGGCTAACAACTATCTGTGCAGAGGAGGTTTCCTCGTTTTCTCATGTATGCCTGCACTCCAATTATGATTATGATAACTGCTGCTGCAAAATAAATTCCTTGTGTGAATTGAGGATTAAAGGTTATTTGTTGTGGGTCTTTTGGGCTTTGGCTTACGATGTTGATGTATAGTGATGTGGGTTGGTACCATTCACCGCAATTCACGATTGATTCGCCGGGAACAGGGTAGTAAGCTGGTTCTCCATTGTTTGTTACATCATAATCTACCTCTAAATCAAATTGGAAGCCCAGAGGTTTGTTTCCTATCGTGAATGCATTACTTAGTGTTGCCACACTTCCGATCGTCACTCTTCGTATTTCAGGGGCACTTCCGTTTGCTACACTGTACAGTGTAGGGCGTAGTATAGCAGCGTCGTTGTTGAATTGTGGAGTATATTCGGGGGGGATCCCAGGCTCAGCGGGGGGATAGTATTGCCAAAATGTGATGGTAAAATCGTTAAGCATAGTTTGGTTAATGTACGTGAGCGTTAGGACCCAACTAACATCGTAGATCTTGCCACAAATCCAATCGCCGTTTGATTCTGTTTGTATGTTGACTGTCACGTCAAATGAACAGATTGTTGAGCCGTTCTCATTTGTGACGTTTAATATCCCAAAGTCTTTGGTCAGAGTTTTGGCGTGAACGGTTGAAACTCCTTCTGAAATTACTAACATGGCAATAATTGAGAGAGATACAAACAAGATGGAAGGCTTCATTTTTTCCGTCAAGCCTCTATTCTCCAATGTCTAAGTGACCTAAACAGGGAGAGAGTATACAAGCGGTGGAAAGGTCTTTGCTAAAGTTAGCGGTTTTTCGATGCCTAACGGTCATAGTAACAACGACTACAACTAATGCCACAATAACTGCCACAGCAATAACCAACGCAGTCGGTGTCCAGTTAAAGCCAGCTCCTGTTTTGGTTTGAATTCTAACTGTAGGATTCTGAGGAGTAGCTGTTGAATTAGCCGAAGTCAGCGTTGAGTTTGATGTTGGGGCGGGTGCTGGAGAGGCTGAGGTAGAGTTTGACGATGAAGTCACAGTTTGGTTTGACGTTGGCAATGGTGTTGGTGAAAATGTAGGGTAGGGCGAATTGGAAATTGATGTTGAAGTTGACCCGTTAGTTGCTTCTATGGTTTGAGTGTTGCTCCAAGCGCTATTTACGCCTATCCACTGAAGATAAGTAGCAGGCGGGTTACCAAACGGGTTCGCCTCCTGAATTAGAGCATAGTATCCAAGAGATGCCTGAACTTGAAAGTCTAACTGAGCGCCTAAAGGAATGGAAGAATTTCCGAAGCCATCAGCCAAAGTTAAATTCAGTACCGTGTATTCAGAAGAGCTCGCAGCAGCATCACCAGCCAGTGAAATCCATTGTTCAGTGAATTCCCCTTTTTCCTGAACGTTGTAAACCAAGCTATTCTCAAGAGCATTCACATTGAAAGCTTGGTTTAGAATCGCTATCTGCACGCTGTCTGCGTAGAACGTGATAATTGTGGTCGCTCCAGTATATTGATTTGTTGAGTTTGTCAGGTGAATTGAGGCAATATACGTTACGCTAAACTCTGGAACATATGGGGTGGGTACAGACGGAGTTTGACCAAATGCTGTGGCTGCCATCATATTTATTAATGAAACAACCAGAATTAGAATGAAGGCTAACCCGATTTTTCTCTTCATTTTCTATTCGTCATAATAGCGAGAATATTGAGAGCGATAAAAGGATATTTGTAAAGATTCCTTGACTAAACTAAGTCAAACTTTCTTGACTAACTGTCAAGTTTCAGGCTATTTCTACGCTGTGTCAGATTTAATACTTCTTGACCATTTGAATTGGCTCGTTTTCCTCTGCAATGGTAATGCTGCGCTTAGAGCATTTTTGAGTCTTTAGAAGTAAATATGAGCGCAAAAATACTTGCACTTTGGGTTCAAGTTTTTACGTTACCTACCTATTGATTCGACTTTAAATCTGGAGTACACGTGCTTGCGCGTGCTAGTAAAAGCAAGGTATGTACTCGCGAACCCAAAACTCGACGCCTAAGCCATTCGCGACGGCCTTTGCCTTCGCCACGTCAACTTCCGGCATTCTTACCATTGTAGCCTCAACTTGCAGGACGGGCTTGGCTTTCTCTATAAAGTCGACGACTGCCTCGTAGGCGCCGGCAAACGTTGGCTTGCAAACCTCCACGTAAGTTTCCCTGTCACCCGCGTTTAAGCTGACGCTCACTTTATCAACGCCAGCTGCCTTCAACTCGGTCGCCACATCCCGCCCCCGATTAAGCAGGTAACCATGCCCGTTCGTGTCCACGCGGATTCTCAGCGGCCTGCGGTAATGCTGCCTAATCCACCGTGCAACTTCCAACAAAACATCCAACCGTTCAGTCGGCTCGCCGAAACCGCAAAAAACCACCTCATCCCAGTTTCTCATGGCCAAAACTTGACCAAGCTCATCAATAATCTGGATGACAGTTGGCTCCTCGTCGAGTTTAAGGTTGAAGCCGCCGACGCCCCGCCTGAAATTCTTGAGGCAGAAAAAGCAGCAGTTGGAGCACTTGTTGGTTATGTTTAAGTAAAGTTTGTTATCCAGCCAGTAGACAGTCCTGGGCTTTTCATCTTTAGCCATGCCGTTCACGTTTGGGTTTTATGTTACCGTTTAAATATTAAAATTAGCATTTAAGAATTAATCAAAGATGTATAGGTGAGCAGTGTGGGCGAAAAAAGTGACTCAGACATTTTAGAAATTGAGATTAACCCTAATGCCTTGGATTATCTAAAGAAAAACGGCGATGTTTACATAATCACGGACGTTGAAAACCCGCAGTACTCGTACTACAAGATTAAGAATTATGACGCTAACCTCACGGTCAAATTCGAAGAGTTCGTCGAAGTCTGCAAAACTTACGCTCCCTCTCAGGTCAAGGGCGAACTGCAAGCGGAGTTTACCGTCAGAATATTTAACGTTAAGTCTCCATCAACCCCCACGCCCTCTAACCTGGGATTTTACGTGGCTAAATCTGGTTTCCCAACTGTTGATGACTGGCTGAAGACGCTCAAGGACGATGAAATCCCAGAATGCGAAACCGGACGCAAAAAAATATTTTACCTCTACAATATTCAATCATCAACCAGAAAACCTTGACTTTTCTTTCTAAGAGTACTGTCAATCTAAGTGACCCGCAAGAGTTTTGTTAAAATTTAAATTCCCAACCAGTCATCTTCAATTAGGGATTAATGTGCAGAGGGATATGGTGAAAAGAATTCGCGCTTTAATCCTTTTAGTTATTCTGGCTTTAGCCGTGGGAACAGGTGCCTATGTCGCCTGGAGGCTTAAGCATCCTGGTTTTCGAGCCGCGAGTACTCCAGTGATAAACGAGCAGACGTTAATAGATGGGAATATCACCGTTGATGGTGAATATTTTATCCAGTTTACTGTTCTCCCAGGCGCTTTCGACATAAGAGTTTCAGGCAATTTCTCCGTCATTGGTGAAGGTACAATCACAGTCATCGTTGTTAACGGAACCAACTTTGTCAGTGGGTTTGATTTGCCTACTAGCTATGACAGCGGACAGCAAACTGCGGGCCACGTCGATGCCACGCTTACTCCAGATGCAACCTACTACCTTGTTTACGTTACTTTTGAACAGGTAGGTTATCCTCAACCCGTTAAAATTGTGGACACGGACGTAAACCTGAACTATCTTTACAATTGACAAGCTGCTTCATTTGGCACTTACATCTCTGAAGAAACATTCTAAAATTTGTTATTGAACTGGCGACCACTGATGATTAAAGTACCATCTAAAGAAAGCGCGTCTCCCACAATTTTTTCTCAGGTCACACAGACGCTTCTTTATCACTAATTGGTCGGGCTTCGCATAAAATCCGCTAAGCCTTATGCGCTTCTGCTTCAATGCGCATCATACCAACATGGACCACGCCGGCTCGGTCAGCAGGGTGTTGTCTAACGTAGCCGTCAACGATTTCTTGCACGAATCTTGCCCTGAGTTCAACGGGAAGCTTATCTGTGAAAGGCAACCATGTCGTCCGCACCCACCCGGCCAAGCCTTCAACGCCGTCAAACTTCATGTCCTTGGAAAAGAGTTCAACCCGGTCGATTGCTAAACCAGGCTCCCCTAGGAAGGCTTCGTACTCTTCCGTGTCGTAGAACCCGTAGGGAAACGCCATTTTCGTGAAGAATTCTTTCCACGGCTCTGCATCCGCCAGTTCGTATATTACGCTCAGTACGTCTTTGGCGTTGCCTTTGCCCGCCATCTGAAACAGCAACCTGCCAAATGGGTAGAGTAGAATTGATTTTTTATTTCTTGTTTTTCCATTTTGGCTTTCTCCTTGTATGTAATGGGTATCGCTAGTTATAAATATTGCTTTTCTGTTGTTATGGACGGGGGTGTTTGGTATGGATACGGTTATGTTAAAGGTCGGTCATAAGGGTAAGAAGGGTTGTCGTATTGAGAGTGTTCCTTTATTGAAGGTTAAGCGTATGTCTATTGATAAGCATAGGTTTTGGAGTTTGGAAGGTGATTTTATTGTTTTGCGCTCTTATTCTTAATTTTTGTTTTCTCTAATTTTGATTTGAATTGTAATGTTTGAGATTTGGCATGTATATGGGATTGTTTTTATTTTATGAAATATGTTGTTTTTATTCTGCATCGGGCTTTAAACTGTTGTGGGCTCCTGCATCGGGCATTAATTAATAGTCTTAAGTTTGCTGGTTTATTACACTTCTTATTGATTTCCCGTGGTGCATGAGCTTCGCTTTTTTGTTTTTTCCCGTGTTGCAGAATTGGCTTAACTTGTTGTTATGGTATTGGTTTCTTAAAATGTGAGTTTAATGAGTGCGTGCGAATTTGGCTAATTAGGTTAATTGGGCTAATCCCTAAACTCTTTGGTTTATTTGCCAAATCTTTTTTGGTTTGATGTCTGTTTTATCTGTGTTTCTGCCTTTTAGTTTGTTTGCTCTCTCTTGATTTCTGTTCTCTGTTCTATTTTAACAACAGTCCTTTCGTTTCCGTTGGTTGATTTTAGGAAAAAAATCTTCCCCTATGTTCATGCACTCTGAAATTTCCGTGTTTCTCTCTTTGCGTTCATTAAAGGAAATTTCCATAGGGGTTAAGATTTTTTTCCGAGATATTTCTTTTCTTTTCTTGGTGCTGGCGTCGTAGTTTTGGCGTCGTCGTTTTTGGTGCTGGCTTTGCGATTAACGGGGTGTGCGTAATCGGCTTTGCGTAACGGCTTGGTGTGTTTTGTTGGGTTTTCCTAATTTCCACTTTTCTTTTTTTGTTTCGGTGGGTTTAAATAGGCTTGCCTTTATTTTTTGGTTATTCCATGGAGGGCTTGAGGATGATATCTGAATATGATGTTGGTTATTCGTGTTGTCTTGTAGCCCTTTGTCCGTTTATTGATGGTCTCGATTGTTGTTTGCCCTCTGTGGTTAGTGATAGTGATAGTCTCTGTACTGTTGAATGTGATGTTGTTGATTGTGGCTTTGTCATGTTTAGCAGTGCGGAGGCTTTGGTTTTTGGCTGAGTCGCTTGAGGATAAGTATGATGCTCATGTAGCATCGTTTAATGATTCAGTTGAGAAGCCGTCGATTTCTAAGGTCAGTAGTGTTTCGGATTTTAAGGTTAAAAGTGTTCATTTGGCTCGTGTTGTTTCTTCCCATTCTGAGTTGGGTTTGGTTGGTCATGGTGGTGTCAGTAGTCCTCTATGTGGTGAGTTTTTGGGTTTTAAGGTTTGTTTGAATGAGGATGGGCATAAATTGCTTCAAGGTTGTAATAAGAGTCTTGGTGTTTTTGAGGTTGGTTGTAAGACTGATGTTGTTAGGCTTTATCATCATTGTGATAAGCCGTCTTGTTCTGTCTGTTATGGTCGTTGGGCTAATCGTGAGGCTCGTAGTATTGGTAGTGTTGTTTCTGATTATGAGGTTGCTAATGGTGTTGAGTGTCAACATGTGATTGTTAGTTTGTGTAATGCTGAGTCGAAGTTGGCTTATGCTGAGCAGAAGGCTTTAGCTTTGAAGCGTGCGAAGGCTCGTGGTTTTCTTGGTGGTTGTGTTATTCCTCATCCTTATCGTTTTCGTCGTGGTGTTGGGTATTTTCAGCGTTTTCATTGGCATTTGATTGGTGATGTTGTGGATACTTTTTCTGTGTGTAGGAATTGTACTAAGGCTCGTTTTCGTGATGTTAAAACGGGTGGTGGTAAGGTTGTGCGTACTTTGGTTGATTCTAAGCCGTGTTTGGATTGTGCTGGTTTTGAGGGTTTGAGTCGTCGGTTGAACAGGGGTTATGTTGAGTCTGATGGTTGTAAGATTGAGGGTGATGGTGCTATTGTTAAGATTATGGCTGCGCGTGAGAGTATTTTTGCTACGGCTAAATATCAGTTGAGTCATGCTGGTTATGATTTGAGTGGTAAGCATAGGGTTGTTTCGTGGGTTGGGTCTATGGCTTACCGTTCTTTTAAGCATGTAAAGCGTGTTGTTCCTCGGCTTGTTTGTCGGATTTGTGGGTCGGCTTTAGTTCGTTCTCGTTATTTGGGTAATGTTCATGTTGGTAAGTTAGGTGACGGCTCACCGAGGTTTTATGGTGATTTTAGGGAGAATGGTGTTTTCATTTGGGCTAGGTTGCTTGTCCGTGATAAGTATGAGGAGGAGGATGGTGGGTAGTGGTTTGTATTGATGGTTTGGATTCGTGTATGCGAGAATTTAGGTTGAGGCATCATTTGAATGGTAATGTTGATGTTTTTGTTCATGCCTTAGATTTGGAACGGTTTTATTTGGTCGATTTAACTCAAATTTGGGATTTTGGTGGTGGTAGTGTTCGGTTAAATACTGTGTGTGTTAAGGTTGGTTTTGGTTCTTTGGATAAGTATATGGTTGATTTGATTGTTGAGGATGATTGTCCTTTAGGTTTATGTTCGGTTTGTGGTTGTTGGATTGTTGAGGATAATTTTTGTGGTAGTGAGAATTTTTGTTCTAAATGTATGGGTGTTTTGGAGGCTTAAGTGTGGTTAGGGGTAAAAATTTTCGTGAGTGGAAGTTGTCTATGGTTTGTGGTTTTTTGGAGGGCGAGAGTGATTTTAATCGTGCTTTGGAGTTGGTGATTGAGTTTTTGGTTAAGCATGAGGCTTTTCGTCGTGGGTGTGAATCGCCTTTGTCTATTGTTGAGATTTTGGTTTTGAAGGGTTATCATGAGCGTGTTTGGATGAATCGGAGGTGATTGGTTTTTGGTTTATTGTAGAGTTCGTGGTCGATATGTGAAGGGTGGTCATTGTGGTCGGTGTCAGTCTAAGCGTGTGCGTGGGCGTGGTGATGGCGTGTTTAGTGGTGATATTTGGACCTGTTGAGTTTGTGAGTATGGGGTAGGCGTTTAGTGTTTATTCACCTCTAAACATTTTTTGCCTATTCCCATGCTCTCCTGTTTGTTTTTGTTTTTGTGTTAATTTGTTGGTTGTTTCGGTTTTGTGGGCTTGTTGTTTTTTGTTTGTTGCTGTGGAAATATTTTATATATTCTCGGTTCTGATAGGCTGTTTTTGTTGAGAGTGTGGGTTTGTTTGTTTGAAGTGCGTTTGGATTCGGATGTTTCTGTTTTGTTTGTTGAGGTTTATCGTGATGGCGAGGATGATGGTGACTTGTGTGTTACTGCGACTGTTGGGAAGGATGGTGGTGTTTGTCTTGATTTTGGTTTTTTTGTTGATGTTTTTGGTGATGATTTGGATTTTGTTGTGTTTGATGATGGTTCTTGGCGTGTTATGTATATTGATAGTTCTGAGTTGGGTTTGCGGGCTTCTTGGTTTCCTGATGTTTCAAGTGAAGGCAAATGCCTTTGGTTTCATGGATTAGAGTTTGTTAAATCTGTTTAGTATTTTAGTTTTAAAGTATTTTTGATTATTTGGTTTGGTGTGGGTGTCTTGGTCTTATGAAGGGGAATTAACTAATAATTTTGTAAGTTCTAATATTTCAGTTCTGTACCTTTTCCACGGTGTATTTGATGAGGCTTTAATTCCCATTGTGTTTAGTTCATGTATCGTACTGTCTACTCTAAGCTGATTTCCAGTTTTCAAATACAATTCAATGAGCTTCCCGATGATTTCCCATTTTGTTTTTGTTTTGTCTAATTTGAAATTATTGACTAATTTTATCATTGTATTTTTCATTTATATACTTCCTTAGTTTGTGCTGTTGCTGTTTGAGGTTTTAATTTTTTTGTTTTTTCTTTTGTTTGGGTGTGTTTTTGTGTTGGCTTGATGATTGTCGATTTTCTGAGAATGTGCGTGGTTAGTTGGTTGAAATCGGTTTTGGTTTAAAAATGGGGGTTGCGTAGGCGCATTTTTGCGCCGTAGCCATTTTTCGTTTATGGTCGATTATGTTTCCAACAGTTGATGCATAAGTCTTGATTTTGTGGGTTAAGAAAAAAGGGTTTAGATGTTGATTTTTGTTAGTATGTGTTTTTCTTGTGGTGTTCCCTGATTGAATATTGTTTCTTCTTTGAAGCCGTCTAATATTAGTTGCATGGCTTCTTCTGCGGTGTTTACTATTTTTCCTATTTTGTTGGTGTGGGTTGTGAATTCTTTTATGCCTCTTAGGTAATCCATTGTTTGTTCTAATCGTTTGTGTCGCATGAATTCTTTTGTTGCTATTGGGTCTTTTCCGTATGTGTAATAATAGACTGCTCCTGCGTAATTTCTTAGGTTTTTTAGTGGTATGTTTTTTAGTTCTGGTTGGTTTAGTTTTTTGGCTGCTTGTTCTCTTGCTGCTCTCCATGCGTTGCTCATTGTCTTGGCTGTTGGGAAGGGATAGGTTGCTCTTTGTAGTTGTCTTGGAAATCTGTGGTTTTCTTCGGGTCTCGCTAAATATACGTTTAATAGCTTGGCGGT
>DATHCJ010000010.1:0-51262 GCA_035319575.1 Candidatus Limnocylindrales bacterium
AAGAGTTCCTGAATATTCAGCTCCGTCAAGCAACGTAAAACTGTTCGTTGCAGAAGTTTCCGCTTGCCCGCTTGTGATTATGCAGCCGATCCAAAGTTCGATTGCTTGAGTAGTCGTGGAAGTCGTACCCGTCGTGGGAGTAGATGAAGAGCCTGAACTGGCCGCTGTCTGCGTCTGGTCCAGATAACTTGAAGTTGCAACCCCTGAGTACTCACAAACGTCAGCCACGATTCCAGGTGCTGTGCCGCCCCCGCTTTCAGTTATCGAAATACTCGTGGAAGCGCCTGAGCCGACTATTCCAATCCATATCTCCGCGTCATAATAAGTACTGCTGCCGCAATAACTGCCACTCTTAACAACAGGGCTGCTTCCCCACGTTACTCCTGTCTGAGTGATGGAACCGACTGACCCTGTTTGTCCCCCACCGCTCTTCCACGCCTCACACGTTATACAAGCAATAAGTATGTTTCCTTGAGTCGGGGTTTGGCCAAGAGTAACACTGCAAGAGGTTGTTCCACTTGTTCCCCTTGCGTTGCCCTGGACTCTCGTTATCGTCATTTAAACAGGCCCCCGAGAAGAGGAGACAAATTTTACTTATCAACCTGGTAAACTGCCATGTAACTGTTCGCCGCCAAAGTGTTCGTGGAGCCCGCGTAGACACTTATGGATGTGACTGAGCTTAAAGGCGACGACGGCTTATACAAGAAAAACATGGTTCCGAACTCGTAACCCGTGACGTACCCGAATTCGGTTCCGCAGAGAATCACGTTGCCCTCGTTAGTGAGGTATAAGTCGCAAATCATTACAAGACTGTCTGCTTCGCCGTTGTTGTCGTTAAAGAAGTTCTGGCTTGCCTTGTTGTAACTGAACTGGCCGCTTGTGACATTTAAGAAGATTCCCAGCATCGAATAATTCGTAGTCGTCGAGTCACCGTTAATCGTCCAATAATAATTAACAACACTGGAAGCGTTGCTGATGAAAAGTATAACAAGCCTGTAATGCGTATTCGGCTGCAACGTAAGACTACTCAACGTGAGCGTTGTACCAGTCGAAGTTAAAGTTGTTTTAGCAATAGGCGTTTGAACCAAGCCGCCAGCAGGTGCACAAGCCGCGGCCATGGCATCGTAATCGCGCCAATCAGGCATCGAACTTGACGTCTGAGTTGACTGGCCAGGTAAATTACTTGATCTTCTTGGAAACGACATGGTTATTCATCATCTTTAATTTTAATCTAAATTAAGAAACATGGGAAAATAAAGAAAAGGGAAAAGGGCGTTTTTAGCTAAACGTTATAGTTAAGGTGACAGTCCAGGTTGCCGTAGATGCTTTTGTGCCCATTCCAGTTACGAGACGGTTGAGAACGTGCTCTGTCGCTGGCGGAGTTGTCGAGTTAGCCGGCAGTGACCCAGGCGTCGTGGTTGAACCGCACATTATCTCGTTCCAAGCCCAATTTGCCTGCGACGTGCTAAACGTGGCTTGCACCACAAGTTGCTGGCTTGAACCCGTTCCCGTGGTTGAAGTCACGATAACCCACAGATGGTTCGTTGATGCCTGAAGTGCCGTCTGAGAAGCTGCAGCGGCAGTCGTTGAGTCGCCTACGCCGATGCATCCATCAGTAGTGTTGATCGGGGTATAAGTTCCGCCGATTAAAGCCGGTGTTAAAATGTTGTTGAGCCCATCATTGAGAAGACAGTTGCCGTCGATTTCAAGAACTTCACTGAGTTTCAACCCCAAGGCTAAAAGCTGTTCTGGAGTGCACTTGCTGTATTTGGTGCCGTCCACGTCGTCCGGAGTGTCGAATTTGCGTATTGTCCAGTGAGCATGGTAATGCGCCTTCTCCGAGAGCATATTCATTACGCCCATGCCGATTCCCTCTTTACTGTTTCCTCTATCTTTAAACATTGAATGACCTCCTTTTTCAATTGTCCAATCAACTACACGATTATGCTTAACAACCCCATGCACATGGGGCGCCAAGCCTGATTGAACCATAAGACCTGTGATTCGGCAGTCAAGGTTTTGCCACTGCCACTCGCCCAAATGATACCACAGCTCGAGTGGAAATTTCCTTTGAAGTGCAAGACTGAATTTAGTCAAGCCAAGCCCATGCGTCACCCAATACGCCGGATCATGATCATTTAAATAATGAATCAGATAACGATAAGCGCACCAGTCACAAACGCAACTTTCCAACGCTCGAATCATACTGACGCTGGGAATGATATCCTGCTCAACAATTATCAAGTCCTCCTTGCCCCAAACTCGGCGAAGTGCGTCGTCATAACCAGATTCGCCGTCGACGTGGATGTCAATTACCCGATTCTGCGCTCGAATTTTACTGAGCGCCTTCCAAGTTTCTTGTTGTTCGCGTAAACGCATACGCGAAAACGTGTGCAAAATAATCATGGTGTGTCAGGTGCTTATTCAGTCTCAACGGAATTCCGTGTCGGTCAAACTTCATCTTCAATTTTGATTATGATGTCTTTAAGTTCTTGAATAACTGCGTTTTTCTCAACGGGTTTTAACGTTGCGCGGGCAGGCTTATAGCAGCTGATAACAGCGCAGTAAGTGTCTCCGTTTGGGTCTGTAACATAACCGTTTTTCGTAGGATCTATCTTTTGACCGCACCTCTTGCAGGTTATTTGGCTCGTTACTGGATGCCTCCTACGATTCGACTGTACAGTCCAAACGAAGTCTGCGCTGTGTTGCCGTTAACATAACGTGCGCGAACATAACCGTTAACGGCCCTGTAATTTAGAGTCACCACTGCGCCTTCCGCGACCGCAGCCGACGCCGCACCTTGAAGCCAAGTGTTGCCGTCAGGGCTTTCATCAATGTAAAGCGTGCCCGCCTGGTCAGCGGTAACAATAACTCGGATGCCAGCGAAATAAACAACGATTGGAGATGCGGTGACCTGCGGGTTTCTTGTCGCCCCCGTGAAAGTTGCGCTTGCGCCTAACGCCGTTGTTGAATCAACAAATGGTGCAGCAGCCAATTTTTCAATGTAACCCAATCCAAAGACCCTTTTGACTGAGGATTACTCATCTTTCATCTTTTCTCCTTAAACCCTTTTTCAAATAACCGAATCCCGGCTTAACGGTCTCTGACTTAAAAGACAGAGGCGAAGAAAAACTAAACTTACTTAACAAATACTCAAACAGTAGCTTAACTTGTGTTCAAGCCTGTAATCGCAGAAATTGCCTCTCCACACACTATGACGGGACTGTACCGAGTAGTCAAAGTAACATCGACGCTGTCGAACTCCTGCTTAACCTCAACATCAGTCATCAACGGGCGCTTTATCACGAAATAGCCCAGCGGACTGTACGCAGCAGACAAGTTCGGGCCAGTGCTTAAGACGAAAGCGGTGCCGGCGGGAACAACGGTGCTCACGTACACGTTCATGCCGTAAATCGTGCCAACCATGCCGTTCTTCATGCCAGACGGTTCCTCACCGAATTGAGCGTACAGCGAGAACTGCGGCAGATACATAACGTCTCTAGCGTTGATTGGATTAAGAAGGAAGCTGTCAACGATGAAGTTGTTCTTTTCAACAGCAGCCTTAGCCGCCAAGATATCCTTTGTTCCGCAGCCGCCAGTTACGGTGAACGCGGTGCCGGTGGCACCCATGCTTGTGCCGGTCGAAGTAATCGAGTTTCCAGCAGCGTTTTGGATAACCGTCATGCAATCGTTGTCAATCGTGTAAGCCATACGTCTAGCTAAACGACGCAGTTGCTGCGCAATCACTGGGATGTAGAGGTCCTCAATGTTTTCTCGGCTGATACGTTCACGCAAACCCTTCTTGTACGGAAACACAGTAAACGTTGTTAACGGAGTGAAATCCATCATGATCTCAGCGCCCTCACCAACCTGGCTTATAGCTGCTGCCCTGCTACCTTGCTCCTTAACGAAAGTTGCGCTCTTACCCATAGGCAGCGGAAACTCCGGAAGCAACTTCTTAACAACCAAAGCCGGCATCGTCAACTCAACGATCATCTTAGACAACGCAGGATAAAATTCAGCCCCAGTAGTAACATAAGTCAAAGCTGACTCAACAAACGCCATGCAAAATCACCTTTTTACCTACCAAAGAAGCACGTAGACGGTTTGACCCGAAGCAGAAACCGTTGACAAAGCAATGCCTAAGATCGTCGTGTTCTTATCCGTGTTGTCAGTAATGACCTGGCCGTTTGACGAGCCGTTCGTTACCTGGTCGCCTGCGTTTATAGCGCCGCCGCTAGTAGCCCTGCATATTCCTCTGCATACGATACTGATGAATTGGCCAGCCGTGCCGCCGGTCAAAGCGATGCCGACGACTTTCGTGCTGTTAGCAGCAGACGGCACATCAACGGTCCAGTCTGTACTGACCTCCACAACCTGACCCATCGTTACAGTAACACCGGAAGCAACAGCCAAAGTTATGATGTATCGGTCGCTGACAAGCGGACTTGTGCCTTCCAGAAACGGAGCATTACCTACACCAGACAAAGCAAATCACCCTAATCATTGAAAGCCGACTAGCTTCTTGTGCGCCTTCAGCAGATCCTTAAACCAATCGTAGTTCCCGAGAGCATCCGCCTGCGTTTGCAACTGATCAACCGCAACAATTCCCCTGCCAGCTCTACGCTTCGCAGCTTGTGTCTCAGCGTTCTCATCCTGCTCGTCGCCATCCTGCTGGAGTTGCTTGGTCAAGTCGCTGATCTTCCTGCTTAAACTGCGTTTGGTGGCACGCTTAGCCACCTCGGCCTCAAGGTCAGTCACTTTCTTCTTTAGGTCTTCAATGTCAGCAGCCGAAGCGCCCGAATCATTAATCTGCCTTTCCAATTCCTGAAACTGCTGCAGGAAATCTTCGTACGTCACCGGCGCCGATTTTCCGTCCGGATTAGCCGTGTTTACCACGCTATCGCCATTGCCCGCACTGTGTGAAGAAGCACCTTGCTGAGCATTACGTTCAGACAAAGGCTTCACCTCTTTTGCACTTAAAGTTTTTTTATCAGGTCCTTGCGACTCACGTCTAGAACCCTCATCATCACATGTTTTTCCAATAACAAATGACCGTGAAACAAACTCGAGCCTACCAAGCAAATCAAGCTTACCCTTCAAAACAGACACGTGATTAAGCAACCCCAGCCGGCGCCCATCAACCTGGCTCCTATCCATGGCAGCCGCAAAACCCACAGGAACAAACTCCGTATCCTTATAGGCTGGGCTCGCCACGATGCTGAGTTCACGCACTTTAGGCTTGTGAATAATTTCCCAGGCTTCAGGACACAGGTGAACAAGCATGCCTTCCTTGCGCGTGGGCTTACCGCACTTGCTGCACTCGACGATGTCGCTGTCGACTTGGATGCTAACGTGGTTAACGTAGTTACGCAGAATCTTCTCAATCAGATGCTCCTCGCCCACCTCAGCGCAAAACATAACTCGACTGCCGTCTCGATTAGCAGAAGAAACCCGCCCGACAACCATCAACGCGCTTTCCGCATGATCAACGCGCAGCTGAGCACCAAGCAAACCTGCAGCAACAAAATCAAGGTCTTCGCTGGGAATCTGCCACTTATTCGAATTCACCGACGCATCGATCGCGACACCTTCTATATTCAGCAGTTTTTCTTTCAAAGCGAGTTGAGCGTCTACACCTTCCGCTGCTTGGAAAGCCACAAAATAACGCAGTTGCATACAATATCACTCTGATTCCACGCGACCATTACGCAGGCGTACGCTTACCGGCGGCGGCAAAACAAGCAGCCTGCCAAGCTCCGAAAGCCTGCCAATCCTCAAGAAAACTCTTCTTTTCATCAAGCGACGTTTCAACGCCCGCATCCTTCGCCGCCTCAACCAGCTTCTTACGCGCCTTCTCCTTCAATTCAGGCGACAGCTTCGTATGACTAAGCATAGCAAGCGCATCACGCAAATGCGGCAAATCCACCTTTCCATTCATGTCTTTGAAAGGCAGATGCCTAAGCGACCTTGGCTTCGTCTTATTTTCCGTATCTTTGACTCCACCTTTTTCGATGAGCGCGAAGCAAACATCAGGTAAGTCATTGATGTATTCTTGGGTCCAAAGGGTTGCTTTGAAATATGACATTTTTGCACGTCTCATAAAGTTTATTTATTATTGCGAAAGTTTTACTGGCATTTGCCGTAGGGGTTCAATTTACAATTATTCTAAATCGATTCCTTCTGTCGATAGTTTTTTTAGATAACCCTCCAGCGACAAGGGGCAATTAACCAAATCTCTAAATTCTTTCTTTTCTAAGTGTAGCTGTATTGACATTACGTTTATCAAGTGGTCGTCAATTTCGCTAGCACCATGACTAACCTTTGTTCTAATCTCTGTTTTCTTCCCCTTAACATAAAGTATAAGACGCGTATGGTCACTTTCGCCTTGCAGGAATCCTTTTCTGTTCAAACCGGCAAGAATATCTCTTACTTTCATCGTTGGCAAGAAAAAGTCACCTACTTGCCAACGTACACAAGAATTTTTCTTTTTAGTTCCTTAGCGCCTTCTGTTAATTTGTTGTCTTCTTCTTTTCCATACTCTTTATAAATAAACAAGAGTTCGTCCTTGAAGTCTTTAGTACAATCGTCCAGGTTAGGTGAAGCTGAAATTATGCCTAATTCTTCATTTTGGCAAGTGAAGATATCATTATCAAATGAGATGTTGGCAACTATAGGTTTAACGAATGCTAGTGTTTGATTGTCATAATCTAAATGGTCTACGGTGAATTTTTTATCTGATTTTGCGGTTGCAATAAGTGGATTAACAAATCCTGAAATAAATGACACAAACAAAGCATTATGCTGACGAGCAGTTTCCTCTTCTTGCAACGAAAATCCTATGCGGGGCAAAATTATTAAAGCAGCACAGGCAGGTTCATACAAATTGTCTAATCTTTCAACAACCGTTCCAGCTAAAACTGTTCCAGCTAAATCCGTTCCAGCTAAAACTGTTCCAGCCACAGCCGTTCCAGCGGAAACTGTCTGCTCTGGTTTATGAGCTGTCCGATGCTGGCTTGGAAAATTTCTTGTTTCACTACTAAGGGGAGTAAGACTTAGTCCCGTTTGCAAAGTTGTGCTCATTTTACCTCTTCCAGATTCATGATTCCTTCTTTATGAATCTTTAGATGCCATTTCGAACCGACCTTATACGTCACTTCTTCTGTTTTAATAAAGAGGATTAATTCGCTAACTCCAATTTGTTTGCCTGTAAAGTTTTCTCTCACGGAGGCTGGAAATCGATTTAATACTTCTTGTGTGTTTTCGATATAATTCCCGAAGTTAACTTGGTTTATTAAATCGCCAGTGGCAAGTTCTGTGATAGTAGCCACATTTAAAACAGTGAGTACTTTGTCAACAATATAGTCCGGCACTTTTGTTCCCTCATTTTATAGGATACAAAGCGTTAGTTTAATCTTACCATTCTTATTATACTTGCTGCTTAGTAATCTGTAAAACGCACGGGCTAATAACTTGGTGTTATTATACCCCAATCGCCATCGATTATTTGACTCACGGAAGATCAAGCGTACGGATTTACTTAACATCGCATAGTCCAAAGGGGCTAATTCACTCTGAAACGTTTGAAATTTCCATATAAGCGTTCACGAAGCGGCGGCGCCACTCATCCCATGCCCTAAAATCAAGAAGCGTCCGGATCTCAGCCTTCAAATGCTGATCAAGCCACCGGCGAACGGACTTTGCGTCTGGGAAAGACGCTTTCTCGAACGTGTAACTCTGAATCTCCCAGCGATCCGAACCTTTAATCTTCCCAAGTGTGATCTTGACTCCTTTGCCGAGCTCCTTCACCCGAAACTTTTCGAAAGCCGCAGGATCCTTAACTCTATATCTGTACTGATTGGCGGTTTCTTCTATACCTGGCATGTTATTCAAACCTGCCTAACTGAGCGTTCATGGTGTTTTCTCCTCGACCTGTGAGGACTGAGCAGGCAAAACGCCTTCTTGAGGCTTAGGCGGAAAACCCAGTTGAGTCCGAGCCTCCATAACGGTGATTATTCCAGCCTGCACTAGCCCGGTAATAAACCTGGCTTTGTCAGTAACTGAAGCCTCCCAAATCGGCTTCCACTTAACTTTAGGAATTTCCTGTCCTTCGCCAAACTCTTCGTCAATAAGCTGCTTAAACAGAACAGTCTCCAACAAATCGCCGATGATCTCCTGAATCATACGCAGCCGGGTAACGTACTCCTGCATAACCACGTCAGCCGTAGCCCGGTTGGCACCCTCGCTTTCTCCGAGAAAAATCTTGGGAACGCCGAGGACGGCTTCACGCTCCTTGTAGAGGTAGTTAAGCCAAAACTCAACGTTAATCTCCTTAGTCATACTCTGAATCGCTTGAGCCTCCACGTCGCCGCGGATGAACACGTCGGTGCCGGGCTTGCGGGTTTGGAAAGCCTCCTTCAACGATTGAAGTTGGGCGTCGCTGAAAGGGTTCTGGGGAGTGCCAGCTTTTACCACAAGCATCGGCTTGGTGTAAGTGTGGCAGATAGCCGCCATGTCATCCTCGAACTGGTTGATTAGCGCCTGAATCTTCAACAGCGGCCTAAGCAGGCTCGTGCCGTAACTGAATTCGTACCACCAACTCTTGGCGCCCCAACGCAGGTGTATCATGTCTTGAGCCGTGAAAACCACCGGGGGCATGGTTAACAATTGGATGTACCCGAAAACCTCGCCGTAAGCGTCACGCCGAGGACGCATGTAAACGGGATCAAGAGGCTTCAGCCAGGCAACCGCGCTTGTGTCTTCGTCCCGGCAAATCTCCAAGTAAGCATTGCCGAAAACCAGCATGTCACAAGCCGCAACCCGTAGCGTGTGCAGAATGTTCTGCTCGTCAAGCCAATCCGTTAACCACTCGCGAACGGCGTCCTTGCCGCCGTCTAAGATAAACCCGTTCGAAATGGCCAAGTTCACGGTGACGTCGATTGCCGCCTTAACGTACGGGGTAAACGTGTACAAGTCCTTGTATTTAGGCAGGTCCTCAATGGGCGTCGCGCCCCAGACCAGGTCCCATTGTGCCGTGTAGGGAGGCGTAACAAATCCGGCTCCCGTCCCCTTCAACATGTACCTGTTCACATAGTTCATGAGGTCATTGTCTTTTTCCCAACTAACCGGGATATCCTCTTTAATCTGCTGCTTACTAACCGCTGGCGGCACGTCCCGCTGAGCACTCAAGGCGGCTCTAACAGAACGCAAACCTCTGCGAACACGATCAGTAATAAGACTCAAATTAAATCACCATCAATACTACATGACGTTACTTTGGGCACTAGCCCATCACGGCGCCGCGGCCAGGCATGGGCGCCTGCACTGCACCGTAGCAGCTGAGAGCCAATGCCCAGAAAACGTCGTCATGAGTGCCTTCCGGATGGCTAAACCCCACGTGCCCCGTTTTCATTAGCATGTACCTTTCAACGTTTAACTCAACGGTAAGGTCGATGTCGCCAGACTTGCGAACGGGCACGTAGGAGATTTTCACTTCGCCCTGACGCATCCGCTCACGCAGGATGTTAGCCATGTCTTCCTTGGAATTAACCGTGAACGTTATGCCGGTGACGCCTTGAACTCCGCCCTTAACCATATCCTCAACGATACCAACTCCAACACCAGTATAATCGACGTAGACGGATCGAATCACGCGCCAGCGGTCCTGAAGGCTCTTGACGTAGCCGATCACACTGGCGTATTCGGTATGTAAAGGGAACCGGTGCACGTGAACTACTCGCAAAATGTGACCCTGCTTCTCTATCGCAACCACAACGCTGTAGTCTTGTTTTTGCCCGAGATCGACGCCGACGAAAAATTCGCTGCTGGCCGGCTGAGCCTCGAACTCGTAAGGTACGAGCTCGCTGTCAATGCAGCTGACGATGAGACTTTGAGTAAGCCAAACGTCCTCGTCCTCTGCCCATTCAGCTTCCATTTCACGGCGCCACCGTGCGGGATCATTAAGCAGTTGCCTGCGAATCTTCTCAAGAATGCCGAGCTTAAGCGGCCCATTAGGCTCTTGCGCCTTTTCCCAGGTTACATGGTGCCTTGCGAAATCGGCGAAATCGTCATGGTTGCAGATTTTCCAGAACAGGCTGTCACTGTTCCAGGGCGTGCTGGTGCAGATGAATTTTCCGTTGGTTGTCCCAAGAGTAAATAGGATGGCGTCGTAGAGGTCTTGAGCGTTCGGGATAAAATTAAACTCGTCTGCGTAGACCACGTGCAAAGTGGGGCCGCGGATTGTGTCAGGATTATTCGGGAAAGCTTCAATCACGCTGCCGTTAGGGCAGGTTATCCTAGTTCTTTGAACCATGATTTTTGGGCTGGAAGGCAATTTATTGGCGAAGTATCCGATTCGCCTAATGATTAGTTTAGTCTGGCGCAGAGAAGGGCCGACAACGCCGATGTAGACGTTCGAGTTAGCCAGGGCATAATTCAAGAGCATACCCGACACGGTGAAGCTTTTTCCAGCCTGCCTGCACCAGCGGGCGGCCACGAACTGATTCTTCTGAAAAAGCTCAATCAACTCTTTCTGGTAACTGGTCGGTTCCACGCCTAAAACTTGACGAAAGAACTCTAACGGGTCGCCCTTGAGTGTTTCAACCTTGCTGAGTCTCTGCTGTTCGACAACGTTAACGTCTTCACGCAGCTTTTCGCGCTGGGAAAACAGCTGTTTAGGGCGGAGTGTTCTGGGGCTTTTTCGCCAATTCCGCATATTTCCGCCTCAAATCAGAAAGTTCAGCCTCAAGACCGCGATAGTTAACGTAGTCCGCAAGCAGCTCCTTGTACACTTTAGCCCCAGAAATAATGACCCGCAACCGCAAAACCTCGCTTTTTCCAAGCCCGGGAGCGTCCAAAGCCTTCAATGCAGCAGCCAAAGTCTTAAGCGCCTCCTCAACACTTGGCAACTCATCAGGCAACTCAAGTTTAGAAGTAGTAGTACAACCATTTTCCAACTGTCCTACTACTTCTTCTTTAATTAATCCTAATCGGATCAGTTTCTGGCGAATAGCGTCCTCGCTGTACTTGCCGTCAAAATTGAAGGCTAAAACGCGAAGATCCTTGGTAAAATCGAAATAATTCCTTAAAAGCTTCTCATCTTCAAGAGACCAAGGCTTACCTTTAGTCACGCTGAAAACTCCCTTGGCCACGGCTGTCAGAGAGAACTTCGCCTTTCTCAACGTCAGGAATAAGGTGAACCTCGATTGGCTCGTGTAGCTGCTCCATCACTTCTAGACGCGTCATCTTAGAAACGATCTCACCGATTTTCCTGTCGTGGAAGCCGCCGTTCAGAATGATTCCGCGAACCCTGCGAACCTGCCTGTCCATTAATTTCTTCGCGTTTTTTCTGTGCATAAGATCGCCTGGAACACCACTCTTAAGGCGGCGAGATGAAACCGCAAGCGGCGCTTTAGAAAAAGCGTGTGCCCGCATGTTTCAATGGCTACATTGCAGGCTAAGAATAAAAACCATCCATCGCTGAAAAGCCGACTTGGCTTCGTGAGGCTTGAAAAGCCAAGTGTCAAAAAACGGGCATATGCACTGTAACCATCAGTGGCGAAAGAGGCGCTGTTGTTTTGCATGGTGTTTGCGGCGTGAAAGAAAGAGCGGATGAGTTTCACAGTTCGGATAGCAGTTTGCGGTGGTAGTTGAACAGGACAAGGAATGGTCTATCCTTCACCTCGACGATGCTGAGTGAAGCCGGTTCAGAGTGGAACACGTAGTATTTTTGGCCGCTGATTCTCCTCTCAACGATGCTTTCCAGCATGGCAGTTATGACGTCGCCGTGTGACACCATTATCACGTTTCCTTCAGCTTCGCTCTTGACGATTTCAATCGCTTTGAGCGTGCGCGCAGTCAATTCGCTGTTGGTTTCCGTGAATGCTTCAGGGTCGGTCAAGATGTGATGCCTGCCTTTTTTGCCGACGAATTCGGGTTTAAGCTTCGCCTCAGTCAGCTCCTCAAGGGTTTTTACCTGCAACCCGTGCGGACGCGCCAAGATTCGAGCGGTTTCGACAGCGCGGAAAACTGGACTGCTGTAAACGGCGCTAACTTTGATTTTTGAAATTGCTCTTGCGATGAAACGGACCTGCTTGACGCCCTGCCTGGTCAAGGGGTAATCGAGTGGGCCTGCATCAATATCATTCACGTTGGCTTCCGTGTCGCCATGCCTTACGATGAGAAGGTAATCCGTCATTGCTTTACCCCGCAAACATAAAACTTTAGTTCACTGTTGCTAAACAGTTCCAATTATTAAAATGTGTATGCCGGCAAATGCTCTGACCTGTTTGCGAAAAATACGCGCAAATAGGAAGAGCGTGTCCGATGTAAAGCTCCGTTGAAATCGCGTGGTTTGGTAAATTCCGCTTACGTAAGATGCTAGTGGCTTCGCTGAAGGGAGTAAAACTTAAACTTGTGTCTAAGACAACCATTAACCGCTAAAATGCAGCCAATTGGAGGAGGAGATCATGGGGGCCACAGAATCGGAACCTCGCAAGAGCAGTGACCGCCTCGGGGTTCTTCGTAACCGCAATTTTATGCTTCTCTTCTATGCTGGCGCCGCTTCTACCGGGGTTTTTCCCTTGGACAAGTCGCTCTTATCTGGCTGGTCTTCGTCACGACTGGTTCAGCGCTTAACGTCGCCTACGTCGCCATGTCAAGCACCATCGCGTCGATTTTGCTGAGCCTGGTCGGCGGCACCCTCGTTGATAGGCAGAACCGCCAGAGGCTGATGATCCTCTCCGACTTGTCAAGAGCCCTTGGCCTTGCGATACTCGCGGCTTACTTGTACTTAGCTGGGTTCAGCTTGCTGCTTGTCCTGGCCGTTTCATTCGTATTGGGCACTTTTTCCACGATTTTCAACCCAGCGCAGAGAGCTGTGATACCCACGATTCTTAAGCCTGAAGAAGTCGCCGATGCCAACGGTCTTGTTCAGGTCGCCACATCGATCTTCCAATCAGTTGCGAGCGCGGCTGGCGGTGCCATAGTGGCAGTGATAGGCGTTGTTGCTGCGTTGGGGGTCAACTCTATAACGTTCGTCGTCTCCGCGTCGCTGATCACGTCAATGACGCTGGGGAGCCTCGCGAGACCAAAAATGACAGAAAGCAGGGTTACCGCTAGTGGGGGTTTCGTCTCCGATGCCGCCGATGGAATCAGGTACATATCATCCAATAAGGGACTGCTTTACCTGACTGTTTCTGCAGGATTTCTCAACTTATTCATCGCCATGCTGTCACCATTTATTGTTGTGTACGCCGCCAATGCATTGAACGGAGGCGCGGTCGTCTATGGCTCGTTGCTTGCCGCAATGGCGATAGGGATGGGGCCAGGGGCTCTTCTTGTGGGAAGGACGAAGGCGGTCGCCCACGCCGGCGTGATCTGGGGGGCTACGGGGCTTTTGTTTGGAGTGGCAATTCTTTCGTTGACTTTCACCCGAAGCTTCATCGTCGCGCTGGCGCTATTCCTCGCTGTTGGAGTCATCAGTGGATATGCGAACGTGACTTGGCTCTCGGTAGTTCAGCTCATTGTACCCTCTGAGATGCAGGGCAGGTATTTCGGTGTCGACCAGTTAGGAAGCTTTGCCGTCATTCCAGTCGGGCAAGTCATCGGTGCCTTCATAATCCAAAGCTTGAGCATTCAAACTGACTTTCTTATTGCTGCTGTGGGAGTATGCGTGACTTCCTTTGTGTTTCTCCTTTCCAAAGAGATGCGGTCGGTTGGTTACTCTATAGAGAAATAAAGACGTTTGGCACGTGGCCTAACCTGGAAATGGGAAATGCTTGTCATCAGGCTCCGCTCTTTTTCTTAGCAATCATGGTTTCGGTAAATCCTATTTTTGCAGACCCCTTAGGAAGTTTCAGCTTGCGACAACCAAATTCTCGAAGAAGTCTCTCTGGTTAACAACACAGCCTAGTTCAGGGACTAGCCAGTGCTCTACCACCGCGCTACACTTATCTTCTCACTCGTCCCATTATCTGCTTGGAGGCTATCACGTGGAGATCATTGCCGTAACTAACGAAAATGAACGATTATTCTGGAACTACGTGAACCGTGACCGGCTAAACTATTTTTTCTTCATAGTTGATTGGACTCAACGCAGAGAACAGACGAAGATATGGTTGGCGACTGAAGGCGAGCAGGTTCTTGGTTCACTTTTGGTCTTTGCCGACTCGGTTGTTCAGCTTAGAGGCAGCCGTGAAGCAGTAAAAAAGCTACTTGAGCGCGTCGAGTTTGACAAGGTGGATTTGCAGGCTCCTCTTGACTGCGAAGATTTCATTTGTGAAAGGTTTAAGCCTCGCGTTAGGCAGGATATAGTATTGATGCGCCTGAATCGGGGAGAGGAGCACATTCAAGTTGTTGAAAATCCGGTCCGGCTCAGTGTTGATGATGCTGATGAAATTTCTTCACTTTTGAAAAGATGTAACCCTGAACGGTGGGATGAAAATGTGTCGGAGAAGTTGAGGAAGCGGTTAAGGCAAGGGTGGGAAAACACGTGCTGGCTGGGTATAACGCGTGAAAAGAAGCTGGTTTCGGTCGGTTACACTAGTTTCGAACTGGATTTTGCAGCTAACATCGGTATCGTAGCCACTGATGAAAACTACAGAGGCAAAGGTTACGCTACCTCAATCGTGTCTGCCCTTGTACAAGAAATCTTTCAGAGGTTGCCGGTTGCGTTAATCCATGTAATAGCAGACAATGCTCCAGCGGTCAGGGCTTATTCGAAAGTCGGCTTCAAATCTTACAGGACATACCTGTCAATCAGAAGCTAGCACGCTAGTTCCGCGCCTGTCCGCCTGTTTTCCCTAAGTATGCATGCCTGTTATTCATAAAGTTCCGCGTCTGCGTTTGATGGCTGGACCATTTTTAATCCAACCCAACCAAATTCCTCCGCTCGAAAGCTACTGATGTAACGTCGCAAGCTCGGGATTTAACAAGAAAGCCGGTGGCTCCGATGCAGAATCTCCCGTTAAAGGTTTCATGGGCAAGGTGATCGTGAACGTCGTGCCTTTTCCGCTTTCGCTCTTGACCGTGATTTTTCCTCCGTGCGCCTCAACTGTTCGCTTACTGATCGCTAAGCTCATGCCCATGCCTTTCGCTTTGGTGGTTACGAGAGGAGAGAAAAGTTTAGGCAAAATAGCCCCTGTAATGCCCTTCCCACTGTCAATTATTGATATTTCAAGATTCTCGCCTTTTATTTCGCTTGACATTCTTATGGTTCCTTTGTCGGGAATGGCTTCTGCTGCGTTCTTGATTATGCGAGTTAAGACGTCCACCATTAAGGTGAAATCCACGAAAACATCTGTTTCGTCCGTTGCGTCATTCTGTACACTAATGTAGTCAGGAACGGCAGCTTTCGATAAAGCATTTTCGACCAGCATCTTAACCTTGCACTTTTCGCGGTGCAAAAAGAGTTCACTTGAATAATCCACCAGACTTGTCACAATCCGGTCTGCATCCCCAACGGCGTTCTTCATAGCCGCCAAAATTTCTTTTACCCTTTCTTCGCCAGGCCCATCGATTTTCTTATTCAGGATGTAAACGCCATTTTTGATTCCTTGCAGTGGGTTGCGCAGGTCATGTCCAATTTGGCCTGCCAGTTCACCGATCGAGGCAAGTCTTTCAGCCTTGACAAGCCTCTCTTCCATCGTTTTTCGCTCGGTTATGTCGTGGAAGATGCATGTTGATCCGACAGCTTTGCCCTTTTTGCTTTTCACAGTTGAACCTGAGAGCAACACGCATTTTTTGTCTCCGGAGCTTGTAATCACTGTTAACTCCCGGTTTTTGATAATTCCCTTTGCCCTCAACTCTCCTAAAAGACCACCACAAACCTGTCCCCCCTCATTAAGACACAATTTGGATATGGGTTTACCAATCAAGTCTTTTTCAGTGTATCCGAAGAAATTTTCCAAATGCTGGTTGATGCGAAGAATTTTTAAATTATTGTCTGCCAGTAAGAGCGAATCGGGCATTACCAAAAGAATATTTTCAGCTGCTAAAGCAGCGTCAAAAGTGAATAAGTCAACTTTTAAAATAGCATAGCCGACAAAAGCGGAGAAAAACAACAAGCCGATTATACCTAAATCCGGAATCGAGATGCCTATGGCCGGAGCCAACATGTTGGTTGCTATGAAAGTAAAGCACGGGATACCGAAGCCTATGCAGACCAGTCCCCTTCCTTCTCTCTGCGTCGAATCTGCAGTTTTGAGATAGAATTTTAAGCTAAGCGCAAGAGCCAGAATCGGCAAAAGCGCTGACCAAACAGTTGAAACATTGTAAATCCAAGTTCCCGTGGCGACGTCGGCGTATCCCCAGTTTTGGAGGACTGGTGCTCCGTCTATCAAGTTTGTTGATACGTTGATTAAGAAAAAGGTCGCAGCGGGTAAGTACAGGATTAAATAGCCAAGTTTGCTTTTCAACCATTTGCTTTGGGTGAAAACTAATACGAAATTGAATGTCGCCGCAACAAAAAAAGGCCAAGTTTCCTCTATCTTATTCCAGAAGTAAGCCGTTGCAAAGT
The DNA here is from genome assembly GCA_035319575.1 of Candidatus Limnocylindrales bacterium. GTDB lineage: Archaea > Thermoproteota > Bathyarchaeia > Bathyarchaeales > Bathycorpusculaceae > Bathycorpusculum. The sequence continues at coordinate 16,517 of DATHCJ010000010.1, forward strand.
TTGGCGACAGCCACATCATCACGGTTGAAAACGTGTAAAGAAAGGCGGTCAAGGCAGAGAGGAAGAAAAGCTTGTTTAAAATTGATTTTCTGTTGAATGAGAATACTATGCTTCCTAAGCAGAGGCAAATGACAGTTGAGAGGAGTGAAAGAAAAACAAAAACATTCAACATTGCTCACCCAGTGAACTGTGGATTTTGGGCATCCGCAAAGGCTCAGCTCTTTTTGGTTGTTCATAATGTGTTGCAAAGCATTAACATTTAAGAAATGTGACCTGCAAATCAATACTGAAAATTCATCGGTAGACTTTGGATAAACTCTGGACCATTACAACTTGGAGATTTTACGACACGGTAATATGCGGTCGTTAGTTTAATCATTTATTTCGAAGGAATCGCTGGAATAACGGCGCGCCTTGTGATTAGTTTAGCTCATAGACCGAGCGACTTTATGATTTCTTTAACGGCGTCAGCAGATTTTTGGAAAGCTTCTTCCTCTTCCTTGCTCAGAGGCAGGTCAATAGTTCTCTTGACGCCATCACTGCCAACGATGGCTGGCACGCTTAGACACACATCCTCTACTCCGTGGTAATTCTCAAGATAGCACGAGACAGTTAAGACTGAATTCTCGTTGCGGACTATGCTTTCAACTATTCTAGTCAGGGTTAAACCGATTCCCCAGTTTGTCCTGCCCTTTCGCCTTATGATTTCTGTTCCTGCATCGCGGACTTCCACGAAAAGCTTGTCGAGAACGCTTTTATCATACGGCATGTTTATCGGGGGAAGATAATCTTCCAACCTAGCACCTGCGACGTTCGCAAGGCTCCAGAGGGGAACCTCATTATCACCGTGTTCACCGATAATGTAAGAATGAACGTTTCTGGAGTCAACGCCTAAGTATTCTCCAAGCAAAGACCGAAGCCTAGCCGTGTCCAAAACCGTTCCACTCCCAATCACCTTCATCTTCGAAAAACCCGACATGTTCAAAGCAACATAAGTCATGACGTCAAGCGGGCTCGTAGCGATCAACAGGATGCATTTCTTGTTGTACTCAGTAACTTTTGAAACAACCTCGCACATAACCTCAAAATTTTCCTTCGCCCAATCCACGCGAGACTGTGCGTTTTTTCTTGCGACGCCAGCAGCAATAGCGACAATGTCTGAATCCGCGCAATCAACGTAGTCACCGGCACGGACAGCCGCAGGCTCCAAAAAAGGCAACCCATGACTCAAATCCATAGCCTCGCCTTCCGCCCTATCTTTATCTACATCTATCAAAACGACCTCGGAAGCCAAACTGCGAATCAAAAGTGAATACGCGAAAGCGGTGCCTACAAAACCAGCACCTACAATTGCAATCTTAACCCTACTGTCCTTCTTGAACAATCAAACCGCCTCAAAATCACAAAAAAAGAACATGCGGAAACAATTAAACCTATCCTAGTCAGAATTCAAGGGCTCGTTGCCTAAGAATCATCAAAAAGGATGAGCCACTTTTGAAGTTGTTGCGGCAAGTTCAGGCGCTTATTGTGTTTCTGCTGTTTTCCGTGGAAGTTTCGGCTGGACTATCCTTTCCGGTTGAGATTGAGTAAGTGAGGCAAGTAAGCAAAGTAAGTGAGGATAGAAGGATGGGCAAGAAGTAGACTGTAAAATTGTTGTAGTGCCCTAGCAGTCACATCACTATTTAAACACTAACTGCATTACGGAAGTCAAGCACATAACCGCAGTTGAGTGCTCGTTACGTGTCGGCTGAAAAGGCTTTGGTTAAATTCGAATAATGTCTAGTGTCGCGATGCGTTTTTCTTTCTCCATTATTTTCCCAGAGCCTCAGCAAACCGTCAAACATGAAAAAGCGCACGTTACAAGAGGAAAAATCTGCGCAGGTTGGAGAACGTTAGAAACCTTGGGAAACAACAAGAGACGTTACTATCTGCATATTCAAGGAAGAATCAAGTACGAAGCGTGGATTATCGGGGCTTCACTTCTCTCTGCTGGAATTTTAATACTCTCGCTGGTTCCGTCTCCTTATTTCGGGAGCCTTTGGGCATTCTTGACTCCCATTTACACTAGTTGGCAAAGCATGTTACTGTCCATCGGTGACGTAATGATTTTTTTGGGTTTATTCGTTCTTTTTGTAAAAATACTCCAAGTTATCGTCAATGTTTTTGGTTGAGCCATCGATCATAAGCTCGCGCGTGGCGCCATCAAGAAAGCGTCAGAAGAATATCTTGCCTACCGACAAAGACTTTGAAGAAATTGGAGCTCGCCAGCTTATCCCGAAATTCGTCAACATTTATTTTTGAGTTGGGCCTCGTGACAAACGCGTAGCTTCAAGCTGAGATTGTCAGTCAAAGTGGGAGGGAATGAACAGGGAACCCGATTTACGAACGTGCAGTTCCTTGGGCTTCGTAGAAGAACTTTAAAGCATCTGTCTTCATGTTAATGGCTTGAGCTATTTCTCCGTAACATGCCATGTCGCATGCTTCGCAGTTGCAAGGTTCCAAATGTCTGACCATGCAGCCGTCTTGAAATCTGCCGTCGGCTGTTGCGCATGTCAAAGCCCACGGGTAACATTTCCAGCCTTTGCCTACCGCCCTCAAATAGGACACGGAATTCGCCTGTTTCCGTCGGCGGTGCACCTATCCCAGCTTGGGCTGTCGTTTCAGCGACCCCGACGTCCTACGCCTTCATAGTTTTTGTGGCAGTGAACGTTTGCTTCATAATTAAACTTCTACTGACCAAAGACAAATGACTGAGTCTCCATGTTTACTTTTCTTCCGGCTTCCTCCAATCATGCGGACGGTTCACCCCTGAGGACATCGCGTTCAAATACATCGTCGCCACTAAACGCCGGCAAACGAACGCGCGGTAGCAGTTGTCTTCTTTCAAGCATTTAGCCCATAACTTTGAAGCGGGAAATGTGGTTTCGGCGTCGCTTTTTTTGCGTTTGGGTGTAGTGTGGGTAGACGCACGAATTCTTAAATCGTAATTTTTAACATACGCCTACTCTGGATGTTGTAAATCTAAGTGCAGTGAAAAAATGAACAAAGGAAAAAAATCACGAAAACTTCTTTTCATAGCCACAGCGCTGACTATAGCAGCATTGGTCTCAGTTTTAGTAGCCTACGCCGCCGTCACACTCTTTACAGTTACAGGAGGTAACGTAACAGTCGTCGGTGTCTCGCAAGGAACAATCTATTACTCCAACACTAACAGCGGAACCCCAACTTGGACTACAACTCTTCAACCAACTGGCTCATGGTACGCAGAGCTTGTAATAAACGGCAATAGCGTCTACAAAGGAGCTGTAACCATAACTTGGCAACTGCAAACTGATGCTTCAGGCTCATGGCAATATGTCAGCGGCGCCTCTGTAGTTACAACAGGTGTATCATTAACCGGAGGGTCTCAGACCATTTATGCAGCAACCGACGGGACCTTAGCCAATGCTGTAGACTGGAGCACCAACGCCACTGGAGGAACATACCAAATTACCGCAACAGTTGCTTCAGCACAATCATAAATGTTGATGCTGAATCAACAAATTTTTTTAACGTACAAATCGAATATGCTCGGGGAAACCCTTGATTCCGTTCGAATTTGACTTGATTACCGCCATTACCATTGTCTTAATCGGCGCTATTCTGAGCGTTTACGTATTAATACTTAAGAAGAACGGTTGGATAGGTGACGCCTCAAACTACCGGTGCCCGAATCCTAAGTGCAGACAAGTTTTCCAGGCGCCCGTGAAAGTTAAAGATTTTTCAACAGGGCAAGAAGTCGGCTTTGCATGTCCAGAATGCGGGTACGATCTGAGTTCCGTAAACAGCGGAAAAGACTTGAAAGAAACCCCGCTTAAGAGCGAGCCAGAACTAAAAATTAAAGATTCAATTAGAAAGCCAATTGAAACTGGAAAATCGACGGTTAAGCGTGGCGTCAAGGAACATAAAACGCCCGCAGCTGCTCATCCGACTTTTAAATCAGAAAAGAACCCACCCAAACAATCAACGGTTCAAACGTTGAGCCAAGCATGCCCTGTCGAGAATAAAACAGCAAACCAAGCAGGTGCAAAGGAAGAGAAAAGCAGATTTACCTGTCCTGCTTGCAAAAAAGAATTCATGACTCCCCTTTTCGTGTTCGATTATGCCGCATCGAAGCCGAAGCTGAAAAGGCTCTGCCCCTACTGCGACCGGCCCATAGCGTAACAGCAAGAAAGCAGCTTTGGAAGTCTGAGCGGTCGGCGGGAAAAGCAAGATGCAACGCGTTCTGCGATTTGATCGGAAACGTTTCGATCTTTAAGTTGCGCCCCTGCTGCCCGTTGGCATGTTTTGCGTCGAATTATTTCGGTTTTAGGAATAATGCGGGAAGTGAAGCATGGTTATTATATATTAATACTTAATATATTGTCAAGGTGAAATCCTTGGTGGATTTATTCAAAATCGGTCCAGCCCCCGGAACAACTAAAATATCATCGGTACAAAGCGAACAGGACGCGCCTCAAGAGCGCAAAAAGCCCGAATCCGCAGAAAGGGCAAATGCTCTCCAGACGGGAGGGTTTCCAAATGCACCTGACATCCTGGAGCTCTCGGCGTCTTTTCAGAAGATGAGAATGGAAGAGCAAGAGCTGCTCGGAATAAAACAAGCCCTCCTGAAAACGCAGCAAGACCTTCAGCTTAAACTCGTCAAGGAGATCGACAAGAAGAAGCTGGCGATCGAGGCTTTGAGATCGGAAATTCCGACTATTCAGAATCGGTGTAGGCAACTTGGGCAAGTCCTCGGAGTCGACATTTATAAGTAGCTCATCGGCGACAAATTTTTGCCCCGAGAAAAATCGAAACGTCACATGCTTATGCACTGAACAATCCGAGCCATAGCAATGAAAAAAGAAAACGAAAACATCCACTTGTTCATAATAGAACAAGAATACGAAAGAAACAGGGCAAAACAAAACGACGCGGAAGGCTTCTCGGGAAAGGCAGAGACACCGATATTAAGCAAACAAAATAATGCATCCGTGATTCGAAAATTAAAGGATACGCATTCAAACTTTGCAGCGATCGAAGAACCCGAATCGCTTCAGGCAACGGATGAACCGGAGCAGGTTGACGGACCGCAAGCTGAAGCGTCACGAGACCCGCCTGACTTTGTGAACTTGCTGGCTTCTCTTCGAAAAATGAGGACAGAAGAGCAGCAGCTGCTTGAAGTAAAAAGAGACTTGTTAGCCACGGAACGACGCCTGCATAGCAAGCTTATTGCTGAGATTGACGAAAAGAAGGAGGCAATTGATGAGTTGAGGTCAGAAATCCTTGCTTCTGAAAACATATGCAAGCAGATTGGACAGGTGTTTGGAGTGGACATGTAACTCACTCGAATGTGACTGGAGACTGTTTAAGAATTAGCTTGAATTCATGAGGAATACTGGAGGATTCATTCTCTGTCTGATAAAAAGCAAAATTAGTGCAGACGAAAAAACAGTCGCCTTAAAGAGGAAAAAGTTGACTTTTGACGGCTTCTAAACATTTTTTCGGAGCAGCAACGCGCGTATCTGCATTAATAAATCATCGAGAAAGATTCAATTAACGTGGTTTGAGGCTTGAGATCACACGTAGCAAACTATATATGAAAGAGTTTAATGCAGTCTAAATGGCAGGAGATTTTTCCTACAAATCAATTTAAGGAGGTAAATAATGGATGGAAAAAATGCTTGTAATTGTTTTTAATGACGAACAAAAAGCCTACGAAGGAAGCGACGCTCTGACCGAACTTGATTCGGAAGGCGACATTGCCCTTTATGCCGAAGCTATCATACAGAAAAATATGCTTGGAAAAGTTAAAGTAGTGAAGGAAAGTGACGATCTTCCAGTTCGAACTGCTGGGGGTACGGCGATCGGTGCTCTAATCGGCCTTTTGGAAGGAGGAGTAGCCGGCGAGGGCGCAGGCGCAGTTGCTGGAAGTTATGCGGGAGCCATGGCGGACATGAATCATGCCGGAGTCGACGCGGAGTTTCTCGATGAAGTTTCAGCTAAACTTAAACGAGGCAAATGGGCGGTAGTAGCAGACGTCAGTGAGGATCGGGAAAGACCGGTCGACAAGCGAATGGAAGCGATTGGCGGAACAGTTGTTAGGACTGCACGCCGCGAGGTTGAACAGGAACAATACGCGAAAGAAGTTGCCGGAACAAAAGATGACATCAACAAGCAAAAAGAAGAAAAAGATAAAGCAAGCCCCAGTGAAAAGGGCAAAATCCAGAAAAAGATTGATGATTTGAAAAAGAAAATGCACGCAAAACAGGAACATGCGAAAGAAAGGTCAAAGCAAGAACAAAGCGAAGCTAAATCGAAGATTGAATCGCTTAAAAAGAAAGCCGCTAAAGCTAAGAGTGATGAGAAGGCAAAGTTTGAAGCATGGAAGGATGAGATCAAGAAGAAATCGGATAAATCCAAAGAAACAAGTGACAAACTTCAACAAGAAGGCACAGATCAACAAGGACAAGGCAAAGACGCGCAACCAACTTCGTCTGCTTCATAACTAAGATTATCCTTACCGGCGCTCGTATTTCCCATCGGGAGATCAGCAAAAATCTGGGGAAATGCGGGATATTTTTTTATTTGCTAAGCGTTCAAGGCGATTCTGATGCGTAGGGTACAGGGAGTTTATTCCAAATCCCAAGTTGCAGCTTTTGGCGACTTCTCACTCTCAGCTGTTTGACCCCGGAAAAATTGACTTTTTGAAAGTGCTCTTTATACTTTAAGGCATTGAAAAATAGTGGGTCACTGGCGTCGTGAGGGTAAGGAATCGATGTCTTCTTCCGATACTATCATTATTGAGAAAAAAAGTCGAAGGATGAAAAAGAGCTGGCTATCTATTCTTGCGATTAGTGTCTATCTCTTATGTGCTCCCTTTTCAGCTTCCAACTTTTCCAGTTTTGCCTCTGTTTTTTTATACCGCTCAGTTGCCTTTTCCAGCTGCAGCTTTTCCCATTTTTCTTTGTTCCTTTGATAACTCTCGCGAAGTTCCGTGACCCTTGAATCAATGGTTTTCTTTGCCTCGCCGCTTGAGGTGGCTGCTTTCTTTTGCAATGCTTGCACTTTGGCATCTTGCTCTTTCTTGAGTTGTTCTTGGCGCTGGTCAACTTTTGCCTGCTGTTTCTGAAGTTTTTTCTCAAGACCATCGATTTTCTTTTGGAGCTTAACTTTATCTTTTTCATTCGATTTTGAGGCTTCGGTTTTTAATTTATTAATATCTCCTTTAACTTCGTCTTGGTCTTTTTTTCTCTGCTCTGCTTCGACATCTCTTTTATTGGCACGCAAAACAGTAGTGCCTCCCAACTTTTCCATCTCTGTATCGAGCGGCGTTACCCATTCCTCGCTGATGTCGGCCACGACTGCAAACTTTCCGGGCGTTAGCTTGGCAGATGCCTCTTCTACAAAATCCGCGCTGACTTCTGCGCCATATAGGTCAGATGCTCCTCCAACAGCTGTACCAGCAGCAGCGCCGGCAATCACGCCAATCGGACCACCTAACACTCCAATCAGACTGCCGAGCGCTGTCCCGGCCAACGTCTTAATTGGAAAACCTCCTCCTGTTTGCTTTACTTCCAGTTTTCCGTCTGTCGTCTTGTCAATTACTGCGTCACCGAAAACAGTGATTTCACCATCTTGGTCTAGTTTGTCAAGTGCTTTATCCACATCATATGCTTTGGTTTCATTTTCCACTATCACGATAAGCATTTTTTCCAAAATAATCACACCTTGATTGATAGATATTGGCAGACCTATAAATATTTAGGTACGAACAAAAAAGGCGGAAAATTGAAGCAAAAAAGCCGATTCGTTCATGATTGCTTTCTCTGACTATACACATGTACTTGCCTTTCAACAGCCAGTGACACGTGTGAGGGATATTACCGCCACGGTTCCTGCGGATTCTTGATTGAATGGGAAGCTCAGGTCGTTTTCAACTAAGAACCACTTATTTTGTTCTTAAATGATTGCTTCTAATCGGAATCTGGTTTTCAGATTCGCGAGTTTTTTTGGTCAATCGCAAAGCCGCAAACTATATTAATGCAGCTTTTTTGATAATTTTAACGCAGAAATAAGTTGTTTAGCTAACTTCTGCAAAGAATAATCAACAAAAGAGGAAATTAAGTTTGAACATTCTAAAGCAGCCTGGTTGGCTGCGCGCGTTAGAGATAGTTACGGGGCTATTAGCAATAATGCTTGGGATCATAGTCATTATCTACCCAGATTGGGGCATTGCCACGCTTGTTGTCTGGCTGTCAATTGCTCTCATATTCCTCGGAATTCGATCAATCGCTCTAGTAGGCTACGATGGTGTATCCAATGGCGTCAAAGCGCTAAGCGTTATTACTGGAATAATATCTCTGATCCTTGCTTTTCTGGTAGTTATTTTCCCTGGCTACGGCGTTGCGACTTTGATATGGTTTGTGGCGTTTGGCTTGATGGTCTACGGCATCGGAAGGATAATTCTGGCCTACGAACTCAATATGACACTCGGCTGGACTAGAGGTACGATGGTTGCGGTCGGTGTGGTCGCTGTGATTCTATCGATTTTTGTGCTTATACTTCCAGGAGTCTCCTTGCTGACACTCTTAGTCATCCTATCGGTGGCGCTGATTGTAGGCGGGGCTGAAGCGCTTATCTCCGGCATAGTAGGTCGAACCTGGCTCGGAAATGTTGTCCAAGCGGCAAAAAAAGAATTTCAATGAAAAAGCAGATCAATTTCCACCCCCTCTTTTTCTTGCTTAGATTTTCCTATTTTTGGATGCCCTTAACGTGTTAGGCAATATGCCATTTTTCCTCGGAGAAAACTATGGCGGGCCCGCTGCTTTCCACTTAAGCATTAAACTATCACGAATAGAAAGCAAAGATCGAAGCAAGAAGGACGAAATCAGAAGGCACAGAATGAACGGGCGAAAACCAAATCATTACCGTCGTGAACCTGAGCCTTATCTCTTCATCTTTGACAGCGCGCCATATTGGTCAAGCTAATGCTTTTCCCGCGCCTGTAGAAGCTGAACCGTGGCGAAAAGGACAATGAATATTGCAACCGCATAGACAAGCACCGCTATCTGAACTTGTTCCGTTGCCAGTATCCTCTGGGTCGCAAACAGGACAAGACTCATACCTATGACGATTGAGGCAACTATCAGTCCGAGCAGAATCCTGTAGGATGTTCGATCGGCAATCTTTTCAAACCTTGAAAGGTCTTCGTCTGGTATTTTCAAGATGAAACTGCCCTTTGACACCTGCTTCAACGCCAAAGTAACCAACTTCGGAAACTCCTTCAGCCTGTCGAATCTATCCAACATGTTAAGCCCAATCTGGTGCACGTCCATTTCTTTTTCCATCCTTGTTTCCAAAGACTTTGCAAGTAACGGTTTTATCTCTCTATAGAGGACGAAATCTGGATAGAGGTTCGAGCATAACTCTTGAACCATGCCGAAAACTTTGAGCATCAGCATCACCGTAGTCGGAACCACAAGTCCGTATTTTCTAAGAATCCCAATTAACTCACTCAAGAATACGTCGTTCGGTTTTATGGTTTTATACTCGTTTTCGAGCATAGCAGCGTAGATGTCATCCTTAAACGCTTCCTGCTTGGAATCCTCCACCGCTAGTCCATAAGAACTGAGGCCATCAACGATCAAGTTCACGTCATTTTCAACCAGGCCCAAAAAAATCTTAAGCAGAAGGTCTCTTTTTTCAGGTCGAATCACGCCGAACAGGCCAAAATCGAGGAAAACGAGTTCTCCTTTAACTGTTACTAACAAGTTTCCCGGGTGTGGATCGCCGTGGAAAAAGCCGTCGTCAAATATCTGCTTCCAATAAGCATGTAACCCCAAAAGCGCAATCTTCTTCGGGTCAACCTTCATCTTTTTTATTTGCTCTAACTTGTCAATGCGGACTCCCTTCATGTACTCCATGACGAGTAGCCGCTGCCCAGAGTATTTCCAGTATATTTTCGGTACTCGTACGCCGTGGATGGTCTTCATGTTTTTCGCGAGAAGATCCGCATTCCTCCCGTCTCTTGTGAAGTCTAGTTCCGCCAGTAATTGGTTGGAGAATTCTTGGGCAGCCTCAGGAAAGTTAAATAACTGCAGTTCAGGAGAAGAGTTTGTTTTTCTTGCGATCATCCTGAGAATTTGAAGATCCACGTCAATCAAATCTTTGATTCCTGGGCGCTGAGCCTTCAGAACTACGACTGTTCCATCCTTCAGCTTTCCAAGATATGCTTGGCTTAAACTAGCCGATGCTAATGGTCGTTTATTGAAATAGACAAAATTCTGGTCGATGGGGCTACAATATTCTTCAATGACTGGCTCGATGGTTTCCCAAGGCACTGCTTTGACGTCGTCAGTAAGCATGTTAAGCTCTGCGCATAATTCAGGCGATAAGAGATCGGGACGTGTACTCATCATTTGACCAAACTTGATAAACGTAGGTCCAAGTTCTTGAATCGCCAGCCTCCACCGCCTGTTCACACTCATTTTTGAAGCGCCGGGTTTCTCTTTGGGCAAACCTGCATGCGTGCTTGGAAACAACTTCGTCACAGGTAAATCGTATTTTATGAGTACAGCGATTATTTGGCCGATTCGCTTGATGATAGCACTTCTAGAAACATCATTCTCACCAGACATATCAGTCCACTCTTGCCTATACTATTGCATTGCTGTTACCCTTAATAAATTCAGTTTTTATGATGGCGCAGAGGGCCCACTTGATCTTTCTCAATTGCTTTTTTAAAGTGACTAAAAAAGGGGAAACTGAAGTTGTGTTCTTAGCGCGTTTTAGCTTACGGTCGTTTTCTCAGGAGCACTGCCAGTATTGCGACGCCGATAATGACTATGACGATTATGATTGCTGCAACGCCTAACTCCACGGTTCCTGTCGAGGCTAGGCCTGATGGTGGTGAAGTTGTCGGTGCTATTGTTGGTGGCGGTGAGCTAGCGTAGAAATACGTTGTAGCAGTGGATCCGTAGTATGATTGTGTTCCTGCGAACGTTGCGGTGACAGTGTAGTTGCCCGGTATAATGGGTGTCCACGTTAAGCCGTACGTGCCTGTAGACGGGTCAGTTGTCGTGGTGCCTATCGGATAGCAGTTGTGGTTTGAGTCGGTAACGTATATCGTGATTGGAACGCCGGTCAGGTTTGTCGGCATCGGCTGCTGTTCGTAGACGGCTTCCATGAACTGTGTCATGCTTGCGTCAGATACGCATGGGAGACCGTGTGGGAAGTTCGCTGCCACTACCTGCTGTTGTGAGCCTGAAGAGATGTCCATCACTGTGCCCGTTATCGTTACTGGTGTTGCAGTTGTTACGTCGATGTCGGGTGCTGTAACAGTGGTGGCAGTTGGTCCTTTACCGTAAGCGTATATCTGATTGTCATAGGAGTTCAATACCGTCATTATGCCGTCAGCTATTGCCGGCGGGTCCGTTACGTCGAAGGCTTCTATGCTCCATATTGGCTTGCCGTTCGTAATGTTCAGACATAACTGCTGGGCGCCGTGGAAAACTGGTGGGCTATACTCGTGACCTTCAGGGATGTATAGTTTTCCGTCTGCAACGGTTCCAACGCCGAAGACCCAGAGCGGCCAATCAGCGTATGGAGTTTCCAGTCCAGTTGGACCCGTAGAATAGTGCCAATTAATTGCTCCAGTCAAGATGTTAACTGACCACACATCTCCTCCGACACCCCAAACGTAGATCGTGCCGTTCGCAACGGTCCAGTCGACTCCGTCGGAATCGTAGGGGTTAAAAGGAGTAAGCGAGGCTGTCCACACTTGTTTGCCCGTAATCAGACTGTAAGCAGCTAGCCCCATCGTGTCCTCATTGATTTCAACGTAGACTCCGTTTCCAGCAGTGTTGGGGCCAAATAATCCGTTTTGGGTGCCCCAGTCAATCCTGTCAAACGCAGGTTCTGTTCGGTTAGTAATCCAGATCTGAGCTCCTGTGAATGCGTTGTATCCTGCTTCAACTTCCCAGCCGGCCGTGTAGAATAGTCCTCCCGCTGAACTTGATGAGTCCAGAACTACCACGCCGCTGTTAATGGCAAAAGTCTCCCATGTAACGTAAGTTGCGGATTCAGGCAATTGACTGCCTGAATAGGTCATTGGCAACGGAACTGACCATTGTACTCCATACTGGAACGGAATGTCTGCGCCTTGAGGAGGCCTCCACAACCAACTGTTAAGGTTCTCTCCTGTTGCAAAACCGAATCTGTTGATAGCCAACGTCGAGTTCCACATGTTCAGCGATTCCGCAATAACTGGACTGAGAGGGTCAAAAGGTATTTCATAAGTGGTGTTGATGTAGTAGCCTATCAAGTTGCCCGCTTGATCTTCCGTGAGCATCATCCAATTAGCGTCTACGATGCTAAGTATGTATTTTCCAGTCATAGCGTCAAACAAGTCGTACTGAGTAACAGGGTAGAAGTTAGATACTAGACCCTGTAACGCGACGCCGTCAGTGGTGGTTCCCCACAGGTATGGGATGCCTCCGAATTGGTTAGGTGACACATAATCCAGTATTTGCCCGCATCTCAGAGTATCAGTTGTGTTCAGGGTCCACAGGGTTTGCCCGGTGTAGAGGTCTACAGCAGCCCACCCTGCAGGATTATCGGCGCTACCTGGAAACATCGTGTAGTAAAGTATACCGTTCATAATTACTGGCGCAAATTTAGGCTCATAATTCGCTGTTGTGTAATAATTGCTTGTTTCGGTTCCGCCAAATTCTCCCCCGAGCGCGCCTCCGAAAGCTACGGGTCTTGTCCACATTATGTGTGACGTAGCTGGCGCTGTAGTGTATGGATTATAGTTTCCGGTTGAATTGTACATTCCTGTTTCAGCAAAGTAGAAATTGCCGAGTCCAAGCCAGTTCCCGCTTATGCTGTACCAAAGGTTTGCGTTCAGCGCGTTAACTGGTGTTTGCCAATAGCTTGTTGGAAGCGGAGTGATAGGCTGGGCTGACACTGACTGCTGCTGAACAGTAATAGTTGTTGATGCGTTGCTGGGTTCATAGTAATCGCCGATGAACGCCGCAATCGCTGCGGAAAATCCGTAAGGCGGTGGAGGATTATTGCCAGCTAATGTTTGTCCAGGAAAGCTGAAGAAGAAGGTGTAGTTGCCGGTTGCAGAAGGTGTGAAGTAGGTGGAGGTTCCGCCAGTATCGTCACTCGTAAACGGACCTAACGTTTCCGTTGTTCCATCAGGCTTTGTAACTATGACTTTGAAGTTTTGCCATCGGTCACCGTACTGAGAGCTGGCTGTCGGTGGTGGTTCTTGTAGCCACATGTGAACCGTTACTTGTTGTCCGATGCCTACTGGGTTGGGTGCGACTTGAACGTAAGCTTGGGTCGGGATGTCCCAGGCAGGCCTATGCGCACTAGCGTTTGGTATCAGCATCATTGAAGCCGTCATTGAAAGCGCAAAGAATATAACAATCGAAATAGCTGCAATCTTGTTTTTCGGAATTTTCATGTTTTTTTCCTTTCCTACATTTTTATTTTTTAACGTTGAAAAAAGTGAAGAAGACGCCTCTTCTCCACCCAGCGCCTATTTGTTTGTTTCAGGATAAATAACTTGTGCAAACTTTCGGCAACTAATAAATTGAGTTCTGATTCCTAGAACAAGTCAATGAATTTTGCTAACTGCTCATTTGTTGCTGTCTTTAGGAAGGTTTCAACGCTTTTTTCATCTATTCTTAAAGCGGCTTTTCCCTTTGGTGTTAGCTCATAGAGTGCGGAGTACCCTTGCACTTTTGCAGGCCGTTTTCCTTTTTGACCAATCCAACCCTCCTGTTCCAGTGCGTGCATGCGTCTATAAACAGTCTTGGAATCGATGCTCCTGAAGCCTTTGATAGTTTTAAGTTGACGCCAAACATCGTACGCGATGAGAGGGCTCTTCCATTCAAGAGTTTTGAGTATGACGCGGTTTAGGGTAGCCTCTTTACCACTAAACACCTGAAGCCTTGTGCTTTTGCACTGTTTACGCACCAAGCTTCCCTGTTCCCCTTAAGCATAGAAGCAAAAAAGAAGACGCTGCAGGATGCTTATCACATTAGCCATGGCTAATTTTCGGGTTTTTACGGGGGCAAAACGTTTCGGGGCTCCGAAGTGCCCTCGGCAAAATTCTCCAGCAGCGCTTTATATACCCAAATTGCTATCTTCATGCAAAAAATGGGTGCTGGCCGACGCCTTAGGCTGGTTTTTTAGCAATTTCTTTCCAGTGTTTTTCGGGGCTCCGAAACATTTTTTCGGGCTCATTTTTTAAGCGGGCGGCAAAAAACGTTCAGCGCGAACCGTCTTGCGGGGCATTTTAAGCGAAAGTTTATTCTTCCAGTAACAAAAATTCAGGTGAAAAACGGAGACCTTCAGTTCTCGGACGGCTTTGTCGACGATAGGTTGAAGCGGTTGATTTCCAATTTCGCTTATCGAAAATTCGTTTAGAATCAGGTATTTCTTGAGTAAGTATAATAAGCCCAAGTTTCTTTCTCCTCATGGAAATCCGTTTAAAGAAGACATTCATGGGCAGAATGCCTGTTTAGAAGGTTAATGGGGACTAAAAATTTGGTCATTGACGTTCAAAATGAAAGACCAGAAAACGAAATCGAACTGGAGAAAGTCGGTGTTGAAGGTCTTCGGAAACTGGTGAAGATGAAGAGGCCGGAAGGAACCTACAATATCATTGTCTCCGTGAACAGTTACATCACGTTGCCTTCTCATCTACGCGGAGTTCATATGAGCCGATTCATCGAAACAGTTGAAGAAGTCCCCCCGGAAGCTTTATCGATCGAGAACTTGGCTGTTCAGATTTCAAAAACCGCGTTTAAGAAGCACGGTTACCACTGCCAAACGGAAGTTTTCGGTGAACTTCCATTCTACAGAGTGAGACCAAGCGGTAAGAAGGAAAACTCGATTGCGCAGATGTTTGCGCGCTATTCCACCAAGACAGGAAAGAAAACAGCCGGCGTCACCATCAACGGAGCCTTAGCCTGTCCATGTTCCAAAGAAATGTGCAACGGCCTCACTCATAACCAGAGAGGCTCTCTGAGCGTGGAAATCGACATGGCTGAAAACACTGATTTGCTTGACGTGCTCAAAATTTGCAGCCAAAGCTTCAGCTCTCCAACTTACTCCCTGCTTAAAAGGCCTGAAGAAAAGAAAGTGGTTGAAAACATGCATAAGAACGCCAAGTTTGTGGAAGACGTGACAAGACAGTGCGTGCAGCTGCTGAAGGAGAAGTATCCCAAAAGATACTGCGCGGTCAAATGCGTAAGCTTCGAATCCATTCATGACCATAACGTCTGTTCAGAATGGCGCGGGTTCCTCTAGCGGAGGCTTCGGCGACGTACAGGCTTAGGGTTGAAACAACGTTCGCAGCGGCCCACAACGTGGTGGAAAGCAATGGCAAATGTGAAAGACTGCACGGTCACACTTGGAAAGTCGAACTTTTCGTTTTAGGCGAAAAGGCTGAATCTAACGGCATGGTTATTGACTTCGCCGTTCTTAAGGAAGCTTTAGGAAAAGTGACAGAGAAGCTTGATCACACTTACCTCAACGAGATAACCGAAATCGGGAACCCTACATCTGAAAACATCGCCAAGTACATTTTTGACAGCTTGAAAAAAAGCCTGCCGCATACGCCGAGGTTAGAGAAAGTCAGGGTCTGGGAAAGCGCAAGAAGCTGGTGCGAATACCTTGGGCGAGAAAATGAAAACAGAAAAAACGCACGGAATAGGAACAGCCCCTAAAGGAGCAAGATAAGAACAATTACTTCTATGATAACTACCACGATTAGAATCCTGTTTAGCCGTTCTATTCTTTTAACTGCTTGTTCAAGAGTGCCTTCCACATTTACCACCTCTTAGATCCATTTTCCGACTCTTCTCCCATTTGATCAAATTAATGAGAGCACTACCAGCACAACGAGAATAACTACTCCGACACCTGCTGCAGCATAACCTAGCAGTTCAGCACGCTTCATCGCTTTTTCGTATCGGGCCTGCAGGTCGCTGCTGCTGGCGGGTTGCGTCCAGGATGACGGCGTCTGAGGAGACGTTTGGGTTTGTGTCGTCACCGTTGTCGCCGACGTGGAAGTTGCCGGAGCACTCAATGTGGCTCCGCAGTTGCCACAGTAAACAGCGCCCTCTGGAACGGTGGCACCGCAATGTGGACAAGTAGGCATTTTTTACTTCATTCCTCCTAATCTTACAATGAAACCAACAGAAGCAATGTATAATTAAATCTTTCTGCCTGCAACTGATGTTATCAAAAGTTCCCTTAATTTTCGGTCGATTTCACTTTCGATCTACCCTCTCCTGTTCCAAACCTTCGCTTATGCATTAGACTTTTAAAGCGCTTTTGCGATATGCTTGAGCCCCAAGTAACAGTTACAAAAAAAATCCCGAATTTGGTCGACGCTTGATCGGGAAGCGGGCAAGTTTGAGTGATTCAGCATGGTGAAAATGAAGCGCTCAAAATCGAAAAAACGGTACTTACGAGGCAAGAGTGTTTACAACTATCTACGCTTCCATTTTCCAGTGCCTAGGAAATTCTTAAAAAAGCTTGAACCCTACTTCAAAGAGGACTTCCAAACCGAGTTAACAGACGACGACGGCAAAATAGCCCTCACCTACACGTTTTACAAAAAACCAAAAGCGCAATAGCGCTTCTTTGACGATTTTTCAAGGAGCGGTTCTGGTAACTTCATAGGTGATAAATCTACCTGTTAATTTTCGGGTCACCGTGGAAGGGGTCTAAGGGTTCATGGTAACGGTCGGGTGATAAATGTGGTTCTGTTACCTCTTCGTATTTTAATTTTATATTCGCTCTAACATGGCAAGCCCTAAGTTAAATTGCCAGATAGTTGGAAGGGGATTCGGGAATTGGGGAACTTCAATCAGTGTTTACGTCCTTGCTCTTGTTGAACTTTGTGATAACGTCCATCTTCTTTCCTAATCAAAGTGAAAGCATGTTTTCCTTCTATCATATATTCTCTAAATTGAGCTTTGCAATCCGTACAATCAAACTTGCTGACATGAAAAAAAGAGTAATCCCATTCTTTTGCCAGTTTAACATTTTCTAAACCACAACTTGGACATTTAGCCATATAGTGCCTCGCCCGTCTTTTTAATCATACTAAATGTAAATAAATGCCTTTTGCAAACATTATTACGAAGTAGTTAATTAGCTCAGGTGACTCTATGGTAAAATGCCCCTATGATTCGACAGAAGCAATCGAAACAACAAGGCAATGGAATTATGGAAAATTTCTTGTCAAACTATACAAATGCCCAAGATGCGGAAGCGGATTTAAGGCGTATTTTACACCTGAAGGAAAATTGAGTCACACCATTCCCAAACCTAAGCATTAAAAACTAACTTAAGTTTTCATCCATTATTCTTGTTATTTTGTCGTATGCATCTAATTCTTTTTTTCGAGCCTCATTAGCCTGTTCGATTAACGGTTGAATCGCTTCTACCGCTTGTTTTCCCATCTTAGAAATTGGAAAATGTATATACTTCAGCAAATGTTCTCTGCTTATTTCTCGTTGAGTATAACCGCTTGCTACATGTCGAAATTGTTTTTGCATGACTTCAGACCGAATCAATGCCCAAAGGTAGCATGCGTCTTCAGGTTGCTTACAACGGACACATACAAATCCAGTTGACACAAGTTGATTCTCCATGTCTTTTCTTATTATAGCCACTTTTCCAAGCGAATCATATGACAATGGAAAGATAACGTCATTTTCCTTAACAAGGAATCGCGCTCTATCGGGCAAATCTTCAAACGAGTCTTCGATACATTCTTTTGGCATTATCTCACAGCGTTCAGCGTCAACTGCTCCAATGTCAGCGTAACGAAACACTTTGCCTTCAGCATCAGACCTTCTAATTTTTGACGCTTCCTTGAAATCTTCCAGTTTTTTAACCTCATGGGTTCCTTTTTCTTGAAGGTCAGAAAGTTTTCTCAACAGTCTTCGATAAGAAGGCATGTAAAAATCAACATCTAAGCGGTCATCAATTTCATCAATTAAGAAAAGTGTGTCACTGTTATAATCTCCAATCAATGTATTTCCCCTTAGGTACAACTTTCCAGTTGCTTCAAATCGCTTCCATTCGTTCAGGACGTCAGGAATTAAATCATTCTGAGGAATTTCCTTTCCAGATTTGCTTATTCCCGTGTATTGAACACTTCTTGCAAAGACTTTAGGTTGCTTTTGCTCATGACTCACTCGCTTTTCAAGATACAAAAGTGAAGTGACACCACCAGCACCAGCTTGAATAAAAGAATACTTAGGCAAAGATATGATTGCTCTGATTATGAAACTGTTCCTAAGCCAAGTTCTATATTCAGCGAACTTGACGCTGTTTAACAGTGAGTTATCTACCACAATTAACAATCTTCCACCTGATTTTAATAGGTCATGGTAACGTCCAAGAAATAACACATTAGACTTTACTTCTGACTTCAATGTGGTTGTTCCAGTTTTGTAAGTCATGTTTTTCAAGGGGTCAAGGTCAGCATACTGGGCAATTATCCTTTTCTCATTCTCATCCTTCGACTTGTAAGACATAGCAAAAGGTGGATTTGTAATAACAGCATCAAATTTCAATTCTTCGTCAATAAGCAGATGCCTTAATTCTTCAAGTTCAATTCGAGATGTTTTTCTTTCTCCCGCTTCAATTTTAATGTCTTTGTCAAGAGCATTCGCTCTATATATTATACTTCCACCATCTCCATGCGAGTACATGTTTATCCGAGCGATTCGAGCAATATCTGGATTTACGTCAATTCCATAAAGATGTTTTGAAACAAGCTCTTCAATCAATTTGTCTGCTTTATACATTAAAACAGGATTCGTTTTTATCTCATGCGTGAGATATGCCATCGCATCGATAAGAAAGCCACCACTTCCACAACAACCATCCAGCAGAGTCTCGATTTTGCTCTCATTTTTTTCAGTAACTATTCGCAAGTTTGCCATTTCAACCATCAATTTTACAATGCTTCTAGGCGTGAAATATGCTCCGAGTCTCTTCCCTCTGACAATGGCAGCTAAAAACACTTCAAACATTTTTCCATTCAAATCTGTATCTATTCCGTAAAGGTCATAATCTTGCAACATTGAAACAACATCTCTTATTGTTGAAGGCTTGAGGTCAATTTGTTCGCCCTTATCAAAAATTGGTTTCTTCTTCTTTTTTTCTACAAGGTCTTCTAATTCCATTACTAACTGAGTAAACAGTATGTCGTTGACGGGGTTCTGTGTGATTGATTGCTGTGAGTCAATCCAGTGAGTGTGAAAATGCAAATCGTCTAATGTTAAGTCTCTCCCAGTGTTAAGAATTGCATGTAACCGTTGTCCTCATTCATTTTGAGGAATACAAGTTTTGTAAATTCGTAAAACGCTTTTGTCGGAAACGGATTTTCACGTTTGAATATCAAATTATGACATTTCTGAAAAACAGCTTCAATTTCAGGGACTTGGGGTTTTACCAATATGATTTTTGTTGTTTTATCTATATTGGCTTGCTCCAAAGACTTAGGACTGAGAGCCTTGACTAACTCTTCGTACTTCTTATCTCCCTCTTTGAAATTGGCAAAACTAATCTCAATAAAGGGTGAAGCTATGTCATCCCAAAAATAAACCTCTGTTGTCATTCCATTTGTTAGGATACAATAAATAACTGGATTCTCATCTTTATATTGCTGATTTATCGCTAAAGCGTATCCTGTAACCTGATATAAAAAATCACGGATTTTGTCAGAAGGGTTTTTTGCATCTATAACAACCCTTGGTTTATCATTAACAAACAAAACATAATCAGGTCGATACTTCTCTTTTCTTCGTCCTTTAGCAATGACCAACTCATCGAGCATTTCTTTTGTTTTAATTTGGGTATCTTCATACCCAAGGTCTTTGAGCAGACGAATAACGAAAAACTGTTCCACATCACTTTCGTTTTTCAACACCGAGAACTTACAAAACTTGTTTATTTGCTCGCCTTTTTCTGAAAAATGATTTAACGTCATTATATTTCCTCTATTCTTTACAGTTTAAGCTATTATGATTTTCTATTATTGCCCTTCACAGGACGTACAACTATTGCCAGTTCGCCTTTTACTACATCATATGTCCAGTCAAGGTAATCTCCAGCTTTCAAATCGAATTGTTTCAATACATTCATGGGAACTGTGGTTCTCAGTGAACCTTTTCCAGATGTTGCGACCGAGAGCTTAGTTAACTCACCCATCCTGTTTACCTTCTATAAGGTAAAGAGCATGATTGAGGTATTTAAGTTTACCTACCACATTACCAACAAGTTTATAAAGTGGATTACTATATGGTAAGGGTGAGGGTAAACAAGAAGGTAAACAAAAATGATAAGCCTTGAAAACCTTGAGAAAATCCGTGAAGAACGCGGTCAGACAATCGCTCAAGCCAAAAGTCAAGTTAGCTGTGTAGATGAGAATTTTTACACGGTTAAGAGTCAGTCAGGTAATGGCGAATATGCGATATATCAGGTTGATGGGGAATGGCACTGTGAGTGTCCAGACCATACCTTTAGACATGTGAAGTGCAAGCATCTTTTTGCAGTTGAAATCAGCATTAAAATGAGAGAGCAAGTTAAGCATAATGTGGTTATTCAACCGTTGAGCACGGCTAACTGTGTTTTCTGTGGTTCAAGCCACATAGTTAAGAATGAAGTTCGCCACAACAAGAAATACGACATTCAGAGGTACAAGTGCAAAGAATGTGGCAAACGCTTTTCGGTGAATGTTGGTTTTGAAGGAATGAAAGCCTCGCCTCAAATCATAACTTCAGCGATGCAACTTTACTTCACAGGTGAAAGCCTAAGAAATGTTCAAAAATTCCTTAAATTACAAGGGGTAATAATTAGCCATGTTTCAATCTTGAAGTGGATTAAGAAATACACAGCAATAATGGCAACTTACCTTGAGAAAATAAAGCCCAATGTAAGCGATACATGGAGAGCTGATGAGCTATACGTCAAGATTAACGGCAACATGAAATATTTGTTCGCTATGATGGATGATGAGACAAGATTCTGGATTGCTCAAGAAGTAGCCGAGTCTAAAGAGAAGCATGATGCACGAAATTTATTGAGAATGTCTAAAGAGTTAACAGGTAAGAAGCCAATGACTTTCATAACTGATGGGCTTCCAGCTTATCATGATGCTTACAAGAAAGAGTTTTTTACTCTCAAGAATCCGAGAACTGAGCATGTGAGGCACATTAAACTTAGCGGTGATATGCATAACAATAAGATGGAGCGCATGAATGGTGAAGTCAGAGATAGGGAAAAGACCTTCCGAGGCTTAAAACAGGATACAACGGCAGTTTTGAAAGGATACCAACTTTACCACAACTACATTAGACCACATGAAGCCTTAGATGGCAAAACTCCATCCGAGGCTTGCGGAATAACAATCGAAGGACAAGACAAGTGGAAAACCATAATTGAGAACGCGAGCAAAAAATCCTAAATCCTCCATCTTTTAGAAATCATTTCCGATAGTGCAAACTGATTCTTTGATGTATAACAACGATTTAATAATTCAAATGTACTGGCAAACAAAATCGTTTCAATACTCAAAGCGTAAGGTATTCGTTTCTCATGTACAGCAACAAGATAATCATCACGGAGAGAGACCCATTTTGTTATATCCTTTTGAGTGATAGGTTCTTTGTCACCCATTAAGAAACCATTTGTTGACAGGAGGGTTCTTTTTGCTATGCCCATTGAAAGAGAAACATTGGGATTATCTAATAAATCGATGACATCTAGTAAAGCACTTACGAACTCTTCCATGAAAAAGTATTAAGGTAAACTTCTAAATTAATCATACGCTTATATGCCTCTTCCGAAACCCACCACCCGAAAGTTAACAGCGATTCTTTCGAGAGGAAAATTATCACCCGACCGTTACCATGAACCCTTAGACCCCTTCCACGGTGACCCGAAAATTAACAGGTAGATTTATCACCTATGAAGTTACCAGAACCCAAGGAGCCAATGTTTATTAGTGTCAAATTCCCTAGTCGTCGCTTCGAAATTAACCGGTGAATCCATTGCAGAAGGTGACCGTATGTGCTCCAGCCCATCTGCACGCGGGCAATTTTGATTTAACAGGCGACTTGGGAAGGCTTTACGGGACAGTTGGTTTCGCGATAGATCTCCCCCTTGAAGTTGAGGTTTCTAAGGCAAAGGGAATTAAGGCTGAAGACAAGTCGGCGCACAAATTTACTAAGCGTTTTGTGGACAAGTTTGACTTGGAAGGCGCAGAAGTTAACGTTAAGAGGGAGATACCTAAGTTTGTCGGCGTTGGGTTCCACACGACGTTGGCGCTTTCAATCGGCGTTGCGTTGTCAAAGTTGTACGGTTTGAACTTAAGCGTTGAGGATGTCTCTTTGATCATGGGCAGAGGAACCGTAACGGCGTTGGGAGTTTACGCTTTCAAAACCGGCGGATTCATCGTTGAAGGCGGCTTCAAAGTTGACAGTCGATCAAGAATGGTGCCGCCGATCATATTCCAAGGAGCCGTCCCCAAAAACTGGTTCTTCGTCGTCGCC
Organism: Candidatus Limnocylindrales bacterium; assembly: GCA_035319575.1. Lineage (GTDB taxonomy): Archaea > Thermoproteota > Bathyarchaeia > Bathyarchaeales > Bathycorpusculaceae > Bathycorpusculum. The sequence goes on from DATHCJ010000010.1 coordinate 39,136, forward strand.
ATCCCCAACGAATCAAGACAGAGAATAGCCGAGATGAGAGAAAACGAAGACGAAATCCTGGGCAACCTTAAGGTGATGCCGAAAGAGCTGTCTGACGAGCTTTCAAGGCTTGTTCTGGTGAAGCTTATGCCTGCCTTCGTCGAGAAAGACCTCAAATCGTTCGGTGAAGCGTTGACGGCGTTTAACCAGAAGCTCGGAAGATTCTGGAGAGACTACCAAGAAGGAACCTACTGCAGCAGAGTAGTGGAGGAAGGAGTGAAAATAATGCTAAGCAGAGGCTCATCGGCATGCCAAACCTCTTGGGGCCCAACCTTCTACTCCATCGTAAAAGGCAAACGTAACGCAGAGAATTTGGCTGAGGAATTAAAGCAGTTTCTAAGTAAGAACGGCGGCGGAGAAGTCTTCGTCGCTCAGGCGAACAATCATGGGGCTTCTGTTTCGGAGAGTTAACCATGGTTAAAGCTGTCGGAGTAGACTCGGGAACAAAAACGATGGATATCTACGGGTTCGACGACCAAGACGGCAAAGTCCTGGTTGACTGTGCCCTGTCCCGAGAGAAAGTAACTGAGAACCCCAGTCTCGTTATCGACAAACTCAGAGAAATCCAGCGGGCTTCAGGCAAGATAAACGCGATCGCGGGGCCTGCAGGTTACGGGCTTTCTCTTCAGAAAGCTATGGACGCAAGTTACGAGGACATTGCTTTAGCAACCTTTGTGACGCAGGCTGACGTTGAAAGGAGGCTTAAGATCGTGGGTTTGCGTCAGGTTATGCAGCTGCTGAAGAACGCTGCTGACTTGAACGTGTGGTTCACACCTGGGGTTCTTCAGTTGCCGACCGTTCCAGAGTACAGGAAAGCCAACAGGATAGACATGGGCACAAACGATAAGGTGCCAAGCGCCGTCTTAGCAATTAAAGACCAGGCGGAACGGCTCAAAATCGGTTACGACGAAACCAGCCTCATCGTTGTGGAGGTAGGCTTCGCGTACACGTCGGCGATGGCTGTAAAAAACGGGCAAATAGTTGACGCGATGGCTGGAACAGCTGGTTTTCCCTCGTTCTCAGGCATGGGTTTCCTTGACGGCGAGTTCGCGTACGCTTTGGCGAACACGGTTAAAGATTTTTCAAAGCTTAGGCTGTTTGCTGGGGGAGCGGCGGCGGTTGCAGGCTTCGACACGTCAAAACCCATCGAGGAATTCGTGGAGGACGCAGGAACCAGCGAGAAAACTCGTGCCGGCTTAAACTTGATGCTTGAATCCATAGTGAAGGATGTTGCTTCGCTCTTGCCCTCGGTCAAGCCTAAAGAAATAGTTCTCAGTGGAAGATTCACCGCTATTCCCGAGTTCAACAAACTGCTAAAAGTCAGGCTTGAGTCTTTCTTCAGCGAAATCGGTTCAAAAATAGAAGTTGTAAAGATTCATGGCAACGCAAAAGTCGCCAAAGGAGCAGCTGAGGGCGCGGCGATACTTGCAAACGGCATAGCGCATGGAAGGTACGAGGGAGTAGTCAACGTCATGAAGATCAGAGAAAGCAAAGGCGGAATATTCGATCACCTGCATGTGGACGAGAAAACAAGGATGGAACTTGACATCTTCAAGAAGTACTAGACGCTTTTTATTTGTTAAACCAGTTCTTTCAAGTCTTCAGGGTGGATGTTTCGGAAACCTTTTATTTTTTCTCCGTTCGCGGTCATGTTGCAAAGTCCAATGCTTCCCTGCAATCTCTGCGCTAGCCACTCCAGCAACTCCTTGCTGATCCTCAGCTTCTCTCGCTTCACCGCGAGCGATTTCACCTGTTGCTTCGAATACTTGCCCACAGTAGACCCGAAATCCATTCCAGCTAACACGATCAGCTTCGCGTCCATGGCTGCGGCGAGGAAAACCGCTCTGTCCCCGTCGGTGAACCCTAAAAAATTGTGAACGTTTGGTCGCGGTTCCACCTGCGTGCTTCCGATCGCGCTGGAGAAGTCGGGAACGTACCGTTTTAACTGCTCAATGTTGTCGCCGTGCGCGTGGATGACCACGACCGAGCCCTGATTCTGAGCGGAGACGATGTCGCTTACTATTCCGTCCAAGTCAGTTACAATCACGTCCGGAGCAGCTTTCGACACGTGCAGAAACGCGGTTGTTGCTCCGTCAGCCACAAGAGTCACAAATTCCTGCAGGGCACCTTCCTGTAGGACCTGCTTTAGGTTTTCCTCAAGGGAAGGTCCAGCGCCGAATACCAGAGCTGGCCGATTTTCCACTCGTTTTTTAAGCAATGAAACGTCAGCAGCCTTGCCAGTCAACAGAGTGCTTAGCAGGTCAGCGGCGTACTGGTCTTTAGCTTGGTCATAACCGAACGTTTCAATAATTCTCCTGTACCACGGCCGCCAATCGTTCAATTCGAGTTTCATGCTTTCTTTTCCTGACCTGCGCTATATTGAACAATGTTAAAGGGTTAACTGGAGATTCTAAGGGGTTATTTTAATATAAGCTCCCCTGTTGTTTGCTGCTGTGCAGAATGCCTGGCCGCCTGAGCTTTTCTGCAAGAAACCCTGCACTTCCACCGCGAGCTTTTCCGCCTGCTTTTCGCCTTCGACAAGCCCATAAACGGTTGGTCCCCATGAACTCTGCCCCGCCCCGAAAGCTCCATGCTTCAGCATGTACGCGATGCACTCGCCTGAAGGTGAACTGGCGAACCTTCCGCCTTGAACTGAAGCGAAGCAGTCGCCAACGATGTTTTGAATCTGCGTCAAAGCGGCGCCGAAAGTCTTAATGTCCTTTTCTTTTAACGCTGGGAGAAGCGACATCAGTATCAAACGGCTTAGCCGTCCAGCCTGTTCCGTGGACATAGGCGGCAAACTGCTAAACGCATTGGCCTCCACTTCACCAGATAAGCCGCGTTCAACATTTGGGATGGCTACAGTGAAGAACCAGTCATCAGGGAAGGAATCTTGAAAAATCACGGGCGGGAAACTGTGAGGTAATATTGACTTGTCATTTCGGATTTTAACGCCTCCCTCGACGACGAAGCCGCCTTTTTCAAAAACTGCTGTTCCAACGCCGGAAACTTTTCCCCTCCCCACGGCTGCGGCAAGCTCTTGAACTGACGCGTTTATGTCGAATATTCTTGCGAGGGCAACGGCGGTGGCTAAAGCCAGTTGAGTTCCAGAGCCTAACCCAACATGCTGGGGAATAGTCCGTTTAACGTTAACGGCGACTTTAGGCTCCACGTTGTATTTCTTAAGGAAAAGCTCCACGAAAGGTCTCACCAATTCACTGTTTTCGCCCCAGACGGAAAGGCTCCGCGATTTTTCCGCTTGGAGAATCACGTTCGGGCAGTTTACGCCCACGCCCAACCCGCCCCAAAGCCGTCCCAATTCACCTCTTAAATCGATTAGCCCCAAATGAAGCCTAGCTGAAGCCTTCACGTAGACCTTCATGTTTTAGCGCCTAACTTACCTTTAATTCTCTTAATCTTATATGTAAATTGTACAATTCAGCTAAAATAATGCTTTGACGAGCGAGTTGTGGCTGTTCTTTAACAGTTGCAAACCTTTAAATGAACGCGACCAGCCCTCTCCTTTCTTATTCAACGCAATTCTTCTGTCGTATTTTCACGCTTTGAGGATTCAAGACTTTGAACATAGCCCCATTGCAGTGGGAAAAGGTCCATTTGCTTTAAATTTAATTGTCAGAGTGACAAGGGGTACCAAGGGTAACAATAGTTATAGTTAGGGCTGATTATAAGTTAGGTTTAGCCCTGTTATAGTGCTATTTCCTGCTGGTGCATAAACGGTTTGACTACCTATAAAGCCACTTGCAGAGAACGGAATTATAGAGACAATGCCATAATGAAAATTGACAGTTATGTTGTATGTTTCTTCATTTTTTAAAACAACGGTATAGTCATAATATAAATTGCTTTTGTCGAGAGTAAGTGATGCGGTGTAAATTGTCATTGTCTTTGTGTCCTTGAATTGTAACGAATTGATGATTATAGATGTGTAAGGTGAAAATATTCGTATGTCTCCTGAAACTTCAACGTTTTTGCTAAGAACTGAAATTATACAAGAGGCATTTGAACGCGTTGTATTTCCAGACGCCCTAGCAGTTAGAGAGTAGTTTCCAGTCGGGGTAGAATCAGGAACATTTATCGTTAGCGTGCTATTGAATGAAGACTTACCAGTTGCAGGGCTAAAACAGCATTGAATGGCACTTGAATTCAAGTTGGTATCCAAAGTAGTAGTTTCAGGACTACCTTGCGATTTAACGTTAACTTGGATTTGAGAACTACTTCCTTGAAGTATTTTTATTTGAGTCGTTGAAAGGCTAAGACTAATCCGTGTGACAATCAATTGATTGTAAATTATTACTGCTCCGATCAATGATATTACAAGCACAACTATAATTATGGAACCAAAGAGAATTTTTCTTCGCTTTATTGAAGTTTGAGTCATTTGAACTAACTACTCTCAAAAGTAAATGAATAACTGTTGCCTATTGCGGTTGTGACATCGAGGAGTCCACCGTTACGAAAAGGAAAAAATGTTGAGTTGGTTTCTTTAATGATTATTAGTACGGTTTGATTTGGGAGTAATGTATAACCTTTCTCTATCGCTGGGCTGATTGTTGGTACAGGGTTAAGACTGTTGTATGATTGCCCGTCTAAAATGACGTTGTTTATTATTGCTGTTGCATTTCCATTATTGGTTACATCAAAAGTGATATTCCAGTCGTAGATTCCACCAGCACCTTGGTAAAACCAACTAACATTAGATAATGTTAGTTTTTCGTATGAAACCGTCGAAGCTTTCAGGTCTTTAACTTGAGCAGTAAGATTTGCAATTTGATTATTGTCTTTTGCTATTTGCTGATTCAATGAAGTAATTTGGGAACTTTTATCGCTTAATAAGCTGTTATAATACACTACCGTTCCAGCAATCGCACTTGCTAAGAGGATAGCAACAGCAATCAGAATCGTTACTCTGTTCATATTTTCCTTCTACCGTTAACAACTAAGTGCCTTGCTAACTTTTAGTTCTATTCGTGGAACAGGCTATTCCTGTTTTGGGGCGTATATTAGCAGATTTAAGAAGAAGGTGGGGTACATGCAACCGTGGAAAAGTAATTGATTTAAATCAGCGGTTTTTGGCGTCAAACAAAGTGTTGCCGGTGGTTATTTGGTTTTTTTCGGTTTTAGATTGCTCAATTGCCGCATGAACCAGAAGAATAAGTAAACCGACCATTATGATCGTCCATGACGATAGTAAAATTGAAATCCACAAGCCCTCGGTGATAACGGACTTGAAAATGCCATATTGGAACTCTGCGCCATCAAGCAAAAGCAGAGAAATCATTATTGCAAGAATTACTACGGCAATCTTGGCGCTTTTGGTTAATGGTCTCGCGGTTGTCTTTTCTAATTATCCGTCAGTTTACATAAAAAACTTATCAAAGAAAATAAAAAATAAAAGAATTCAGAAGGAAAGGGACTATGCGCCCTATCTTTGGCAAAGATCTACTTACTCAAGCCAGCGGGTTCTCGATGCCTAATCATTGAATCAACAGAGAGCAAAGAGGTAACAGCAATAGTTTAATTCTCAGGGCAAGGATAAACTGCTTGGTGTAAGCTGTGAACAAGCGAACTTTCATTGCGGGGATTATCGTTTTTGCAATCAGTTTTGTACTTGACGCTGCGTTTGTCTACGCTGGACCTTTAGGACATAATACTTCTGTTCCTGTTCGCGACCTTGCTGTAGCAGCATTAACAGTGGGTATACTCTTCTGGTTGGCAGGACTCGTTCTTATCTTAATGGGAATATTTTCAAAAGACCCGCCAGTTCATTATGACAATAATCTCTAAACACACCATGGGAAGAAGTCATTGCTTCAAGTTGGCGGTTTTTGCGTGCGTTCTAAAGAGCTGTATTGCCCCAATTATCATTATGAGTGTTCCTGCGATTAGTGAATAAGAGATGGTTGAGTTCCAAGCTTCTTTTAGACTGAAGAGATAGTTTGGCGGATAATAATTGAGGCTTGTCGCCAAGTTGGTACTCAGCAATGATAACCCAAACAATATCGTGACCAGTCCAACAGACACTGCGACATATCCAGCCTTGTTTTTAATTTGAAGTCCAAGTATTGCTCCGAGAATTATGAGTAAGATACCAGTCATCAGAAAAGAAAAGAAGCCGAAAGACCAATACTCTTGAAAGTTACTCCAACCTATGCCGCTGCTTGATAAAGTGTTATTTTCTCCTAATTGTACAAGAAGTCTGGACACTTCAAGAATTATTAAGGCAAATCCAGCGGCAAGCAGCGCATATGATAATATGTTGGCGATTCTTTTCCAGAAAAATATTCCAATTACCACCAAAAATGCTCCAGCGATGAAGCAAAAAGATATGATTATCACCCAAAAGTTGTAAAAACTCAGCCACCCAGAACCGTTGTAACCGTTTAGATTGGCATTTTGCAATTCAATGATTAATATGCCGATTCCAAGAAGGATCAGTAAGAATCCGATGGCAATCGGAGCATATTCCCATTTACTCCCGGTACTGCCCATTTCTTGACTGTCCCTAACGTTCAACATGATTTGGAGAAGTTAAAGTTTTTTTTCGGCTTGCTTTCGACGCCTTCTGTAAATCAGCAGAACAATGCTTAAGGCAACAACTACCGCTACAACTGCAATTATCAGAATTTGTTCGTTGCCGGTAAGTATGGTCGGAGACGGCGTGGGACTTGGTAAAGGTGTCGGTAAAGGACTCTGCGATGGCAAGGGCAAAAACGGGGCTGTTTTTATCAGGTAAATGTAGCCCCAAAATCCTTGAGGACTCAACCCGGGGTCTGCGATGCCCAGACCTGCAAGTGCTCCATCCGATGTTTCGATGAGTGAAAATATTTGAAAAGGAAAAGTGATAGTGTTGTTAACAAAACTGTCAGGACCTGAATACGTCAGGTTTTCAACCCATTGAGTTCTGTTACCGGAATCGGTTTTCACGATGATGGGTGGAACATTAGAAGGAAAAACAGACGGTTTTCCCGTTTCGAAATAAGCGTATCCACCATCGCTTGTTCGAATATTTGACGAGGCAGCGGCTAAGTTTAAAACGGTACTCGTATTTTCATACCATTGCATGTCTCCTTTTGAATTCAATTTTATGATTGTTGGAGTGGTTTGATAAGAGGTTCCGTACGTGTTCCATTCTCCCGCAATTTCGTATCCTCCATCGCTGGTTTGAATGAGGTTTGACGCCGTGAAGAGTTTGATAGTTTTTGCCCATTGAATGTTACCTGAAGAATCAAGTTTGTAGAAGGTTGAAGGAAAAAAAGTGAATTGGTATGACTTGCCGCAATCTAAAAAGGCGAATCCACCGTCGCTTGTTTGAATCAAGTTGGAAATTTGCGCAGTGGCATCCACGCCTCCGTATGCTTTTTGCCATTGAGTGGCAGGAGGTGAAGTGCTGCTTGAGGTTTGTGCTGAAACTGATGTAGGTTGAAGAATGATTAGGGAAATTACGAAAACTGCAACAAGAAATAAAGCGAAACGCTTTCCCAAACTTCGCATAATTACACCAGACGAAAAACAGGTGATAAAAGGTTTCTTGTAAAAGTTCCTCGATTAACTTTTTAGGTCCTGAGCTATTTCTACGCGATGCAGATTTAAGAATTATTATCAATGAAACTTTCATTTTATAGAGAGGACTGTAAGGCTATGATGTGCGAAGTAAAATACATAGCAAAGTTCTTTATGCCTATTTAGTTGCTTAATGGATGAGGGAGGGCATTGTGGATAAGGCTGAAATAACAGCTATTTTGCGTGAAATATACAGGTTATGCCCCGAAATAGGTAATGCCAGTTTCGTCTCAGTAGACTATATTCATGCAAATTCACATGGCTTCTACAGAGTCAGATTACGGGTAAACTTAAATGATCCATCCATAGGCGTGATTAAACCCGTATTGGATGCACACGAGTTAGAAATGACGTGTACAAAAGATTTCGTGGATATTCACCCTCTTGCATCGAGGTAGCTGTTCTAAACGCAAGATCTGTTTCGGCGACATCTGCGGTATCTTGAAAGCTCAAATGAAAATCACGCAGATTTAACTTCTCTAGGAAACATTTATGAGCATTATAGAGCAAAATATTTGTCGGCGCGATGATTTATGTCTAACATTACTGAGATTTCTGCAGATTCTTTCCATTCAGAAGTCGTCGACGCAGATGAACCCGTGATAGTAGAGTTTTACAGCGAGTCCTGTCCGCATTGCATGAATTTTAAACCCATCTACGAAGAACTTTCCCAGACTTTGAAAGGGCAAGCTAAATTCGTTAAGCTAAACGTTCCACTCAACGAAGACCATGAAAGTTTAGCTCATCTTCAAGGAGTCAGGGCACTTCCCACATTGGAAGTGTTTTATACGGGAAGAGTGATTGGAAACATCGTCGGATATCATGATTTTGACAGTCTGTCTGAAACGGTCAAAGATATCCTTTCGAAAAAGGAAGAAAACGTCGGGCCAAGCACGCCCTTCAAATACTCACACAGCTAGGCCGATCGCATAGGAACTGTTTTAAGGAATGGGGCACCATGCCGTGCCATCAAGGTAATCTCGCGAGTTAGACGCGCACGGGTTATTTGACCTGCCAAGCCATCGTGAGGGTGGAAGCGGTTTAAACCCTAAAAGAAAACTCATCCCTTAGGCTCGCTTATGTACCAGAATTTGTGGTGCGAGCTTGGTCGGCTTCGTCTTTCGAGTCTTAATTTCCTTTCTTCGCGGATAAATGGGGAAAAACAGCTTAGTTTTCGAGTTTTCACGCATCTGGTAACTGTGACATCGAGAATGTGCTACGAGTGCCACCAGCTGCAACAGTACTGTGGCGCAAACGAACTTAATGCTTGCCGCATTACAGTATATAGATTATTTAGACAAACTGTTTTGGCGCGCCAGCTTATTGCTAAATTCTCAGGATAGACATTTTCATGTTAAAACCAATATTAGGCTGCACGCATGAAAGGTAAATATGGAAAAGAATGGACGTTCTTACTCCATTCTGCTTGGTTTAGACTTGGACGACATAGAAGAGGTTGTGAATGAAGCTTATCACCAAGAAGGCGCAGGCAGGCCTCCTAGAAAACCGATCGGCGTATTCAAAGCGTTAATCGTCAAGAGAATAAAGTATGTTCCAAGCGACCGAGAACTGTACCGTCGACTATGGCAAGACGAAGATTTAAGAGAAGTCAGTGCAGAATAAGCAGAAGTTGACATTAAAAGATCGATTTAGCAACGAACTGGCGCGTAATCAATAAACCACACGCACAAGCACACGTCGGTCCCAATGACCGCGATCTATTGAAAACTGGCCTCGATGATTCTTCTCACATCAGCTTGGACTTCCACGTTGTCGCTGGTCAAACCGATTATCGTTTCTTCAGCGGCAGGAACAGGACTCATCCCGTCAAAAACCAGCATGCCCCAGTTGATCAAGTCACCTAAAGAAGGCCCATAAGGCAGATCTCCAGCCTTGTACTGTCTTCTCAACTCGGCGCCAGATTGAATAATTTTGTAAGCCGTGTCCTGATCAATTTTTGTTCTTTTCCGAAGCATTTCCACCTCATGCGGCGAAATCGTTTCGCCCACGCTTAAGAAATCGAAATTTATCCAGACAGCCATCCGTCGTCTCATGGCAGCGTTTAAGGGTTTTGTCCCTGAGAATTCAGCCGTAGCAGGGTTCATGCTGATGATCATGTACCCGTACTTATGGCGTTCAATTACTTCACTGTCTTTCTCGTTTAGCACGAGGTGACCACGAGTATCCAGCACCGGGTTCAACCTGGTGGCAACATCCTGCTTCATCATGTTTGCTTCGTCCAGATACATGATACCGCCTTTTCTCAACCACTGAGTCAGCAACCCATCAACCCAGTTTTCCTTCCCTAACCCGATGAACCGTCCGATAAGGTCGAACGAGGAGGTTGATAAGCCGCAGTTGACTTCCCAAATCGGCAACCCCGTGAGTTCAGCCACTAAGTAAACGATGTGGGTTTTGCCGGTTCCGGAAGGCCCTATTAAACTGCACTGCTTGAAATAATAGAGCGCGCGAACTATGCGTTCAACGTAGTGTTGCCCATGATCAAGGTACTCAGGCGTACCCTTAGGAATCATATCGTCTAAATGAGCGAAACTGAAGTTGGGATGCAAATCATACTTCTGTATGGCGTACTTTTCATAGAGGGGCGACTTGGACATGGGGCGCTCCTTATCCAACGACACTGTCACCTTGAACTTGTCCTCTTTAAGCGAGGAAACCTCCTGGATTCTGCTTGCGTCTGCTTTCTCTTTGAGCCCTTGATGCCCATAACTCATAGGGAAGCCTCTGTCTAATTCGATTTCTTTAAACGCATAGATAAATATTGTGTATTATGAATTGATAGTTAATATACGCTATGTTGCCGCGAAGTCTACAAAGAAAGATGAAGCGATTGCCGCTCACGCAGGACGCAGGATTTGAACCCACGCGGCCTTTCGACCATAGACTGAGCGGGCAAGTTCACTACCAGGCTTCAAAGGGTTAGAGAAGTTTTGAGAAGTCAGCGTACACCTTTTTTCGGTGACCGATGAAAAGCACGATTACTTGCTTTAGGTCTGAGTCGATTTCGTAAATGGCACGGTAATCACCCGACCTTATGCCCCAATAATCCGAAGGGCGTAACGGTTTTCCCGCTTTCCGAGGGTCTGCTGCGAGTTCTTCAAGCGCCTTTTTCATCCTCGCTTGATTTGCTTGATCTAACTTTCTTAACTCTTTGGCAGCGCTTGGGTGCAGCAGAACCTTGAAAACCAAAAACTAGGCTTCCTCTATGGGAACCAGCTTTTCAGGGTGCCTTTTGGCTTCTTCGCTTCGTTTGTTCAACAGCTCATAGAACTTGCGGGTTTTCTCCCGCTCCTCATAGAGGCTTATTATCGTCTTTATGGCGTCACTACGGCTTTTGAACTTGCCCTCAGCGACCCAACTATCGATTTCCGCGATCATTTCCTGAGGCAGTCTTAACTGAACTTGAGCCATCAAAATCACCGTAAACAGTACTGTTTACGAACAACTTAAAAGTTTCGCCCAATAATTAAGAAAAATAATTTTCTGAGATGGCGCGGGATGTTAGGTTTAAATTCACGTTTAAATTTCACGCGAGCTAATCAATGCACATAGACCAATACATAAAGGCTAAATTGTGTATAGTGCGAGCCCGTTATCTTCGAAAGGACTAAAGTGTTTTTGATTGAATGTGCACAGTTTTGCATTATTGTTGATTGCCATGGCTGCAATCATAGCGTCAGTTCTAGAAGCCAGTTTTCCCTTCCTTTCCATTTCAAGCTCGATTCTGCTCGAAAGGTCCGCGTCTCTTTTAGTATAGCTGAGGATAGGCAAGGAAAGAAGTTCTTTGACCGGTTTACCATATTTATATAATCCGTACAAAACCTCATGTAAACTTATGGCAGTTACTGCTATTTCTTCTCCGCTTGACGTGACTATTCTTAGGGCTTCGTCGCCTTTCAACGACTTGCGATCCAGAATTTCAATGAGGACGTCCGAGTCAATAATGATCAATTCTTTTCTCCGCTCTTTTTGAGTAAAGTTCTGAAAGCATCATCTCTTTATCGGTAAAGTCCACCTTGCCTCTGAGTTTTTTCAGCGTTTCCATAGGCGATGAGCACTCGACTAATCGGTCGAATAACTCGCTAAAGCTTTCATCCTTACCCTTAATCATTACTAGTTTTCCGTAGACTTCGTCTCTGATCGTAATAGTCTTAACCGTGGCAATCCCCAGAATGAAATGTGTTTAAACATACACTTAAACTTAACCGTCTGGCAGCAAACTAATCTTCGGTTTACTGGCAAACCAACTTTAAATCACCATCGGCGCTGGTTGTGGCAGTCTCAAAACGATCTCTCTGGTTCGAACCTTCGGTAGTTAGGTTCAATCAAGTTTACATTTTCGGTAAACGGAATGAGAATTAATGGTTAATGATTTCGTCTGATTTAGGATTGTATGTTGATTGAATTTTAATTTTTTTTAGGCTCTATTTAGACAAATAGTAAATACTCAAGCTTTATTTGGGAAAAAGAGCTTGGCGCGGGATGT
>DATHCJ010000011.1:0-6180 GCA_035319575.1 Candidatus Limnocylindrales bacterium
TTTTTTTAGCTATTAAAACTAAAGGAAAGATATGAATCCAGAAGGGATGGTTAGATTCCAATAATACCCATAGTTCCCAAGAATATTTTCTTTCTCCTTCATTTTCTAAAGCCTCAGCAAAACTCCGATGTTTTCCAAAAGAGGTTCATAAGTCCGAAAAACCCGTCGATAGGTTTTTATGTTCCGCTAAAGTCTCATAGGTGCACCAACATATATTAAACAGCAAAATAATGGTTTGATGGACCAGAATGGTAAGAAAAGCACGAATACGCCTCACAAGCACGGATTACGGCAAACTGGAAGAGGTATGCGGAGAACTCAGAAGCATCGCCCAGAAAACAGGCGTGAAAATCAACGGTCCAGTGCCATTGCCCACTAAACGACTACGTGTTCCAGTTTTGAAGGCGCCGTCAGGCGAAGGAACCGCCACGTGGGACAGGTGGGAGATGCGCATTCACAAACGCTTGATCGACATCGACTCGGAAGAACGAGTTATGCGGCGAATCATGCGTATTCGTGTGCCGGAAGAAGTCCACGTAACAATCGAACTTATTTAAAAATCGAATTCTGTATCAATTTAGCTTACGCGTCTTTTCATCTTTCTAATATTCTGCGGCAGCATAGCAGGCGGTTAAACCTAGACACTTTGGACGTATGCTTCCACGACTGTACCGTCAAAGTGTAGATGCTTTCCGTAGATGCTTTACCCTCCTATACCCTACTCTTGCGCACACATAGACAAAAACAAAAAATCCGTCGCCAAACAAAAACCGAATTTTTGCTTTTTGAATTTTAAAGTCCGATCAAAATGAAGGTAAAGATTGTTAGAATGAGACTTGGAATGAAAGCTAAGACCCAAAGCTTCTTGTTATACCTGAAAACTTTTGCGCCATCAAGAATTCCGAAGGGCAACAGGTTGAAGACTGCTAGGAAAGCGTTGATGTAAGCGGCAAAAAACAGCATCAATGCAAACGTGCTTGGCAGCAGGGCAAAAGCGACTCCAAGCATGCTGACGGATAGAATTAGGTTGGTGATTGCCCCCGCTAGAGAAATCTTTACTATGGAGTCACTGTCGGCTGAACCCGAAATCATCATTGCTCCAGGCGCAATCATCCTGAAAGGCAAAAATATGGAGATGAAAGTCAACACGACTCCCCAAGTTACCAAACGGAACTCAGCCCAAAGACCATCTCGCTCGGCAATAATTTTGTGCGCCATTTCATGCGTCAAAACGGAAGCTGTCATTAAAACTGCGAAAGAAGCCATTATAGCCAACGACCACGTATAGTTGTAAACCACTTTGCCGATGGTCACCACGAAACCTCCGAGGTAGTTTCCGTATAGCCCAATGGAGAATCCGATAGCTATGATGAGCGCGGCTGCAATGCTAAGGTGTTTAATCTCTGTCGGGCTGGTAGAAAAGTAGTTTCTGCGTCGTTGTTGACCATAATTGTAAGAATACTGGTAGGAACTGTATGACTGCGGCGTCATCACTTGCGCTTGCCTCTGGACTCGCGCAAAGTCAATGTTTGGGCACGCGTGATTCTCAGGCAGACGGTGAACACTACAGAATACCCCACCGCAATACGGGCAATGGAACGGCAGGTCAGTTTCCTGCTGACAAACTTGGCATTTCATCTAGCAAGTGCGCCTTTTTTTACACATACTTATAGACAGTTGCTTATATTTTTCCCCTTCAAAAATGTGAATTTCAAGCATTTTTGCTTCGCATATTCTTAGATAAAGGGAATAAAGCAAGTTGAAGTCATCCTGAGAGAAACGGCGACAAAGAATACCATGAAAAGCCAACAGCTAAATACTAACGAACCACTAATCAGAGAAGGTAAGAGAGGGGAGTCGCAGACAACTTGAAGCCGTTCAGCTTTGTTCACGCTTCAGACCTGCATTTAGGCTATGCTCAGTATGGGCTTGAAGCTAGAAGGCAAGACTTTGACAACGCGTTCAAAGAATTGGTGGACAAGACAATCGAGCTGAAAGTTGACTTCATGATTATCGCGGGCGACCTTTTCCATCAAGCGAGACCCTCAAACGTCACACTTGAAAACACTATTCGAAACTTTAAAAGGCTCAAAGACGCGGGCATCCCAGTTTTAACAGTTGACGGTTCGCATGATTCCGCTCCCAACACTATTACTGGCACAATCCTCTACCCGCTGGACAGCGCCGGGCTAATCCATCATCTCCCGAGACATGCCGGCGCAAGCTGGCGCAAACAAGACTGTTGCTACGTGTATGGCATACCGAACTTCCACAGCAAGCACAAAACGCAGGAAGCACTTCCAAAGTTCATGACGGAAAACCCAGCAAGACCTGACAGCTGCGTCTGCAACATTTTTGTTTTCCACGGTGCTGTCGACCTGCCAGGAGTTAAACCGCCATACATTGAAGCAGAGCTCTCACCTGACCAGTTGCCCGGCGACTTTAACTATTACGCTGCTGGCCACGTGCATGAACGGTACCTGGAAAAGTTCAAAACAGGCTTGCTGGTGTACAGCGGCTGCACAGAGACGGCTGATTATCGAGAGGCTAAGTATCCCAAGGGCTTCATGCACGTCAGGGTAAACGAGAAGGGCGAAGCAAGCCCAGAATCGATCGAGCTCTCGTCAACACGTAGGTTTATCATTTTAGAGCAAGAGTACAATGGAATGGCATCGTCAAAAATCACGGAGTTGACAGCGCAGCAAGTGAAGGACAACGATTCGGAGGGAGCGATCATAATTCCCGTCCTGAGAGGTACACTTCCGGTTGAAGCAAGCCGATCAGAGATTGACCTAGGCAAAATCCGAAGCGCAGGCGAGAAAGCCTTGCTTGTCCATCCAATCGTATTGCTTAAAGAAACCGCTGTTTCAGACGAAATAGTACGCTCGATCTTTGAGAGTGAGTTTAAAGATATGAAAACTAAGGCTTTTGAATACTTTCTGCAGATTTTTTCAGAACGGTACAGTCATGAAGAAGCGGAAAAAATCGCCAGGGTCGCCCTTAACCTCATTGAGCCTTTAAACCGGAAGCAGGAGGAGAAGGTCAGGCAAGCAATCGAGGAGCTCACGGCATGAAAATAGAAGTAGTTCAGCTCGAAAACATTCGCAGCCACGTTAAGTCCACCGTGCCTTTCACACGGGGCTTTAACTGTCTCGTCGGAGGCTTAGGCTGCGGAAAATCCAGTGTCTTGTACGCCGTCGACTTTGCCCTGTTCGGTGATTCGATAGGAAGCAGAAGTTTTGATTACTTGCTGCGGGAAGATGCGGATTGGGGGCGCGTAACTGTCCAATTTGCACAAAACGGAAGAACCTACAAGCTTATCCGCGGAGTTAAAAGAAAAGGTAAAAGCATTATCCAGAATTTTGAGGAGCTGAAACTTTTCGAGGATGAGAAGCTTGTTGCCAGCATGAAAACCGACGCGATTGCTGAGCAGTTTAAGGCTATAACAGGACTAGACAAGGATCTTTACCGAGAAATCGTCTGGTTTAGACAGGAGCACCTCAAAGAGCTTCTGGACGCTGCACCGCGCGATAGACAGAGACGTTTAGATGAACTGTTCGGCTTATCTGATTATGAGGCGGCTTGGGGCAACATTGCCCAGTACCAGCGCGATTACGAAACTGAAAGACGGCTTTACGAGAAGGATCCGGACGTTAACGGCTTAGAAAAACTCTCCACTGAGTACAACAAGGTAAGCGAAGAGTATGCGCTCTTAGAAATGGACATTGAAGGCTCAACGCAGAAACTCGCAGTCGCCAAAAGAGCTTTAGACGAGGCAGATTCAAACCTGAAGAAGCTTGAAGAAAAGAAGCAAGCTGTTGAAGAACTGAAACGGAAAGAAGCAAGATTACGGGCTGACACTTCGAACGTGACTGACATTTTGGCTTCGTTGACCCAGCGTATTGAGGGCAAAAAAACAATCTTAGATAACCTGCGTCAACGTGAACTCTCTGTTGATACTCAAGCCGAACAATGTATGACTAAGCTCGAGCAAGCAGGTCTGCCCACCAAACAGCCCGTCCAATCTATGCATTTTTCCCTGGTGGCGATTGATGATGAAATCAGCGGTTTAAAGGCTGACAGAGAAGCGACTTCGAGAAGCATTGAAGAAGATAAGAAAAGGGTTGTAACGCTGGCGCAGGAAAATAAGTGCCCGCTTTGCATACAGCCTTTAGGCGGCGAGTACAAAACGAATTTGCTGTCAAAGATTGAGCAGGAAAATCGTGAACGGGACAAAGCGATCAGTCAACTGAAGCTGCAAATTGAAACTCTGCAAAAAACGAAGGCTGTAGCCTCGGAAGCCTATTCCAACTTGCAAACCTGCCTCACAAGAGCAGAGGAGTTAAAGAGCCGTTTAAGCGAGGAAGAAATCAACCTTAAGAATCTGTTGTGTGAACAAGCTGAGAAGCAAAAGCTCGAAGCAGACTTAGACATGCAACTTTCCCAAGCACAGTTTGAAATCAGCCGATTCGATCTGTCAGACCTCGACGCTACACGGGCTCAACGCGAGCAGGCTTTCAGGGAATACTACGTTGTGGACTCTGAGTTGCGCACGAAACAGAACCGTAAGGGAGACCTTTTCAAACGTCTGGACGAAATTAAGGAGCGCATTGATGTTGCTCAGGAGAAGCGTGAACGCATGGAGAAAACCCGTAGGACTGTTGAAGTTTTAGGGGCTATTCGTGATGCTTACCGCAGCATTCAACCTAAGATTCGCGGCGAGTTTGTGAAGGTTTTGCGCAACTACATTCAGCAAGTGCTTGACGGCTTAATCGGCGCAGAAGCACCCATGTTAAACCTGATTATTGATGAGACATACACGCCCTACGTGAAAAGTGAAACGGGCGTTGACCGTGAAGTTTCCAACCTTTCAGGCGGCGAGCGGACGCTCTTGGCTTTCGCTTACCGTTTAGGCTTGGGGCAGCTTATCATGCAGTCGCGGACGGGGCACGGATTGAGCATACTCGTGCTAGATGAACCGACCGAGAACTTGGGAAGCGAGGACGGAAGCATAGAGCGACTAGCCGAAGCCATAAGCCGATTTAAAGCAATAGAGCAAATCATCGCGGTTACTCACAGCGAAGCATTCGCTTCAAAAGGCGAGCACGTCGTAACCGTGGAGAAAGAAGTTGGCGTTAGCAAAATCTCAATAGAACGCTGAAATATTTTCAAATTTTGCCGCAGTTACCTCTGCCGGCTAGGGCATTTTTTTAAAAAAGGGTTCCAACTCAGCGCTTCAAAATTGCTAAAGGCTTATATTGAACTCATTCCATATCTTGAAAAGCGTAAGAAAAATGTTTGAATGAGTTTGAAAAAACCCATCAAACAAACGTGGAAACATGAGGAGTTTGGAAAATCTTGAAAACAAAAAAACTTAAAGTTCTTGCCGTGATTCTGTTAACGTCAACAATTTTACTTTTAACAGCAGGAGTAAGCATTCCAAGCGTAAAAGCAACAACAACGACGACTCTGTTCCTCTACACTACGTTGGGCTTATCGTCAGTCACAGCGAACGGGACAACCATGACGCCAGGAGCAAGTACTACCCTTAACAGCGGCAACACATATCAGTTCAAAGCGACGGCTTCTACTGGCTGGCAATTTGTGTGCTTCGTATATGCCGACAAAACCGGTCCAGCAGGGTCGACTCTCAACCCCTATTCAAAGGTGATTTCAAATCCCTGTTCTCTGGAGGCAGTCTTCATTCCAACCACCAATACAACGGGAACATCATCGGGAACTGGCGCATCTACATTAACTCTATTCGCATCGGGCGGCGGAACAACAAGCCCAGCTGTGCCTAGCACGGACATATCTAGTGGGTTATCCATTAGCGGCACGATAGGACACACTACAACTATAACGGAGACGCCAGGAACTGGCTATACATTCCTGTGCTGGGTCGTGCAATGCACATCTGCAAATAACTACTACACTTCATCTACGCTTTCATACACGCCTATAACAAGCGGAGCCGCTATTGAACCAATATGGGTTCCAACCAGCAGCGCAATAACCTTGCCCACCCCAACGCCGACTAAAATAGCCGAGTTCTCATCGTTGATGGTCATCATCCTGGCTGCAGCCTTGGTCGCAACCGCATTAGGCACATACGCGTACGCCAAAAGAGCTAAAAAGTAAAATCCTTCCCTTTCTTTCTATTTTTTTTGAAAAAATCAT
>DATHCJ010000012.1:0-64424 GCA_035319575.1 Candidatus Limnocylindrales bacterium
TGTTAATCATGTTCCATTGGATTTCAGCCATTTTATCGATTGATCTTGGGCTGATGCGCCATTTAGCTGAGGGCTGCTTGGCGAAGATGCCTGTGCCGGTGCAGGGTGGATCCAAAACCACCAAGTCCGCTTCGTCAGAAAAAGGTAACGTGACGCAGGCGTCAGCGATTATGGGCTCTGCAATTTTGGTTCGCATGCGGGCTGTTTCCCGCTTCCAAGTTTGCATCCTTCGAGAAGAAAAATCCACCGAGTAGATTGCGCCGTTGTTCTGCATTAGCTGAGCTAAATAAGTGGTTTTGGCGCCTGGCGCGGCGCAAACATCAAGGACCACGCTGCCTTGCTTGGGGTCAGAGGCTTCTGCTGCAAAGCAGCTTGCTTTATCCTGAATGTAGAATAGGCCCTCCGTGTAGCTGGTTAATGCGTTTAGAGGCTGCTTTGTCTCCAAAACCTGGTACGTATGTTTAAGCGGCACCATTTTCTCCAGTTTTACGTCTTCCATCTCGAGTTTTCGTATAATCGCTTCTTCTGGCGCCGCTAAAGTGTTGATTCGGATATAGGTGGGCGGCGGCTTCATGCTTCCCTGCAGGAAGGCTAAGGCTTCGCTGCGCCCCATGAGATTGTAGCAGTACTTAACGTACCAGGACGGGTGAAAGGTCTCCAGGCTGACCCGTTCTTCATCCCCTGTAGACTTCAATATGGGTTCCAGTTCGCGTGTTAGCAAAAAGCCCAGGATCGGCTCAACCTCCCGCAGGGTTTGCCACCCAAGGATTGCCCTGCCTAGGCTAGCGATGTGTTGCGCTTCTTGAAGGTTGATTTTACCCCAGTTCTTCTGGACGCGGGTCTGATAAACGTAGAGTCGAAGGAAAGCTTGGATGCCCAGGTTGTACTCGCTTATTTTTTTGGGCGAAACGATGGTGTTGACGAATTTGTCGATGAGGTTTCTGCGCCGCGTGGTGTTAACGACTAAGCCGTAAGCGTAACGTATCGCGTTCGGGTCTTTTGCGCCGAGCTGCTTGATGGTTCTTGCCAAGGCTAGATGCTCGCTTAGTTTCTGCATCTCCATCCAGCTTAGGGTTTCAATGGCGACTGTCCAAGCATCCTTCAACAAATCGGTTCACGCCTAAGGAAGATGCAAAGCTTCTAAATAAGAATTCAAAATGTAATGTCTATTGTGCCTTCGTTCTGCGTTGGACTAAAAGATTCGGGACAAGCTTCTGGGATTGGGACTTGCATCACGACCAAGGTTCTCTAAAAAATTATTAAGAAGAAGAAAATTGCCGCCACAGGGTTTCTTCTTCTTTTGATGAAGTTAAACCGAGAAGAACAACAATTGAAAAACATTTGTTGTTGTTCTTCTAATCGCCAACTAACCTGCCAGAAGCCTCATGCAAAACATGGAAGCGAAGCTGGCAAAAAAGGCTGCGCGTAGTGTGGACGAGTTCGCGAGTTGATTCGTGAAGGAAATGGGCACAGAGGAGTGTGTAGCAAAAACTCAGCACACAGTGGTTTATGCGGCTTTTTGTATTTGTTAGTTTGCAAGAGTTGACTTAATGAGTCGAGCGGTTAAGCGCAAGAGTACTCGTGAAACGAAAGCGGGTCAGTACATGTGCCCCGAATGTGGTCAAATATTCGATGACAAAAAATCAATCGACGATCATATTCATGTGACGCATGGGTTTCTTCTGGGAACCGTGTACGGAGACTTGCATGGGGTTTAAACGCATTTTTCGCAGTTTTTTGAACCTTGGGCTTAACGTGTGAAACGCTGCTTTTTAGTCACTAAACATTTTAGTCTCTACTGTACCATAGAAAGGTAAGGTCAGACGGGATGGCGCGCACACTCTTAGATTACTTCAGTAGTGAACGACCTAAAACTGTGCCTAAAGAAGAGGTAAAAGCGGAAGCTGCGTCGTCTGGCGTTTCGAATGACCAAGAAGTTAAGCAGAAAAAGAAAACTCGTGTTTTCCCGCCTGTTGCACCCCCGAATCTTCCTGCATCCTACTTTGTATCCGCCTCTTATGATGGTCGGCTGAAAAAAGCCGTAATCAAACTTTACGAGCCAGAGTCGGGGCAGATATACTTCTGGTATGATAACACGGGCCACAAACCATACTGCTTGAGTAATTTGCCTAAGGCTGATTTGGAAAAAATAGAACGTTTAGTCAAACATGAAGGGTTTGACCACATCGAAACCTGCAAGAAAACAGACCCTTTTCAAGACTTGGAAATTGAAGTTTCAAAAATAATTGCGGATGACCCGTTAGCCATAGGAGGCAAACCTTACGGCACGATAAGAGATATTATTCCTCAAGATTTTCCGAAAGTCTCCGACATGCCAGTTGCAAGAGAAGACGTCAAGGTCTGGGAATCGAGCATAAAATATTATCAGTCATACATCTATGACCGCCATCTTTTGCCAGGTATGATTTACGAGGTAAAAGACGGGGCATTAATTGAAAAAGTGGTGGAAGAAACCGCTCAGAACCTAAGTTTGATCCGGGGTTTATTCAAAGACTGTTCTAAGGAAGAGCAGAGTTATGCTGAAATGTGGGCGAAACTTCTTGAGTATCCAGCGCCCAAGTTTCGAAGAGTCGCTATCGACATCGAAGTTCTATCTTCAATAGCCACAAGAATGCCCAACCCAGACGAAGCAGAAGGAAAAGTAATCGCCGTGTCAGTTTATAGCTCAGACGGTGAAAAAAGAGTTCTCATTTTGAAGCGCGAGGGAATGGTAGAAGGCATCCATCGGCTCAAAGAAGACGTCGTGCTTGATTACTGCCCGACAGAGGAAGAACTCCTCAAAAAAACCTTCGATGTTCTGTGGGATTACCCATTCGTTTTAACTTTTAACGGAGACGACTTTGACCTGCGCTATCTCAGCAACCGCGCGTTGAAGCTGGGAATAAAACCGAGCGAAATTCCGATACAAGTCCTAGACAGAGTTTGCTTACTCAAGTACGGCGTCCACATTGACCTTTACAAGTTCTTCTTTAACCGTTCAATCCAAATCTACGCATATGGCAACCGGTACAAGGACGTCAGCCTCGACGATGTAGGCAGCGCTCTTTTAGGCGAACAAAAAATCCATTTGGAAAAAAACTTTTGTGACTTGAATTACTCCGAGCTCGCCGCCTACTGTCTGAGAGACTCAGAAATCACGTACAAACTGACAAGCTTCGATAACGATTCAGCCATGAAGCTCCTGCTTGTTTTGGCGCGAATAGCGAGCATGCCTATGGAAGATGTCAGTCGCCAAGGAGTTAGCCGGTGGATCCGCAACTTCATGCACCGTGAACACCGCAAACGCAACATACTGATTCCGAACGCCGAAGACATCCTGACAAAGAAAGGCAGGACATCAACAACCGCCGTTATCAAAGGCAAAAAATACAAGGGTGCAATAGTCGTTGAACCCACGCCGGGTGTGCACTTTAACGTTGCCGTCATGGATTTTCCCAGTCTGTACCCGTCGATCATCAAGGTCTGGAATTTGGGCTACCAATCAATCCGTTGCAACCATCCAGGATGCAGGGGACACAGTATTCCTGACACTCAACACTGGGTCTGCACCGAAAAACGGGCGCTGGAAAGCCTGCTTATAGGATCACTTAGAGATTTGCGGGTTAAATGGTACAAGAGCCGAGCTAAAGACAAGACTTTGCCCCCTGAACTAAAAAGCTGGTACAGTATCACTCAAGGCGCGCTCAAAGTCATCTTAAACGCGAGCTATGGGGTGTTCGGCGCCGACAGCTTTGACCTTTACTGTCCACCCGTCGCTGAAGCCACAGCCGCCATCGGACGATACAGCATCACCCAAATACTCAAACATGCAGAGTCTGTCGGCATTCAGGTTCTCTACGGCGACACGGACAGCCTCTTTCTGAAGAACCCCTCGAAAGAACAAGTCGAAGATGTGGTCCACTTCACTGAGCATGAGCTAAACATGGGCATCGACGTCGACAAAGTGTACCGTTACGCGGTTTTTAGCTCACGAAAAAAGAATTACCTCGGCGTGTTGGAAGATGGAACTGTAGATGTAAAAGGTTTGACAGGCAAGAAGAAGCATATCCCCATCTTCATCAAAGACGCCTTCAACAAGATGAAGGAACGATTGGCAAACGTTAAGAACCCAGAAGATTTCGAGAAGGCAAAGAAGGAAATAGCAGCCATAATCCGAGATCGCTACCAGACTTTGAAGAGACGGGAATGGAAAGACATTAATGAGTTGGCTTTTCACGTGGTTTTAGGCGATGAAATAGCAAGCTACACGAAGACAACTCCTCAACACGTCAAAGCCGCTCGGATTCTTCAGAAAAGCGGCATGGAGTTGAGGGCCGGCGACTTGATCAGTTTTGTGAAAGTCTTAAAATCAAGCAGATACGCCGGCGACGACTTAAATTCTGGCGTAAAGCCCGTTGAGTTGACGTCAAGAAACGAGGCGGACGTTGACAAATACGTTGCTTACTTGCAATCCACATTCGACCAAGTGTTGGACGCTTTAGGCTTAAGTTTTGACGAGATAATAGGCTTAACGAAGCTTGAAAGTTTCCTTGCTTAGCTAAATCATTTGGATAATAACTGCTAGCACCGTGAAAACAGCAACTAACAAAGCTATTCTTCCAACGACTTGTTTCTCAGTTAACGGGTGATGATAAGTTATAATTGTAATGAGGCTTCTTCTGTGGTCAGAGCACAGTTTTTCTCCGTCAAAAGAAACTTCGGCTTTTTTGCGGGTGAAGAAAACCGTCAGCAGTATCACCGCTGAGTTGAAAATGTACGGAATGATAGAAATAAGCAGGCTTAACTTTAAATCTGAAATTACAGCGAACGAGGCTATGGTCATTCCGATGGCGAAGGAGCCTGAGTTGCCTACGAAAATTTTGCCTTGAAAGTTAAAGTAGGCTAGAACAAGCCAGAACATCAAGGGTGCAACCATCAGAACGTACAATGGTGACAAAACCATTAACCCCAAGATTACTATGGCAGGGCATACTGTTTCTAAACCATTCAATCCGCCGAGCATGTTCACGCTGTTTGTAACTATCATCACGATCACCGGAATTATCACGTAGAAGTATATTGGCCCCAGATTGAACTTTGCAATGTACGGCAACAGCAGGGTTGTCCTAGCATGTATTTCTCTCGCGTAGTAGATGAGGGGTAAAGCTGGGATCAAAGGCATGAACGCCTTATAACGCCACTTGAGATCCATCCAGTCGTCGAGTAAACCCATGAACCCGCCGAAGAGAACGCAGGAAGCCAACACTAAGGGTGCGGAAACGGGTGCTGAAACGTTTGCTGGGTTTTTTACCAAGCCTGAAAAGTAGAGAAGAAAAAGGTAAACAGTGGTGAATAGGACGTAAAGTACGCCTAAACCGTTTGGAACCAGTGGTTTTCCAACTTTGTGCTGATCAGGAACCTTTGGAAACACCGCGCCGCTTCCCGTTTGTTGTGCATTTTTTAACCTGTGCCTGTTGCACCAGTCGCTTTGTAGTATGCGCTGTAGTTAACCTTGTATAGTGCGACTAATGGCACCAATCCACCATACTGGTATGGAGACACGTTTTCGCCGAAAATCTCTACTGGCGTAAAGTATGTTGGCAGGGTAGCTGTCCAGCTTGGCGTAACGCTGAGTCCTGATGCGCTTAATTGGTTGCAGTATTGGTATGCGGCATCGTACATCAATTCGTTTAAAGTACAGTTTTGTCCCGCGCTGTTCCATGTCCACTGTCCAGTTGTGTTACTGTAGCTGCCGAACGTTGTTTCATCCTTCCATTTTGATGATGGACTCATATAATGCAGATTCAAGTACATCTGCTCGTAGGTTCCTGAAATTCTCGCCATCCATACAAATTTGCCTTCGTCTCCATATCCCGCGGGGATTGCAGTGTATCCAGTGCCGCCGCTTGACTGTTCAATCGCTAGGACGACGAACACAAGGATGTAGTTGACGCGTCCAGGATTGTTGTAGTCCTCGTAGTGGTTCAGCATAATCATCGACTGGGTTTCGTTGCCCATCATTATGAAGCCTACGTTGGCTATTTGTGTGGAATTATACGTCGTATTATCGCAAAGCGTTGTAACATTGCCGATATCACTCAGCCAGTCGCCGTAGTCCCACCAGGCGACCACCACATTATTTGAAGGAACGTTACTCTTAATCCACGCTAACGCATCAATCCATGAACTAACTGGTTGACTAAGGCTTGAACCACCTATTGGAAGGCTTGACGCACTGATCGCGGTAGGCACGAAAGATTGCTCAATAGCTCTTGGGACTCCGCCAGTTTGCGGTGAGAAAGCGAATAACGTTACGAGAATCATGAATATCAGAAAGACTGCGACACCGCTATATTCCTTGCTCACTCGCGGTAGTTTACGTTTTGATTTTGCGAGAGCACGCGGAGCTTCCTTCAGCAGAGTGTAAAACGGTTTGAGTACGCCCATAATGCCTATTGCCGCTATCACAGCGAAGGCTGGATCAAAGATTGCCAGTAGACGGATCATTGAAGCAGCAAAGAAAAGCGCTGTGACAGCAAAAACTACGAAGAAGACGTTTTTGCTGGTGGGGTTCTTTAGTACAAAGTACATTCCGATCAAGAAGAACAGAAGGCCAACGCCACATTCAACGTATATGTTTCCCCAAGCCGTAAGTTGCTGTTCAGCCACCGAATTAATGATGGGTGAAGAAGCCCTAATGAAGGGGTCTAGCACCGTGCTGAATTTTCCTGAAAAGCCACTACCAGTAATGCGTCCAGTCGCAAACAGGGCAGCAAAAGCGCCGACTATAACAATCAGTGAAGAGAGTGCAAGAAGAACCTTAGTTCTCAAAGATATATTATTCCGCAGTAGTTCTGCGATGAGAAGCAGGACGAATCCTCCAGCCACCGGAATAACTGCGCCCGAAGTCAGGTAAGAAAGTCCCAAATAAGGTACTTTAGTTGCGATAAACAATGCTAGGCCAAAGGTTATGCTGTAACTAAGTAGAAGCCGCTGACTGTACCTTCTCAAGATAAGCATTACAAAGACGAATAGCACCGTAACGTCAACCATGTAGTACGCTCCTCCCCAGCCTACGATGAAATAAGCTAAAGTGACGGCAGCGCCTAGGGAGTACAAAATTGACGCACGCAAGGACCTGTTGCTGTCAACAGACCTGAGGAAAAAAAAGACAAACAGCACCAGACCAAGCGTGCCCGGGACCTCTGTGTCGTAGAATCCCAGCGAAGTTCTTTCAATGATTGACGGTGCTAAAGCCAAGAACAATGCAGAAAGCAAACCAACTGCTTTCCCACCGATATCCTTGCCCAACAAATACATTATGTAAACCGTAATCACTCCAACAACTGGCGGAATCAACGCACATAACGTTATCAAGTTAATGTTAGCACCTAAAGCTCGGAATAGATCGTAGACTGCTGCTCCTGTAATCGGAATCCCTGGCAGCGCCGTGGCCCCCATGTTAAGCCCAAATGGGTACCACAGCTGCATATTTCTCCACTCAGTCGGCCAAAAAGGTGAGAGCAAACCGTGATTTGTCATGTACTGAGTTATACTTAACTGATAGTAGGGGTCAAACTCGTTAAGGGTTGTTACTCCTGACGAGAGGTTTTCCCAGCGTAAAGGCAAAATGCGGACGATAAATGCAACAAACAGTATTAGAGCTAACGAAGAATATGCAATTATTGTGCCGTGACTTACTTCGATGCGTAAGCTACTAAGAGGTTCCAGCCTCTTGCTAAGCCTATCTCTAATTCCTTCCCCCACTTTAATCCATCTCTCATCGTTTCGTCAGCAATTAACCATGTGTTGGCTAATTCTTAATGTATACACATTGGAGGTTTATTTATGGTTTTCCGAAATGAACTAGCATGGCTCAGCGAGCAGCGCGACGTCAAGGTTTCCAGGTCAGAATAACAAGATTTAGATAGAACATTCATTCTTGACCAAAAACCATGAACTCCCAGAAAAAACGGTCAAAAAATTTGCGGGAGCAACCACAGTGCGATCATCCGTGACAGGTTTTTTGTCAGGTGTCAGCCTGTTTTAGAAAAACGTACAGTTTTTCAAGTTACATCGTATCTCCTCACTAGCAAGAACGCGCGGCTTTCAGTCATCATTCCAGCCTAGAAGCGTCTAGATATAGGTTTTACTTCAACGTCAATAGGCAACAATGAAAGTTTCCGATTGCACTTCGGGCATTTTCCGCCATTCTGGGAAATAATTTCATCTGGCGGCTTGAGCTCGGTTCCTTCATACAAAACATAATTGCAGTCGTGACAAACAACACGTTGCGGCATCCCAAATCCCCAGATAGTCACTCGTTGGGTATATTTATAGTTGCTTGAGTAACCTACTTGTCTCTAAATTTTGATTTAAGCACCAGATTTGTCTTGATGCAGTCGCTAAGTCGGTTAATGAATGATTCTAGAAACAAGGGGTCAAACAAACAACATTAGCATTATGCTTTGCGACTTTAATGTTAGCGCCCTCGACAAAAAGCAAGTACGCCTTCGGAACTGCGGGAAATACCTCCTATGAACTTAAACAGGGGCTTGGTACCAATGCAAAACTTATTTTGAAAGAAAGATTATTTACAGTGCTAGGCGTGGTTCAACAGGCTTTTGGGAAAATATACGCTAATCATCACAGAAAAACCAGATGCCGCAAGCAGAATAGCCATGGCTTTGGACGATTCTGAGCAGGCCAAGAGAATAGTGGATAAGGGCGTTCCTTATTACAAAGCCTACCGAAACGGCGATTTGATCGTTGTTCCCGCCATTGGGCATCTGTACACTGTTGCAAGCAGAGAAAAAGCTAACCGTGATTATCCAATTTTCGATTACTGCTGGGTTCCAAGATACCTCGTCGAACGAAAGGCATCGAGGATGCGTGTTTGGCTGGAAGTGATTGCTAAACTAGCAGAAAACGCTGAATTGTTCGTTGACGCATGCGACTTCGACATTGAAGGCAGCATAATAGGTTACTGCATACTCAAGTACGCTTGCGGCGGCAAGGAGAAAACTGCCAAACGGATGAAATACTCCACGCTAACAAAGGAAGAACTGCAAGAATCTTACGCTCATCTTTTGCCCAATTTAGATTTTGCTCTCGTTCAGGCTGGGTTGACAAGGCATGAGGTAGATTGGCTTTACGGAATAAATCTTTCCAGAGCCTTAACGTCGGCTGTTAAAAGTACTGGCGGAGGATACGCTATGCTTAGCACTGGACGAGTGCAAGGACCAACGCTCAAATTTCTAGAGGATCGAGAAAAAATCATAAAATGCTTCGTTCCCACGCCGTACTGGACCTTAACCGCCAAAATAAACATTAACGGCGTGGCATGCGAAGCCGAATACGAAAAAATCCTTGAGAGCAAGCAAGAAGCAGCGAGAGTCATGGCTGACTGCAAAACCCAAGAAGGAGAGATAAAAAACGTAGCGGTGGAAGAGTTTTTTCAGAAACCACCGTTCCCATTTGATTTGGGTGGTTTGCAGAGTGAAGCATACCGGATCTTCAGGTGCACCCCTATTCACACTTCAAATGTTGCTGAGCATCTGTATTTGGAAGCCTTAATCTCTTACCCGAGAACAAGCAGCCAAAAGCTTCCGCCAGCAATCGATTACAGGGCCATACTTAGAAAGCTTTCCAAAATGTCGGTTTATGCGCGGCAGGCGGTTGAGCTGCTTTCAAAGCCGGTTTTGAAGCCAAATGAGGGAGAAAAAGTTGATTCTGCACACCCAGCAATTTACCCCACTGGAAATCTGCCCGAAAAACCCCTTGGCACCGCCGAAAAAAACATCTTTGATCTTATTGTGCACCGGTTCATGGCTGCTTTCGGCGAACCCGCGATTCGTCAAAGGGTAAAGGCGACACTAAGCATTAACGGAAATTATTTCCATCTGAATGGTGCTCGAACTTTAAGTGAAGGCTGGATCGGACTATACAAACCCTATGCTCAAGTGAACGATGCACCTTTGCCTCCAATGGCCGAGGGACAAAAGGCAATTATCAAGCGAGTAATTCTTAGGAATGATTTTACTAAACCGGCGCCAAGGTACAATCCTCGTAGTTTGCTTTTGCAAATGGAGAAGGAGGACATAGGAACCAAGGCTACGCGGGCAGCGATTATGGAAACGCTGTACCACCGCAAGTACCTCTGCGGAACTGATAATCTGAGCGTTTCTGAGCTCGGCTTTGAAATCGTCGAAATCCTAGCAAAATATTGTCCATCGGTTGTTTCGCCTAAATTAACTAGAGGGCTTGAAGAGGAAATGGACCAAATCCAGCAGGGTAAAGTGACAAAAGAAGCCGTATTGCAAAACGCCGTTTCGATTTTAAAGCCAGTCACATCAGAACTTAAGGCAAAAGAGTTCGTTATAGGCCAGCGATTAGGTGAAGCGTTAAAAAAAGTTTGGCTTGAGGAGAGAATGGTTGGCCTATGCCCAAAGTGTGCTGGACAACTGGTTATCTTGCGCTCTAAGAAAACTGGCAAACGTTTTGTCGGCTGCACAAATTATTTCAAGGGTAAATGTAACGTTACTTTTCCGCTGCCCCAAAACGGTTCGATAAAACCGTTAAACAGTCCATGTAGGCGCTGCGGGTGCCCAGTGGTAAGTGTCTGGCTGAAGGGAAAGCGGTCTTGGAAGCTATGCTTAAATCCTACTTGTCCCTCGAAAGGAGCGAACAAAAACAATGAAATGCAAGATTTGCGGTAGAGAAGCTGAGGGAAACGGTTTTTGCATGTTACATTTGATTGCTTATCAAAATGTTTTGGAGAAGTTTGAACCTTGGAAGAAGGCATCTGGTTTATCATGGATAGAATATTTAGGTGAGATTCAGAAAAATTCATTAACTGGAGAATGGGCTAAAGAAGTGGTAAAGCACTTAATCAAGGAAGAGGATGGAAATGTCAAGTAAACTAAAGAAGCGGTCTTCAGACGTGTCCTTTTCGATGAGTCGATGGTTCAGAAGAATCTCAACAACTACCCCTTCAACCCTGGTGTTTACTATTGTGGGAATCGGCTATTCTTTGTTCCTTTTCGCCGGCGGCTTGTACACCCTCATCACAAAACCTAATCCCGCTTATGTAAGCAGCAGTGTAATCTACTTCCTGT
The DNA here is from genome assembly GCA_035319575.1 of Candidatus Limnocylindrales bacterium. GTDB lineage: Archaea > Thermoproteota > Bathyarchaeia > Bathyarchaeales > Bathycorpusculaceae > Bathycorpusculum. The sequence goes on from DATHCJ010000012.1 coordinate 11,118, forward strand.
ACCCGAGTATCAGTGGACAATTCGTTTCGGACACAATAATCGCCTTTATACTGTACCTCTTCGGCTTCGTTGGTCTGTTAGCAATTTACCAAAGCACTAAGAATGCCTACAAGCCGAGGCAAGCTTACATGTTACTAATCGTGGGCGTAACGTTTCTGCTTCTATCATACATATTCTTGGAAGGAGCAATCTCTTTCAAAACCTCCGGTGGAGGTTAAATCTCCGCTTTTCTGACTTCTTTACGTTTCGTGTACGCGACCACTGCGCGAGCCTCGTTGAAGCATCACGGTTTTTTCACTTAAAATTGTTGCTTATAGGACACCTTTTGGCGTTTTTCTTGAAACGTTGGATGCGCGTTTAAAGCCCGAACGCTGAGAATCAAAAAACGCTTGATTGAAGCATTGTGGTTACGACTTCTGGGCGCTTTCACCAGGGGTTTTTCTTTAGCTTCATTTTGTAAGCAAAGAAATTTGTAAGAAGATGAATAGGCGGTGTAATCAGGAGAACCGTAACTGCCAATTGCCAACTCATAATGCCTAAAGGAATAGAAAAAACTATTGCCCCGACCGCGAAGTCAACCTGATCAACGACGGGTAGCAAACCTCCAGGCTCAATCCCCATCCTTCTCTTTGAAAAAGCGCCTACTAAATCACCCACGAGAGCTCCTAGAGGAATCAGGAAAGCGAACAGGATAGGAAAATGAAAAAGTGCAGCATCCATTAACCCGACGATCACGCCGATGACTAAACCGAAAGAGAAGCCCCTGAAAGTTTTGTTATTGCCGAAAACGCGTTTGCCGTCAAAAAAGTTCTTGCCAAAATCCATGCATGTTCCGCCGCCGGCGAGCACTGGTGTGGCGTTTGCGCAGTAGGCTGGGAAAATGAATTTCAGTGAATCAGCTATTAGCAGGATTACGTTCATTGGATTAACCGTCATTATTCTTGGAATTCAGTATCTTGTATTCCAGGTTCGACTATTTGTACATAGCAGTTGACTTCTTGAGAATTTTCATGGGTTTTTTCAACGACGGCTTTTATGATTTGAGGATAACCGGTTGGTTTCATAGCGATTATGACGTCAGCCCAGAACTTCAAAACTCTGTTAGCGACTGGCGCAAAAGTGATATTCGGGTTGTCAAGAACGCTTCGCACCTGACTTGTTATTATCGCAGGAATTTTTCGGATTTTTGCATTTTGCGCCAAGATGGCTAATTGTCTGTTTAACTCGCGGTTCACATTGAAGGCTTTTCCCGAATACCCGGAAACTTCAGCGCCGTACAAAGACGTCAAAGTGTCGATCACTACTAGCCCAAAATTTTTTTCTGTATAATTCTGAATGTAGTCTACAACAGCCGTTTGCTCATGGAAATCTTTTGGCTTAACCAAAATGATTTGTTCTGCAACCTGGTCAAATTTGTCGGCTGAAATCTGCGAAAGCCTTTTTGTTGAGAACGTGTTATCACAGTCGACAAAGAGAGTCTTGAAGTTTTGTAACGCACAGTGGACGGCGCATTGTATGGCAAGCGTCGTTTTTCCAGTTTCAGGCTCACCATAGATTAAAGTTATGCCTTCGGGCGAGATGCCTCCGCCGATATTGCTGTCGATACATTTGCATCCTGTGCTGATTGTAACCATTTTTTACACCAAGCGTTATAAACTTGAAACTAGTAATGTGTTTTGCACTTAAACGTATACTATAAGGTTGATTAAGTGAAAGAGAAAGTTGCGGTAGCAACAGTAAAAGGAAAAGCTTATTTTCTTATCGTTAACGAGTTACGAGAGCACCGGATCCCCTTCGTAAGCTTGGTTCCGGGTGAGCCAGTGCCCTCCGAAGTAACGGTGGTAGTAACGACTGAGAGAGAGCGGCACTCGGTGAAACATGAGAAAATAATAATCTTGCCCGAAGACGGTGAACTGGATAATTTAGTCAGTGAAGTAAAGCGCGCTCTTCAGGGGAAAGAAGATTATGAAAGAATAATCGTCGGTGTTGACCCAGGTGAAGCAATCGGGCTGGCAGTGATCGCCGATGGTAAAGTAGTTGAGGAAAGAAACTGTTTCAGCACAGCCGAACTAATCAACAGCATAATTAAGATGGTGAAAAACGTTAATTTACCAGTGACAAATGTTTCCGTTAAAATCGGCAATGGAGTTCCCGTGCACAAGGAAATACTTGAAAGATTAGACGACGCACTGCCGCCTCAAATTGCCCTTGAAGTGGTAAGTGAAGCGGGAACTAACCGACCGTTGAACGAGAACAAGCGGAGCCGAAGAATCCGGCATATTTCTTCAGCTATAAACATAGCTGCGAGAACAGGCTTCACTGTTGCGAGGAGAAGGACGATTGCAACAAACAGTCGAATCCAATAGGACGCTGCTAGTTAATGGCCCTGCGTCTGTGAAGGTTGTTTCTGGAAGGGCTGAAGTCTTCGGATACCAGGTTAAGCCGGCTCAAAAGGTTGTAGTGCGTGAAGGAAAGCGGCTACCGTTCTTCGTGGTTGAAAAAGCTTTGTTTGACGTGTCATTAGGTGCTAACGCAGGCGTCGAAGAGGCTCCTGAAAGTACCATCCCAAGCTCGTGGGATAAACCTCTTGAAGCGATTTTGAGTGTTCAGAAAAAGCCAGCGGTTGTTTTGGTTTTGGGAAAAATTGACTCTGGGAAAAGCAGCTATTGCACTTACTTAGTAAACAAGTTAGTGGATGGCAAGTGCAGGGTTGCTGTTTTAGACGGAGATTTAGGTCAATCAGACATCGGGTCATCGGGCACCGTCGGCTACGCCTTGACTTCCAAACCGGTCGCGGAATTGTACGATTTGAAGCTTGAGAACGCCTTTTTTGTGGGTGTTACATCGCCGATAAAGGCGACTGCCCGGACGATCGAGGGTATGGCTGCTTTGAGGGCTGAAATTTCCAAGAGAACCGTTGATTTTGTGATTATTAACACGGATGGTTGGGTAGCAGGCGACATTGCAGTTCGGTACAAGACGGCGTTGGTTAAAGAGCTCGAACCTGACTTGGTAGTCGGCGTTCAAGTAGCGGATGAACTTGCCGAGTTGATTGCTAGTGTTGAACGGAAAGTGCTTACTGTTGAGCTTTCCTCGTCTCTTAGCCAGCGAACTGCTGAAAAGCGTAAAAGCCTCAGGGAAATGACTTATGCAAGGTACTTGAAGGATGCAAAACTTCAATGCTATCCAATGAATCAACTGGCTGTTGAACCGCGAGATGCTCTTCCGAAGAGTCAAACGCCAGAAAAAGGATTGCTTGTCGGGCTGTACGCTTCCGGAACCAAGTTTTTAGGGATCGGCGTTCTACGCGAAATCAACCAGCTAAGAAAAGTGTTGAAAGTGCAGACCGCTGTCTCAGCGAAACCGTCAAGGATTGTGATAGGAAAAGTTTGTCTTGATGAGAAGCTGAGAGAAATTCAGGACTGAACCTTGAAAAAGTGACTTATTTCCCGCGCTAAAACTCCTTTCTCGTTCGGCAGCACCTTCATCCCGTTGGTTATCCATGAGGGTATGAAGCCTCGACAGTAGCTGGTGGAGAAGCGGTAATCTAAAAACACTATTGCTCCCCGGTCCTCCAGTGTCCTTATCGTTCTTCCTGCCGCCTGAGAAGCTTTTTTCATGGCGGGCAAAACGTAGCCGTACTCGCGTCCAAACCCTGGAAAACACTTGTCGTAATAGTCAATCTGCGCTTTCACCCTCGGTGTCGGCTCAGCATACGGGACACCTACAACTGCCACAGAGTCCATTTGATCACCCGGAAAATCCACGCCCTCCGAAGTTCTGCCGCCTTGCACCCCGAGGTAAACGGCGCCGCCCCGGCTTCCGCACGCCTTGAAGTTCGAAACCAGTTTTTCGTTTTGCTCGGAGGTCATTTCCCGTTTTTCATGAAACAGAGGCTTCCCAAGAACATCCTCCAGTCCTCCGGAGAGTATCTGGTTTAGCACTTCGAATGACGCGGCGAAAACCCCTGTGTTTGTGGGCGTGTTTTCCGCCACCTCGTTTATTCGTTCAATGATGGTCTGGTACATGGCCGGGGTTCTTTTCTCCATCGATGTCGTGATCCCCTGGCAGACGGCGGAATAAACGTGTTCCTTCGGAAAGGGCGAGGGGACAACGCATTCCACTGTGTTTGTCGGAAGCCTGGTTATTTTCTCGTAAGCGTTGAACGGCTGGAGTGTGCCAGACATTATCACGTTGGCGTACGTTGATGAGAAAACAGGCTCGGTGATTTTCCCCGGGTCCAACGCCACGATTTCCAGCTTTGCAATTCTGTTTTTTTCCCTGCTGAGGTAGCTACTTGCCACGTTCACGTATGAATCATCATCAGCCGTTTCCATCCATCTGAGCAGGAAGTCGCCCATCGAATGGACGTACGACCTTGGGTTTTTCCCTTCAGCAAGGAGGCGCCTCTTGATAGCGTTGCCTGCTTCACACATCCCCTCGAAGAACTCTTTGGGGTTCTCGATGCCTGACTTCTCGATGTCCTCAATCACTTCGGTGGGTGAAACGATTTTTTCACGCGTGACGTCCTCCGTCAATTTGTCGATGGTTTCCTTGAAGGAGTGAGCGAACTTCTCGACTTCCGTGTTACCGAACTTGTTAGCTTCTAACTCAGCCTGCTTTACGGCAAAGGAAGACAGGCTGCTGCTTGAAATGTCGATGGCTGTCTCGGGCAGGTTGTGTGCTTCATCAACAATCAGGATGACCTTTGACATCTCCGTTTCCAAGTTCTTCATGAAAACCATTCGTATGTTTGGGTCAAAGACGTACAAGTAACTTAGGGCGATTACTCGTGCTTCTGACACCGCCGATTTCACCAGCTCGTAGGGGCAAATCTCTCTTTTCATGCAAATCGAAAGGATGTCTGACGCAAGGTAGGGGCGGACTGCCACTGCGCGAGCAAGCTCGATGTATTCAAGTGACTTTTTTTGAACGTTGAGGAAGTATGGGCATCTGCCCTTCGCCTTCAGCAGCTCGCAGACTTCCATCATCGACTTCGAATCAAAAGCGCCGTGTTGCGCGAACGCGTTGAGGCACATTTCGTTGCGTCCTCGGATGGAGACGCCGACTACAGCTTGTTTCCTGTGAACGGCTTTGAGTTCTTCGATGACGCGGTCATGTTGCCGATGGGTTCTGGCGACGTAGAGAATCTTCAGGTTTTTTTCCATGGCGACGGGTATGCAAGCGGAAAGAGCCGAGATGGTTTTTCCTAGCCCGTTGCTGCCTTCGATGAGGACTGAACGCCTCTCCGCCACAGCGTTGTAAACCGTGCTGATGAATTTGTCTTGGTAGGGTCGGACGCTCAGATAAGGGAAGCACCTTTGCACAGGGTTCGGCAGCATCCTAATCACGGCTTATCCCCCAACCAGTTTGACAGACAGTAATCGTAGACTGGGCACTCGTGGCAGCGTGGGCGCCCCGCCTTACAGGTTTTTCTACCGTGCGCAATCAGAAGCAAGTGAACTGCCAAGTAATCTTTCGGCTCGAAAAGCGACTGAAGACTCAAACGAACAGCCTCGTAATCTCCGTTTGCAGGCGCCCAGCCGAGCCTTTTAGACACGCGGTTCACGTGCGTATCCACAGGAATTGTGGACTGGTTGGCTGAGAAGAGCAAGACAACATCCGCGGTTTTCGGCCCAACTCCGGGCATGCTCATAAGCGTTTTTCTCGCTTCATCCAAGGGCAAGGATAAAACGGGCGCGAGGGAGCCACCGAATTTTTCGAGGATGATTTTCGAGACTGCTTGTATTGCCTTGGCCTTACTCTGGTATAAGCCTGCAACGTGAAGGCAGGCTTCAATCTCGCTTTTTCTCGCGTTTGCCAGCGCCTGAGGGGTTATTTCGAACTGCTTCGACAATGCTTCGAAGGCTCTTTCGGTGTTAACGTCAGCCGTGTTCTGTGAAATAATCGTTACAACCAAGGTTTCGAACGGGTCATGTGTCCGCTTAGACCACTCAGGCAAAGCTAAAGCTCCTCGCAATATTTTCAAGACTGTTGCCGCACGGGATTCATCCGTCATCCTTTCGCCTTGCCTTCTCTCTCCGAAAAGTTTTGCAAGACTATTGATTTTCGAGGCTATAAATACCATCGGAAAGCGCGCGTGGAAATCAAAACCTAACGATGCTCCTGTCAAAGAAAAGTCATAATAGTATTAGTAAATGTTTTATAGTATTTTTTACTGCATTTTAGTAGGCTGTATCATTATGGCTTACGAGGTCAAAGTTACCAGGCAATGTCAAACCACAATTCCCTCTGCCATCAGAAAAAAATACAAAATCAGCAAAGGAGACAGCATAATCTACGTTGACTTAGGCGACCACATAGCCATCATACCCGTCCCGAAGCAACCCCTCAAAGACCTGAAAAACCTGAAAATCGATGCTAAAGAATCCGTCTCAGAAATGCGCGCGGAGGCTCTACAGACAGCTCAGCGGCTTGTCAACCAAAAGTTGAAAGGTGACTAAAACCCTAATCGAATCAGACCTTCTATTAGCTGCAATGAAAAAGGAGGACAGGTTAAAACCAATAGCAGACCTCATCCTTGAAAAGATAGAAAAGGGAGAAGTCAAAGGAATCTATGCCTCCACTGCGGCAATCTAAGAAGTCATTTTCTGGTTTTACAACAGGCAATTGTTCAATCAACTATCGGTCGCGGTAAATGACCTCTCGCACCTGCAGAATGTTGAGTGGGTTGCCGTCACCCCTGAAATGTGCCTAACAGCGTCGCTTTTGATCGGTGAAAACAAACTGTCACCTTTTGACGCTTACTATGCCTCAACAGCTATAACGCGGGACAAAAACCGCGTTGAACCTTTATTGGAGAAGGACCATGGTGAAGATCGCGTTTGTTGATTCCCATGCCAGAACTGAAAAATCATCCGATTGCTCTTGGAAAGAATTAAAGATTGAGGCTTAGCTTTTTCTGAGTAGAATGCATGGCAGCCACTACTCACCAGCAAAATCAGCCCAAAAAAACCGAAATTTCCTTCTACTAGGAAAGGTTTTTAGTGTAGTCTTTATATGAATCAATGAAAAAGTGTACAGTGTTTAGTGAGGTAAAGTTATGTCAGTGTTTGCAGCACCAGGAGCATATGACCGTGCAATAACCGTTTTCTCACCTGACGGACGGCTCTTCCAAGTTGAATACGCGATGGAATTGGTGAATCGTGGAGCCACCATTTTAGGCATTCAATCTCCCGAAGGCTTGATTCTCGGTTCAGAAGAAAACATCGAAGTCCTTGAAGAAGCAGGTTACTCCTGGAAAATCTTCAGGGTAGACGACCACATTGGCGCGGCAATAGTTGGTTTAAGCTCAGACGCCAGAATACTCATTGATCAAGCACGAATTTACGCTCAAAGTAACAAGCTAACCTATGATGAACCCATAGACGTAGAAGTCGTGACAAAACGCATATGCGACATCCAACAAATGTACACGCAGCACGCGGGTGTAAGACCCTTCGGAGTTTCTATCATCTTCGGTGGCGTGGACAAAACTGGCACACGCGTCTTTGGAACACACCCAAGCGGAACCTACAGAGGATACAAAGCCACAGCGCTAGGCGCCGGAAGAGAAACAGTCGTGTCGATTCTCAAAGAAGAGTACAAAGACGACATGATACTCGAACAAGGCATCAAGCTAGCCGTAAAATGCTTAGTTAAAGCTCTAGAAGCACGCCAGTTGCCGCCGAGAATAAAGATTGCGGTCATACCCGTGGCGACCAAAAAAATGGAAATGCTCGGAGACGACAAAGTAGAAGGCTACATCACGGAGCTGGGTTCAAGCAAGTGACAACCTGATGAGTGAAAAGTTCACCGTTGCACGCTTAACAAAGGAAAATGAGCACTTTGAAATCCTAGTTAAGCCCCAAAAAGCGCTAGATTATCATAACGGGAAAATCTCGGGAGTGACCGAAGTCTTAGCGGCCGAAATGATATTTTCCGACGCGAACAAGGGAACCAAAGTTTCTGAGGAATCAATGCGCAAAGCCTTCGGAACAATCGATCCGTTGTTAATCGCTGACGCAATATTGAAGAAAGGAACACTTCAGCTTACAACCGAGCAAAGACGCAAAATGATAGAGGACAAAAGAAGACAAATAATCGATTTCATTGCTAGACAAGCGGTTGACCCAAAAACAAACCTGCCGCATCCACCGATGCGCATCGAAAACGCGATGGAACAAATCCGTTACCCAATCGACCCGTACAAGCCAGTTGAGGAACAAGCTAGGGACATAGTGAAACTTCTGCGTCCAATTTTGCCATTAAAAATAGAGCAGGTCATAGTCTCAGTCAAGCTGCCTTCCCAGTACGCGGCAAGAGCTTACGGGTCAATCAAAGGTTTGGGCGCCATAAAACGGGAAGAATGGCGTGGAGACGGCTCATGGTACGGCGAACTGGAATTGCCCGCTGGTTCCTATGCGTCGTTGCTAAACAAACTTGGTGACTTAACCAAAGGAAGTGGAGAAGCAAAAATAATTTCATAAGAGAATTAGGTTGGAGGGAAGATTTATGCCAATATTCTTTGAAAAAAAACAGCTCGTGACGCCAGGAGAACTGCTTGCTGAAGGCGAATACTTGCCTGGCGAGAATACGTACATGGAGCAAAACAAGATTTACGCCTCAAGAATCGGACTTGTGGACACGGACAATAAAAAAGTGAACGTTGTTGCACTTAGGGCTTTTTATGTGCCTAAAGTTGGCGATATCGTGATTGGAACAGTCTTGGAAGTCGGGTTTAACGGCTGGACAATCAGTATCAAAGGACCCTACTCGGCACTCCTACGCGCATCAGATGTTTTAAGCAGGCCTTTCAAGCCTCAAAATGACGAGTTATCCGCAGTCCTGAACGCTGGCGACTTGATTGTTGCGAAAATTGCCTCATACGACAGAGCCCACGACCCGCAGCTTACTGTCGGAGAGCCAGGGCTGGGGAAGATAACGCGAGGCCAAATACTCCAAGTGACGCCAACGAAGATTCCTCGGGTAATAGGCAGAAAAGGCTCAATGATTTCCATGATAAAACAGGAAACCGGTTGCCAGATTATTCTGGGACTAAACGGCGTCGTCTTGGTCACTGGAAAAACCCCTGAGGATGAGGACCTCGCGATAGAGGCCATCAGAAAGATCGAGCAAGAGTCCCACACAAGCGGTCTCACGGATCGCGTAACACAGTTGCTTAAAGAACGTAAAGGCAAAATTGAGCAAAAAGTGGAGGAAAACAAGAATGAATGAAAAACCTGAAAAACTAATCGATAAAAAAGGCATAAGGTCGGATGGTAGAAAAGCAGATGAGCTTCGACCGTTAAAGCTTCAAGTCGGCGTATTATCAAACGCTGACGGTTCAGCATACATTGAACACGGAAAAAATAAGATTTTAGCCGCGGCGTTCGGTCCCAGAGAGATGCATCCTAAGCACTTAGCGATGCCAGACCGTATGGTTTTACGATGCCGATATCACATGGCTCCGTTTTCAGTGCAGGAACGCAAATCACCCGCGCCTTCCAGAAGAGAGGTTGAGCTGTCAAAAGTCATAAAAGAAGCCTTAGAACCAGCCTTGTTCACGGAGCTTTATCCAAGGACAGGCGTCGACGTTTTTGTCGAGGTACTTCAAGCTGATGGAGGAACACGGTGCGCAAGCATTACTGCCGCTGCTTTAGCCATTGCTGATGCTGGTGTTCCAATGCGCGATTTGGTGGTTGCCTGCGCAGCTGGAAAGATCGATGACACGGTCGTCTTAGATCTCTATGATGCTGAAGACAAGCTCGGTGCCGCAGATGTTCCAGTAGCTTACATGCCTAGCCTAAACGCGATTACGCTGCTTCAGATGGATGGGATACTGACAATGCAAGAGTTTGAAAAGGCGACCAACATGGCTTTGGACGGCTGCAGGAGAATTTATGAGGTGCAGAAGGAAGCGTTGAAAACTAAGTACATGGTTGTTAAGGAGGCTGGTGAAGAGTAATGTCGTCCCTTATTACTAAAGTTAGATTGAAGCAGATTGAGCAACTTCTCGAAAAAGGAAAGCGTCTAGACGGGAGGGGCTTACGTGACTACCGAGAAATCAAAATCGAGCAGGGCTTAATTGAACGTGCAGAAGGTTCAGCAAGATGTCTGCTCGGCAAAACAGAAGTTCTAGCTGGAGTAAAAGTTGAAACTGGCGAGCCGTTCCCAGATACACCGAACGAGGGAGTTTTAACTGTTAACGCTGAGCTTGTCCCGTTGGCTTCACCGAACTTTGAGCCGGGGCCGCCTGACGAAAACTCTATCGAGTTGGCACGCGTGGTTGACAGAGGCATACGTGAATCGAAGGCGATTGATAGTGAAAAGCTGTGCATTGAACCAGGCAAGAAAGTTTTCGTTGTCTTCGTCGATATTTACGTGCTGAATCATGACGGAAACTTGATTGACTGTTCAGCCTTGGCTGCTATGAGCGCTTTGCTTAATACTAAGATGCCTAACTACGAAATTAAAGACGGCGAGTTGAAAATAAAACAGGGATACGTTTCGTTGCCGGTTAAAAGCCGCCCCATAACCGTTACTGTAGCCAAGATTAACAACACGCTGATCGTTGACCCGTGGCTTGAAGAAGAACAGGTAATGGACTCCCGAATATCAATGGCAATCAACGAAGAGGGCAACATTTGCGCCGTTCAGAAGGGCGGCTCGGGCTATTTCACACCGCAACAGATTTTAGAAGCGTCAAAGATTGCTCAGGAGAAATCAGTCGAAATACGCAAGAAGCTTGATTGGTGAAATAAGTGCCGAAGACAAAAAAGGTTGGTCCGACAAGGGGTTTAGGAACACGTTACGGCGCCACAGTTAGAAAACGCTACGTCAAAGTTGTTACTGAACTCAAGAGACCTCACAAATGCCCAAATTGCGGCTTCATACGTGTGCATCGCGAAAGCGTCGGCGTCTGGAAATGCGGTAAGTGCGGGTTTACTTTCGCAGGAGGAGCTTACACGCCAGCAACGAAGCTCGGTGCCGTGGCGAGACGCTCAACTAGAGGTTTGCCAGTGGAGGAAGTAACAAAAGAAGCCGCGAAAGCCGCGGCCGTTGAGCCTTCCGCCGAAGAAAAAGCGGAATAGACTCCTTAACTTTGTTTTTTAGGATTATTTTTCTTATTATTTTTCTTGTTTCATCCCGTCTGCTTCGTGTAAATAATGCTAAGGCATTCATCGTTAATTCAGGTTTTGTGTAGCTCGCCGGTAATCCTTTCAGGTCCCTGCAAGAAGTTTAAATATGTTGCCAAAAAGACAAATGCTAGTTCAGAAGTCACTTTAACGGAGAATCTTTTGTGTCGCACAAAGGAGAAGCATATTCTGCGTCGGGAGCTATCTTTTTAGATAACCCCATCAGACGATGGTTCCAGCCGCCTTCCCAACTCATAGAAAAGCTAGGCATCAACCCGGACGATGTCGTGATGGATTTCGGTTGTGGACCAGGCTTCTTCATGGTGGAGCTTGCAAAGAAAGCCAAAAAAGTGATTGCGGTTGACCTTTCACCCGAAATGCTGAAGAAAGCTCAAGGCAAGGTGGCTAAAGCAGGCATTAAGAACGTCGAGTTTTTACAAAATGACGGCACAAACATCAAGGTTGAAGACGACTCAGTCGACTTGATTCTACTTGTAACCGTCTACCATGAAGTCGGGGAGACCTTAACTGTTTTAGCAGAGTTCCGAAGAATTCTCAAGGCAACTGGTACGCTGGTGATTGTGGAGGTCGTTAGGAGGGGAATCTTGTCTGGTGCGCCAGTCCAGAACCCCGAGACGTTGAAGGCGGAGGTTGAAGCAGGCAAGTTTAAACTGCAGCGGCTGGAGCCCTACAAGAATTACGGCGTTTTCTTCTTCACAAAGAATCCTTCTTCATAGTTATAAGCGCTGTTTACGTGCCCAGGATTTTGCTTATTAGCCTTATCGGGAACGCCACGGGGAATTTGCCTTCTTTCGCGTCTCGAATCAATGCCGGCATGTCGTATTCGTATTCCTCTCTGCATGTTTTCATGAGGTTTCTAGCCTGCTTTATGCCGTACGAGAAAACCAGTTTTATCGCGTAGCCTCTTCCGAAGCTTGCCTTAGTTACGAAATACTCGTTGAGGAATGTTTCTGCCCAATCAACGTTGTGCTGCCAGCACGTCAAGAAAAGCTCAGATTGCTTCTTTGTTATGTTCGTCATCTTGAAAGATTGGGTTTTGTCTTTTAAGCCGCCCTCGCTGACCATAAAAAGCGGTATTAACAAGCTCTTGTAATCATGCAACTTCTTTACCAAATCGATAGTTAGCTGGGAATCCTCTTCTGTTTCGCCTGGAAGCCCGATGATCAGCGTGGCGCATGGAACCCAAAAGTTGTCACTTAGGATTTTGAACGCGTCGACCACGATGTCGGGCCACTGTTCAGGCTTGAAAGGTTTAGCTTTGCCCGCCATTAGTTCGCCGATTAATCTGGGGCTGCCTGTTTCGACGCCGCATTGTCCGCTCATCCACTCCTCAGCCTTTTTAACATCGAGTATGTAAGACAATTCTTTGATTAAGTCTGGGGCGTTAGCTACAGACGCCAGAGCGAAGTGGCTTATACCCACGCTTTTGACGCCGGGGTAATGATAAACTGTGTCGAACAGTTCTTTAACCGCTGGCTCGTTGACCTCGAAGCCGTTTGCCTTATATCGAAAAACGTCTTCAGCATGGAGCAGCGGTCTTCTTCCAGCGTCCATGTTCACCTTAACTTCTTTCATAATGCGATCAAGCGAGAAGCTCCTGTAACGTTGAAGCGTCGGCACACAGAACGCGCAGCCACGCCCGCATCCCCGCGCAATCTCAATTATGCCGTCAATCGTGGCGCCTTGAATAAGCGGAATTTCTTCTTCCTCAACCACGGGACCATGAACAACTTGGGGTAGCTCGCCGTCGTTTACCGCCGATTCAAAAAGTGACTTGACAACCCTTTCTCCTTCGCCGACCAAGACGCAGTTCACGCCTAAACCGTTTCTTGCATCATCGTCTTCCAGTTGCCACGCGCCAGGTCCCCCGACGATTATTTTGGGCCTGTATTTTTGAACGGCTTGGTTGTCAAGTATTTCTTTGAACTTTACTGCCATGTAAGCTTCTTCTAAATTGAAAAGCTGAGTAAACGTGCTTGTAGCGGGTCCTATGCCTAACGGGTCCGTCTCGTTAATGCCGATGACTTTAGTGTTTTCACCCACAACTTTGTTAAGATAGTCAGGATGCGCAACAATGACGTCTTCACGGCTGAAACCGCTGTTAAGCAGCTGAGCCTCGGTCTTCCTGAGTCCACAAGGCGCAAATTTAGACGACCCGTCTTTGTTAACAGGCACAGAAGGGCAAAACATGGAAAAATACAGCCTATCAGGAATTAAGCCGCGGGGCACGCAGGCGCTAAAACCGAGAAAGATGCCGCCGGCATACTCGCTCATTAAGGTTCGGTCAGCGGTTAAAACGATTTTGTACCCGCCTGTTTTTTTCGTTGCCAAACAAGTCATCTCTGGATTGCCTAAAATTATTCTTAGATATTTTAGGTGTTTTACATATTTTACTTTTGCTCATGCTGACGCTTGCGTCTGCGTAAAAAGAATGCCTTACGCTTCATCTTCAGCTTTCTTGGATAAGAAACTGTTGCCCAGTAAAATAGCCGCAACTAACCGCGGTACGATCTACGCCGAAAAGATTAGGCAGAGTCGGCTTCAGAGGCCGACGCTGTTAATCACTCTGCCCGAGTTGGCATCTACAACTAACACGATTTTGTTTCCTTTATGATCAAACTTTGCAAACCACACTGGCACGTGAAGCAGCTCTACGTCCCCAACGTCTGAGTCCGTGTGTATCGATTGAATCATGTGATACTTCGCGTGCGCTTTTTGTGATTGAAGTTGATCAATCAACGTCTTTGCTTGGGATTTGGCAACGTCTTCGCTTATGTCTCCGTTGAGGATCCTTACATCCTTGGGCAACTTGGAAATATCAAACAGCTCTCTATCTTCCAGGTTGAACTGGTAGTCATGGGGTTGATAATCGGTAAGTGCCTTCAGAGCGATTACTGGAAAGTTATAGTTCGCGTCCATTTGCTGAGCGTTCCTGTTTCCGCCGTATCCTCCCATACCCATGCCAAAAGCCATTATTCTCAATCGCTTCAAGCCAAGGATACTTGCAAACGGGTTGCTTACTCCAAACTCCCCTTCAAAAGCGCGTCTTCCTCCGAAGCCTCCTCTTCGGGCGCCGCCTCCATAACCTCCACCCATGCCGCCGAAAATTACCCCCATCAACGCAGCGGTTGAGGCTGTCTGCGCGATTTGCGCGGTTTCATTCGTAGCGACGACGCTGGTTCGGGCGGAAACGCTTACGATCCAGTAAGGAACGTACGTGAGGCTCATTTCCTCCTGTTTGGAGTCCTCCTGAAGATGCCTGTGAAGAAGGCCCTTGTCCATCATCGGCTTAATTATTGAATTGAGCTGGTCAAAGGTGGACACTATCAAAGGAAGCATCGTTTGTTTCTGTATGTTAGTCCACCCTTCGCTTCCAAGAGTGATTGCGGTTCCGCAATAATCGCAGGTTATAACCATCTCTCCAAACTTAGGCGTGATCGGCGCTCCGCAGCTGGGGCATTTCAAGGACGTGACTCCTGAAGGGGCGATAACAATCCTCGAAGGCGTGGTTGGCTTAGGAGCATTCAATCCTGTGCTTGCTCCGCACTTTGTACAGAAATTTGCATCGTCTGGGAGTTCAGCACCACAGTTGTGACAGTACATTTTTTCCACCAAACTCTCTAAAAGGGCTTCTTTCTCTTAAGATTTGCCTAACTAACTTCCCTTTACGAACGATCAGTTGAGCTTTTCTGCGAAGGACGTTTCCATCGCCTTCTTAAGGCTTTTCGGGAAAAAAACTAAATATCGCGATTACCAATTAGCCAACTGGTTTAGGTATGGCTATCAGAAAAAAGGGTAAAAGTAAGAAGCTTATTGTCGCTATCATCCTGGTGATTCTAATCGCTGTTGCAGCTGCCGCAATAGCTTATACATACAAAAAACCGTCTTCCTCTTCTCAGTCATTGGCCGGAGTGCAAGTTGGTAACACCTTCACTTATAGCATAACCGGCAGTTGTTCAAACCCTGTTCCCAGCATAGACTATCCAGGCTTCTACCAACTCAACCAAACACAATACTATAAAGTTACCATAACTGGCGTCCAAGGGAACACAGTCACACTCAAAACTGACTGGGTGTTTAACAATGAAACAGACGTCCAGCAACAGCAAACAATCGATTTATCTAACGGGATGATGACTACTCAAGAAGGGTTCTGGGGTCTTTACCCCGCTGACCTTAAAGTGAGTAACCTGATTTACCCTTACAACAGTACAGTCGCTGTTAATGCAACCATCACTAAGTCTTATACCAGCGGCAACCGAGCGCTTGATTACTACGGAATAAGCACCACCCAAGCATATGCTTTGGACCCGACGCAAAGCACACAGCGCACTTTATACGACGAAGTTTACTTTGACAAGCAAACGGGAATGCTCACTAACTTTAACGAAATACAAGAATACAACAATCCGCAGCTTGAAGTAGAAGTTATCTACGCGCTCACGAACACAAACGTTTGGAACGTTTAAACCTTTTTTTAGTCAATCAATTATCCCCTCTGTTTTGCCTTTATAGCGGCGAGTTTTCCACCCGCTTTAATAATTCCTTTTTCTAAACTGTTCAAGCTCAGGACAGCCTCTATTCTCGTGTCCTTTGTTTGGTTCTTCAACAGCAGGCGCCTAGCCAAGTCTTTAGTCTGCAGCTCTAACGTGTCTCCTTGATCTACGTGCAAATAGTCATTTTTGTCTTTGAAAGTTAAAGGAAGAATCCCGAAATTGACCAAGTTAGCCATGTGTATCCTCGCGAAAGACTTAGCCAGAACCACTCTAACGCCCAGATACCTCGGTGCCAACGCTGCGTGCTCTCGTGATGATCCTTGACCGTAATTCTCGCCGCCGACCA
The DNA here is from genome assembly GCA_035319575.1 of Candidatus Limnocylindrales bacterium. Classification (GTDB taxonomy): domain Archaea; phylum Thermoproteota; class Bathyarchaeia; order Bathyarchaeales; family Bathycorpusculaceae; genus Bathycorpusculum. The sequence continues at coordinate 27,119 of DATHCJ010000012.1, forward strand.
CAAAGCCGCCGCCCTTCTCTAAAGCGCGAGAAGCGAAACAATCGTCAATTCGGCAGAAAGTGTACTTGCTTATTTCTGGAATGTTGCTTCTCAAAGCCATGATGTCTGTGCCGCCGGGCAAGATGTCGTCGGTTGAAACGTTGTCGCCAACCTTCAACAACACTTCACCCGATAGCTTCTCAGGCAGGGGCTTGAACGATGGCAAAGGCTTAATGTTGGGGCCCATTATGACGGTGGTTGCTGGCTTTGAAGGCGGGAAGATGAACATGTTATCATTTAATGAAGGCATTTCAGGCAAGTTTATTTCCGGGTATTTACCGAGTTTTCTGGGGTCAGTAATTTTTCCGCTGATGGCTGATGCAACGGCTGTTTCTGGACTAACCAAGTAAACCTTTGCGTTCTGCGTTCCGGAGCGGCCTCTAAAGTTGCGGTTGAACGTTCTAAGCGACACGCCCTCGCTTGTCGGAGCTTGACCAACGCCGATGCATGGACCACAAGCATTCTCAAGAATTCTCGCGCCTGACCGAATTAACGGCTCCAGTTCACCTGTGGCAGCCATGTTCTCCAGGGTTTGTCTGGAGCCCGGAGAGATTGTGAGGCTGACGTTGTCACTGATTTTTTTGCCTCTTAGCAGAGCTGAAACGATTTTTAAGTCTCTGAGTGAGGAGTTGGTGCAGCTCCCAATGCACACTTGGTCCACTGGTGTCCCCTCGACTTCGCTAACTGCATTAACGTTGTCTGGGCTATGAGGCAACGCGATTAACGGCTCAACACCGGCAAGATCAACTTCAAGCGTTTCACCGTATTCTGCCTCGTCATCTGCTTTAAGCTCGACCCACTGGTTTTCTCTTCCTTGCCCACGCAGAAAAGCTCTTGTCGATTCGTCAGACGCGAAAACGGATGTTGTCGCGCCTGTCTCCGTTCCCATGTTCGCTATTGTCCCTCGCTCGGGAACGCTGAGGGTTTCAACTCCTGAACCCCGATACTCCAGAACCTTGTTAACGCCGCCCTTCACCGTTAATTCTTCGAGCACTTTTAGGATAACGTCCTTGGCGGAAACAAAAGGCGAAAGCTTTCCAGTCAATTTAACCCCCAAGATGCTGGGCATTTCAAAGTGGAAGGGTTCTCCAGCCATGGCTGCGGCGACATCGAGTCCTCCAGCGCCTATGGCAATCATTCCCATGCCGCCAGCGGTCGGCGTGTGACTATCGCTTCCTAAAAGCGTTAGACCTGGCTCGGCGAAATGTTCAAGATAGAGTTGGTGACAGATGCCGTTGCCTGGGCGTGAGAAAACAATGCCGTACTTTGCCGCGACTCCTTGAAGGTAGCGGTGGTCATCGGGGTTGCGGAAATCGTTTTGAAGCATGTTGTGGTCAACAAAGCTTAGGCTCAGCCGGGTCTTAACTTTCGGGACTCCCATAGCTTCAAACTCAAGATAAGTAAGCGTACCGGTGGAATCCTGAGTTAGAGTGTGATCGATTTTTAAAGTGATTTCTTCTCCGGGCACCATTCGTCCCGATATCAAGTGTTTAGCGAAAATTTTTTCAGCTATAGTCCGTTTCACTTTATTTCTCCCCCTTGCGCCACGGTGCAAAATTATTGAGAGCTCACATTTATCGTTATACGCCTGCTGTGAAAGAAATCATCATTCTTTTGATTTTTTGCCGCCATTTTCCCATTTGTGTTGGCAAGCGAAAAAATGAAATAGTTAAGCGCCTCAAAGGATACAGTTAGAGGCGTGTGCGTTGTCTTTTAAGGCGAAAATGCAGGAAGCGGCCAACAGCAAGAATTCACGAATCGTTTTAGCCTTGGATTTTCCCTTTGAAGCTCCCGAAAACCGGAGCAGAATCTTGGTTAAAGCCCAAAGCATCCTGAAAGCGGTTCATCCCTACATCTGCGCCGTTAAGATAAACCATCATCTTGTCCTTCCGCTCGGCACCTTTGACGGTGTGCAGCACATTGTGGATCAAATTCGCGGGCAAGGGCTGCTGGCAATTATGGATGCTAAAGTTAACGACATCGGCGCCACCAACGAGACGATGGCGCAATACTATTATGCAGCGGGCTTTGACGCCTTAATCGCTAACCCATTTATCGGCTGGGAGGAAGGCTTAAAACCTCTTTTTGAAGTCTCAAAGCGGCTCAATCGAGGCATGATTCTTCTCTGCTACATGAGCCACAAAGGCGCAAGCGAAGGCTACGGCCAAACAATTATCGACCCAGAAACGGGCGAGAAAACCCCGCAGTACATTTCCTTTGCGAAAAAAGCATTAAAATACGGAGCCGACGGAATCGTAGTGGGCGCAACTTATCCACAAAAAATAATTGAAGTGAAAAAGGTTGTGAGGGGTAAAGTTCCAATTTACTCGCCGGGCGTAGGGGCACAGGGTGGCGCGGCGGAAGCGGCGATTAAAGCAGGCGCCAACTACCTCATTATTGGACGAGAAATTACTCTAGCATCTGACCCGGCCAAAGCGGCAAGCCAACTTTTGGCCTCGGTAAAAGGCGTATGAACGGCACTATCTTTGGCGTTTGTTCTCCCAAAGCTCCTTCTTAAGCAGGTCGCGTACAGCTGACCTTATGACACTGCTTCGGCTTGGGTACATGTTTGACCGAACAAGTTCATCTAGCCCTTCCAGATACGCTTCTGGCAGCAAAACGGTTACAAGTTTCACTTCGCGTGTTCCTCCTCAGACTTATGTTACGCTTATAACATGCGCCAAATATAAGAGTTAGCCAGCTAACGGCTAATTATTTAGGCTTCTCAGCTGATTTAGTGTGCCCAGATAAGTTCCATCCAAGAGGTAAAGCTCAGCGTTGTCAATATCCACGGCTTTGGAACGCAAAACCGGTCCAATCAGCGCTTTGCTGCCGGTTTCTTTTCTGGGTTTTGGGTCGTTTATTGGTCTCCCGCCGAGGAAATCGTTGAAACTGGGCATTATGAAGACCTCCCTCGCCTTAAGTTTGACGTCGTAGTGCTTCCGCAAAGTTTCGTCAACCGATCCTTCGACTTTTATGTTGTACTTCTGCAGGAGGATTCTTGCTAGCGCTTCCTTGTCACAGGCTGCTCTCATCCAGACTTGTCTTGTAATTTTAAAGCCTGCCGGGTCGCGGAAGACAACGACGGGGTGCAAGTGCCCCATGACCAGCGTTTTGCAGCCGAGCAAGGCGGGCGATGGCCACTTGTGCCCGTGGAAAACACCTACGTCGCCGATTGCTACGCCTGTCGCAGGCAAAAGCTTTACGTTTTCAGGCAGAAGAGGCTCTATGTTTGCGTCATGGTTTCCACGTACGATTGCTATTTCGCCGATGTGGGTTTGCAGTTTAGTGAAGAAATCGGGGACGTCATGCCACTCACCCAGGTCGCTTGAAACAACTGTGTACTTGACATCCCCGATGATAACCAACTGTTGCGGTTTGTACTCGCTGAGGATTTCTGTCAGCTTGTTGAGAATTTTGGGCGTTTGGCTCGGCACATGAATACCTTTTTGTTGCAGTTCCATTTCCCACCCGATGTGAAGATCAGCGATAAGAAGGGTTTTGGTTTTCCCCGTTTTTACAATAGCTGCAGGGTGAGGCCAAAGCAAACTTAACATGGAGTTTTAACCAGGCTTAAGATTTTTTCGTGAATTTGCATGTTGGCAGACGCTACGAAAACTAGTGTTTTCTGAGGGTCCAACTCAACATTTACTGCTTGGTTATCCGCAGTGCTCACTGTTCCACCAGCCTCCTTTAAGATTAGGAAAGCGGCTGCAACGTCTGTTGTGCGGAGTTTCCCACGCAAATCCACGAACCCGTCCGTCAAGCCGTCTGCCACGTAGCACAACTCCAGTGCGTTGGCGCCAAAATGTCTGATATGCTTGGTTTTCCCGATGAGAGCGGTCAGTCTTGGGGCGATAATGTCAATTTTATAAGTGTTCAAGTCTAAGCCGATGATTGCGTCGTCCAAGGAAGAGTTTTTCGAAGGCTTAATCTTTTCTCCGTCCCGAAACGCGCCTTTGCCCTTAAATGCCGTGTAGGTTACGTCATGGAAGAGGTCAGCAACCAGCCCGACGTAAACGTTCTCAAGCATGGGTTTATCCGAAACTGCGATAGAGCATGCGTAGAACGGTAAGCCCCGAGTAAAATTTGTTGTTCCGTCAATCGGGTCAACCGTGACATAACATTCGCCTGCTTGAGCACCGAACTTTTTAACTCCTGACTCCTCGCTAACCAAAGTGAATGAAACATCATGCTGCTTCAAAGTGTCAACTATTGCGTTTTCAGCAGCCAAATCGACCGGCTTCATAACATCACCGCCTGCGCCCCTGCCCAACGCGGGCTCAAATTCTTTGTCCGTTGCTGAGCACTGTTGAATGCTCAATTGCACGTTGTCTTTGCACTCAAACAAAATTCTTGGCCAGTCGATCAGATCGTTCATTTCTTAGCCTTCGCTTTTTACTATTAACAGTCAAGCTGATAAAGACTATACTCTACGCCTCAATCTTGAGTTAGTGTGCCAGAACGCTTCTAGTTCAAGTCTTTCAGATTAGTTGATCATGTTTTACATAATGTCTTCTTGCGGAGGAAATGCAACTCGCACATTTACGAAGTCAAAAGTAAACATAAGGTTTAAAACCGCAAATACTTGCTTTTTAATTGGGTTTGCAGGTGGAGCGAAGGACACTTTGGCAAGGACTCTGGATCATCGTTTTAGGAATCTTTTTCTTAATTCTTATTTTTGTTCTTCATGATCTAAGTTATGTTAAGAGTGACCGTTTGGCATTGTTCTATGGTCTTGGCGGATTTTTGGTTATAATCGGCGTCGTGATACTCATAATATCTCGAAGGGTTCCTCAGTCAAAACCCAGCGTTAAGAAGCGAAGACAAAACGCTTAACCATGCTTCAAATCGGCGTTCTGAACTCTTAGGTTCCTTAGGTTTTTTTGGGTCAGTTTTTGCAATCATTTTTCTGTCACACGAGGAATAAGCAAACGCCATCTCAACGAAATTGCGATTCTTCGATTAGTACGCTTTACTGAATGAGTTGGATCGAGTTTCAAAATGGAGCAAAGTCAATTTTCTCCAATCTAAAACCCACAGAAATGTTGTACGAAATGGTTTTTTGATCCTTCAGTGCCATTTGGATACTCTCTATGATTCGTCCTTCATCACCTTTTTCGCAGACTAGGTTTGCGTAAGCCTGATGTGCTCCGTAGCATCTATAGAGGAGTTTGGTGTTTGGTAACGCCTTGAGATGTTCGATGCACAGCGATACGTCATCGTACGCTGCGGTTATAGCTACCAAAATCGCAAAGAGACCTAAATTCTGAAAGTTAGGAACGGCCATGATTTTCTTGGTTATAACGTTCCCTTTTTCCATTTTTTCAATCCGTCGATAGATTGTGCTTCTGGTAACGTTCAGAGTTTTCGCCAGATCATCGTAAGAATAAATGCCACCACAAATTTCATGCAAGATTTTCTTATCTAAATCGTCGATAACCATTTGGCAAAATGCCTCCTCCATATTATTCTCTTGGTTGCTTAAGGCTTTTGCAGTTCTGGCATTCGTATTTCGTAAACTGTTAAATGATAACAAGTTAATTTCTTGGAACAATGGTTTCACATTGCAGAAAATTTTGCGTCAAATGTGTCAGGGATTAAGTATTAATTACATGAATGCTTTCTCATTGCGATTAAACTTATTTGGAATGTAAATGAAAATGATGGAAAACGAGGGAGACAGGGCAACAAATCGGGCTGCCGTTGTTCTACTGGTGCAGGGCAATCCTGACCTCTTGGCGCTGACAAAAAAATGCCTTTTGCTGCAAGGAGACCTTGTTGTCGAAACAGCCTCGTCAACTACTGAAGCGTTAGAAAAAATGGGGAAAACTGAACCCGATGTGATTGTATGTGACGTTAGTATTTCGTCGGAAGATATCTTCGATTTCCTTAAGAGACTGCGAGAAAACGGCAACGGAATCCCATTTATCAGTTTTGCCTACGATGACGAAAGAGAGATTGTTCTCAAACTGTTAGATTTAGGAGCGAATGGCGTCATTTTCAAATCCGGTGACGCGCCTTCCGTCTACGAAGGATTGAAGAGACTTATAGTTTCGCTTACAAAGGGTTCAAGAACGGGGTTTGAGCTTTTATAGCTGACAAAGAATCGGTCATAAACCGATACAAGGCACCAGGATGAACTTCGCTGTTGTTGGACCTTGGCTTTTAGCTTAGAAGGTTCAAAAAACCCTTTTGCTTAACGTGGAAAAACTTTACCCACGAGACCTCACGAGTTAGCTATATTCTAAATCCGAAATGCTTATATTTTCAGGTTACCGACTCATTTGGCAAGGTTCGAAGCTCATGTCTACTATCGAAAGCAAGAGAGAAAACGTTTTGCTGGATTTCCAGAGCTTCGACTACTTTTACTACTTCTTCTATTTTGGTTAGGCCCAGGACTGAAAATTTTTAAGGAAAGTTCTGGGCGAGCATGGGTGTGAAAAATGGAAAGAATTAATTCTAACAAAAAAATCGTGGTTAAATTCGGCGGTTCTAGCCTCTCTGATCACGAGAGACTCATAAGAGCGGTTGTCGCCGTCGTTAATGAAGCCAAAAAAGGAATCCGGGTCGCCGTTGTGGTTTCCGCCATGGGTAAAACAACCGATGATCTTATGACAACAGCGAAGAACGCCTCCAACGGGAAATTGGAGAAGAGAGATTTAGATGACATCCTCTCCATGGGCGAGCGAACCAGCATCAGAATATTCTCAACGGCGCTGAGAACTAACGGTATGGGCTCCTGCTATTTTGACCCAATCGACAGCAACTGGCCAATAATAACGGATTCAGCCTTCCAAAACGCCAATCCAATCCTGACGGACTGCGAAAAAAACATCCGTGAATCCGTACTGCCAATCGTTGAGAAAGGCGTCATACCGGTCGTGGCGGGCTTTTTAGGCAAAACTAAGGACGGCAAAATCACCACTCTTGGAAGAGGCGGGAGTGACACGACCGCGTTTATTCTGGCTGAGGCGCTGGCGGCTGATGAAATTGTTCTGGTCACTGATGCGGAGGGCATAATGTCTGGTGATCCTAAAATTATTTCCAACCCGGAACGTTTACGGGAAATCGACGTTAACGCTCTGGTCGGTCTTGCGGATTCAGGAGCCAAATTCATTCACAGTAAAGCCTTGAAGTACAAGCCAAAGAACATCAACGTCCGCGTAATCAACCACGCACGTGGCGACCTGTCAGCGGAAGGCACAGTAATCACGGGTGCGCTGACAACGGAGCTTGGCGCTGAAATTGCGCATCCATTCCCCGTGGCTGAAATAACTGTTGTCGGAAACGGCATCTCCGCAAACCCCAAAGTCATCCTAGAAATGGTGGAGAAAGCCAAAGAGCACTCGCTGCTTTTAGGCATGTCTATGAACACAAACTCGGTTATACTGTACGTCTCTCAAGAGAAAAGCTTAGACGCGTTCTTCAAAGAAATCCACGAGATCACAACGAGCAACAAGGAAACCATAGCGATGGCGGTCAAGAAAGACTTGGTTTTCATAAAAACAAGCGGTGTCGGCTTGGAAGAGACGCATGGTATTATCGGAAAAATCAGCGAAGACTTAAGGCTCAACGACATTAACATCTCGGGGATACTTACTATAACATCGAGCATCCTGCTATTTTTAGACTGGAATGAACGTGAAAAAGCCCTCAGGCTAATTAAAAACTCTTTAAGGAACTCAAAATAAGGTGAAAAATATGAATCAAGGAAAAACACGACGATTAAAAAGAATTTTGCGGCAAGACAACCGAACTGTGATAGTTCCCATGGACCACGGCGTAACAATAGGCCCAGTCCAAGGCATAATCAACATGCAAGAAATAATCAACCGGCTCATCAAAGGTGGAGTCGACGCCGTTTTAGTTAACAAGGGCATAGCTAAGCATGTTGATGCTGGAGACGTCGGTTTGATAATCCATTTATCAGGCATGTCAAACCTAAGTCCAAACGTTAACAGTAAAGTCCAAGTGTGCAGTGTACGGGAAGCCGTATGCTTAGGAGCAGACGCGGTCTCAGTGCAAGTTAACGTTGGTGCGCAGGATGAGGACAAAATGCTGAGCAACCTCGGCAAAGTATCCGAGGAGTGCGACAGCTACGGCATACCACTGCTCGCAATGATGTATCCGCGGGGGCCAAAAATACAAAACGAGCATGCACCCGAAATGGTGGCTCACGCGGCTAGAATCGGCGCTGAACTTGGCGCGGACATAGTGAAGGCAAACTACACAGGCAGCATGGAAACGTTCAAAACAGTCGTCGAAAGCTGTCCTGTTCCAGTTGTAATTGCCGGCGGACCGAAGTGCCAAACGTCCAAGGAAATCATTCAAACTATTCATGACTCAATGGAGGCGGGCGCCGCAGGGCTCTCCATCGGACGCAACGTTTTCCAGCATGAGAACCCAACCTTAATGATTAAAGCGCTAAGGGCAATCGTTCACGAAGGCGTAAACGTGGAGCAAGCGCTTAAAATTCTCGGTGAAAAAGCTTGAAAGAACTCTGGCTGGAAATAGCCCAATCCCTGTCGCCCCAAGAAAAAGAACATTTCCTTACCATCGCACGCGAAAACGTAGACGTGATAATACAGGATTCCCAGGCATACGGTCGCTCAGGCAAATTAGACATAGCGTTCATAGCTGAACTGAACGAGAAAAAAATTGCGCACCTCAAGAACGAGGGTAAAATCGCCTTTAAAGTCAGCATACGTGGAAAAGAAGATGAGAACGAGGCTGTTAAAGCGGCGGAACATGGGGTTGACTACATAATCATTGATTGTCTCGATTGGCGAGTAATCCCGCTTGAAAACTTGATTGCAAAGGCAAGAGGCAAAAGCAAACTTATCGCTGAGGTAGGCACCGCTGAAGATGCGAAACTTGTCTTTGAGACCTTGGAACTTGGAGCCGATGGCGTGCTGCTCAAAACTTCAAGCCCCGATGAACTTGCGAAAACAGCTAAAATGGTTAAAGAACGAACCCCGAAAATAACGTTGATGACGGCTAAAATCACGTCTGCAAAGCCGATTAGCAGCGGCGCCAGAGTCTGCGTGGACACTGTCGACTTAATGGTTCCCGGCGAAGGAATGCTCATCAGTTGCCAATCTGCAGGGTTTTTCCTCGTGGAAGCGGAAGTGAACGAAAACCCCTACGTGAACTCTCGACCATTCCGCGTGAACGCTGGAGCAGCATCAAATTACGCGCTGGCTTCAATGCAGAACACACGGTACCTTTCCGAGCTTAAAGCCGGCGACGAAGTTCTAATAGTCAACAGGGAAGGCGAAGCTAGAATAACAAACGTGGGCAGGTCAAAACTCGAGTTTCGACCTCTCATCCTAATCGAAGCCCAAGCGGGCGACACAAAAATCAAAACCATACTCCAAAACGCCGAAACCATACGTGTCGTGACACCGAAAACTTCAAAACCTGTGACTGAGCTAAAACCAAACGATGAAGTCATAGTGTACTTAGCCGCGAAGGGAGGCCGGCACTTTGGCGTGTCTGTGCCTGAAGAAACGGTGATTGAAAAGTGACATCGAGAATCTGCGTCTCGATTCTCCCAAGAAACAACATTGAAGCGTTAGACCTCATTAAGAGGGCGGAAAAAGCCAAAGCAGACCTTATCGAGGTTAGATTGGACTACTTTGGAACATCCGTAGACTTGTCAGCACTCGTCAAAAGCGCAAATGTCTCGCTGATCGCAACAAACAGGACGACAAGCGAAGAGGGCTTTTTCGACGGGACCGAAGTCGAACGGCAACATACACTTTTAAACGCTGCCCAGAACGGCTTCGAATACGTTGACGTTAGCCTATCCAGCCCAAAAAACCAAGAAACAATCGATGAACTCAAGCAATATGGGGCAGAAGCAATCGTTTCCTACCACAAATTCGACGGCGCATTGAGAGTTACTGAAATGGGAAAGGTTCTGGAGCGGGAAATTGCCCTCCGCGCCAGCGTCTGCAAAATCGTGGGAACCGCAAGTAAAGTCGAAGACAACATAGCCATTTTCAATTTCGTCGCTTCTCATTCAAGCAAGGCTAAACTTGTCTGTTTCTGCATGGGCGAAGCGGGAAAGATTTCAAGGCTTCTTTCACCGGTATTCGGCGCATTCTTCACATACGCCTCGCTAGAGCAGGGCAGCGAAACAGCCGAGGGACAAATCTCAATCGGCGAAATGAGAGCCGCCTACGACATCTTCGGGGTCTAGTTGATGGCTATTTCGGGAAAAACGAATGTTTATGCAGTGATCGGCGATCCCATCGAGCACAGCCTAAGTCCTGCCATGCAGAATGCGGCCTTTGAAGCTTCCCAACTGAACTGCACATTTTTAGCGTTTGATGTGAAGTCAGCTGAAGTTGGAAACGCTATAACCGGTATGCGCGCCTTGGGCATTAAAGGGTTAAACGTCACTATGCCGCACAAGAACGCGGTCGTCAGTTTCTTAGACGAAATCGACCATACCTCCAAACTGCTCGAAGCCGTCAACACGGTTAAGAACGAGAACGGGAAACTTTATGGCTTCAACACTGACGGCTTCGGCGCACTGATGGCTCTGAGGGCAAACGGCGTTGAGCCGAAGGGGAAAAAAGTGGTTTTGCTTGGGGCAGGAAGTGCTGCGAGAGCCGTAGCCTTCGCTCTTGCAAAGGATGCGGGTGAGCTTTCTATTTTGAATCGGACGCTGGCACCCGCCGCCGGGTTGGCAAACCTTTTGAAGCAAGAGTTCAACGCAAACGTTATTGCGTACGCTCTTTCGCCATGGGCGGTCAAAGCGTGCGTGGCTGAAGCTGACTTGCTGATTAACGCTACTTCTGTGGGGATGAAACCAAACACTGGGCAAACCTTGGTGACAGCGAAGTGGCTCAAGCCTGACTTGGCAGTGATGGACATAGTGTATAACCCGATCGAAACCAGGCTGGCGAGAGACGCCAAGGCTGCAGGAGCCAAGGTAATCAGCGGTGTGGAAATGCTGATTTATCAAGGTGCAGCTTCGTTTCAGATTTGGACTGGATGCAACGCGCCGGTTGAAGTTATGAGGGAGGCGGCGCTTAATCAATTGAAGAAGGTGCAGAAAAGTTGACTGGTAATGCCACTGCTGTGGCTCATGGGGCGGCAACAATCGTTAACGCGATGGCGCTAGGTAAGGGTGCTGCTTTCGGGGTTGACCTGTTTACCAAGGCGGAAGTGAAGTTAACGGTTGAACCAGGTGTCATCGAGGCAGAGATAACCTCCGAACCTGAAGAAAACACTGTTCTGATGGAAAAAACGGTTACTCGTGTTCTTCAGCGTTTCAACGTGGAAAACAGCTTCGGCGCCAGAGTTAAAACCTGGTCTAACATTCCCATCGCTAAAGGATTAAAAAGCAGCAGTACCGCAGCGAACGCCGTGGCCCTTGCAACTACAGCGGCGTTAGGCAAGACACTTGGTGACTTGGAAATTGTCAATTTAGGCGTAGACGCCGCTTTCGCCGCGAAAGTGACGGTGACGGGCGCATTTGACGATGCTTGCGCTTCATACTTTGGCGGAGTTGCAATAACTGACAATTTGAATCGTGAAATCGTCAAGCAGTTTTCGTCACCTGAGGATTTAACGGTGTTCTTTCACGTCCCTGCGGAAAAAGCCTACTCAGCCGATTCCGACGTGAACAGGCTTAGAACGGTGCAACCCCTCGTTCAAATTGCTTACGATCAGGCTTTAGAGGGCAAGATTTGGGAGGCTTTGACGCTTAACGGGTTAATTTACTCGTCAGCCTCGGGATACGACACTTCAATCGCGATCGATGCGTTGGCTGCTGGAGCGGTGGCGGCTGGGCTTTGCGGTAAAGGACCCGCGGTCACGGCGGTCACGGCTGAAGACAAGGTTGACTCGGTGAAAGCCTCGTTGCAAAAACACGGCGGCGAAGTCCTGCAGGCCCGCCTCAACCAGGAAAAAGCTAGGGTGCTTTAGCAAATGGTGGATGTAATCGTTAAAAAGGCTGAAAGGCTCACCGGCGAAGTCTGTGCTCCTGCTTCAAAGTCTTACACTCAACGAATGCTTATCGCGGCAGCTCTCTCGAACGGCACTGGAAAGATATCAAATCCTCTGCTTTCCGAGGACACGGAAGCAACGTTACGCGCTATTACGGCGTTGGGCGCAGAGACAAACTTTGAGGAAAACTGCTGGAGCATCAAAGGAGCGGTCCCGCCTCGAAACGCCAAAGAACCCGTTGATTGCGGAGAGTCTGGGGCCACACTGCGTTTCATGATACCCATAGCTGCGTTAGCAGCTGACCCGTCAATCTTAGTCTTCAGGGGGTCTCTTGATCGTAGACCGATCGGGCCGTTAATAAAAAGTCTAGATGACCTCGGCGCAACCGTGCGCCGCAAAAAGCTCAACGGACGGGATGCGGTTTTCGTCGGCGGTGGAGGTATTCTTGGAGGTAAAACCTCTATACGCGGCGATGTAAGCTCTCAGTTTATTTCAGGATTGATGTTTGCCTGCCCGATCGCTAAGGTTGACACTGAAATAATTCTTACAAAGCCCTTAGAGTCAGCCGATTACGTTAAAATGACCTGGGATGTACTTCAGAAGCATGGAGTCAGAGTGGACATTTACGGCAATTTTGAACGCATACAAATTCCAGCCAATCAAACATACAAGCCCTGTGACTGCAGAGTTCCGGGCGATTTCTCTTCCGCCGCATTCCTTCTCTCGGCTGCAGCCATAACCAACTCAAAGGTGAAAGTAAACGATCTTGATTACGAGAGCGTTCAAGGAGACAAAGCGATTCTGGGCATTCTCAAGCAGATGGGCGTAGCGGGAAAAGTTTGCGAGAACAGCGTTGAAATAGATGGAACTGGCACGTCGCTTGAGGCTCTGAACGTCGATGCAAAGAACACTCCCGATCTTGTTCCAGTCTGTGCTGCTCTTGCATGCTTCGCCCAGGGCGTTTCTAAAATAACCGGCACGAAGCGACTTAGGCTTAAAGAGTCGGATAGATTGGCATCACTTTGTGCTGAGCTGGGAAAAATGGGCGCGAAAGTGCAAAAGGGTCCTCGAAGTCTAACCGTGACCGGAGCCGCCCGCTTGCACGGCGCATTGGTTGACCCACACAACGATCACCGCGTGGCGATGGCCTGCGCGGTTGCAGCTCTCGGTGCAGAAGGTCAAACCACTATTCAGGATGCTGAGTGCGTCAGAAAGTCTTATCCACAGTTCTTCACTCATCTGAAACTGTTAGGAGCGGAAGTTGTTGGCGGGTAATTCGATTGGTAAAGAGTTCACGGTAACCACGTTCGGCGAGAGCCACGGCAAATACGTAGGCGTCGTAGTGGACGGTTGCCCAGCAGGCTTGCCTCTCTCTGAAGCAGACTTTCAAGCTGAACTGGACAGGCGTATTCCTGCAGAGCCCAAGATTGTTTCTGGAAGAATCGAAAAAGATGTCCCTAGAATTCTGTCAGGAGTCTTTAACGGGTTCACCACCGGGGCTCCAATAGCCCTTCTTGTTGAGAACAAGGAGGTTGACTCCCAGGATTACGAAGTGATCAAGGACCTGCCGAGACCCGGACACGCCGATTACCCCGCCCGAGTCAGGTATGGGGGCTTTAACGATTACCGTGGCGGCGGACGCTTCTCAGGCAGAGTCACGGTAGCGCTCATAATGGCTGGAGCCATCGCGAAAAAACTACTTAGCCAATTTGGCGTAGACGTCTTGGCTTACACCGTGGCAGTTGGGAAAATTAAAACTGACAAGAAGTTTAGTGCTGAAGAAATACGAAAGAACAGGTACATGGCAGCAACGCGGTGCCCCGATTTGACCTGTGCGGAAAGAATGGAGGAAGCCGTGGTCGCAGCGAAGAAAGAGGGTGAAAGTTTGGGGGGAATAGTCGAATGTGTAGCGTTGAACGTTCCCGTGGGTGTCGGAGAGCCGATGTTTGACTCGCTTGATGCTGATTTAGCGAAAGCTTTGTTCAATGTTCCCGCCGTGAAGGGCGTTGAGTTTGGTTTCGGCTTCGGGATTGCAGGGTTAAAAGGCTCAGAAAGCAATGATGCTTACGTTATGCAAGGCGGAAGAGTCCAGACTTCAACCGATAACATGGGCGGAGTTTTAGGCGGCTTATCCAACGGCATGCCGATCACGATGCGCGTAGCCATTAAACCGACTCCATCCATCAGCAGAGAACAGAGAACCGTAAACCTGTCCACAATGGAAGACGCGAGCCTGACTATCAAGGGTAGGCATGACCCTTGTGTGGTTCCTAAAGCAGTGCCAGCGGTGGAAGCCGCCGTCGCCGTAACGTTGGCTGACCACATGATTCGTGCTGGCTTAATACCGAAAGTTTTGGAGAAAAAAAATAATGGATGAGCTTGAGAAGTATCGAAAACAGGTTGACCGAGTTGACGCATTGATCATGAAGGCGCTATCTGAGAGAACCAGAATATGCGTCGCCATCGGTGAAGTCAAGAAAAAGCGCGGCATCCCCGTGAGGGATATCTCCAGGGAAAAAGAGGTTTACAAGAGTGTCAAGGAGAAATCTGTTAAATTCGGTTTAGATCCCGTCCAAGTTGAGGCTGTTTACCGCGAAATAGTTAATATGTGCAGTGCTGTTCAAGAGAGGAAAGCCCCTGCAACGGAGAGTTAATCGGTAATGCTTTACGAAATAAACGAGAAAGCACTAAGGCTTGAAAGTGAAGGAAAAAAGATAATTCGCCTCAACCTAGGCGACCCTGACCTGCCTACGCCTGACGAGATAATCGAAGCCGCATACTCGGCGATGAAGGCTGGCAAAACCAAGTATTCTTCTTCTTACGGCGAGTACCCACTCAGGGAGAAACTTGCCGAACTCCACGGCGTTAAGGCTGAAAACGTGGTTATAACCCCTGGCTCCAAATGGGGCATTTTCGCCACTATGTACCTTGTGATGAAGGGTGGCGGCAACGTCATTATCCCGACGCCGTACTGGACGGCTTACGAACTAATCGCCCAAAGCCTCGGCGCCCACACGAAACTGTTGAGAACTGAGATGGAAAACGGCTGGAAAGTTGACCTTGACAAGCTTGAAAGTCTCATCGACGAGAACACGCGCATGATAATTCTTAACAACCCGAATAATCCGACGAGCAAAGTGATGGATACCCAAACGCTTGACGGCATAGTGGACATAGCCAACAAGAAAGGAGTCACGATTCTTTCAGACGAAGTCTACGGCACAATCAGCTTCGTTAAAACAAAAAGCATACTGGAATACGACGGCGAACACACACATATTCTTTCCAACGGCTTCTCCAAAACGTTCACCATGACCGGCTGGCGTCTCGGGTACGTCATAGCGAACAAGCAGTTGATAGACAACATAACCAAACTTAACCAAATCACAATCAACAACGTCCCAGTGTTCATTCAAGCAGCCGGGTTAAAAGCGTTGGAAATGCAGAAGCAGCTTGCCACAAAAATAAAATCCGTTTACAAGGAACGCGCGAGAATGGCAAGCAAAACGTTAGCCGAAGCACGTCTTTCCTTCACAGCGCCTGAAGCCCCCTTCTATGTTTTCCCCAAGCGTCAAGGCTTAGACTCGGAAAAGTTCACGTTGGACTTGCTTGACAAGGGCGTTGCAGTTGCTCCAGGCACGGCGTTCGGAGATTACAGGGAGCACTTCCGAATATCCTTGACGGCGCCCGGAGACGAAATAAAAATCGGCTTGGACAAGATAAAAGAGGCTTTGGAATGAAAACCGCGATTCTCGGCGCGGGAAAAATGGGAATTTGGTTCGCAAAGTTCTGCAAAGAAAACGGCGAGACCGTGATACTTGCGGATCGAAAAGCTGAGAAGCTGCTTGATCCAGGTAGGGAGCTAAGCGTTAAGACCACCACTGACTTCATTAAAGCCGTGGAAGACGCAGATAACATAATGATATGTGTTTCTATAAGCAGCTTCGAAGACGTTGTCAAGAAAATAGCCTCAAGCATCCGCGACGGGCAAGTGGTTATAGACATCTGTTCGATCAAGAGTTTTCCGGTCAAAGTCATGCATGAAAACATAAAGCATGGCTTGGTCTTGGGCACCCACCCGGTTTTTGGTCCAGGAAGCAGCGGGGTCAAAGGCAAAACGTACATTCTTACTCCTACCAACTCTGAGGAGGAGAAGCATGCCAAGAAATTCAAGGGTTGGCTGGAAAAAGTTGGAGCGCACGTTTTTGTGATGTCGCCCGAAAAACACGACCAGTTGATGTCAGCGGTGTTGGGGTTACCGCATTTTCTCGGACTTGCCGTATGCGAAACCCTTCTCGAGCGAAAAGACCTTGCCGAAACCAAGCAGGTAGCAGGCACAACATACCGTATGCTTTTCACATTGGCGGAGTCGACGGCGCTGGAAACTCCTGACCTGTATGCTAACCTGCAGATGCGACTGCCCGAGCTGGAAAAACTCGAAGACCTCTACATTGCCAAAGCGCAGGAATGGCTGGACCTTGCCAAGCAGAAAAACCCGCAGGCGATTGTTGACAGAATGGAGAAGCTCAAGGCTAAGCTGCTGAAGGCTGACCCAGACTTTGCGCAAAGCTATGAAGTTATGTACAAAATGCTCGAAGCAACAGAAAAATAGAAAAGCTCTTGCGGCAATCGCTTATTTTCGACTGAGTTACAATGTCAAACGGGAAAATAGAAAATATTAAAACCATGAGGGAAAGAAAGTAGGCGGGTGTTTGTTCATGAAAACATTGATCGTGAATTGTTCTTTGAAAACAAAAAGCGAGGCTTTGGTCGAGGCTATCAGTAAATTCAGTGAGTACACTGTTGTGCAGTTTGGAGACATCGGTCTTGGCTTCCGCATCTATAATGACATTGATTCTGTTGTCATCAGCGGGTCTGGAGCAAGAATAATCAGTCCTTCTGACAGAGCCTTGTTCGAGGGAGTCGTGGGTCTGATAAAAACCTGTAACCTGCCTTTGCTGGGCATTTGCTTTGGTCATCAACTGCTTTGCTGGACGTTCGGCGCGAAGGTTGGGGCGCTGGCTCAAGCCGTTGTCAAGTTTGAAAAAGTGAGGGTGGTCGATGTTGACGACTTATTCGTAGGCTTTGCGCAACAGCAGGCGATACCTCTCGCTGAATCACACTATGATTATGTCTTAAAAGAAGGCCTTGATCAGGCTGGTTACATGCTGCTCGCGGATTCTTCCTCATGCGAGGTGGAAGCAGTTAAGCACATGAGCAAGCCGTTTTACGGCGTTCAGTTTCATCCCGAACGCATAAACGTCGAGAGTGAATCGCATCCTGAGGGACACAGGGTTATCGGGAATTTCTACAGTAACGTTGTCAAGCGATAGAACGTTTTGCACGGAGATATTTCGTCACAACTTACAATACATTTATCCTTTCATTTCTCTAATGTGCAATTCAAACTTCGAGCTGAATGTTGTTCCACATGTAACAAGCACGTTACAATTACATTTTACTGCAATTCAAATAGACTAAATCTTTCGCAAGTTAAAAAAATCAGCAACTTATTCAGTGCGGTGAGAGCGCTCTAACAACAAGTTCTCCTTCGTGAAGCCAAACTTGCCGTAGAGCTTTCGCGCCTTCCGATTGTTCCATCCAGTAGAAACATGAAGCTCAGCAATATTTTCAGCATCGGCACGTTTGATTAATGCTTTGAGAAGTTCTGAACCAACTCCTCTGCTTTGATAAGTGGGATGTACAAAAAGGTCCACTATTAAGCCCTGTTTCTGGCACTCCCAAAAAGAGGGGAAAACAGTGCAGTCAACGAAACCAACGATTGAGGAATTAAACTCAGCTACTAAAACTATGAATTGGTTGCTGCTTAGACTTTTCTGAAGGTTTTCTGTCAAAAAAATCGTGTTTCCATTCCAAGTTTCTTCATCAGGCTTCGTCGACGCCAATACTTTGATTATTAAGCTTATTGTGACAATTTGGCCTTAGGATATGACCCTAAGATTTTGATGAACACCGCGTACTTCTCCAACGCCTTCAAAGCTTCAGCGCACTGTTTCTCGCCTCGGTGCCCCTCGAAGTCAAGATAGAAGTTGTATTCCCACGGCGTTTGCTTGGTAGGTCTTGATTCGATTTTGGTCAGGTTTATGTCTCTTTTAGCGAATTCGCCCAGCGCATGGTAGAGAGAGCCTGGCTTGTGGACGGCTGAGAAGATGATGCTGGTTTTGTCCTGGCCCGTCGGCTTCGCATCTTCTTGAGACAGGACGAAGAAACGAGTGTAGTTTTCAGGGTTATCCGAGATGTCTTCGGCGAGGATATGCATGCCGTAGATGTTGGCTGCTCTTTCGCTCGCAATCGCTGCCGCGTTCCTCAGGCCTTTTTCTTTAATCATCTTAACGCTGCCTGCTGTATCATAGGTCGGAATGAGTTCGCGTCCAAATTCCTCGAGGAAACGCTGGCACTGCCCCAGAGCTTGCGGATGCGAGTAAACAAATTTAATATCTTCAAGGGCTACGCCGGGGTTAGAGATGAGGCAGTGTTCGATTTTCACGACTACTTCGCCGCAAACTTTCACGTCATACAGTAGGAAGAGGTCGTAGTTCTGCGTTACGCTGCCCTCTAAACTGTTCTCGACGGGTATGACCCCGTGCTGGGTTTCCTGCGTGCACACGCTGTCAAAAACCTCCTTGAAGTCGCTGCAGGTTTTAACCTCCGTTTTCGGTCCGAAGATCTGGTAAACTGCGTTTTCGCTGTAGGCGCCACGTTCGCCTTGGAAGGCAACTTTCACTTTTTGTTTCCCTTCTTATGATTCTTGATTAGGAGCTTGTTTATACCGTTTATCATCGCGTCAACGCTCGCCATCACTATGTCTTCTCTTGCCGCACGAGCTGAGACAATGTTGCCTTTTTCATCTTCGACTTTTATGATTACTTCCGCGACAGCGTTCGAGCCGCCGGTGATTGCTTCAAGCCGGTACTCGTTCAGCCGGACTTTTTCCAGGTTGTTGGTGAGTTTCTGGATGGCTTTTAGGACTGCGTCAACTGGACCAACGCCCGTCTCTGCCGCTATGTATTCTTTTCCATCCAAAGCTAATCGCACTGAGGCCGTTGGGATGACTTTGATGCCTGTTACGACGGCTAGATCGCATAGGTCAACGATTTTTTCTTCCCCTATTACTTCGCCCATGACTGCTGAAGTCAACGCCAGCAGGTCGGCATCCGTCACCATCTTGCCCTTGTCCCCTAGCTCTTTGACACGTTGCACAATCTCTTGCAGTTGCTGCTCGGTCGGGTGGATGCCTATTTCTTCCAGTTCAGCCTTGATTCCGCGTGTCCCAGACAGTTTTCCAGCGACAAGTTTTCTTGTGCGTCCGACCACTTCAGGGTCTATCGGCTCGAAGGTTAACGGCTTCTCTGTTACTCCGCGTGTGTGGATTCCTGATTCGTGCGCAAACGCGTTTTCACCGACGATTGCCTTGTTAGGTTGGACGGCGATGCCTGTTAAGGAAGAAATCAGTCTGGAGGTGCTGTAGAGTAGCCGCGTGTTTACGCGCGTTTTGTACTTATAAATCACATGTAACGCCATGACCACTTCTTCAAGCGAAGTGTTCCCAGCTCTTTCTCCTAACCCGTTGACGGCAACGTGCACTTGAGTGGCGCCCGCCTCGACAGCGGCCAGAGAGTTCGCGACCGCTAACCCGAAATCGTCATGGCAGTGGATGCTGATCGGAACATTAACTACGGTTTTCAGTTCCTTAACGAGTTCCATCGTGGTTCTCGGAGTCATTATGCCCACGGTGTCTGGGACGTTCAGGCTGTCTATCCCTGCTTTCTCTGCCGCTTGGCAAACCTGTTTCAGGAAAGGCAGTTCTGAACGGGTTGCATCCATCGGCGAGAACTCGCATTTGAACCCGTGCTTCTTCACGTACTCAACTGATTCCACCGTTGAAGACAGCACTTGCTGGGGCGTTAGGTTCACAGCGTACTTCATCTGAACGGGCGAAGTCGGGATGAAAACGTGGATTAAGTCAACGTCGCAGTCGATTGCCGCGTCAATGTCCGCTTTTGTGGCTCGGGTCAGCGCGCAGATTTCAGGTTTCAACCCTGCTTGAGCGATTTCTTTAACGACTTTTTTTTCGCCCTCCGATGAACTTGGGAACCCAGCTTCAATCACGTCAACGCCTAGCTTGCTTAATTGACGTGCAATCTCAATCTTGTCGTCGGAGGTCAAAGAAACGCCGGGGGTTTGTTCGCCGTCTCTTAGAGTAGTGTCAAAAATACGGATACGTCTTGAAGTTTTACCGCTCATTTTCTCAACCAGTTTCCGCTGTTATGGCCGCAGCAATGGCTTCTGCCATTCCCACGGTCGTCGTGTTGCCGCCGCAGTCTGGAACAGTTTGACCGTTACGTAAAGCGTATACGACGCCATTTTCTATCGCTTCGCCAGCTTGGATGCATCTTTCATCGCCGTACTTCTCGCCCAGCCAGTCTAGCATCATTTTCGCGCTCAGAATCATTGAAATCGGGTTCGCAGTGTGTTTTCCTGCCCTGTTGGGTGCTGAACCGTGGATAGGCTCGAAGAGCGCGAAGTTGTCGCCTACGTTTGCGCCTGGAGCCATGCCTAACCCCCCGATCAGCTGGGCTGCCTCGTCTGAGAGGATGTCGCCGAACATGTTGCACGTGCATAGCACGTCGAATTCTTGTGGCTCTTTGATTAGGCGCATCGACGCCGCGTCAACGTACAGTTCGTTGTAGGCGATGTCTGGGTACTGCTTTGATGTTTCTCGGCATATGCTGGCGAAGAACCCGTCAGTGACACGCATAACGTTGGCTTTGTGTATGGCGGTTACTTTCTTCTTTCCGCTGCGCAGGCGCGCCATTTCGAAGGCTTTTTTGGCGATGCGCTCGCAGTTCCTTCGAGTGATAACTCTCAGGCAAAGGGTAGTGTCGTTGCCGATGGTGAATTCTAATCCCTTGTAAACATCTTCAGTGTTCTCCCTGACGAACAGCATGTCAATGTCAGGTCTCGCCACAGGAACGGCTGGGTAAGCCTTCAGCGGGCGCAGGTTCGCGTACAAATCGAACATTAACCTGAGTTTGACTATGACGTCTGCCGCTGATTCGCCGACGGGACCTTTCAGGCAGGCATTTGACGCCTTAATTTTTTCTATGCTGTCAGCAGGTAAAGCCGTGCCTTTTTTTGCCAAGGTGTCGTCGCCTGCTTCCGCCTCAACAATCTTGAGCATTATGCCGAATTTTTTCTGAGCAGCATCTAACACTTTCAAGGTTGCTTCTGTCAGTTCCGGGCCAATTCCGTCCCCGGGAACTAAGGAAATCACATACTCGTTCATTTCTTGTTTAGCCTCCTTCGAAGATTCTCGATTAATCCGCCATCCGCTAATATTTCAAGGATGAACGGCGGCAACTTTTCTACTTGAAGCTTCTTGCCGTTCGAAACGTTTTCTACTTTGCCCGCTTCGAAATCCACTGCTAAATCATCGCCTGTCTCAACAGCGTTCGATATGCCTTGGCACTCCATTGCTGGCAAGCCGATGTTGATGGAGTTTCGGAAAAATATGCGCGCGAAAGACTCGGCTAACACGCACTTCACACCAGCGTACTTCAGCGCGAGCGGCGCTTGTTCTCGGCTTGAGCCGCACCCGAAATTTCTGCCGCCAACTATGATTACGCCTTTTTTTGCTTTTTCAGCAAAAGCCGGGTCCAAGCCTTCAAGAGCGTGTTTTGCTAACTCATAAGGATCAATCAGTACTAAGTATTTTCCTGCCAGAATAACGTCTGTGTCAACGTTGTTCCCGAACTTTACAGCTTTGCCCACGATTTTCATGCTCCCACCTCAGCCTCCAGTCTTCTCGGGTCGGTAATCTTGCCAGTCACCGCTGAAGCAGCAACCGTCGCCGGAGAGGCTAGGAACACGCTGGCTTCCGTACTGCCCATTCTTCCTATGAAATTCCTGTTCGAACTGCTAACGCAGGTTTCACCCGTCGCCAACAAGCCTATGTGGCCGCCTAAGCATGGGCCGCACGCTGAACCACAGACTATAGCGCCTGCATCAGTGAAGATTTCCAGTAAGCCCTCCTTCAATGCTTGACTGTAAACTTCCTGCGACGCTGGAATCACGATTGCCCTAACGCCGTCTTTCACCGTTTTATCCTTCAACACTTCAGCTGCTAAACGTAAATCTTCAATTCTGCCGTTGGTGCATGAACCGATGAACGCCTGCTCAATCGCGACGTTTCCTACTTCTGAAACCGGCTTGACATTGTCAACTGATGATGGACAAGCAACCTGCGGCTCCAATCTTGACACGTCGAACTGCACGGTGCGATCGTAAACCGCGTCTTTGTCGCTTTTCAACGCTTCAAAGTTCGGCATTGATTTCACTCTTCCTTCCAGGAACCTGCGCGTTGTTTCGTCGGGTTCAATGATGCCGTTTTTAGCGCCCATTTCGACAGACATGTTACACAGCGTCATTCTTCCAGCTATGCTCATGCTCTTTATTGTTGGGCCGGTGAACTCTGCGGCTTCGTATATGGCGCCGTCAACCTTCATGCGTCCAATTATGGATAGAATCAGGTCTTTCGGTGTAACGAACTTTTGAAATTCGCCAGACACGTTCACTCTAACGGCTTTAGGCACTTTCAGCCAGATCTTCCCCGTGGCTAAGACTGCTGCCGTTTCAGTTGAGCCGATTCCCGTTGCGAAAGCGCCGAACGCTCCGTAAGTGCAGGTGTGAGAGTCAGCGCCGACGATTACGGTGCCTGGGACCACATGGCCCTTTTCCGGCATAACTTGGTGGCAGATTCCGCCTCTGCCCACGTCGTAGATTCGTATGTTCTGGTCTTTGGCGAATTTGCGCATGGTCTTGTGCAGTTCTGCGGCTTTAACGGATTCGGCTGGTACTTGGTGATCCAGTATTATCACTGCTTTCTGGTTGTCCCAGACTTTTTGCACGCCTATCTTCCCGAAGGCTTCTACGGCTAAGGGCCCGGTTAAATCGTGCATCATGACCATGTCAACGTTTGTATCCACTATTTCTCCCGGGTGCACGGATTTTTTTCCTGAGGCTTTAGCCAGGATTTTTTCAGTTATGTTCATTCTTGCACTCTTCTGTTTTCAATTTACCTTTTTCACTGTTTATAATTACGAACAAGTTTGTCATTTTCAGGAACCTTGAAGTTAAGGTTTTCCGTTAACCGAAACGATTTATTCGTCTATTCTTACCGATTTTGCCCCTCGCGCCAGTGCAGTTATTCCTGTTCTTGCAAGTTCAATGACGCCTGAGGCTTTCATCAAGTTTAGGAACGCATCTATCTTGTCGGGTGTTCCGGTGATTTCAACAGTTAAACTGTCGGTTGAAACATCTAAGACTCTTCCTCGGAAGACTTCCACGGTGTTGATGATGTCTGAGCGTTCTTTCGAGTTCGGCGAGTTAACTTTAATCAGAGCCAACTCACGCATCACAAGGTTTCCCCGTTCCAGTTCCTTGACTTCGTGCACGTCGATGAGTTTTGCGACTTGCTTGACGACTTGAATGATTGTTCTCTCATCCTCGTTGACCGTGATTGTCATGCGCGCCACGTCTTTCTGTTCGCTTGCACCAACCGTGATGCTTTCAATGTTAAAGTTTCTACGTCGGAACAGGTTGGAAACCTCGTAGAGTACACCTGGCTTGTTTTCAACAAGCACCGAGATTACCTTGGTTTTTCCAGCTTCCATTAATAGTCACCTCTCTGTTGTGGTAAACCGCAGCCTGGAGGCACAAAGGGCTGAACGTCCTCTTCTGAACCTATAGGCACATCGATGACTGTTGTGACGTCACTTTTCAGCGCTGTCTTAACGGCTTTTTGGAATTCCTCGATTGAAGTCACCCTCAAACCCTGCGCTCCATAAGCCTCTGCCAGTTTAACAAAGTCAGGTGTCTTACCCAGTTTCACTGCCATGTAGCGGCCATTGTAGATCATTCTTTGCCACTGCGCCACCATGCCCAGCACCGAATTGTTCAACACTATAACCGTGACGGGGATCTTCTCCGCCACTGAGCACGCTAGTTCCTGCTCGGTCATTATGAAACTGCCATCGCCGGCTATGTCAACGACGGTTCTTTCGGGACAGGCGACTTTTGCTCCCAGCGAGGCCGGAAACCCGAAACCCATCGTTCCCAAACCTCCTGAGCTGATGAAGGTTCTCGGCTTTAAGGCTTGGAAGTACAGTGCTGACCACATCTGGTTTTGCCCGACCTCCGTGGTGACTATGGCATTTTCGGGAAGCAGTTTCCTTAGTTCCAGCAGCAACGCCTTCGGTACCAGATCTTTCGGTCTTTCTTTCAGCAGTGGACTCAGCTGTTCTTTTGCTTCTTTAACCCGTTTTGTCCAGGCGTTACTTTCATCTTTACGCAGCTTACTAGCTAAAGCGGGAAGCAACAGTTTCAAAGCGGCTTGGGCGTCGCCCACTATGCCCACGTCAACCTGAATGTTCTTGCCGATTTCTGCTTCGTCAATGTCAATATGGATCTTCTTCGCGTTAGGCGCAAAAGAATCCAAGTTTGCTGTCGCACGGTCAGACAGTCTTGTCCCAACAGCTAACAGCACGTCTGCTTCACTCATCAACCTGTTCGCAGCCGGGTTTCCATGCATTCCTATGCTCCCAACCGATAAGGGGTGACATTCGGGGAATGAGCCTTTACCCATGAATGTCGTGGCAACTGGCGCCATCAGCAGGTCAGAAATTTGCATGAGTTCGTCTGAAGCATTTGAGATTATGACTCCGCCGCCTGACAGTATCATTGGCTTATGAGCTTTCATGAGCAAATGAGCAGCTTCGCTGATTTTGGTCAAATCTATCTCGACCATTGACTTGTAGCCTTTTGCCTCGATTTTGTCCGTTATCACCACGTCGCCCGTTTCTGCCTGCACGTTTTTCGGCAAGTCGACCAGAACTGGCCCTGGCCTGCCCGTGGACGCTATGTAGAAGGCTGTGTTAACGACCGTTGGGATTTCACCTACTGTCCTGGGCTGAAAATTGTACTTGGTGATTGGCGTTGTAATGCCGATTATGTCTGCCTCTTGGAAGGCGTCTCTGCCGATTACGTAGGACGAGTTGATTCCTGAGGAAGGAACCTGCCCTGTTAACGCAACTATGGGCGAAGAATCCATGTAAGCATTTGCTATTCCCGTCACGAGGTTCGTGGCTCCAGGTCCTGAGGTTGCCATGCACACTCCCACTCTTCCGCTAGCTCTAGCGTAGCCTTCAGCTTCGTGCGCCGCGCACTGCTCGTGCCTGGCGAGTATGTGCCTGATTTTCGTGTCGCAGCATAACGCGTCGTATACAGGCAATATGGCTCCGCCTAAGATGCCGAATATAACCTTCACGTTTTGCCTTTCAAGAGATTCTAAGAGCGCTTTTGCACCAGACATTTTAGTCATTTCATCACTTCACCTTTTCGATAACTAGACTCTCGTCCACAAAAAAACTGTGAAAATTTTTCAACGGTTATTTCAGAGGGTCTACTAGAAGAATCAAAGAATAAGTACCCGACGATCCCAGCTATTGAGGTGTCGATCCCTCATTTTCATGCCTCTTAAATACCACGTACCCTAATGGTACACTCTGTGAACATAAAAAGTTTACGGTGTCTACAAAATTTGTTTACACTTTTCTACCGACAGTTTAAGTTGGTAAAAAGTGGCTTGCAGTCAAATTGCTCGTCAACCAGCATTTCGCGATACTGAGTAAAGTTTTTTCAATGAATAATAGTTGCTCCCACAAAAGCACTTATTACTAACAAGTCTTTCTTGACTAGCTGTGAAAATTTATGTGCGAATTCAACGTTATCCTGAATGGAAAAACCCAGTTTAAAGATGTAATCTACGCTAAAGCTGAAGGCGACAACGTCACGGTCAGGAACGTTCTTGGGGAAGCGAAAGATTTCAAAGGCTGCAAAATCGTTGAAGTAGACGTTAACTCCACAAGGCTGATCCTTGCTGCCTTGAAGTGACTCGACTCGATTCCGTTCGTCCCTGGTTTTTTCATTCTCCAACTTTTTACCCTTCACAATCCAAACTGAACTTTAAAACAAGAAGCAGTCTGCAACGACAAATATTCTATATAAGCGCGCTTGCACATAGCCGACTAAATTACTCCTGACAAAAATGGATAATTAAACATGATTTAGCCGAAAAATCAGGGAATCTTTCGGCAAACTCATGTTGAGGTTTAACTTAATTAAGTAAACAAAGTTTAATGTATTTTTAGGGTTAAGCGTTTTCTAGCTTTGGTTGTTCCAAAAACCAAAGAGTTTAAGTAAAGCATGGCAAGTCAACTTGGAAAGGAAGCGTAGATGAATAGCAGGCAAGAGTTCGAAGAGGATTTAACGGTTTTGCTTTCTAGGATAACAAGCGATTCCGACGAAAAGGTCAAGAATAAGCTTAACATCCTCAAAGATTGCCTGGTAAACCTGCGTAAGGCGAACATTGTTAAAATCAACCATTCAATCATGGAGCTTGTTTGTGCGAAGTACCTGATGGAAAAAGGCTACGAGGTTCAGATTGAGTACCCGCTGAACGAAACCTTAACCTGCGACCTGTACGCTACAAAAGGCCTCGGAAACCTTATCGTAGAGGTTGAAACAGGTTATATTCCGCCCGAAAACGCTTTGGCACCGTTAACCTACACTTCGGCGCGGTTAGCAAGCAAAATAATAAGGTACAGCAGTTTTGCAGGAAAATTCGCACTGGGCGTTCCGCCTCACTATATTCTGCCCTTGCCTCGAACACTGTCCAAACTGCCGAGAAGCCGTAAAGACTGGGAAATTCTGCTAATAAAAAAGCTCTGCGACGTGTACTACTACAACCCGCCGGTTACAGTTGAAGAAATAAGAAATGCACGCATACATGAAATCTACATAATCGATGTGGATCACGCGAAAGTTAGCGAAATCGACCCAGAGGCTTATCTCAAGAGAGCAATGGAAAGAGGAATAGCTTATGATTATATGCCTGACTTGCCCGCTGAAGTCCGGGGGTAACAAGGCGAGTGTCGTTTTGCGTTTACATTTTACTATGCACTGACGGCACCTTCTACACCGGCTACACCAAGGATTTAGATGCTAGAACAAAGCTGCATCAGAACGGGAACGGCGCAAAGTATACTAGATCGCACAGGCCGCTGAAGCTCGCGTACTTTGAACTGTTTGGTTCCCGAAGCGAAGCGATGAAGCGGGAGAGGGAAATAAAAAGATTAAGCCACCAGCAGAAACTTGACCTCGTTAACGCTCAAACAAGAAAATCATTGAAAGATGAACCTGTTTCTTGTCGATAGCAATCGTTTCCCTCTGAATTTAAGTATTTTAACGCAGTGAAACGGGAAAAACAGGAAGATTAAACGGTCAATTTTTGGGACAAAATCGAGTCAGCAGTTCCTGATTCGTTTCAGAAAAGTTAACGTTTCAAAGAAAACTACGCCAAAAAATGCCCTTTCTGGATATTAAAAAGGGCGACAGAATCGTTTTTTAAATTTGTTTTAATCCGGAATTTCTTTAGATAAGCAGTGTTAATGCCGCTCCCGTGATTATTGGAACGAGAACGTTGTCGTTTACTGGCAAAGGAAGAACTTCAACGGTCATCGCGATCGCTGCGCCGGCAAAGGCTAAAAGCGGCTTCGAAGGCAAAAACAGTAATCCACCCAAAAACGCGAAAAGCAACCCTGCCAACGAACCTTCCCACGTTTTCGCCTTGTTAAACGGTAAAGAGGTTGAAATTCGGCCTCCGAAAAGTGACGCTGCGCTGTCTCCTAAGCAAAACATGGCGATTGCGGCGTAGCTTGCAGGATGCGGAAAAACGAGTAAAGTGAACAGGATGCCCCCCGCGAAATACAGTGGTGCAGCGGCAAACCCGTGCAGTTCGGATTGAGACGCAGCGTGTCTTGTTATGGATGATATTAGAGTTAGGCTTTTCCCTTCTAAACGCAAGAGTTCAGATACTGTGTATGTTAAGACTATGATGAAGATTAACGCTCCAACTACGGGAATGCCTATTAAACCAGCGATTATCGGCATGAAAATTCCGCAAGAATGAATGCCTTCTCTGGTAAGATCGTTTGCTGATGGAAAAGAACGCCTATTCGGCTTGCCGTCTATTATAGGTATGATACCGGAAAGTTTGCCGTTTACCACCCTGTCTGCTTTAATTCGTATAATAAAGTCGGGGTTAAAGCCGATTTTAAGCGTTCCTGGCTGGAACATGGAACGGTTGTTTCTATCGTCAGCCACGATGATGCTGTCGCTCAAGCTTAAGTTTTCAGCGGTCAAAATTTGGTTTAAGATTTTCAGTTTGCCGTTAGGTTCGATAGCGTCGCCTGAAATTTTGCCGGTTAGTTCGCCGTCTTTCGTTTCGACTTCAACACCGTAAGCGTAATCGGCGCCTAATGAATCGGCTAACTTCTTAACGATGACCGTTGGTAAGCCGGAGCTGATTAAAGCGATCTTGCAGTTTCTCGCTTTTATCTGTGAGAAGATGCTTTGCATGTTTGTCGATGGGATTTTTTCAAAAATTGCCGTTAAGGCGTCGAGCTTAACTCCCTTCAGTTCGTTGAAGAGATTTTTTAACACGGAGTCAAGCTTGAGAATACCCGTTTCATAGAGGAAACCGTAAAAAAGAACCCTGATCAGCCTAACGAACCCTAAGCTTTTTTCAACATCGAAAAAGAAGAGGTTTTTCGGGATAAGCACCCCTTCCGCGTCAAAGACTACAAGCCTACGTTTCTCTACAGCCGCCATCGCTCTCTAAACTCGCAAATCCCCTTGATGCATAACAGAAAACTGTAACTTGCTAAAGATAAATTATCCTGTCTAATTGAAAATCGCACTTGAAGCACCATTTGAAAAAAGTTCCATTCAGCCATCGGTTACCGCTTTTTTCCTGTCAAAAAATCGCATCGAGTTGCCAGTAACGTTCAATGACTTTCATTGACGGCCATTGACGTTTGTTGACGTTTATTGACGCAACCTGCAAATGGTTTAAGCTCTGCCGCAAAAAAACAACCCAAAGTAAATTGATGAAAAAATGCAAAATCAACTTGTTGTTCTTCTTTCAAAAAAAAGAATCTTCTAAGCAGCCTGTAACCAATCAGGCACGATTTACCTAGTATTCGCGGATGATTCACTTCTAAATTTTGCAGCACGATTAGCGATTAACGTAGCCACCGCGCCGGCAGCGACTCCTGCGTCGATGTTAACAACCGCTAAACCCAGTGAGCATGACTGAAGCATAGCCATCAGCGTGCTTACGCCTTTCTCGCCGAAACCGTAACTGTTGGAGGTCGGAACTGCGATGACTGGAACGTTAACCATGCCCGCGACAACGGAGCACAGGGCGCCTTCTCTGCCTGCAACAACGACAATAACGTCGACATCCTTCATGATTAAATCCTTTAATGGTTGAAGCAGCCTGTGGATGCCAGCGACGCCCAAATCGTACGACGCACAAACCTCGCAGCCCATCTCCTCAGCGATCACCTTTGCCTCTTCAGCCACTGGAATGTCAGAAGTGCCCGCCGTTAGAATTCCGATTTTTCCACCAGTACTTTTAACCACGAACCCCTTGTTTTTTATGACCACCATCCTCGCTTTTTCATTAACCTGAAAGGCGGCGTCTCGAGGCATCGCCTTGTTGAGGGCTTGAATCTGTTCTTGGCTGCACCTGCTCACTATAACTCTTCCGTTTTCACGCATCATTCGCAGTGTTATTTCAACGACATCCGCCGTTGTTTTGTTTTCAGCCAAAACTACTTCAGGTATGCCTTTTCTGGCTTCCCTGTTAAAATCAATCTTTACCATGCCTTCAACCTCAGCAACAGCTAAGACGCGCACAAGCTTCTCTGCTTCCTCAACCGTTAACTCGCCCTTGGCAGTTTTTTCAAGAACATCCTTCAAAGCGTACATGGTTTAATCACTTGCCTAAGAACCGCAAGTAATATATCGTTTTTGCCTTTTTAATATTGGCAAGCGGTTGAAACGTAATGACTGAATTTTCTAAAATAGTCACCATTGACTGCCAAGTCGCTGGCGTTTCTGGAGACATGCTGCTGGGCGCACTGCTGGATCTTGGGGCAAACGTAAACAAAGTTGCCTCAGCAATAAAAAACTTGGAAACCGCTGAGTACGGCTACAGCAACGTGACGGTGAAAATTCAGCAGGTTATGCGCAAAGAGTTCAGGGCCACCAAAGTTGACGTTACAGCCGAAGGAAAATCAAGAAAAAACGGCGAACAATTAATCAGCATAGTTGAAAAAACAGCTGCAAAACTTGAGCTTTCACCAAAAGCAAAGCAATATGCCTCGAACGTCATCCACACGTTGGTTGATGCCGAAAAGAAAATCCATGGGCGACACTTAGCGGATGCGCATCTGCACGAGGTTGGGTTGGTTGACACTGCCGCGGAAATAATCGGTTCAGCCGTCGCTATGGATGACCTCGGCTTCTTCAACGCCAAGATCGTTGCGACACCGGTCTCTGTGGGCGGAGGCTTATTTCACTTCTCACACGGCACGGTTTCAAGTCCCTCCCCCGCGGCGTTAGCCATTTTTCAATCAAAAAATTTTCCGATTAAAGGGGGACCAGTCGAGGCTGAACTCGCCACGCCTACAGGCGCTTCATTGATCGTTAATTTAGCGGAAGAAGTGAGCAGCTTTTACCCTGAGATGACCCCGCTGGTGGTCGGTTACGGTGCAGGCGGCAAAGATTTCTCTGAAATCCCCAACATTCTTCGAATAGTAACGGGTAAACCCGTAGAAAACTGCCTGATGAAGGACCAGGTAGCCGTGATAGAAACCAACCTTGACGACGTGCCAGGGGAAATCGTCGGGCATGCCGTTGATAGGCTTCTTCTCCAGGGAGCAAAGGATGTGAGCGTCATTCCCATGTTCACTAAAAAGAACAGGCCTGGGCAAATAGTGAAGGTCATCGCTGACCAAAAAGACACTCAGCGTTTTTCTCGTCTGTTGGTTGAAGAGACTGGCACGCTGGGCGTCAGAGTTTACTACTGTGAAAGGCACATTGTAAATCGGGAATCATGCTCGGTGGACGTGTCTGAAGGCGGAGTGAAAGAGTTTGTCAAAGTTAAAATCGCCAAGGATGCTGATGGAAACATCATACGAATAAAACCGGAGTATGACGATCTCAAAAGGTTGGCGGAAAAAACTGGCAAGCCTCTCAGAGACCTCGCAGAGATCGCAATTTCAAGAGCAAGGGAACTTTTCATCCAGAAATAGGTAACTTGTATGGAAGAGTTAAGCGTTAAACTTGAGCAGCTTCGGAGTTTCATTAGGGAAACTGGAAAAGACGGCGTCGTCATCGCCTACTCTGGTGGAGTAGACAGCTCAACTTTGGCTGCGGTCAGCCACGAGGTTTTAGGTGAGAAGGCTGTGGCTGTTACAGCTCAATCTCCTACTTACGGTTCTGAAGAGTTAGCGGACGCTAAAAAAACGGCCAGGCAGATAGGCATTAAATTATACATCATTGAAACTGACGAGTTATCCAACGAGGATTTCAGCAGGAACCCTGAAAACCGCTGCTACTACTGCAAGAAAGAATTACTCCAAAGCCTAATTGACTTTGCACATGAAGTCGGGTTCAAAACCGTCTTTGAAGGCACAAACTTCTCCGATTTAAACGATCACAGACCCGGCTTCAAAGCAGTTAAAGAAGCAAAAAACGTGTACAGCCCATGGATGGTTAACAAGTTCACCAAGGGCGAGATTCGTCATGTGGCCAAAACAATGGGGCTCAGCGTTCATGACAAGCCTGCCTTAGCGTGTTTAGCGTCGAGGATACCGTTTAACGAAAGAATTACGCCTGAAAAACTGGCGAGAATCGACAAGGCGGAGCAGGCCGTAAAAGCGATAACCGGGGTCAAGCAGGTTCGAGTGAGAGACCACAACGGCTTAGCCAGAATAGAAGTGGGAAAAACGGAAAGAACGGCCTTTTGCAAAGTTGATATCTTAGATAACGTGGCTGAAAGCTTGAAAAAATTGGGTTTCAAGTATGTAGCAGTTGACTTAGAAGGTTACCAGTCGGGAAGCATGCTTAAAACTCTGGACAAGCAAAAATGAAAACAACGGTTTACTCCGGCATGTTAAGCTTGGAGACCTGTCGAAATTTGTATAATTTATATATTTACAGCACATATCAAGATACCGAGGACCTTGGGCATGGCTTGGTATGACGATCCAGTCACCGTCACTGCAGTTGCGGTAGTGATAATCTTCGCCTGTGGAGTAGTTATTCTTGCCATGCGACGCTTCAGTGCGAAGGGTCCACCCAAGAAAAAGCCTCAGCAGACTCAGTCAACGGCGGGTGAACAAAGTTCTGACTACGCTGGTCTACAGCCGAAAATCTCCAAGAGCATTCCGGCAGCGACGGCTACCAAGGCGAAGGATGAGCTTCGAATGTTGGATTTGGAACGGGAAATCTTAAGTGACGCAATCCGCCGACTCTACGAAGCTCAAGCTGAAGGAAAAATTACCGAGCAGGAACGGGTGCAGCTAGCCAGCTCCTACACGGCAAGAATGATGTCTATTAAAGAATCCATCTCAAGAGACGAATCCATAGTTGCATTGCACGATCTTGAGAGCATGCAGGAGGATTTGATGAAGCTTTTCAGCGAACGCTTCAGCGATTTAAACTCTAAGGTTGAAGAGCTAAGAACCCGAATTGATGTTAAACCGATAAAAGAGATACCCGTAAAAATGCCTGCGCCGGCGCAGACTTCCTCGACGGAAAAGGCTGAGGAGACGGAAGAAGAGGAAGAAGGAGAAAAACAGAAGCGGAAGCGTAAGCCTGAAGAGAAAACTGAGGCTAAAACTGAAGCCGAGAAAAGAATTGAGTCAATTCGCAGTGAAGTTGAGAAGGTTTTAGACAAGCTGGGGCAGATGGAAATTGAAGGCTAACGTTAACTCCGTCGAAGAGGCAAAGCGGAATGCGGCGTTAGCTGCGGTTAAGCATGTGAAGGACGGCTTTATCGTTGGTTTAGGCAGTGGAAGCACAGCAGCGTTTGCCGTGGAAGCCCTAGGCGAAAGAGTGAAACGTGAAAAACTGCGCATCATGGGTATTCCGACTTCGTATCAAGCTTTCCTGCTGGCAGTTGAATGCGGCATTCCAGTTACAAGTTTAGATGAACACCCCGAAGTCGACGTGACCATCGACGGGGCGGACCAGGTAACCCCTGAATTGTACCTAATCAAGGGCATGGGTGCGGCTCTTGCAAGAGAAAAAATCGTGGCAGCCGCCTCAAAACTAAACATTATCGTCACTGACGAGCACAAAAAAGTGAAATTTTTAGGAGAAAAAGGTCAGGGTGTACCCGTTGAGGTTTTACCCTTTGCTATCTCGCTGGTTAAACAAAAAATAACCGGTGCCGGCGGAAAGCCTGTTCTGCGCGAAAGCAAAGGCAAACTTGGCCCAACAATAACCGACAACGGCAACGCCATCTTAGATTCTTACTTCGGTGAAATCACAGCTCCAGCCGAGCTGGATGTTGAGGTGAAGATGATTCCTGGAGTCGTGGAAACGGGCTTCTTTGTTGGATTAACAGACATCGCCTACGTTGGAACCGCAGGCGCAGTGGAGAAAATCGAGAAGTTAAGGCGCAGATAGACCTCTGGCTTGATTGTTTCTAACACTTGTTATGTGCGAATGAACGAATTCCAGCTCTGACAGAGTTTTGATGATTAGATCTTGGATCGCAGCGTTCAAGTTGCCGCAGTAGTAAGGTCGCACAATCTTCTCCGAGAACTCTGTGATAAGCGAGGCAGGAACGCCGTGAAGCGTCAGATCTATCAATAGGTCCTCCTGCGTGGTTAAGACCGCTGTTTTCTTCCTGATGTGAATCACCTGTGAGTCACGCTTATCGTTCGGTGATGGTTAAAAGCTCAGCGAAGAAACTGCCTTGTAGCACAGCGGAGGGATAAGTGAAAGTGAAAAAACGCAGGCAAACGCTAGATAGGGGTCCCATAGCTGGTATAAGTGAAGATGCTGAAAACGTTTTCCACCGTAAACCTTCAGCGAACGCCGTTGACCGTGGAAGCTCCTGACGTTTTAACCTCAAAAACAGCGCTAAATCGTTTGGCTTTTATATGCAACAGAGTGCGTGTGGCTTCGAATTGAATCTTGTTTGAGAATATTGGAAGATGGGTTTGGGTCGCTGGGTGAGGCTTATCATTCAGCGCTTGCTTTTTCCGGCGCGTTTGAGAAGGCGTGGAGTGTTGACTCGTGAATCCACGCGTCTGGGTTTTGAAATTTAACTACTGGCGTTATGTGTCTTAATCTATCCGTCTCTTTTGCTTCAAGGCTGAATATGACTTCAATGATGGTTTCCCTGTAGGTGTCTTTTTCTTCAACGAACGCTTCGAAAACCTTCTTGAAATTCACCAGGTTTACGATGACTAATTTCGAAAACTCGTCGACTAAAAACTTAGGCGCTGAAGACTGCAGGTAACTCGTGTACACACCGCAGAGCAACTCTTCCATGTTGATTAATTCGTTGAGTATTTCAGAGGCGACCTCACAGTTTAAGTTGTTGATCCTGCTGATAGACTTTGAAAACGCGGAAATCTCGCTTAACAACTCATCCAAGTTTCTTCGGCAGCTTAAATTTTCAATCTCGCGCAAATCAAAGTTCCCAAGAATTCCCTGAATGATTTTTCCACGCTTCAGATGGTCGTAAGCCAAGCCTAAGACAAAACTGCTCTCGGGATGATTGATCTTCCTAGACAAAGTCTCGTACAGCTTGAAAGCCTCAAGTTCAAGCGTGTTGCAACACCGTAGATACACAGCACTTTCCTGAAGTTTCTCATTCAACTTGAACACCTGAAACAACAAGGTATCGTGAGTATTAATAAATATTATTGATTTTGTTTTGAACTGCCTATCTGTTCAGCAAGCATACAATTCGTGATTTTTAACGCCACAGGCAGGAAACATGAGATTTGGTGCGCGCTGGCAAAGATCCAAAAGAGCTCGACGGCCTTGTTCTAAACGATTGTATGCGAACGAAAACTTTTTTTGTGAGTCACGAGCTTCGCAGCACGATCATCGTGTTAGTTTTGACTATGCCCTCTACCATTCGGATTCTTTCTATACACTCGTTAATCTCGGTCATCTTCATGGCGGTGATTATTGCTACGATGTCGTATTCGCCGCTGACTTCGTAGGTTGTTTCAACGTTTGGGATGGCTTGGATTTTCTTTGACACTTCCTGCGTGGGGCAGCCTGGGTTGGCCGTAAGCAGCATTATGGCCTGCGCGCCTTCTGCAAGGCTGATTTTAACAGTGAATTTGCGTACAACCCCTTGGTCGGTTAATGTTTTGATTCTTTTTCGCACCGCGCCTTCCGATAACCCGATTTTCGCACCTATTTCTCCGTAGCCTGCTCGTGCATCGTTTTTTAGAAGTCTGATTATCTCGTTGTCTTTTTCATCCATTGCTTGTCGCCGAATGGTTATTGCTGTATGAAAAATTTAACGGTTTCCATTGCGAGTGCTCGATGCATACTAATTCAAGCATCAAAACCGCTTTCCACTTCTGTGTAAGTGCGAGTAGGGAGTTTACCGCCTTTTTGTCCTTAGGTGCTTTGTTTGTGTGCGCGCGCAAGTAGGGTCTAAAGGAGGTAAAAGTTTATGCAATTTGTCAATACAGGAGAGGGATCGGCTGGCTAGATGGTTTAAGGCGTTCAGGTTTAATGGGCTTGTTTTTTCCTCAGCCAAAACTGAGGCTTTCCAAGCGGAGGCACGTATCATGCCGACCTGCATGATTCTTTTCTTAGAAGAACAACAAGTTGATTTTGCATTTTTTGATCGTTTTGTTTTGGGTTGTTTTTTTGGGGCAGAGTTTGAATCATTTGCAGGTTGTGTCAGTAAGCGTCAACAGGCGTCACTGAACGTCAATAGGCGTCAATAGACGTTGCTGAGTAAGCCGTATTCTCAGTTGGAACGGCAAAGGCGAAACAAGCACAAGGGACGCTTACTGCAGCTCTGCCAAAGATTGAAGACCCTGATCTGAGGAAAGAAATCGAAGAAACACTAAAAACGAAGCCGTAAGAGTTAGTCAATTTTTTCAAGCGCTCGTACAATCTGAAGTTTAACTCCTCTCGTTAAGGCGCCATTTCTTTGAAACTACCGCTATGGCAGGAAGCCCCTCTAAAACGTACCGTTGTGCCCTGTGCGAGCCCTTGTGAATCAGAACTGGCCCTTTCATTCTGCGGCATTCACATACAATCTGCTCGGCCGATAGTTGATCGCCCACTTCTTTGCCTACCAATTAACTTTCCCCTCTTCCCAAAGCTTCTTCAGCACTTTGACTGTGAACTCTAAGTCCATTCTGAGGTCGTTGGCGATGTCGAAGGTTTCCGCTTCCCTGCCCTCTTTCAAGTAAGCAAGAATCTCTTCGCCAGCCTGCTCGAAATCTACGTTTTCGCTTATTTCGATGACTTTCAAACCGCCTACTTCCTCGACATATCTTTCAGTGGCTTGTCTTATGAAAGCGCTTCTCGATTTTGCGCCCGCGCGTCTGGCTGCTTCATCTATCTTTTGTAGTTCTTGCTTGGAGAAGCGTATAGGTACGATCTTTTCTTTTTCTGTGACCTTTTGCATTAAAGGCACTGCAATAATCTCAAGCAAGAATAGAGAAAAATGATAAAATTCCCCTTCTTTTTTATCATTTTTAGAGAACACAAAAAATCGTTTAGAATTGAGCATTCGGAAAGCAGGATTCCATGAGTTTTTTTGAAGGTTTTCGCATTGTTCGTCTCGCGCAATTTTGTTTTAACAAGTAGAGCTTAGCCCAGACTAGAAAACGAGATTGACATTCAAAGCTTGATACTAATGATTTTCGGGACAAAGCAGCGAGCTAACTCTTTTGTTATGGCTTTGGAAATATTATGTTTTTAGAAATATGCCTTATAGGTTTTTTTGAGGTTTGCCTTGTTAAAGGAAAGGGTGCACTCACAAGATTGAATAGGTTTTAATATGCAGCTTGACTTTTCAAGTAGATACACATCAATTTTGCAACCTCTAGGCTTATCGGACTATGAAATCAAAGTTTTTCTCACTCTCATTGAAATTGGTCCAACAAACTACAGGATCCTAGTCAAAGAGTCCAATGTTCCAACAGGAAAAATCTACCAAGTATTATCCACCTTAGAATCTAAAGGTTTCATTGAAGCCGATCAGGGAAAACCAAAACTGTTTAGAGCTATAGAACCGAAAAAAGCGTTCAGGAGAAGACTAAGGCAAATGGAGGATGATTACCTAGATCTTGAGCGTAGAATCAGAGATGAA
>DATHCJ010000013.1:0-12945 GCA_035319575.1 Candidatus Limnocylindrales bacterium
TTCAATGAGAGGCTTCAGCTACAGTTACGACCAATTGGTACTCTCACCGAAAGCCAAAAACCGCATAGCAAAGACGATGGAGCGCATCCAAAAGAAAATCGACGAGCACGTTGAAAACTTCCGCAACGGAACGCTACCGCGCTTGCCGGGGCAAACCTTGGAGGACTCCTTCGAAATCTACGTCATGCATGAGCTCGCAAACGCAAGGGATGAGGCGGGCAAAATAGCAGACGAAGACTTCACACTGGAAAACTCAGGCATTGTCATGACCCGAACAGGTGCAAGAGGATCAAGCTTAAACATTGGTCAAATGGCTGCTTGCGTTGGACAACAATCAGTCAGAGGCAAACGTATCCTGCGAGGCTACGCTGGAAGAGCATTGCCGCACTTTGTCGAAGGCGACCCAAGCCCCAGAGCAAGAGGCTTCGTATACGACTCTTACCAAACAGGCTTGGATGCAATCGAGTTCTTCTTTCACGCTATGGGTGGAAGGGAAGGTCTAGTCGACACAGCCGTTCGCACACAACAGAGCGGTTACATGCAGCGTAGGCTAATCAACGCGCTTGAGCACATACGCCTCGAATACGATAGCACAGTTCGGGATTCAGCAGGGGACATTATTCAGTTCCGCTATGGTGAAGACGGTGTTGACCCAGCAAAAAGTGACCATGGCAAAGCGGTAAACGTTAGCCGACTCATTGACCAAATAAAAATTGGTGAAGAAAAAGGAAAAGTTGCATCCGCAGGTGACATCAAGAAACAGCTGAAAAATGTTGAGACTCAGCTTACGCCGATTTTAATGAGCCAGCTTAAACAAAACTTTGCAAAGAACAAGCTTACCACCAAAAGCGTTGAAAAAGCCGCAGCCGTAACCGCTGACCAGTATAAGCGTGCCCTGATGGAGCCAGGTGAGGCAGTGGGAATTGTCGCTGCCCAATCAATCGGTGAACCGGGCACACAAATGACTCTTAGAACCTTCCACTACGCTGGTGTCAAAGAACAAAACGTCACCTTAGGCTTACCAAGACTCATCGAAATCGTTGACGCACGCAGAATCCCCTCAACTCCAATCATGACCATCTACTTAACAGGCGAACATGCAAAGAGCAAAGAAGGCGCTGTTGAAATAGCTAGAAACATAATTTACACTTCAGTTGAAAACTTGGCTTCTGCCATCTACGAGGACCCCGTGCGTGAAGAGATCGTCATTGAGCTAAACAAGTCAATGATGGATGACAGGGGCATAACGATGAAGGAGCTGAAGGAGCGGCTGGAACTGCAGAACGCAACGGTCACAGTGACAGATTCCATGGTGGAGATTAAGCCTAAGAAAGCTGAGCAGCTGAAGAGAATGCTGGGTAAGATTCCTGGCTTCCAAGTTAAAGGAGTACCTGACATTAAACGTGTACTCGTCACTGAAGAAGGCGGCGAGTGGGTAATACGTACTGACGGCTCAAACCTGTCAAAAGTCTTAGAGGTTGAAGGTGTAGACACTTCGCGGACAACCACTAACAACATCCACGAAATAGCCAAAACCTTAGGCGTAGAAGCCTCACGAAACGCCCTCGTCAACGAAGCTAAAGGGGTCCTGGAAGACCAAGGCTTAGACGTGGACGTCCGACACGTTATGCTCGTCGCAGACATGATGACCACGACAGGTGATGTACAACAGATTGGCAGGCACGGCATCAGCGGCAAGAAAGCAAGCGTCCTCGCACGCGCCGCTTTCGAAATTACGGTGCCTAACATTGTTGAGGCAGCGGTGAAGGGCGAAAGTGACCCGTTGGAAGGAGTAACCGAAAACGTTATAGTTGGGCAGTCGATACCAATCGGCACAGGCTTAGTTGAATTGTACATGTCAACGTTTGAAAAGCAAGAAAAACAAGGAGGAAAAACTGAGGCATGATTGATATAGATAAGGCGTTAGCATCAGCCTGTAAAACTGGCAAAGTATCTTTCGGAGCCAACACCGCATTGCAAAATGCCAAAATGGGGAAGGCGAAGATGATTGTCTTAGCCTCTAATTGTCCAAAAGACATAAAAGAACAGATTGAATACTATGGAGAAATCTCAAAGGTCCCAGTTTTGACGTACAAAGGTGGCTCGATGGATTTAGCTGAAGTCTGCAACAAACTCTTCATTATTTCAGCTTTGAGCATCCGTGAAACGGGGGACTCCGACATTCTTAAGATTATCGAAGAACCTAAAGAATAAACAATGGAGGAAAAGAACTGACAACCGGCATAAAAATCACCTGCGACGAAATGCGGTACATTGCCTTGTTTGAAAGTATAAGCGGTGCCAGCGTGAAAGACTGCATAATCGACGAAGAACAGGAGCGAGCAATATTCATCGTCAACCAGGGTCAAGTAGGGGTTGCCATAGGAAAAGGCGGCAGAAACATTCACACGCTTGAGCGGATGACGGGCAAAAAACATGAGATCATCGAGTACAGTGAAGATCCGGTTCAATTTATAAAAAACGCCTTGAAACCCGCATTGGTCAGGGAAGTGCGCGTCACCGAGAGGACTGATGGCAAAAAAATGGCGGTCATCACCGTTAACCCAAAAGACAAGGGCGTCGCCATAGGCAAAAACGGCAAAAACGCGGAACGTCTGCGCTTTCTAGCAAAACGCTACTTTGACATTCAAAGCGTAAGCATCACCTAAGCAACCCACGTTTAAGCTTCCTAGTCGGTGAAGGCTTGCTGAATCGAGAATTGTATCCTCTGATCGGCGAATAACATAACACGCATTCTTGTGAAGCCAGGTGCGTGCAAAAGGAACAGATATTTCTTAGGCTTTGTGCGTTTTAATTTTTTAACTGGTCTAAACGCTTAGGTTAAGAGGCATGGATATGAGGGCGCGTGAGGGCGACTTGATCAAGACAGTCAGTAACGTGGTTTTTGACGTTAAAGGCTTGGTTCATCCAGAAACTAAGATTATTGCGTTTCCACGCTTCATCCCCTCTTCACAGGGCACCAGACTAAACAAAGTTGGCGCCTATGACAAGGTGTACAGCCTCGGTGACAGGTTCGCGTACCTGCAGGAAAATCATCCTGACTTGATTGTTTTTGACCGCGTGCTCGGCGAGGAAATGTGTGAAGTCCCGATTGCACAAGTAGCGGAGCATTACAAGCCTGAGGAAAAGCTGCAATCCCTACGCAAATCCAAGAGCGTTACTCAATTAGAGAGTAAGGCTTTGCAGTTGGCTGAAACCTTGAAAAAAGAGGCATACATTCCTTGGAACAGTCTCGGCATTTCAGGCTCAATCATGGCTGGGTTAACCACTGAGAAATCGGACATTGACCCGTTGGTGTACGGAACGGAGAAGTGCCGAAAAGCGTACACCGCGTTGCAGAAGCTGCTTAAGAAGGCAGACTCAGGGTTTAAGGCTTACAGCCGCGAAGAGTTGCAGGTGCTTTTCGATTTTCGTTCGAAGGATACGCAGATGACCTTCGAAGATTTCGTCATGGTCGAAACCCGCAAGGCGTTCCAAGGCAAGTTCATGGGAACCGACTATTTTATTCGATTCGTGAAGGATTGGTGCGAGATAGGCGAAAAGTACGGCGACGTGTGCTTCAAGAACATTGGGTACGCAAAAATAGCCGCCAAAATCGCTGACAGCACCGACTCGCTTTTCACGCCCTGCACCTACAAGCTTCAAAACGTCAGCCTTGTTGAAGGACCAAAGTTGCCGTCAATAGCGGAGATTGTTTCTTTCCGGGGCAGGTTTTGCGAGCAAGCAGAAAACGGCGAGACGGTTGAGGCGCAGGGAAAAGTTGAGTTGGTCACGAACAATAAAACGGGCAGTGAACATTACCGTTTGATATTAGGCAATAAGCCGTCTGATTACATGGTTCTCAAAAAGAGCTAGAGCCGCTTCGTTGAGAAGCCGAATTTTTCAGTGCTGCTGTTTTAACCGAGATTTTTAGTTAGTTCTTGTTCAGTAGATTTTTGGTGTAATCTTGTGGAACGGGAAGTTTTTTATTCAGAAGAGTTGAATTCTGTTTCTATGGCTAGATTTCTTTCTTGCAGCCAACTCTATGAGGCGATTCAACAAAAGTCTTCGGAGGCGAAAGAGGTTTTGTGGGTGTGTTCTTCCCATCTTGGAGTAGACGCCCATGAAGTTTTTTCACAAGAAATCCTCAGGAACTCTTTATCAGACGTCCGGTTTGCTTTTCGACTGAATGATGCTGGCGTAAGAGGCGGTGAAGTTGACCCGTATGAGGTACAGTTTTTCATTGAGCACTTCAAAGGCAGCTGCATTAAATCCCACGATAATTTCGATGGGAACATTTACATTTTTGACGGTTCAGCGCTGCTAACGTCTTCCGGCCTGACCAAAACCGCCTTTGAAAGCAGTGTTGAAATTGGAGTAATGCTCGAAGGCCAGGAAGTAGATGAAGTGAAGCGTTTCTTTGAACATGATTTATGGCAGACAGCAAAGCCGATAGGGGATTTAGGGAAATTCAAGCGAATCTGGAATACGGTGCAGAAGAGTCCAAAAAACGCTAACCTGAGGAGAGTTAAGCTTCGCACCGAAATCAAGCATTGGACGGACGACTACGTTGATAAATGGTACATCGGCGTTCCCTTTCGCATGTCGGGGAAGACTGAGCGGAAGATAAAGAAAGAAACAAGTTGGGGAACCAAACTCTCGGTAGTAGGAGATATTGGTTATCAAACTTTTAAGCAGATTAAACTGGGCGACGTGGCGTACTTGGCTGACCTGAGCAAGAAGAGTGGAAAAATAGAGATTAAACTGGCACGGATATTTGATAAAAGCAGAGTTGAAACTGACCAGGGAGACCTTCATTTGGCTTACGAAACAGAAAATGGGTATCTGTTGGAAAGGGAAAAATTCTATGAAATGCTCAAAGAAACAGGTATAGGTTCAAAAAATTCTGAGACTATTCTTAATGATACCCAGCTAAAACACGTATCTACGCTTCTTTCTTCAATCAAACGTAAAAGGAAAAGAAGTGCAAAACCTTAGCTGTTTCACCTAATACTCTAACCTTAATGCAGCACTTTAAGGACTTGGTCGTAGTAACGTGGGCAATAGGTCAAAGTAACCTGGAAGGAGCGTTCAGTCGGTGACGCAACCTCTTCTAAGTTTCCCTCCACGATTATCTCCTCGTCTTTTTGCGCTTGCTGACGGAATTCTTCCATGAACGAGAAAACCCGTTTAGCCTCAACAGCTTCCTTTGCGCCGCTGTAAACCTCTAAGGGTTCAATGCCGTAGATTGAGGGAATAAACGGCGCTTCATCGTCGGCTGTGACTTTTGCTTTGAGCTTTACCCATCCTTTCTGCTTGATGCGCGTTTTAGGGTCGTACTCTGATTTGATTTCGCTCCAAGCCTTCACGGGTTCAAACTCGGCTTTTATGATTCTTCCGCTAGCTTTGTCATCGTATAAGCCGTAGATCTGTTTCCTACGCTGGTGCCAGATGAAGTCTTCAACTGTGAAGTTTTTGAAGCGCCAATCCTTGCCAGCCATAGCCTGATCGGATTCAAACTCGTTACGCAAACTAGACTGCCTATCAGCGTACAGTGATTGAAGTGTTTTGCGCATCGCGGCGTTTTCTTTCTTTCCGTATACGATAAAGTCAATGTCTGAAAACTTTGGGTGATAGAACCCGTGAAGCAGTGAGCCGAAAACCCCGAAGTTTAGCTCGGTTAAGCCCGAATTGTCAAGTACCATGTCAAGGACGCGTTCCATCGCGGCGAGCAATTCATCCGTTGGTTCAGCGTGAAGCAACTCTTCTAAACGCTTTTCCGGTTTTCTTACTTCAGCGATGGCGCTGTCCGTAACGCCGACAACGTTTAACCCGAGCATTTCGTGAAAAACCAGATACTGAGGATATTTCTTAGCGACCAGTTTCATGCCTTCATCGTTGTAGAACTTGTAGTAAAGCTGCCCTTTGCCTGTTCTTGGCGCCCGCGGATCGGTTGAAGCGAATATTTTTGCTGAGGCGTATTCAACGTCGCAGATGTAGGCGTCAGGCGGATGCGAATGGCCGAAGACCCGGAAGATTAAGCCTTCAGCGGTTTCTATGGCGTCCCGATCGCGCAGACTTACGTTAATGGCCAAATGTATTCTTCCTCTGATGTTGCTGTTCCAACAACCACTTGATAGAACACTTCGCTAGAAGTTGTCGATTCAACCCGTTCGAGTTTGCCTGACACTTTGACGACGGTGCCATGTCGGGCGACGTTTCGGTAGAGACCGATGTTTGAAACGACCCGCACGGGTGTCTTGTCGAAGTCGAGCTCTGACTGGTCGTCCAGAGGTTTG
Source organism: Candidatus Limnocylindrales bacterium (assembly GCA_035319575.1). Lineage (GTDB taxonomy): Archaea > Thermoproteota > Bathyarchaeia > Bathyarchaeales > Bathycorpusculaceae > Bathycorpusculum. The sequence continues at coordinate 6,300 of DATHCJ010000013.1, forward strand.
TACCTTGAAATCCCGTAAGTTGAGGGGCGAAACATGGTTTCAGTGTCATTGCTAACGGTTGCTTGGAACCTTGTGGCGTCAAGCGGAACGTACCGGTAGGCGCCGTATTTCTCCGTTACTTGCTCGGGCTTTTTTGTGGCGTTGTACATGAAGATTTTTCCTTGGTATCTGCCTTGAAACTTGCGCGCTGCCTCAATTCGGTTGCCTGCGATGTAGGTGAGTTTTCCGGTGTTCACGAGCCGCGTTATGGCTTCTTCGACTAACCGGAAGTTTTGTGTGCCGTAAACGACAAAATCGATGTCTGATTCGGGAGCGTGCATCTGCAGGGCAATGGAGCCGTGGAGGCCAAGGTCGCTTAAGCTGACGCCTGACTCTTTAGAGATTAAACCGATGAGGTCAAGCGCCATCTGTTGCAGTTTGTCGCGTTTCGGCAGGTTCTCCAACCATACGAGGCGGTCTTTTGGAACAAAAACTTGTCGAATCAGTTCGTAGGGCGCGGTGATGAGTTCTTTGCTGCGGTAAGGGCAGAAGTAGAGGTAGTCTTGGAAGTTTCTGCGGAAGGCTTCGATGAAAGTCTGGTAGTTCTTCGCTGTGTAAAGCTTCTCCGCCCTGAAAAGCTGGTTGCCGCCAAACTTCCATGTGCGCTCCAGCATTTCAACGTTGAAGAGTTCCTTGAATTTCGCTGGGATATATTTGAGAAAAGCGAAAACCCTGTCTTCTCGATGCTCGTAACCGAAAGTGTTCATTATGAAGCCGTCTTCAGTGACAAAGGTGTCACCGTCCATTGGAACCCAAACACTTTTAGCCATAAGCGTGCACCGCGGAAATAAGGTAAAAATGAAACTTAAAAAAGCTATTGCACCATCGCGTAAGCTGTTACTGTTCCTTAGAGGATTCGGGCTAAAGCGTGGATTTTGAAGTTTGAGTTTACACTTGCTATTGGTTTGAGGGTTTTCCGTCTCAAGATTAGAATTATTATGACTTTCCAGTCTCAGCTATCCTTGAAATCTCTTTTCCCCACTCGACTTACCTGCGTTATTCTGAATCACCGAACAAAAATAAATAACCAAAAAAATTAGAGCTTTTTAGGGCAGCTACGCCTAAAGTTAATCATATGGTGGAGGGTCATGTTTTCAACACCAATTTCTTACTTCGTTTTTTCGGGGAGAATTGGAAGTTGTATTGTGAATTTTGTTCCGTTGCCTTCTTCACTTTTAAAGCTAATTCCGCCGTTTAAGGCATCGACAAATCGTTTGACTACGGCCAAGCCTAATCCTTGACCTTTAGACTTGGTAGTAACCAACGGCTTAAACATCTTAGATTCCATGCTTACAGGAATACCGACGCCAGTGTCTTCCACAATTATCACTATGTTAGCATTTTTGGAAGCTCTGATCGTCAATTCACCTCCAGAGGGCATGGCTTGAATCGCGTTTGTGATGATGTTCGTGAAGATTCGCCTAAGATAAGATGGGTCAGACGTAAGGGTGAAATCCTCTTCGATGAGAAGGTTTCTTTTCACGTCTTCCGGAATCTTAACAGTATTTAGGATACTTTGAACTAGTTTTGAGAGGTCAATTTCTTGCATGTTAGGTTTTAACTGTCTTGTGTAGTCTTGCAAGTCAGTTACTATCTTGTTAATATACTCGATGTTTTCTTCCATGGATTGCAAGGATTCCATTATGTTTCGTTTACTTTCCTCGTCTGGCATTCTTTGCGTTTCGTCTTTTATCAGGTACAAATCGCTGGTTATGGCTTGCAAGGGGTTGCGGATGTCATGCCCCACCATGCCTGCTGTTTGAGCGATAACGACTAAGCGTTCAGCCTCCTTCACCTTTGCTTGTGCTTCCTCGACTTCACGTTGTAACTTCTTTGTGAAAGCTGCTATGGTTTGGAATTTGCGATTCTTATTCAGATTTTCCTCAGTCTCCTGAAGAAAGATCTCAACCATTTTGCCAAACGCTGCTATTTCGTCTATGTGCGAAATTTTGCCTGTTTTTGCGTCATTATGAAGAATCTGCACGATTTTCCGCTCTATCCCATAGTGCTTTAGACCGTACACATCTTTGAGAGCTTGGTGAATCGCTTCAAAATTCATGCCAGTTCCAACTTCGACTCCAAATTCTTGCCTGAGGTATTGGTAAAAAAATGTTTTATTGATGGAATCAAAACTTGAAAGTGCTTCATCAACACACTCGAAGATTATCCTGTTAACTTGACCTTCCAAAATAGTTCTGCCTTTAATTAGAGATAGAAATCCCTTTTGTTCTTAAGTTTTTCTGAAGGTTGGATTGAACAACTACGCTGACGGGGAATACTAAGACCCCGAAAAGTTTTATCCAAGCTCAACCAAACTGTTATTAAGCAAAGTTAGCGATGGGGGAGGCCATGATTGGACCCTGGAGTTAAGAATGCAATATGGGGATCAATCGACAAAGCACTATCATCATTCGACTATGTTGACAAAGAAGTTTTTTACCAAACTTTGGAAGCGCAGTACCGCTTGAAACCAGTAGAAATTCCTGAAAACTACGAGACTTTCCATCTGGCACTAAGAAACATTTACGGCTTAAGACACCACGCAATCGAGCGGGAAATAATTAAGGTGTTCCATGAGCGTTCGGAAAGAAGAACTTACGAAGAAGTCGATGAAATACCCGCTTTCATTATTATCGTAGAAAGCTACTTCAAAGAGATCAGTGAAACAATCGAAAAATCAAAAGTAAAATAGAGCAAAACAAAACCGAGCTCAACGAGCTCTAAGTAAGAGCAAATTGACGATGAATCACGATGGGGATTAGCAAGCCATTTATTGCGGAAAAGACTTAGAGGGTTATAGGCGTTTTCTGAATGAAGCTAAATGAAGTAATTGATACTTAAGGAAATAACGGAAAAATGTCCGAGGTTAGATGGAAACGATTTTCTTATCGCCCCCTCCAAACTACCGCACTCAAGCGTTGACGGCTACCAAGTCCACATAACGGGAAAATTCGAAGATGAGACGCGCACTTGCCTAAACAGCATTGCAATTAAAAGGAAACTTGCAATCAGAATGGAAACGGATTCTGTGATGATTTACAACAAAAAGAATTTATAGTAGAATAAGTTGCAGCGTTAGAAAGTTTTCAGCGCTAAGCTTGGAAGTTTCTCAGGATTAAAGCAATGATGAGTCTCAGAAAGAACCTTCTTAAAGATTTACTTAAACTTAAATACAGACTGAGTCATACAATAATCATGTGAGTGTGCATTTTCTTGAGTCAAGTCAGAGCAGAAACAAAACAGAAAAAGGAAGAAAAGGTTGAGGAGCAACCAAAAAGTGAACCTGATGGCAAATCAGGAACAGTGGAGACGGCGAAAGTTTCCCGCTTTCCAGTTGTGGGCATTGGCGCCTCAGCCGGCGGTTTAGAAGCACTAAAGACACTGCTCGAAAATCTGCCTAATAATACAGGCTTGGCTTTTGTTATCGTTCAGCATTTAGCTGCTGGACAAGTGAGCATGTTGACTGAGATTCTTTCGAGGTCAACCCAGATGCAAGTTCATAAAGTCAAAGATGGAGAAAAAGTTGACCCGAACAACGTGTACGTGATTCCTCCTGACAATAGTATGACTATCATAGAGAATGTTCTGGAACTTCATCCGCGCATCAACCTAAAACCCATTGACGCTTTCTTGACGTCTCTAGCTGTTGAAAGAAAAACTCAAGCGATAGGCGTGGTTCTGTCGGGAACGGGAGCTGATGGCACTGAGGGGTTAAAAGCCATAAAAGCGGAAGGCGGAATAACTTTTGTGCAAGACCCGGAAACTGCACAATACCCAGGAATGCCGCAGAGTGCAATAGCCGCGGATACGGCATACTTTATTCTTCCAGCAGACAAAATAGCAAAAGAAATAGTGCGTATCGCTCATCACCCGCAACTCATACGCGCTGAAATAGAAGCTGCAAAACCAAAAATCCCCAAAGAAGACTCAATCAAGAGTATATTTACAATGCTCAAATCAACATTCGGAGTTGACTTCTCCCACTATAAAGAATCAACAATCAGCAGGCGAATAACTCGACGTATGGTAATCAACCAAATCGATAGTCTGAAAGAGTACACTGATTTTCTGAGAAAAAGTCCGAAAGAACTGCAATCGCTATTCGATGATATGCTTATCGGAGTCACAAGTTTCTTCAGGGAGCCGGGCACCTTCGAGGTGATGAAGGAGAAAGTGTACCCCGACCTGATAAAAGACCGAACTGAAAACCTTCCAATACGAATCTGGATTCCCGGGTGCTCAACTGGAGAAGAGGTCTACTCCATCGCGATTACTCTTCATGAATACCTGGTAGAGAAAAACTTGCCTGAACAATCAATGCAAATCTTCGGTACCGACGTGAACGATAGAAATATTGAAAGAGCGAGGCAAGCAATCTACGCCAAAAACATCGAAGCATACGTTTCAGAGGAGAGATTAAAAAAATTTTTCGTTAAGGCAAACGGGAATTACCAGATTGCAAAATTCATAAGGGATATATGTGTTTTCGCGAAGCATGATATAACAAAAGACCCGCCCTTCTCGAACCTAGATATGATTTGTTGCCGCAATGTGCTAATCTATTTTGATTCTTATCTTCAGGAGAGAATAATTCCAATCCTCCACTACGCTCTCAAACCTAATGGTTATCTGATTCTAGGGGAATCTGAAAGCGTGGGCAAGTTCACTGACCTGTTTGCGCCGATTGAGAAGAAAGGCGCTGTCTTCATAAAGAAAAAGGCATCAAATGAGGTCACTTTTGGTTTTGAGGCTTTTCAACCCACCGTGCGAGCACCGCAAATGAAAGAAATAACCAGAAAAGAACCCGCAGCCATTCTGAAAGAAGAAGTCGACAAAATCGTGATGTCCCGATTCATTCCCGGAATGATGCTAGTGAACAAGAACTTGGATATTTTGTTGTTCCGAGGTTACATGGCGCCTTACCTGCTCCCCGAGTCGGGGCAGGCAAGCCTCAACGTAACAAAGTTGCTCAGGGAAGAGCTGAAACGGGAAATACAAACTGGCGTCTACAGGTCCAGAAAAGAGAATCGGCCAGTTGCCATTGAAGGGGTAACTTTCAAAACAAACGGCGAAACCAGAAGCATCAACATTGAAATTATGCCAATCGCAATCAGGGCATTCGATGAAGCGTTCCACTTAGTGCTTTTCAAAGAAGCCTCAGCCGCGAAGACACGTCTTGAACCCCCCTCAGAAATTGAAAAAGAAAAGATAAGCAAAGATCAGCAGCTTCAGGACATAAGGGAAGAACTCGACTCTACAAAACAATCACTGCAGACGATTATCGAGGAGCAAGAAGCAACGAATGAAGAACTACGCGCAGCCATGGAAGAAGTACAATCCAGCAACGAGGAATTACAAAGCACCAACGAGGAACTGGAAACAGCAAAAGAAGAGTTGCAATCGACAAACGAAGAACTAAAAACATTGAACGATGAACTGAAAAACCGGAATTCTGATCTCGCACGGCTAAACGATGACCTCAGCAACCTGATTAAGAACTTTGATGTCGCGTTGATAATGGTGGACAGCAGCCACAGAATCAGAAGATTCACGCCCTTAGCGCAGGAATTATTGGGGCTTATCTCAACAGACATTGGACGACCAATCAGCAACATCCGCCTCAACGTACCTGTGAAGCAGCTTGAAAAAATGATCGGGGACGTTATGTCAAAATTGCATGCATTGAAGACGGAAGTTCAAGACCCGAACGGGCGTTGGTACGAGGTGAGGGTCAGACCGTACATTACAGAGGAGAAACGAATCGACGGCGCGGTCATATCGTTCATCGACGTAGATGAAATCAAAAAGGCACAGGAAATCACCAAGAAATAAACTAGGCACCCTGCTTTTTCGCCCTCTTCGTTTTCTTTTTGGCGCACACATTAACAGACAACTTAAAATTAACCGCGAAGGGAGTCTCTGTCTACAATTTGTCCTGACCGCAACAGTTCATCATGGAAAGTCGCATCTGGCCATCCCTGAAAGTCGCAATGGTCAACCATGTTTAAACCCCAAACAAAAAAAGCAACCCAAAACACAAACTGCCAACCCGGAAAGTCGCAACTTTTACCACAGCGAAAGTCTCAACAAAAAAAACCGCACAAACCCAAACCAGCCAACACTTGAAAAAACATATATGACAAGGCACGCTTCTCCTAACAGAAAAGACGGTGAAAACAACACGGCAAACCAAAACGCACCAGAAAACAACGAAATGGTAGTAACGCCCTGGGAAGTAAAAGGCAAGGTGGACTACGAACGCCTAATCCGCGAATTCGGCACCCAACCACTCACCCCACAACTTCTCGAACGCTTAGAAAAACACACAGACAAACTGCACCTGCAGCTTGACCGCCGCATTTTCTTCAGCCACCGAGACCTGGACATCGTCCTTGACCTGTACGATAAAGGCATAAAATTCGTTCTCTACACAGGAAGAGGACCATCAGGACCCGTGCATATCGGACACCTTGTTCCATGGATTTTCACTCTTCACATTCAACAAAAATTTAATACGCGATTATACTTCCAGCTCACTGACGACGAAAAATTCCTCATAGATGACGACGCCAAACTAAAGGAGACGAGCAAATACTCATATGAAAAC
>DATHCJ010000014.1:0-23207 GCA_035319575.1 Candidatus Limnocylindrales bacterium
GTCAGGTATGAAGCCTGCGCCTATGCCTTGGATTTTGTGTGGTCCTTTTTTGCCTCCGCTTAGGACTGGCGAAGCTGCGGGTTCTACTGCTATGGCTTTGAACGTTGGTTTCAGCGGTTTGATGTATTGGGCTACGCCAGTTATCGTTCCGCCAGTGCCTACACCTGAGATTAATATGTCTACTTTGCCGTCTGTGTCGTTCCAAATCTCTGGTCCAGTCGTTTCCCTGTGCACCTTGGGATTGGCAAGGTTTTTGAATTGTTGTGGCACGAATGAGTTAGGCGTTTTTGCTGCTAACTCTTCTGCTATTCTTACTGCTCCGCTCATGCCTTCCGGGCCTGGAGTTAAGACCAGCTCTGCGCCGTAGGCTTTAAGCAGGTTGCGTCGCTCGATGCTCATTGTTTCGGGCATTGTTAGGATGAGTTTGTAGCCTTTTACCGCGGCTACCATTGCTAGGCCGATGCCTGTGTTGCCGCTTGTCGGTTCTATGATTGTAGTGTTCGGCTTGATTAGGCCTTGCTTTTCTGCTTCTGCGATCATGCTCCAACATATGCGATCTTTTACACTTCCTCCCGGGTTGCGCGCTTCAAGTTTGCCTACAACCGTGGCTTTTGCGTCTTTTGCTATTTCGTTTAGTCGTACGAGTGGTGTATTGCCGATTGTTTCTAGAACATTATTTGCAATTTTTGCCATTGTTTTTTACCTTCTTGGTGTGAAGCTGATAATATAACGGTGTTATAAAAGCTTTACTTAACAAAAACTAAGCAATAATGCAGCAAAAGCTCCGAGGCGAAGTCACCAAAGAAAAACCTGCCGCCAAAACAGCAACGATTTTATAGTCGGCATCAGAAAACATCACAACGTTATAGACGGTGATTCCCCAAAAAATGAAAGCGTTGGGACTATTGTCGGGCGGCTTAGACAGCACACTAGCAGTAAAACTCCTTCTAGATCGAGGCATAGAAGTTCAAGCAATCAACTTTGTCACACCTTTCTGTCTCTGCCGAAAAGGAGGATGCGGAGCAGCGGAAGCGGCAAAAACCTTCAACATACCCCTCAAGATGGTCAGTGCAGGCACAGATTACCTCAGAGTAGTTAGAAACCCAAAGTTCGGATATGGCAAAAACCTCAACCCCTGCTTAGACTGCAGAATCTTTATGCTTAAAAAAGCCAAAAAATACGCCAAAGAAATTGGCGCCGAATTCATCTTCACAGGCGAAGTCCTCGGTCAACGACCCATGTCCCAACACCGCGCCGCCCTCGACCTAATCGAGCGTGAAGCAGGCTTAGAAGGAAAAATTCTGAGGCCGCTGTCGGGAAAGCTTTTGCCAAAAACCGAAGCTGAAGAAAAAGGCTTTGTTGACCGCGAAGCGCTCCGAGACATCAGAGGGCGTTCACGCAAGCCTCAGATCGAAATGACTAAGGAATTTAACATCACAAATTACCCATGCCCCGCAGGCGGATGCCTCTTAACCGACAGAGGATTCGCCAACAAGCTAAAAGACCTGTTCAAGCATAAAAAACGGGTAACCGTGAAAGAAGTGAATTTGCTTAAGGTGGGCAGGCACTTTCGGCTGGGCGAAAACAAGATAATTGTGGGCAGAAACGAAGCGGAAAACAAGATACTGCTGCAAAGCAGGGAGAAGTCAGACTTTGTTTTTGAAGTGTCAAACTGTGGCAGCCCAACTACGATTTTGCGTGGACCCAAATCCCGCGAAGCTATAGAAACCGCTGCGGGCTTGACAGCTTTTCACTCTGACAAGAAGGCTGGAGATGTTTTGGTCAACTTTGGCAAAGACAGCCTCGGTCACAAGATAACTGTGACAGTGCCCACTTCAGCTCAGGTTGCCGCGCTGAGACTGTAGCTGCAACTTTAGGCTTCAGAAATCAGCTGAGGAGTACTCAATCATGTGCAGCAGGTTGGGCGTTCCATACCATTTATTAAGGTATAATGCTGTTATAATCGCGAAATAAAATGAGTGCTAGATGCGAAACCATAGGACGATTCGTGCTTCCAATCTTCAGGTCCTTTGTCGCCAAAGAACTTGTAGGCACTTATCATTTGACACAGGTTGAAGTGGCTAAAAAACTCAAAACAACTCAGGCGGCGGTAAGTCAATACTTAAACGCTAAACGCGCCATCAAAAGCACGCAGCAATTCAACGACATTTTGCCGAGAATTCAAGCTGAAGCCGAAGAAACCGCCAAACGCCTGGCTAACAACCAGACAACTTGGGATGAAGTGACAGTGCGTTTCTGCAAGCTTTGCCTAACTTTTTACAAGACCGAAGAAAACAAAACGGGCGACAACTACACAATATAACAAAAACTTTCTTATCAAGAAACCTCACAAAAACCGTTTAATGTCTAGGAATTCGCCGCCAAAAATCAGAAAAACTACTCTTTTTTTTGTCTTAAGAAGTTCTTTTTGGCGCTGCTGAAAGGATTAGCACCCAGTCGGGAAATTTTAAACTGCCAATACTCCCCTTTTCAATCACACTTCAATGCGAGCAAGCTTTTTGTAAAATTATTGAACTTAACACGTTGCTATTCAAGTTAGTTTACCGGTGATGGCATAAAAGAGTATGTATAGTGCGCGCTTGTAGATTTGCTTCTCCCCAGCTGCCTATAAGTTCTAAAGTGAACTCCAAATTGAATGTAGCGATTTTAATGCTTTTGGCAGAGTCTATAAAATAGTCAACTTCTTCTTCAGTGTTAAATCTACCAGGCTTATTCGAAGGGCTCCGAGTGCCTCAACTTGATTGAGCCCGATTGCCATTAAAACATGTGAGGAAGCTCCTCTGTTTGAAGAGCAAGCGGAACCAGTTGATATGGCAATTCCGAGTTCGTCTAATCGCATCAGGAGATTTGCAGCTTCCCCTTCAAGTCCATGAAAACCAAAATTAATGTTATTCGGCAACCTTTGCTTTCTTGGACCATTTAAATATGAATAATCTATTCTGGATAATATGCTGTCAATCATTCTATCCCTGAGATTGATCAGTCTTTCATTTTTAAGCATCCCTTGTGATTCGCATCCTTAGAAACATCAACACCAAAGTCTTCCGTGAGCAACACTTTGAATTTCTCTACCAATGCAGCATAATCCAGCTCTTTAACGTAAGCAGGAGTCGCAGCACGAACAATTCGGTCAAGCTCCAAAGAGGTTTCTGCGACTTCCAAGGCTTTCGCGCCGAATTCCTCGTATTTTATTTCAATCTCAGGAATCGCGCCCCGCCCCTCCAGATTAACCCGCGGAACTATTCCCAGCAGCTCCACCCCAGCATTTGAGTAAACCGACTGAATAAACTGCCTAATTTCGCTGGTCAGGTAGCTCACGCGGACTTTATTCAGGATTACACCCGCAACATTGACACCTAGTTTCCTAAGTAAGCTGACGTAGTTTAGGCTGCTTGCGAGAGCACCTTCAATGCCTTCGTTGTCGCATTCTCCCACCACAACTGTAGGTACACCCAGGGCGGCCGCCACTTCAGCAGTCGACGTAGGCCCCTCCGCATGATTCATGAAAAGCCCAGTGAACGCACTCATTGCCCCTTCGATTATGATAAATCCGTATTCGCGACTTGCCTTTCTTATAGCGTCGAAGGGTTGCTTCCAGCCGCTTTCACCAATCTTAATCGAAGAATAACCCTTTATTGGCTCCTTAATCATGTAGAGCGCTGGCACCAAGTCTCGGATGTCCCCGCCGATTTTGACGACGTCCACAGCTAACCCCTTCTTCTTGAGGGCACTTGCTAGCCCTGTTACGATGAATGTTTTTCCTGAGCCACTGCCCAACGCAGTAATCAACAAAGCCTTTGCGGTCCCAGTCTTCGGACTTTTTGCGACGGCATGTATACCAGTTGAAACGCCTACTTCCGTTCTGATTCTCCCAGTAAGCTTAGCGTTTACCGCCTTGATTTCCGCGAGTTCTTGGCTTTTTATACCCAGCGAACCGATGATGCCATCAATGATTATCGGGTTTTGGTCAAGCAGGGCATGCACGATTATCCCCACAACATTGCCTTCTGTGTTTGCGACGCCTGCAACGAGGTCCCGAGGGTCGCTGTGGTAGTTCAAGCGTTTAGCGTGAGAAAGCAAAATGGGCTTGGTGCCCTTGCCGACGACCACGTTGCCATAAGTGTGGCAATGGAACCCTTTCACTTCCACCCCTACCGCGTCAGTCAGGTTGCTGGGCGCAACAATGGTGGCTTTGACTAGATCTGTGCATATCAACGGCAAGAACTCGGCGTCGATCAAACCGAGCCCCTGCCGCATGATCGGTGTGGCTGAGAGTCGACCGATGTCGGTTTTCTTGGACAAAATTTGAAAACCCGAGCAGATACCCAGGACAAACTTACCTGAGTCAGCCATTTTCGTGATTTCTTTTGCCAATTTGCCGCTGAGTGTCTGGGATTCTACGAGGCTTCCACCAGGGATGATCATCATGTCCAGGGCTTCTGAGGCGGGTCTGCCTTCTATGAGGCCGTCTTCTTTCACCATGTCGGTGGGTAGGTTTCCGAATGCTTCAAAGCATGGTAGTGCGCCCGGAATGTAGACTAAGCCGATTCTGTGTGTTAATTTTATCTTTCTCTACGCCCCTTTCGGTTATTCACAGACAACCTTATATTTAAGTTGGTTGGTTTATCCAACCACAGCGTGCGCATTAAAAAACATGGCAACTAATTCAGGAGGCACTAAATGTTGATTGATTTTTTTATCTATACTGAAAATTTAACGAAGACCGATGGTACTGTTAAGGCGATAAACAATCTTGATTTAGAAGTTCACGCCAGAGAAATCTTTGGTTTCTTGGGACCAAATGGTGCGGGCAAAAATACTACTTTTCGCGTTTTGACCACTTTGACGCGACCAACTTCTGGATTTGTATCGGTTGGTGATTTTGATGTACGAAAAGAGCCTGATAAAGTGAAGCAAGTCATGGGGGAGTTATCCAGCAACATTTGAGTTTGGATCGCGATTTGACGATTAGAGAGGACATGGAATTCCGTGCTCGTCTACGCCATATAGACTCTTCCAAGCGCAAGCAACGCATAGCCAAGTTGCTGAAATATGTTGACCTAACTGTCTACGCTGACAAAATGGTTGACACGCTCTCGGATGGACTGAAAAAAAAGGCTATAGTTTGCAGCTTGCTACATAATCCTAAGATACTGTTTTTGGACGAGCCAACACTTGGGTTAGACGCTCAGGCACAACGCTGCTTGACTGGATACTGAGTGATGAAAATATGTGTGAAAAGTGATTTAGTTGATAGGTTTTGTTTTTAGTTCTACTCTGATGCTGTACATTACAAAGGCAACTGAAGCAAAGATTGCGGCTATCGAAGCGAAATCGATTATTCCAAGCATGTTTTCACTGTTCCAATTTATAATTAGTTAAATGCCCAGCTAAATATAAAGATGCTTATGATTTGTTCATAATTTTTCATAAAAGCTAAACATGCGTCTAAAGCTCAACAGAAAATTTATATGCAATAACGTATTCATTTTTACTTAAAAAATCAGAGGCAAAAGAATTGAAAGCATATATACTCTTGAGCACCAAACCGGGGACATCCTTGGAAGTAGTCCAAAGATTAAAAGAGAAAGTCAAAGAAACAGTTACAGCCGACGCAATATTCGGTCGATACGACGCAATCGTGATTTTAGAAGCTCCAGCGCTAGAACAAATTAACCAAGTGGTTTACAAAATAATCGAAAAAGACCCAAACGTTATTCGTACAGAAACATCAATCGTATTATCGCCGATTTAGCTTCCAAACTGAACCAGACGAGAGTCCCAAGTATTTTTTTTAAATTCCAGTGTTTTGAGACTTAAAACAAAGTCAAAAACAAAAATTGCTTCTAAACTGGCGCTGACGCGGCTTGTCCGTTTTGCTCCGTGCACTTTGGTCCTTTATGAGCTTTCAGAACAATCGAGCTGACGGTGCTTTTTACGCCTTTTATTTTCATGATTTTGTTCTTGAGGATTTCGCGAAATTCTTCTATGTCTGGGGCTGATACCATCGTTACGATGTCAAATTCCCCGGTTACTTCGTATAACTCTTCGAGATTATCCAATTTTGCAAGTTCGCATATTACGCTGTCCATTTCCGGAGATTCTACAAATATGTCGACGAATGCTAGCAGTCTCGGCATATGGGTCATCTAGCCTATCTGAACATGAGTCTCGGATATTTATACCTTGCTTGCCAGACAAACAAAAATATATTTTTTTGCATGACAATTGCACAAAAATATTGTTAAAAGTTGGACACGCGCTGAAAAAGCAGCTGCCGACGTTTTAGCCCAGCAAGTTCGTGCGGGACGACGAGAGTGCCAGTAAAAACAGTTTCTATTTAGCTCGCCGGCGAGGCGAATAGTCTATATTGCTAAGGACAATCCATTCTCAGCTCATGATTGGTACTTACGATGCCTCCGCATTGTAGATATTCCTTAAATGAGCTTGCGCCCCGCTTTGTTCACCCCGCAAACAATCGGTCGTGCCAACTGTGCGGTTTAACGCGTGAAATTGCTGTAAACTGACGGATAGTCTTGTACTAACAACAAATTAAGCTGCAAAACATCAACGTATGGGTTGCCGAAAACCCAGAAAGTTCCTTGCTGATTCTGATTAACGAGGTCTGTTAATGCGGCTGAGGAAATGCCCGTTGCGTTGCTTATCCTAGGTATCTGCGAGTAAGCCATCTGAACCGTAATGTCTGGGTCAACGCTTGAGGCAGACTCGTTAGCCGGTCTTGGATAGAAGAAAACCGGCTGGGTGAAGTTTTGCGCTATGAGGATTGATCCGATGGCTTGACCGTTAAGCTTGGCAACGTCACCGTTTGCTTGGGACGGGAAGAAGACTTGGCCTATTCCAGTGATGAAAAATGGGTAAAGCAGCCCGCAAATCAGCAGAGAAACCAGCGTTATTCCAATGATTGGTCTTAAGCTGATGTTCCATTTTTCTTCTTGTTTTTCGGTCATACCGTTTTTCTCCTAAATGTGAAATACTCCCTGAAGGAACAGGTCGATTAGTTTGATGCCGACGAAGGGCACAATGACTCCGCCTACTCCGTAGATTAACGTGTTCTTGAGGAACAGGGTCATGGTGCTTGTCGGTTTGAAGGCGATGCCGCGCATGGCGAGCGGTATCAAAAGCGGAATTATTATCGCGTTGAAGATGAGAGCTGACAGGACAGCGCTCCTAAGACCTAAATGCAGAATGTTGAGGCTAACCAACTGGGGGATTGCCACTGAGAAAATGACGGGCATGATGGCAAAGTACTTGGAGACATCGTTTGCAATGCTGAAGGCCGTGACTGCACCTCTAGTCATTAGCAATTGTTTTCCGAGCATGACAACTTCGATTATTTTCGCTGGGTTTGATTCTAAATCCACCATGTTCGCCGCTTCTTTTGCTGCTTCAGTACCGGAATTCATCGCTAATCCCACATCTGCGGCTGCCAGTGCAGGAGCGTCGTTGCTTCCGTCACCGATCATGGCGACGATTCTGTTTTCAGCCTGTTCCCTCTTCGTTATCCTGTATTTGTCTTCGGGTTTGGCTTGAGCGACATACTCGTCAATTCCAACTTCTGCGGCGATACTTTTTGCGGTAAGCGGCTGATCACCTGTGATCATGACTGGGCGTATTCCCATGACCTTTAGAGCTTGTATTTTCTCTTTGATGCCTTCTTTAAGGACATCTTTCAGCCTGATTAATCCGATGACAAGGCCGTTTCTTGAGATTGCTATTGGAGTTTCTCCAGCCGCAGATATACTGTTTACAACGTCGTCGAAGTCTGTTGGGACACAGTCTGCTAGTTGTTTAATAGATTCAGGCGCACCCTTCATAATCACAATTTCTGGCTCAAGCAGCGCAGTCTCCGTTTCACCGCCTATCATCGAGGTTTTCCTCCGCATTCTTGTCCTTTCCCCCATGGCTTTGCCGCCTTTAGGCAGCGCGAGACCTGTGTGGCTTATTTTTACTCCGCTTGAGCGGGTAGTGGCTGAGAAGGGGTAAACTTCTGATGTTGCGAGCGAGTTTAGTTCTTTAGGTACGAAGCCTTTTTCGTAGGCAAGTTTCAATATGCTGCGTCCCTCAGGGGTGTCATCGTGCCATGAGGACAGGAACGCCGCTTCGCCTACATCTGCTTCGGTGTAACCCTGGAAAGGAACGAACTGTATGGCTTGCCTGTTGCCGACTGTAATCGTGCCCGTTTTGTCAAGCAGAACAACGTCTGCATCTCCAGCGGTTTCTATGGCTTTCCCTGACTTGGCAATTATCTTGCTTTTGTACAGCCGGGACATGCCTGAGAGGCCGATTGCAGGAAGCAGCGCGCCTATCGTCGTGGGAAGAAGGCAGACGTATAACGCAATAAGCACTGACAAGTCGCCGCCCAGACCGAGTGTTATCGACGTGCCGAGAAGTGCAAGGATTATTATGGTGAATATGGCGGTTAACCCTATCAGCACGATGGTTATAGCAACCTCGTTTGGAGTCTTAGGCCTCTTGGAAGACTCGACCATCTTTATCATTTGATCAATGAAGGTTTCTCCAGGGTTGGTCGTAACCTTCGCCGTCAGGGTATCGCTGACAACTCTTGAGCCTCCGATTAACGCGTCACCTGGCGCTTTCCTGACAGGTGCTGACTCGCCTGTGACAAGTGACTCGTCAACCATGGCGATGCCTTCAATGACGTCAGCATCTAAAGGAACTACGTCGCCTGCCGATATCTGGATCAAGTCGTCTTTTCTAAGGTCAGTTGATTTCACTGACACTATCTTCCTTGTCCACTGTTCAGTAACTATTTTTTTGGCAGGTACTTCCTTCTCTAGTTTTCTTAGACTACCAGCAGTAGTTTTTGCCTGTTGCTCCGCAAGCGCATCTGACAGAGTGCTGAACCAAACTGTAATCAGCAGAATGACTGCAACTTCAACGTAAAATGTCTGCAAACTGGCGCTAGCTACTGACCCGAATGCTTTAGGAAAGATAGCCATCGCTGCTACGATGAAGAAGGTGATCTCCACGATAAACATCACTGGATTTTTGATAAGAGATTTAGGGTTTAATCGAACCAGTGAGTCAACTAGCACTTTCCGATTGAAAACCGACCGCAAACCGCTCGGCGCTGCTTCTTGAGTCTTCTTTGACTCTGCGGGTTTTTCAATCAAAAGCCATTCACCAACCCTTTAAAGTATGACGCAATAGGTCCAACTGCTAGGAACGGGAAGAACGTCAAGACAACGAGTATGATTATGCTGGCAACTAGAACTAAAGTGAATATTAACGTGTCAGTCTTGAGCCCTGACGTTGTGCCCCCGCGTTTTCTGCCAATCATTGAGCCTGAAAGCGCCAGTAATATAAGTATAGGCGCAAAGCGTCCAACTAACATAACTATAGCTGTTGCAATGTTGAAGAACGGCGTGTTTGCGGAGGCGCCTAAAAAATCCGACCCGTTGTTAGCCGCGGCACTCGTGAACTCCCATAAGATCTGCGTGTATCCAACCGAGCTTCCGTTAATTCCTATGGCGCTTGCCGCGCCGCTGGCGTAGGATAGCACTGTCGGCACCAAAATGATTATTGGGTGGATAAGAAATGCAATCATTACAAGCAGGACGTCTCGACCTGTGATTTTCATGTTTAAATATTCAGGGGTTCTTCCTGACATCAGACCCACGATAAAGACGGTTATTATTACGAACATGATCATGTACATCACGCCCACCCCTTTGCCGCCTGGAATAGACTGAATAAACATGCCCATGAAACCGGAAAGTATTGTTAGAGGGTGATTACCCAATAAGGCCGAGTTTAATGACCCTGTTGTGGCAACAGTAGTCGTCACCGTGTAGAAGCTGGACATGAAGCCGCCGAATCGCACTTCCAGGCCAGGTGCCACGAGAGGAAGCGCAGGAATGAATGCTATGATTAAGTTGATACCGAAGAGAATGTACGCGCCCCATAGGAGAGGTCGTGACTCGGTTTTCTTGCCAATCATTTCTCCGAAAACGAAAATTAAGGCAGTCGGAAGAAAAAGCATCAGAGCTATCAGCAGGATATTTGAAATTGGCGACGGGTTCATGAAGGGATACGCAGCGTTTGCGCCGTAGTATCCGCCGCCGTTGGTGCCTAACTGCATGATAGAGTCAAGCGAAGCTACTGGGCCGACAAAAAGTGTTTGAGCCGCACCTTCAACAGTTTTTACTACGGTATAACCGTTGAGAGTTTGGGGAACGCCTAAGGCTATGAAAATAATGGCTGCTATTGAAGCAAGGGGAAGCATGATTCTTGTGATTGCACGGGTGAAGTCGACGTAGAAGTTGCCCATGTCTTTCGCTCCGACAACCAAGCCGCGCATGAAAGCAATTCCCATGCATAACCCCGTTATTGCCGACGTAAACATTAACCATTGAAGAACGCTTATCTGGCTAAGGTACGAGAAGGTTGTTTCCCCATTATAGTGTTGTAAATCCGTGTTTGTCGTGAAGGATACTACTTGCATGAAGGCGAGGTCCGGGCGCACACCAGGGAAGCCCATGGGGTTAAGGGGTAAAAAACCCTGGAAAATCAATACTAGAAAAGCGATAACCATCATTACAATGTTAACTAGCAATCCCGTAAGGAAATACTGTTTCCAACCCATCGTCTGCTCGGTGTTTACGCCCGTGATTTTATAGATGAAGTTCTCTATTGGGTTCAGGATTTTGTCAAGGCGGCTTGGTTTTCGGCTAAAAACTCCAGTGATATACGGCGATATTAGCCATGCTAAAAGTGCGGTTACTCCGAGTATAAGGATAACCGTCAGCGCCTGAACTGCATCGATCAATTATTCCGAAACTCCAAATCGCATTTGTGCTCACTATGGCTCCTACCTCAACTGATTGGTTGATTTAATACTTGTTTTTTGCTGGCACCTAGGACCTTTATGCGGATGAAGTATAATAGTGCTTATAGTGCTTCTTACGCCCTTAATTTTCATAATTTGCTTTTGTAGTATATCGCGAAATTCTTCGAGAGTCGAAGTGCTGACGAGCGTGACGATATCGTACTCGCCTGCGACTTCGTAGACTTCTTCAATGTTTTCCAGCTTCTGTAAGGCTGCTATAACCTCATCTATTTGGGTTGTATCGGCGAAGATGTTGACTGAAGCCAAGAACCTACTCATTTGCATTTCTCCTCCAGTCTACGCATGGATCGAAGATTGAAAAACGGCAAATGGAATACGAAACGCACCATAGAAATGAAATCATATGAACGCCATTCGAGTTCAGCATAATAATCAGTAAGTCCAAAAGGGGGATGCCCTATGGAACCTCTTCCGGGTTCCTTCTCATATTGTCAAAGAAGGCCAAATCATAGATTTCTCTACTCTTGCCTCGAGAAAAGTTAGTCGCAATATAGCTCATTTTTTGGCCTTCTTTTTCGCCCTTTCAACATAGGGTATTAACACTATTATATAAGGTTGATTGTGATTTGTTCACACATTTTAATAATCTCCGAACGTTTTGTAAAAAAAGGTTAAAAAAATTAGAAAAAAAGCGCAAAAACGCGAATGTCCTTGAAAGTTTATCAAACAAGCATAGATCGTCGCACAAAAAATATTTTTAATAATTATTGCTTTTCCTATTTTCCACAGTTTAATTATTTTTGTCGCCTTCGTTCAACGCATTGAGGTTCCTTGACTGAAATGCATGTCGGTAAACCATTTTGGCAAACTCCCTTTCAATTCGTAGGGTGTCGCGATAGGAAAAGGAAAATGTTGCGTCAATAGGGACGGGTGTGCCTATTTGCCTCCTGGAAAGGGGAATAATGGTGACTTTTTACTTCTTGTGTTCAAGGCAAAGTATCCTAGACCTATGGCAAACCATGTTGCAACTGCGGCGATTGCGATGGTTATTGGTTGTTCTGTGCTGCTTCCGCCGATTATAGCTAACCCTAGCACTGTAGCTAGCATGAGGGCGTTTGTTACTAGACCTGCAACCGGAATCACATATTTGCTTAGGAATGAACGTTTTTCCCTTGAGAGAGCGTATACTGCAATTAGGCAAGTCACGCCGTAGAGCAGAAACGTCCCGAAGTTGGACAGATAAGTCATTGCGCTCAAGTTTGACACTGACAATACACCGAATGCGCCTATGGCAATAGTTACAAGCGTTAGCACCCAAATACTAATAGCAGGAGTACCGTGCCGAAGGTTAAGTTTACCAAGCGGTTCAGGAACTTCCGAATCTTTGCTGATTGCATAGGTAACCCTCACAGCCGTGTTCACACAGGATAGCGTTGTACCTAAGATTGCAGCTGCAACAACCGCCGCCACGACAATCATAACTAAAAAGCCTCCACCGCCGAATACCCCGTTAACCGATCGTATCACCATGTCACCGACCGGAGAGGCAGAAAGTGCTGCTGCGCCAAACGTGTATTTGGAGTTGATCCATGCTTGCATGCCATAGTATTCAAGCAAGTAACAGAATGCACCTTGAATGATAAGGGAGATTATAATCGCTTTGGGAACATCTTTGGGGTTCTTCGCTTCTGCAGTTAACGCAGTAACGGATTCGAAGCCCACGAGACAAAGTATGGCAATGGTTCCTTGGTACAGCATATGACTGGCACTGCTAGGTATAAGGACGTTGATAGGACTTTTGAAGTAGAATTGAAGATGGTCAGGGTTTATGAAGCGGTAAGCCAACGCGACTCCAGTTATACTGACAAGCATGACAATTTGCGCAACGTTAACTATGAGGTTTGTCCGTGTGGAACCAGTTATGCCCAGATAAGCTATGAAGCCTACCAATAGTGCAAAGACAGCAACGAATGAAATTTCCGTTATACCAGGAAGGACGATACCAGCGAATGATAATATGTATGTTATGAAAACGCCCATCATAGCACACATTACGCCAGGATAAACCCAATAGTAAAGGTGTGAGAGCCAGCCAACAACGAATTTAGCGTTTCTAGCCGTTTTGTTGCTACTACCGCGATCAAGCAAGGCGCGTTGAGCAAAATAATATGAACTGCCTGAACCAGCATCAGGATAACGTCTAGATAACCATGCATAAGAAGCAGCAGTAAAAAAACACAAAATAGTTGCTAAAAGCAAGCCAGTCCAAATGTCCGGAGCCGTGGAAACACCTGAAGGATCAACCTGAGAAGCCTGTATCTGATAAGTAAGCCACATGAAAGCGCCGGGCGCAATTAACGCCATACCGTTGATGGTTAATCCGGCGAGGCTTAGGGTTTTTTTCATCTGAGGAGGATTTTCGGCAGTCACTATTCAGTCCTCGTTACTCTTTTTCGGTAGATAGTGTGAGGTTGTCTCTCTGGGTCGAGGATGATTAATTCTTCAATGTTTCGCGCAAGATCATTTGTGGCTTTTTTCAATTGTAGCACCAATTTTAAGTTTAACACTTAATGTGTTCAAAGAAATATAAATGTAGTTAATATCTGTTCATAACTTTTATGAAATAATAAACTAATTTCTAATAAAAAAAGGCGAGCCTGGACAAATAACATTTTAATGTCACTAAATTTTAGCTATCACAATCCCCAAAACGAAGCTTAACAATGGCGCGATTACCCAGCCAAGCACCGTTAACAAAAACGGTTTAAGAGAAACAAACTTGGACTTGTAAGACATGCCCGTTCCGAAGACTGCTCCTGACAAAGCTTGAGTGTTAGAAAGCGGAATCTTGAGAATCGTGGCAATCTCCACAAGAACGGTTGAAGCAACAAGCGATACAGTCGCGTTCGGATACCTCATTAGAAAAAGCTCTTCTGCGACCCTCCGAATCTCTCCAGCGCTCAAAAAATACACTCCTATGAACGCTCCTACTACCGCTGCAGTAAGATTAAAAATATTAAAGCCGCTCGTTGAAACTATCAAACCTAAGGTGTTCGCACCCAAAACGTAGGAAGTGGAAAACGCCAGAACTATAAGCAAAACCTTGTAGGTTTGAAGTCGATCCCATAGATTATGTACAGGCTCACGGTTTAAGAGTTTGATAAGATAGAACGCGAAAAAAATCGAGATCAAGGGAGCAGCAACCCATACAGAAACCACCTCAGCCACATAAAGCATTTTTGTCATTTCACTAGCAGTTATTGAAAATCCTGCGATTAAACCTACAAGTGACATGGTGAACGACAGCGGCGTTCTAAGCACGTCTGCGACCAAAAAGACTATTATGGCGACCAACAATGCTTCTGCCCTGAGTTGCATGCTTATATTGGGCAGCAGAGTGGCGATTGTTTTCGTCATTTCTGTGCCCTGAATTAAAAGTCCAACTGCAAAGCCTACGGCTCCAAGCAGCATTCCAAAACGCTTACTTATAATTCTTGACCCCACCGCAGGACCGATACAGACTGACAAGTTATTGCCTGCAACCAGCATCACAGCAACAAACGTTAAAATGACGATAGCAAGCGAAAGCCACATCATTTAGATCACTTAAGAATAGAAGTCACGACAGAAACCAGCAGCGAAGCACAATCATCACAACCATTAAGGATGTCTTCGCAAAAATGCAAAATCCTCTGATAATGATAAAACTCCAAGTAATTAAGCTCAGGTGCAATCCCATAAAGCCTATCAAACCCTTGATCTTTAACATCATCCCCCTGCTCTTCTAAAGCCTGAATTTCCTTCCGCAACTGCATAATCTCTGACACATCCGACGAGGAAAGTGCCTGCTTTAACTTCAAAAGAGACTCTTCTACTGATCCAAGCATGGTCTCAAACACTGAATCCCAATCAGCGTGGTGAATTTGAAGACCAGCTGAATAAGCCTTCGCCATTCTTCCGAGTTCCCTGCCTATATGAAGGTACGTGTGAACCATCTCAGCGGCCGATCGACTGAACCGGAGCAAACTGTCAATAACATTGGGGCTGACCGCGCCGCCGGTAATATCTTCACTACACGCGAAATCGGTATCGAACGCTCTCTTTTGTAGGTCCTGAATAGAATGAAGGCTTTCAGTCAACTGGCTTTCGTTGTAACCCATTGTGAACATTTTAGTCAAAACTGCGTTAGCCTCTAAAGCTATTTCCACGATTTGGGAAAGTCCACTGAAAACTTTTTTTTCTCCTACAACAAGACTAGCCTCAATTCTCTTCACGTGAAACGCCGTTCCTTGATATATAACATATAAAGTATATATAGTTAAACAAAACGGTCAAAACATTCCGTTTGTTCGCAAACTTAAGGCATGGAAAATTAGCATGACTAAACAATTCGGCTGTATTCTTTAACAGAGTTGAATGCCAAAAGCGTTGTCGTTCTCTTTATGAATCGCTCGGTCAACAGGTTTTTTAAGAAAGCGTTAAGGCTGTTGTTGTCCCGGAACTTGGCGAAGACAATCGCATCGAATTCCCCAGTTACATCATAAACAGACAAAACATTGTTTTCTTTCGCGATTTGATTTTCAACCTCCAGGACGTGCCCTCCATCAATTTGAATCATGATTATAGCCGTCAAGGCATAGCCCATCTTTGCCGCGTCAACAACGGGCGCATACCCGAGGATTATGCCTTCCTTCTCAAGGGCTTCGACGCGGTTATGCAAAACATTCGGAGTTATCCCGACTCTTTGGGCTAACTTACGCAAGCTCAAACGTGAATCTTCTTCTAATGCTCGGATGATTTGAATATCAATGGAGTCCAATTTGGTATTTGGGCTTTTCTTGGATTTTAAGCCCAAATTCTCACACCTCGAAGTATTTACTTGACGTTTGTTTAGTAAATCAGCGAATATATAAACATCACTGCAAAAAAATTGAAATAATGTAAACATTGTCGGAATAAATATCACTTCGAATAGACAATCGATGTATCGGCAATCAACGAATGTGCAGTGCGAATGGATGCAAAATCCGCCGCAAGATAAGACAACGACCCGACGCAAGGCTGAAAACGCAAAATATATGCGATGTAACGTTTATTTGCATGCAAGGAATTATTAGTTCTATCCTTGAGCAGAGTAATCTATTCAAACTCTAAAAACTGTTTAACTGGATGGTTCGCATGGCAAACAACAGCGTGGAAGTAATCTTAACCGCCGATAGAACACTTATGAGCAATTACCACGGCAACGAATTCTTAGGATTCGGCACTTGCGCCCCATCCAACTTCATCCCAGATGTACTGTACAGTTACCTGTTTTTTCCACCGATAAGCACAAACAAGGGATTGCCAACTGCCGCCCCCTACGGCTTAAGAAAAATTGAAGCTCAACTGCTAAAAGAAGGCTTCAACGTTCTAACAGTCAGCCCGCAACACCTTCGAAAATATATTAAAAGCGCCAAAGTCATCGGGATACACACCATGGACCCATTCGGTTTTGGCCCAGCGTCAACAACATTGGCCTCCGTTTTCAAGAAAGAGCCCTTCTTGGCGAGGCACTTCCACGGGTTAGTCACCAGTCCCATCATTAGGGAAGCGAAGCGAAACGGCTCAAAAGTGATAGTGGGCGGTCCAGGCGCATGGCAGTTCCGCTACAGACGGCAGCTTGTTGAAAAAAAAGTAATAGACTGCGTCGTAGAAGGCGAAGCGGAAAATGCGATCGGAAAACTTTTCAAAGCCGCGATAAATGGCGAGTCGCTGCCGCCTTTTGTTGAAGTCTCAGCTAAGGACGCGCCCAAGTTAGAGGATATACCCGACATCGTGCAACCGTCCGTTAATGGTTTAATTGAGCTTGGGAGAGGTTGCTGTCGAGGATGCGAATTCTGCAACGTAACACTTAGGCCGCTGCGTTGGTACCCTCTTGATAAGATAGTTCGGGAATTGGCAGTCAACGTGGACGTAGGAAAACAGAGGGTTATATGTTTACATTCTGAAGACGTCATGCTCTACGGTTCACAAAACGCCATTCCCAACGACGAAAAACTGCTCAAACTTCATGAAACGGTGATGAGCAAAGTTCCAACGATAAGTTGGAGCCACTGTTCACTGGCTGCTGTAGCTTCAAAACCGCAGCTTGTCGCCAAACTCTCGGACATCATACTTCAAAAGCAAGAATGGTGGGGGGCAGAAATCGGCCTGGAAACAGGCTCCGCTCAACTTGCCAAGAGAATCATGCCTGCAAAAGCTTTTCCGTTTAAAGCTGATGAGTGGCCTCAGGTTGCCCGCCAAGGCTTCGGCGTAATGCATGACTACAGGTTAATTCCTGCAGCGACGCTCATCGTTGGGCTTCCTGAGGAAACAGAAGATGATATCACGAAAACGATGGAGTTGGTGGATGACGTCAAAGATTGCCGAAGCCTCATCGTGCCGTTGTTCTTCGTTCCGCTGGGCAGATTGAAAAATAAGGATTGGTTCAGGGAAGCTCAGGTCAACAAACTTCACGAGGAACTGATGTACCTATGCGCGGAACACAGTCTCCGATGGGTCGACAACCTGTTGGACATGTCGTTCATGGACAAGGGATACAGGGTTGCGCTGAAACAGTTCTACAAGATCTTTACTGGAATAGCGAAACGCCAGATAAGACGCTCAGAAATCACGGAACTACAATAAGAAGCCCATTAACAAGTAAAGACCCAGTTTGTTTTCAGCTCGGTGCCCTCTTCGATTTTAGAGCTTTCCTCGGGCGACCTCTACAAATCCTGTCAGCGGATCGTTGGAGGACAGGCGCCTCTTTGTTGCAAAATCGTTTTATCGCCATCGCAACCTTATTACGTTCATTTCGTTTTAGTTACGGGTGAGACGATGGCGAATTGCCGGATAATTCTGACGCAAAAGTTCGAGACAAATGTTGTATAAGAGTTACTGAAAATGGTCCATACGTCGTTTCTGGGGGTATCCCCTTGTTCCCTATGATAATAGCATGCGATGGGACGGGTACTCCGGTCAGTTGGATTACGGGGAAAAGGTTGCCGACAGCACAAAGTTACTCTCTCTGCCGTTGTGGAGAATCCGCTACTAAACCATTATGCGACGGCAGCAGTCACGTGAAAATCAAGTTTGACGGGACAGAAACAAGCGATAATGAGCCTTTCGAGAAGATGGCGGAAGAGTTCGATGGTCCAGGATTGAAGATGAAGGACGCCTCGATACTTTGCGCTTCAGCGCGCTTTTGTCACCGAGGAGGAGACGTGTGGGATGTCATCCATCGCACGGACATTCCTGAAGCAAAACAAAGCGTCATTGAAAACTGCTCCGATTGCCCGTCTGGAAGGCTTGTGGCTGTCGATAAAAAAACCTGGGTTACGATTGAGCCTGCCTTGGAGAGGTCGATTGGAGCCATTGAAGACCCTAGTAAAGATGCTAGTGGGCCATTTTGGGTTCGCGGCGGAATCCCAGTTTACTCTGCTGATGGAAAACTCTATGAGGTTCGGAACCGCATGACTCTTTGCCGTTGTGGTAAATCCACGAATAAACCGTTTTGTGATAGCAGTCATTATCCTGAAGAGGACAGAGAAGTGAAATGAATTGAAGCTAGAAGAATTCGAGCGAGATTTGAAATCTAAAGAAACAACTTTTGTGCTTTTTTACGCTTCATGGTGCCCATTTTCACGAGCGTTCCTGCCTGTTTTTGAAGAGTACGCGAAACGGAATCCTCATCAGTGCATGAGCGTGGTTGTGGATGATAAACCAGACTTTTGCGATAAGTACTCGATAGAATATTATCCCACTGTTCTTCTGTTCAAAAAAGGAAAATTAGAGAAACGGCTTGATGCGGCGCCTGGTGAAGGTTTGACCAGGAAGCAACTCGTGCAACTGACAGAAAACCCATGATCCCCCTGTTCTGAAATTGCCCTTTGCTTCCATTTTGCAGCCTCTCTTTGAAAAGTTTTTTTGCTCAGTCAAGAAATGACAAGTCTATTACGGTGCCGAAAAACGAGAAAAAGGTCTGAACCGCTTCAGGTGCCGCTTGGCAGAAGCTCTAACTGCCTGAAAGGATGCCCGGAAATATACTTTTGGGAGCCTAAGCCCCATAGTATAAATCTGGCGGCAGAGCCATATCGTGGCAGCAGGTTTATCTGCCAAGCGACTCGGGTTGTTTCGCTTAATATCTCCTCGGCTAATATGCAATATAAAAATTTGTGGTAGTGCTCAGGCAGCCATAACCACAAGTAACTTGTAATCCTCCAGCTTTGCGATTTAAGTATTAATAAGGGAGTAGCGGTTGTTGTTAGGTCCGGGGGGAGCGAAGTTGACTTTGGAAAGAATGAAGCAGCAGATAGAAGCGCTTGTCGTTGCCAAAGGTTTTTACAATAAGCCTGAGGATATTCCGAAAAAGTTGCTTTTTGCGTTTATCGAGTTAGGGGAGGCCAGCGATGCTTGGAAAAAGGGCTTGCCTGAAGAGAAAATAGCTGAAGAGCTCATCGACGTCATATTTTACGTGTTAGATGCAAGCCGCTTAGCCTGCCCGAATGTGAACATGGATGAAACATTCGCGAGAAAGCTTGAGAAAAACTTTAGCCGGCCTTTCCAGTACGGTGAAGGTCACCGCGCCAAGGCTCCCTGAAAAAGCTAAAAGTGGCTCCGAAGTTTTTTATGGCACGCATTTCAGATGATTCTTGCTGAGTTAAAGTGGAGTTTGCCTACCCAGTTAATTTACGGTTTAAGTGCAATAGGTGCGGCTTATGCTGCGGCGATACGAAGCAAAAAACAAGGCGCATTCTTCTCTTGGAAACTGAAGCTGAAAAGATTGCATCTCAAACTTGCCGGCCTACGACTGATTTTTCAGGCAAAATTAGCGATAATGAACCTTACGTTTATGAGATGAAGAAGTCAGGCGAAGGCAAATGCGTCTTCTTGAAGGACAACCAATGCAGCATTTATCCGTCAAGACCCCTGATTTGTCGGTGTTATCCCTTTGAATTGAAATTTGATGTGGATAAAGAAATGTACAGTTTTGATTTCACGGTTGAGTGCCCAGGAATAAATCAAGGCAAATTCTTGCGGAAAATCGATTTTGAAAGATTGTTCGAGTTGGCCAAAAAAAGGTTAAGGTGAAAAAAATTCTCCATTAAAGTCTTTGGAGAATGTCAGCTTGCTCCAGGATTATGCCGCAGTAATGACATTTCAAAGTTATGGGTTCCTCGTTTTTGACGTAGAATTTCGATACCACGGGTTCATCGCTATTACTTATGCAGCAGGGGTTTACACATTTAACTATGCCCTCAATTGTTTCGGGAAGTTTAACTTCTACTTTTTCCACAACTTTGTAATTGCGGACAATGTTGATTGATGCGTGAGGGGCCACCAAAGCTATTCGATTAACTTCCTGCTTGTTGATTGCCCTGCCCTCAATCTTCACAATATCTTTAACTCTGAAGCGTTTACTTGGAACATTAATGGCAATGGTGATTACGCGGTTTTCTTTACCTGTTATTCCCAGAATCTTAATAACATCTAGGGCGTATCCGCCTCTTATATGGTCAATCACGGTGCCATCCTTAATTTTTGAAACCCTGAGTTCCACGTCGCTCATTGAAAGCCTCTGCCAAAATAGTATTGCGTACGCAGCAAATAAGATTTTACGCTGAAAACCCGTTCCGGCATTCAGCCATCATGTTTTTCAGTTGGTCAAGCCTAAAACCTGACTGCTGAAGCCGAAGAAGGATAAAAACGCTTCCTGACTTTAAACTCGCAAGATGTCATTGGGAAAAATGAAAAGAGAGTTAATGGGTTAAAGCCCGCGAGAACGTAAATCAATAACGGTTGTACCTGCGAACTTGTCAAAGTACCGGATGAAGACGAAATTTTTTATACGCCACCAGCCGATAAGCAAGTCAAACGGCAGCAACGGCAAAATTTTCCCAAAGTTTCTCACCGCTGCAGTGTCGTAAGATACTTTCTTTCTGTCAGTTCTGACGACCTTTAATCCCGTGATTCGTTTACCTATGCTTTGACCGTTAAAGCCTTCCAGTAAAGTAGAGTAAAGCCAAAGAAGACCCACCGTAGTGAAAAGCAATGTGCTGACGCCTCCGTCAGTGAAGCTTTTGACTGAGATGGCGAGCGCTTCTGGGAGCAGTATGATCGCAGTGGTAATTGCTAACATTATAGCAAAATCAATAAGGTAAGCCGTGGTTCTTTTTTTGAAAGAGGCGACCGGAAGTTGGCTTTCTTTTCTTTTCACGTCAGCGACTTCTGCCCACTCTTCAATGTCATGAATGACTCTAACGGCGTTTTCCCCAGCTCTGCTTAGCTTGTACTTGCCCGTGGGAGCTTGCTCTATGAAGGCTTGCATAGAGCGAAGGTGAAAACTCAGCTTTCCAGTGTCAACCTTAAGCAGGTTCAACAGGTCAGTGAAGGATGACTCTCCTTTTTCGCTGAGGTTGAGTAGTATTTCTCTTCGCAACGGGTGCGAAAGGATTGAGAGTATTTTCGAAATGCTTTCTTCTTCTACCATGGTTCAAAACCGAATGTTATAATTGTGTTATGGGGGTTTTGACATACAGCCCCATATCATGCAACACTTCCATATAAGTCCAACTCAAAAAACCCCATTATTTGTACATAGCCTTTATAGTGGAAAAGCGCGCATACGTTATTTGCATGTCAAGCGCTGAAATGGCCGTTCGCGTATTCATGAAACTGGAAAGTGAAGATTTTAGAGTGCTCCACATTATTGAGGCTGCAATGAGCAAACGTGAATTCGTGCCAACTGAGCAGGTCCAAAAATACTCAAAACTGCCTATGGAACGCGTGCAATTTACGCTTGGCAAACTAAACAAGCTGGGGTTAATTTATCAAGTCAAAGGAGCCTACGTCGGGCACACCTTAAACTACGCGGGTTACGATTGCCTCGCGATAAACACTCTTGTTAAGGCAGGAATAATCGAATCTTTCGGGCAAGCTTTAGGCGTCGGAAAAGAAGCAGACGTTTATGATGCTTTAAGCCCAAGCGGCGAGCGCATAGCCGTAAAATTTCACAGGCTGGGGAGGACAAGTTTTAGGCAAACGAGAAGAAAGCGTGGGTACATTCGAGAGCATTCCACGTGGCTTTTCCAATCGCATTTAGCAGCGGAAAGAGAGTTCCAAGCTTTGGAGCTTGTTTACAAAATGGTCGTTTCAGTGCCGAAGCCCATAAGCCAAAACAGGCATGTTGTCGCCATGGGAATGATTGAAGGCGGGGAACTGTCCAAATACAAAGAAATCGACCGCCCCAGCAAAATCCTAAAAGAGGTTCTGCGCAATGTCAGGAAGGCTTACTTGAAAGCGCTTGTTATTCACGCGGACCTTAGTGAATACAATATAATCTTAAAACCAGACGGGCACGTCCTCATCATCGATTGGCCCCAATATGCCATGACTGATCACCCTAATGCAGATAAACTGCTTGAGCGCGACTTGAAGAACGTGCTCGGTTTTTTCAGGCGCAGGTTTAACGTAAAATTAAGCGTTGATGAAGCCTGCGAGTACGTGAAGCGAAACGCTAGAAGTTTGGCTGTTTAATGTTTGTTAGCATCTAGCACTATATAGAGAATGTTGTTTCCGCGCAGCAGCACATTGCCGTAGTTTGTCATTAATTGGTCATCTTTACATTCGTTTGCTCCTTCAAGGAGAATATTCATGTGGCCATCGCACTTTATCATTTTACCTTTGTATTCATAGCCGTTTTTCAAAACAACTTCAATGTTTCCATGCAGCTGTTTTATGAGAACGTTCAATGGTTTTTTACTTGGTTCCATCATCATTAGTATCGTGTCCTTCTAAACTGTTGTAATATCCATGAACCCATCACCACATATAAAAGTCTTATGAAAGCCCGTCAACGATTTCTTTCACGGCAATTTTTGAAAAGGTCTCGCTGATAGGAAACTTGGAAGAAAAAAGTGTTGGAGTCTTTAGATTCGGGCGGCTATCGATAAGAGTGCGACTATCACGAAGGCGATTCCCGTCCAGAAGAGGTTACCTGTCAGAAACCACACAATGAGGGCAATTATGATTGCGGGAATCAGAACCAAGAACAGCTTTATGAGGACTATTATTACCAAGCCGATTATGATCAGAACAACGAGTAACGGCAGGTTAAGCCAGCTAGGTATGAAGCTGCTGAGCGTTGAGTATATTATCGGAAGAAAGAGCGCGAAATTCATAACTAAACCTTAACCAAAACGTGGTCCGGTCAAGTAAATAACATTTTTGCTGGTTGCGCCCCGTGGAAATGGCGGCGGTAGGAATGAGTGCTTTTTCGAGGAAACCTTTCATTTCTTAGCTAAGAAAGGCGATTGAAAAAGTAGAGGAAGAG
>DATHCJ010000015.1:0-71980 GCA_035319575.1 Candidatus Limnocylindrales bacterium
CTCAGGACATGTTCGACAGCCTCAACAACTAGCCCGCCAACCTGAACCCGCAAGCTTGAACAGGATTAAAGCGAGGTTTTAAGGGGCAAATTTTACCGACGTAACTCGGCTTGTTTGAATCGGCTCTGTGTTAGGCGCCCATGAAGTCGGTTAACGTCAAGTTTTCGGATGGGAGTTCAGCGGTGCCTAAGACGAAGTATGGGTGTTTCTCCAGAGTTACTTCTCGCGTGTACGTGGTTTTGCTGAAGGATAAGACGGTGTTTGCTCTGGCGCAGGTTATTTCTTGAAGCAACTCGTTTCTTCGGTTGTCATAGTAGGGAAGGTAAGTCGCGATTATGATTATTTGATGCTTTCTCGCGAAGCTTGAAAGGTAACTGACAATTTGGCTGTAGATTCTCTGTGCTTCTTCACGTGCGACGTCGTTGTCTAAGAAGAACCCTGCTATATCAGAAATCACTACGAGTTTGGCATCGTAGTTTTTCACGGTTTCCTCAAGCTTATCGAGTATCAGAGAAGTCAGCTGGTAAGCAGTGAATGCTCTTGAAATAAAGATGCGCTCAAGGACTTCCCGTGGGTCAAGCTGGTGAAGTTGAGCTAAACGGGCAATTTTGTACAGTCTAAACGTGTTTCCCCCGTCGATAAACACGACGTTGCTTTCTAAGCCACCAAGCTGCGCTGGCAATTGTGCTCGGATGCAAAGTAGCGAAGTTAGTGAAATAACTGATGGTGACCCGTAAAGGACCGCGAAGTCGCCTGGAGCAAATCCTGGGAAAAGTTCATCTACACCCGGCATGTTTAAGGAAAATAGCGGTTGCGCCATTGTAGGTCTGGTAATTAAGTTTTGCGTCATTCTGTTCTGTCACCCTGTTCATGAACGACGGCAACTACTGCGTTTAACCCTTTTTAAAGCATCGACCTAACGACATATAGGAACAGGGGAGGGTATGCTGAAAGTGAAAAACGCGATTACCTAAAGATCAAGGGGTTTCCTGACGTTTTTACTCAGCAAAAGAGGCTTTTAGGCTTGCTGTCGTTTGGCGGTTTCTTTCTGCTGTTGGAGGATTTGGGCGGCTAAACTCATCAAAAATATGACAGTGAATACTATCGCTATAATGCCTATTTTATACATGATGCTCATGTCAATGTATAATATCGCAAAAACCGACACAAGCATTAAGGCTAAGATGAAGGCTTCTTGGACGCCACTGAACACTTTTGAGGTTCCAAAACTCACTAATGGGCACCAACATTTCCTAAATTCATGCGTAAGCGTACAATATTAATTTTCTGGAAGAATACACCAGAAAATCTATGCGGCGTTTCCTCTCGTGCAAATTCAGGTTTATATATTTACGTCACGCAGAACGTAGCAAAGAAACAATCACGGTAAGTCAGACATGCGGGTAGTTAAATGATTGACACTGAAAATCTCACTAAAAAGTTCGGCGACCTAACAGCCGTCGACAACCTCACCATAAATGTGGAAGACGGTGAAGTTTTCGGTTTTCTCGGCCCGAATGGCGCGGGGAAAACAACCACCGTCAGAATGCTTTGCTGTTTGATATCAAAGACCAGCGGCACTGCGAGGATAGGAGATTACGAAGTCGGAAACAGTGCCGATCAACAGAAGATAAGGCGGATGATCGGTCTGCTTACTGAAAATGTCGGGCTCTATGAGGAATTGAGCGCCTATGACAATCTTGATTTTTACGGTCGATTTTACAAGCTTGACGAACAGAGAAGGAAAGAGCGAATAGAATACCTTCTCAAGATGCTGGGGCTCTGGGAAAAGAGAAACGAAGCAGCAGCCACTTTTTCCAAGGGGATGAAACAAAAACTCGCCATAGCTCGAGCCCTCATTCACGACCCACAGGTCTTATTCCTGGACGAGCCAACTGCAAGCCTCGATCCGGAAGCCGCTAAAACAATTAGAGACTTAATCCTCGAGCTGAAAAAGGAGAAAAGAACAATCTTCCTTAACACGCATCTACTGGATGAGGCTGAAAAGATCTGTGATCGGGTTGCGATACTAAAAACTCAGCTAATCGCAACGGGCACCCCGAAGGAGCTGAGGCGCAGGCTATCTGGCAGGAAGATAAAGGTTCAGCTTCAGCGTGTTGATAATGTAATCGTAGAAGCGATCAGGAAAATCGGTTTTCAAGTTTCAGAGATAACTCCTGATAGTTTAGTCATCGACGTCAATGATCCTGAGAAAGAGAATCCGACAATTCTGAAGGCGATCGAGGCCGCGGGCGGGCACGTTCAGTTCGTAACAGAGATCGGCTCATCTCTAGAAGATGTGTACCTCAAGCTTGTGAGGGGATGAAAAAATGGATTTTCAAAGCGCTTGGGCAGTTGCCGCAAAAGACTTCAAGATTCTCAAACGGAAGAGTCAGGTTATCTATATCACTGTTGTTTTCCCTCTTGTCGTCGGAATCGCGTTCCCATTGATTCTGCAATATGCACTGTATCATCCCAAAAACAGCTTAGTAGGCCGCATAGGTGTCACAGGGCTCATGGACGCGTTCTCGGTATGGTTCCTCATAGGGGCAGCCGTAATTCCCGCCGCTATAGCCTCTTACAGTTTAGTGGGGGAGAAGATCCAAAAGAGCTTGGAACCGCTTCTGGCAACGCCGATGACCGACGGCGAAATACTGTTGGGCAAGACTATTTCAGGGCTAGTCGTGCCTTTAGCTGCGATCTATG
Organism: Candidatus Limnocylindrales bacterium; assembly: GCA_035319575.1. Classification (GTDB taxonomy): domain Archaea; phylum Thermoproteota; class Bathyarchaeia; order Bathyarchaeales; family Bathycorpusculaceae; genus Bathycorpusculum. The sequence goes on from DATHCJ010000015.1 coordinate 2,707, forward strand.
CTGGTTCAGTGATATACATGTCGCTCATGGATGTGGTGACAAGGAGCACGCTGGGTTATCTTTACTATCCTAACTGGCATATGGGGGCGATTTTGCTTGTGGCGCCATTTTTATGTCTTCTCAGCGTTGAACTAAATATTATTATCTCATCCAGAGTAAATGATGTGCGAACAGCACAACAAATGGGAATGCTGTGTGCACTCCCTTTCTTCGGAGTATACATAGCATCTGAACTTGGAATCTTTACATTCAATGATACGAATCTGCTGATTTTGGCAGGTGTTATCCTGGTGATAGATGTGGTTGTCTTCTTTGTCAGCCGGGCTGCATTCCAGAGGGAAGAAATACTGACAAAATGGAAGTAAAAAAGGTCGAAGAGATGGGGGCGGTGGAAGAGTGGATTGGATGATAAAGGGAAGACTCCTCATAATGGGATCTATACTAATCGTCTTGGGCCCCGCCATATACGTTGTAAAAAATAATCCAGCTATATTTGTGTTGGACGCCGTTGGAGCAGTCTTGGTCGTTGCCGGGCTTCTTTATAAGCCGCGCGAGAAGAAGATTTGAAACATCACGTGCCACAAAACGTAACAAACTATTTTTCAAATCCAATTCTTACGCAACCCAGAGCATTTCGGCCGTTTAAAACGGGCAAATGAATCCCAAGTTGGTGCAAAGTTCCACGTATCCGCAAGCAAGCTGCTATTACTATAAGCTTTTATACATATATTGATGAGATGATAAAATGATACAGGTTACTCGCCGTGAGGATAAAGGCTGAATGCCCTACATAAAGAAAATCGAGTTAAAAAGCTTCAAGTCTTTTGGAACACAATCAGTCAAAATATCCTTGGATAAGGGCTTTACAGCCTTCACGGGTCCTAACGGGAGCGGAAAATCCAACATCATAGACGCGGTACTTTTCTCGCTCGGTGAATTAAGTACTCGAAGACTTCGTGCAGAGAGTGCTGCTCAACTGATTTTTCGCGGCTCGGATAAATCGGGGCAAGAGAAAGCCAGAATGGCTAAGGTCGTCATTCAATTTGATAATTCGGACGGTACGATGCCCGTTGAAACTTCAACAGTCACCATTTCACGGGAGGTTTACAGAAACGGTCAAAGCGTTTACAGGTTAAACGGCAGAAGAATGTCAAGAGCCTACATCACTGAAATCCTGTCAATGAGCTCCATAAGCAGCATGAGCCAAAACATCATTCCTCAAGGCACCTTAACCCGATTGACAGACATTAACTCTCTTGAACGCAGAAAAATCATCGAAGATCTCGTCGGAATAGGTCAATACGACACGGAAAAGGTCGGAGCGGAAGAAAAACTTCGCGCGGCGGATATTTCCATCCGCACCGCTATGGGAAGAATAGACGAGGTTCAAAAACGCCTTGACGATTTGGAGCGTGAACGCAATGAACTCTTACGTTATAACTTTATTCAGTCAGAAACGAAAAAGTTTCAAGCCGTCAAAATCTCGAGTGATATAACCCAAGTAAACGTTAAATTGAATGAGTCTGGGAGCCAAACTGAAAAAGTCAAGGCCAGAGCAGAGAAGCTAAAAGTGCAACGCGACCTGCGCAGGTCCAAACGCCATGATATCGAGAGTGAGTGGCGCAAGCTAAGCGGGGAAAACCTTGAAGAAGGAGGCTCGCAGGTTCTTAAGGTTCAAATAGCAATTGGCGAGCTAAAATCTAGATTAACCGAGTTAAACACGAAAATTAATTCTGGGCAAGGAAGCTTAGAAAGCCTGAGGCGTGTGAGAGAAAATAATCTGTCCCAACAGGAGAATATTCGAAGCGAGATACGAGAAAACCGCCTGAAAATCAGAGCTTTCCGAAATGAACTTGCAAAAATCCAGGATGAAATTGCTCAAAAAGAATCTCAGCACGAAGCGTTGGCAAAACAAACAGCTGAGCTTTGGGGTGGACTAGACGAAAACAATGAACAAATACGGACAAAACAAGCGGCGATAGAAAACCACGTGAAACGTTTGGCGTACTTACGCTCGGAATACACAAAGGACAAAGCGGCACTTCGCCTTTGCACAGGAAGAATCAAAAACTTGAACGTTCGAAAAGAAAGGTTCCAAACAAGCCTAACTGAAATAGAAAAGTCGCTCGGCGAACTGGAGCAGGTCCAGAAAGACCAGAGGACTCAGCTCAAAAACCTTGAACAGACGATCGAACGGAAAAAAATGCAAAAGGAGACTGTTGAAAAAGAAATCACCGATGCGGAAAAAATAGCTAGTTCCGCTAAAGAGGCCGTGATAGAATTTGCGACACAACGGGATTTTGCCGCAACCGTGGCAGCTGAAGAAAAAGCCCTGCGAAGCATTGAGGAGATGGGCAACGTTGGCGCAATAAACGGAATCCACGGCAGACTGCGCAATTTAATTAAAATCGACAAGAACTTCAAGAAAGCCATCGAGGCAGCAGCAACCGGGTGGCTTGACGCGTTGGTTGTGGCAAACGTTGACTCCGCCTTCACTTGCACCGAAACTCTTAGACGCATGAAACTGGGCAGAATCAAAATAATCCCGCTTCAAGGAGTCATTAACCCCAAAAACAAGCCTGTGCCGAAACGCGAAGGTGTAGTAGGAGCCCTCTCAAGCTTCATGAAGTACGAGAGTAACTACGAGTTGGCTGTGAACTATGTCTTCGGAGACACAGTGGTGGTTTCAAACGATAAAATCGCGTTTGCGCTCTCAAACGAAGGCTACCGAGCAGTCACGGTCAACGGCGACTTGTATGAGCCCGGCGCCTTTGAAAGCGGCTATTATCGCGCACCGATAGATTTTTCTGCCCTTATCCCAAGCGAAAATGCCCTGAAAAGTTTAGACGAGGCGGTTAACGCTTTGCAGATGCATCTTGCTCAAAGAGGAACCGACGTCGGCGGCATCGAAGAAGATATCGAAAAATCAAAAATCGAAATGACACGGCTCGTTGAATCCATTTCAACGTTAGATAGGGAAATAGTGAGGATTAAAAGAAGCGTTAAGAGAACTCAGTTTAACATTCGGCACACCGAAAAATACGGCGTTAAACTTGAGCGTGAAGCGGCGGCTTACCAAGGTCACATGGACACGTACCGAAACGAACGGAACTTTATCCAGAGAGAAGACGAGAAGTTGCGCGTGGACATAGCCAACTTAAGATTGAAAACTGATGTGGTACACATTCAACAGCTCGAGGTTGAGCGGGAAAAACTGGGGGAAGAGGTAAACGGGCTCCGACAAAAGTCGGGGTCAAGCCAGACGGAGATTTCAACTTACCAGTCAGAATTCGACAGGGTACTGCGCAACGGGTACAAGAACATCAAGATCCAGATAGCTAAAGTTGAGCAACAGCAGAGAAAACTGGAAAAAGAAGTTACTGATGCACTGCAAGAACGCGAATCCATTAAAAAGGAACTTGACGAGCAAGAGAAAAGCGTTATTGAACTTTCCAAAGCCGTGTTTTCCGCACGTGAAGAATCCAAAAAGTTCACCGCACAGATAGATGCAATTGATACTGAACTGCGATCACTCGACTCCGAATACGAGCAGGCGGACCAGTTGGTAAACCAGTTGCGACTCAGCATCGAGACGGGTCAGCTTCGCCTGCAGCAGCTTCAGAATCAGCTTCGCCAGTTCGGGTATGAGCAACCCCTTGAGACTACTCAGAAGCAAGTTGAGGAAGCAGAAACAACTGTCCGGATGATGCAGTTCGAGATGGAAAGAATAGGCGCTATAAACCAGCTTGCGCTTTCCCATTATGCAGACCAGATTTCGCGTTACCGGGAACTGTCAGTTCGCTTAAACGAGTTGGAAAGAGAAAAACAAGCTATCGTGCAGTTTATGGATGAAATTGAAGCTAAAAAACGCAGGGTCTTCATGGACGCGTTCGACAAAATCAACAGCAGCCTCAAAGTTTACTTCTCTAAACTCACAGGCGGTGGAGATGCCACGCTTAAGCTCGAAAACCCAGATGAACCCTTCACCGGAGGCATAGATATGATAGTGCAGTTCCCAAACAAGCCTTCGATCGTTGTCAGTGGAGCAAGTGGCGGTGAACGCTCGGTTGTGGCGGTGGCTTTCATTTTCTCGCTGAAAGAGTTTACCCCAGCATCTTTCTACATTCTTGACGAGGTCGACGCGCACTTAGACGCCTCCCACACGGCAAAACTTGCAGACTTACTTCTTGATGAAGCAGCAAAAATGCAGATCATAGTGATCAGCCTGAGGCCTGAAATAGTCAACAAAGCGCAAAAAGTCTACGGAGTCTACGCGCTAAACGGGGTTTCCAACGTTGTGACGGCGAAGTTTCCGTTGGAGGTTCAAACCTGATGGCGTCAGCGTCGACGCTGCCTATTAGAAAGCCTTTCTACCTGCGTCCACCATGGAACATCCTGTTTGAAATTAGCAGGCTTGAGAAGCTTACCCCGTGGAACGTCAACATCGCTTACCTTCTGCGATCCTTCCTGACAGAAATGGAGAGAACTGACAATGTGGATTTTCGAGCCTCAGGTGTCGCCTTAGACTCCTCAGCCCTAATTTACTTGATGAAGTCCAAACTGCTGCTTAATTTGCAAGAGCCACCTCCGCCTCCGATGGGTCCACAGGATTACGTTCCGCCGCCCCTATTCCTGCCGCTTAGGCACGAGTTAACTTCCACAACAATTCAACACCTGCTAGAAGTCTTAGACGATGTGTTGAAGGGTGAGAAGCTGCTTCATCCGGATCGCATGATTGAGCATCCGATTCTACCCGCAGTCACAGATTTGCTGCCGCAATTTGACAAGTTTTTAGCCGAAGTCGAGTTGCAAATCAATAACCTTTACGCCATCTTGTGCGAGAAAGTGAAGGGCTCGGGGATAATTGATTTTTCAACCTTAACTAAAAATGCAACCCGAATTGAAGCCTTAAGAACTTTTATTTACCTGTTGTTTTTAGCTCAAGATGGCCGAGTAAGTTTATGGCAGAACGAGGAAACTGAAGAATTATACATCGCCGTTGGGGAGCTAAAAGTTGGAAAAGACGAATGAGCAACCGCCTGAATCAGGCCCAGTCCCTGAGCAAGTGCAGGATAACGAGCGGAAAGCCCGTTGCTTGGCACTGGTGGAGGCGGCACTGTACGTGGCTGGTCGACCACTTGACTTGAACGATCTGTGCCAAGTGATAGGCAGCCGCAGCAAAAAGAAAGTTCAAAAATACGCTGACACGCTTATGCAGGAATACAACGCGAGAAACACTGCGCTTGAAATCCTAGCCTTAAAAGATGAACGTTACGTTTTGCAGGTTAAGCCTGAATTCACCCCCCTGATTAAGAGGCTTGTAAACAGACCCCTGTTGTCTTCCGGACCGCTAAAAACGCTCTCTTACATTGCGTATCGGCAGCCCGTTTCCCAGAAGCGCGTGATTGACGTGCGTGGGCAGCATGCCTATGGCCATGTAAAGTTGCTGAAGGATATGGGACTGATAGTGTGTGAAAGAAGCGGACGATCAATGGCTTTGAAGACAACGGACTACTTCGCTGACTACTTCGGGTTAACCCACGACATCACTGCAATGAAGAGAGACCTTAAACGGATCTTCGGCGAGGCGTTAAAAGACGAGCAACAACAGCAATGAGAGTATTTTCTTTCCAAATTGACATATTGGCTTAGGAAGATCAGGCTGAAACGGATATGTTTATATGGAAATTTACTGTTTTAGTGACTGCTCGAATTAGATATTCGTAGGGAAATGTGGAATATGTCTGTTTGGCATGGTACTTTACGTAAAAGAAAACTCACAGGCGGCAAAAAAAGAGCTTACCGCGTCAAGAAAAAGTACGAGGAGGGCGGCTACCCAGCTGAAACAATCCTCGGGGAGCCAAAAAGGAAAACCACCCGAGGCTTCGGCGGCAACACTAAAGTTAAGGCCTTAAGTGACAAGTTCGCTTCAGTCACTGACCCTAAAACGGGCAAAACACAGAAAACAGAAATCACCCGAGTCGTCCGTAACGGCGCGAACGTCGATTACAACCGCAGAGGCGTAATTACAAAAGGTGCAGAAATCGAAACGGCGTTAGGCTTAGCACGAGTCACCAGTCGCCCAGGCAACGATGGCGTTATAAACGCGGTTCTGATGGGCAAAGAGAAAAGCTGAATTTTCTAGTGTGGTTTTGCAGGTGCGCTTTGCGCGCTTTTGATCTTAATTAGCTGTTTGGCTATTTTCTGAATTATCTTTTCTTTCGTTTCCCTCTTCTCGACAAGCAGCATTCCCGTTTTGGACCAAGGAGTCTTGGGAAAGTGGGCTTCAGGGTTGAGCTCGTTTTTTAAGCCCAACTTGTCGGCGGCTTCTTTGACTTCGATTATTCTGGGTGACTGAACCGCTAAAGTTTTTGGAACTCGGCGTCCTTCCTTGCGCGTTTTAGCCGCGTCAAAGTAAACTGGCCAAATTATTGCCTTGTCAAGTTTTCTCATGCTGATTCAACTCTCTTACTTGTGAGCGTAATAAGTAACCATTTTCTGGTTTACTTCGTCTATGCGTGTGAACCCGAAACGTTCAAACTGTATTATAACGTCTGGGTTTAACTTTTTGCAGGCGCTCTCGGCAAACCCCTCGGTAACTTTCGCGTCGGGCATGACGACTTGGCACTGGAACTCGGTTCCTTTGAGTACCCACTGGATAGGCTGAGCTTTAATTTTCCTCGCTTCCTCGTAGCTTTCGCTTGCAAACGTCGCTGTTATCAAGTTAGCTGTCTTGTCATCGATTTTGACGTTGAAAAGCTCCATAAATCTAACTATTTTGCCAGTTTCCATCGATTCAGCATCCTTTCCTGAAACCCAAAAACTTACGGCTAGGTCTTTCCCTTCTGGAGCTACTGTGTATTCTCTAAACCCGCGCTCAGGGTTCTCTGGATGAAGAGGAAGCTTTGCGTGGAAAGTTTTCGGCACTCCTAAAACTTTAAGCTCAAAAGGCTCAGGCACAAAGAAGTACCGGTTGCTTGAGGCGTCTAGGATTTTGCGATTGTAAGCGTACAGGTTATCCCAGCTTAGTGTGATGTCGTTCGGTTTCGGGCCTATATCGATTATCATTTTCTTGATCGCCTCCGGCGTGATGCCGCGTTTCCTTAGCGCTGCGAAAGTTCCAAGCCGCGGGTCATCGTAGCCTGTGTAGGTGCCGTCTTTTACTCCTTGAATGATTTTTGACTTGCTGAGAAACGCTCCTGTGATTTTTAGTCTGCCGTAGTGTATCGCCTCAGGGTATTCCCAGCCTAAATGCTGGTACATGTATCGTTGGCGGATCATGTTGGTGTAGTGCTCTTTACCTCGTATGATGTGCGTCACACCCATCAGGTGGTCGTCTAAGCCTGCTGCCAAATTGTAGAGGGGCCAAACGATGTATTTGCTTCCAACTCTGGGATGCGGGTACTTCTGTGCATCAATAATTCTAAGCGCTGGCCAGTCTCTGACAGCAGGGTTAGCATGGTCAAGGTCAGTCTTTACGCGAACCACAGCTTGCCCTTCCGCGAATTCGCCGCCCAGCATGCGTTTCCAGAGTTTCAGTTGGTCAACTGCATTGAGGTTTCGACAGGGGCAAGGCTGCTTGGCTAAGATTTTTTTGCGGAAGTCTTCAGGTTGGCACTGGCAGACGTAGGCGTTGCCTTCCGCGATAAGTTGCGTGGTGTACTCGTAGTAGATTGGGAGTCGATCGCTTTGGATGTACTCTTCGTCTACTTTGCAGCCGAGCCAATTCAAATCCTGCCTGATGCTGTCGTAGAAAATCAGCGATGGCCTCTTGACCTTTGGGTCCGTATCCTCAAAACGCAGGATGAATTTGCCGTTGTACATGCGGGCGTACTCGTGGCTAAGCAGTATGGCTCTGGCTGAACCCAAATGAAGCACGCAGTCAGGGTTAGGTGAAAACCGCGTGACTATTAGGGGGTACTTGTCAGCGTTGGGTAACGGTGGGAGACGTTTTTCTTCTGCCTTCTCCCTTTTTTGGGTTTCAGGCCAATTTTCGTTAACAATCGCCTTCTGCTCCGAAAAAGAAAGGCTGTTAACTTCGTTTACGATTGCGTTGATTACGTCTGAAAGCTCTTTCACTTTAGACCGTAAATCTTGTCTTTCGCCCAGAATTTTGCCTGCGACGGCACCTGCTTGAGCCTTACCGTTATGGGAAACCGCGTTCAGCAAGACGGCTTTTCTTATAAGCTCTTTAAGGTCGTTGTCGTTTTCAAGTGCCAAAGCATATACACTCGTTGAAATTACTTATTTCTTTTAATCAAGAATTCAGAGAACGTTTTTAATTTTTCCTTAGCTTCAGGTGTCGGTAACAGCTTTTCTGTTTCAATCCAGCTTTCCTCGACGATTCTTTCCGCCGTATGCTTTACATGTTCAATGGCGCCGTACTTCTGCATCAAGGCGATGGCTTCATCTCTAAGTGCCTGCTCGCAAGTGTGCATGTTAAGTATTTCAATCAGCCGTTTTCTGTCGGCGCTGTCAGCCTTTCCAAGCGTGTAGATGACCATTAAGCTTCTTTTGCCCTCAGTGATGTCTTGCCCAACGCCGCCCTTTTTCTTAGCGAACTCGGCGCCGGTCAAATCTAAAATGTCGTCCTGCATTTGGAAAGCCACTCCAATACTTTCGGCTAAGCGCCCAAGTTTTTCTACTAATTGCTTATCGGCGCCCGCTAGAACTGCGGCAATTTTTGCCGACATTCGCGCGAGAGTCCCTGTTTTATAAGCGCACATTTGCAAGTAATCTTCTTCGCGTAGCTTGTCGGCGTTGGCTAAGCCTCGGTGCCATGCTATGTCCATTGCTTGTCCCATGCTGAGGTTGATCATTTCTTGAACGTATACTTCATAAACGTCTCGCTGCATCTTGGGGGTAAGTTTTGCTTTCTGCGTCATTAACGGGAGAAGTGGCAGGTAATACATGGCGTTTCCAGCGTTGACAGATATGTCCATCTGAAAGATTTTGTACGTGCAGGGTTTGCCGCGTCGAAGTTCTGAAGAGTCTTCGATATCATCAATGATTAGTGTTCCGTTATGGATAACCTCCGGAATAATGGAGAAGTCCACGTAGCAATCTGAGTGTTTATCTAACGCTTCACATATCAGCAGGAAGAGGGCTGGGCGCCACCTTTTTCCGCCACGATCCAGCATGTCCCAGATGGGATCTGCAATCGCCTTGTTGAGCGGCTCCAAGTTGTAACTGTACATTGGCGGGTTAACTTTGAATAGAATCGAGTCTTTGGTGAACTTGCGCGGAATGTATTTTTCGATGACTCTGTCGATTAAGGGTGCTTTTTCTTCAAGGAACTTTTCTACATCCACTTTATTGTGTCCCTCTCCGCGCATACTTTTGAATGTTAAAACCTCGGATGTTTAGCCAATGAGCAGTTTTGCCGCTTATGATCAGTGGCACTTTAGGTAGGGCATCAACCTTTTTGGCGCCTACCAGAAACATCGCGTTCCGCAGTTCATCGATTAAACAGGCGAGCAACTTCTGCGTTTCTGATGCGCCTTTAACCGCTGCTTCAAGCACAGGCTGAGACAACGCGGCTAAGCTTGCATTCAACGCCAAGGATTTGGCTATGTCTAAGCCGGTTCGCACTCCGCCCGAAGCAACAATTGGTATCTTCACGGTTTGTGCGGTTTCAATTAGGCTTACAACCGTCGGAATTCCCCAATCCCAGAACGCTTCAGCCATGGTTTTCCCGTTTGTTGACCGGTAGTATTCAACAGCCGCAAAACTTGTTCCCCCAGCGCCACCGATATCTACGGCTTTTACGCCTGCATCTTCAAGCGCTTTTGCATCTTCCGCTGAAATGCCGCAACCTGTCTCCTTGACGATCACAGGCTTGTCAAGGCCTCGGGCGATTTCAGTAATCTGGTCTAAGACCCCTTTGAAGTTCGTTTGTCCTTCCGTTTGAACTGCTTCCTGCATCGCGTTCAAGTGGATTGCCAAGGCGTCGGCATTTATCATTTCTACAACTTTCTTAGCTTCTTTTAAGCCGTAACCGTGCGTGAGCTGAACTCCGCCGATGTTGGCGATTAAGAAGGCAGTTGGCGCCTTTTTGCGGGCTATCGCGTATGTGCCTTCGAGTTTTCGATCTTCGATGGCTGCTCTCTGGCTTCCAACACCCATGCCTAAATGCAGATTTTCCACGGCTTGGGCGATTGAAGCGTTTATTTTAGTCGCTTCTTCAGTTCCACCCGTCATGGCACCGACGATTAATGGGGCTGAGAACTTTTTGCCTAAGAAGGATGTAGATAAACTGATTTTTTCACGGTCAACCTCTGGCAGGGCTCGGTGCACGAGTTGGACGTCTTCAAAGCCTGCAGTGACACTTTTAGCCTGCGCTTTTTGCTGGAGACAAATATTTATGTGCTCTGCCTTGCGCTTTTCCGTTTCTTGAGCCATCTTACGTCTTCTCGATTTCAGTACCTAAGACGCTTTGGTCCGTCAGCGCCCTGTAGATTGATAAACCTTTAGTTGCGCCCGTGATTGTAACATGAACGCCCTGCTCGATTGCTGGAATAAGCTCAGCGATTTTTCCCGCCATGCCGCCTGTAACATCTGTGCCTGCTGCTTTTCCCATTTTGGGCTGAATCTGCTTTAACTCATTCAGCGTCAAGTGCTTGTAGGGTTTAGCGTTTGGGTTTGCTTTCGGGTCTGAATCGAACAAGCCGTCTGTGTCAACGCCTATAACGATTTTTTCGGCCTTATACTTGATTGCTAAGTAAGCAACCAACTGATCACCTGAGATTACTGTGAAACCCAATTTTTCATCCAAGACCGCATCACCGTACATCACCGGAGTAAAAATCATTTTAGCCATTGCCTGAAGCACTGAATCGTCAAAAGTTCTGATTTTGCCGTTCTCTGTTATAAAGCACGATGATGGTGCGATGCTTAAGGCTGGAATCTCGTGCCAGATAAGCGCGTCCATAACCAACCCGTTTAAAACAGTCATCATATGGTGAGTTTCAGCGAAACCGAATTTCCGCGTTGGGTCCCCTTTGTACCCGTCTTTTATGCCGTACTTCGCTGCTGTTGGGTGACCGAAACTGCCGCCGCCATGGACGATTATCAGGTTGTCGAGGTCTGCCCTTTTGATCTCTTCCGCCAAGCGGTTGATGATTTCTGTTTTCGGAGTCGCCTCAGTTGTTTTATCGGTTATGGCTGAGCCGCCGATTTTAAGAATTATTGGTTTCGCATCGTTCAATTAACTGCACCTTCACATGAGATATTAAATCACTCATTGAAAAGCATTACCGAGAACAGTCCAGAAGCTCCTGCTTTTATAGCAAGAAAAAAGGGGGCGAATTTAATTCTTAGATTTTATTTCAAGCCTGTTGTCAGTTACCAAGTGTCTACAGCTACGCCCTCAATGTTGACGCTGAACGCATCAGTTGTTTTTTCATTAAAATATAAATGCGTTTGACGCGTACAAATTGGTTATGGGAAAGACTTCTTCAAAGCTGCTTCAGGGTTTAGTCAGGTTCATGAATAAAAGCTTGGTAAAAAACCTCATCGTCATGGCCTTGTGTGTAGCTTTCTTGTTCGTTCAGATTTTCTACCCCTACTCTTATTATTCGTCAGCCCAAAGAAAACCGAATTCAACCTTTCAAGTCGGCATAGACTACGTTTACGAACAGGACAATTTGAGCATGATTTACGGTCAAGTCGCACAGATTCATGACTTAGGTTTTAAGGTTTTGAGGATTGATTTTCAGTGCGACCCCCTTTTTTACAGCGCTTCAATAAACCAGATGACAGACATGCTTTTCAACGCCACTAGCCACTACGGGTTGGCTGTTGCTCTTGCGATACCGAATGACGAAACTGTTGCCAACCTTAACTATTACCTTGATCGTTGGGGCGGGAACTTGACGTACATTCAGATCATGAATGAGCCTGAAACTTCCTCCAGCTGGGAAGTCGGCGCACTGTTCACTGATGACGAAATCATCTCAGCGTTTAACAATCTTTACGCGGCCGTCGAGTCTCATGACTTGTCAGCGCAGCTTTACACTAACTTCGGAGTCGGCTACGTCCTCAGAAGCAATATTCCTATAGAACTTAGCCAAAAACTCAATTTCGTAGGGCTGGACATCTACATGAACTCGTTCCTTGTCCTGTCGCCACTTTTTATTGAGAACTTGCAAGCGATAACTCACAAGAACGTGGTGATAACAGAGTTTGGAATGTCAACAGCCGACAGCGCCGCGCAAACCGACTACATCATCAGTGGGCTCAATCTTTTCAAGAGCATGGGGCTTAAAGGCTGCTGGATTGTGTACTGGAACAGTGAATATGACAATTACGGAATTCGGGGGACCCCAACGGAAACAGCGGTAGGTGATTGGATTGCAGAAAACGCGAAGTGACAACAGAGTGTTCAATCACTTCAGAAGCATGCACATAGTTGAAAAACTGTTCATTCAGGGACTGATAATAGTCGTGATTTTGATAGCAATCCAAGGTTGGCTTAACCGCGTGCAGCAGTCTTTCATGAGTTACCTGCCCCCGATAGGGTTTGCACTGTTATTGTTCGTCACATACTTTGTTCAACCAATCATACTGGGCGCCACAAACATTGCATTGATTAACACGCTGCACAAGACCAGAGGCTGGCAGGTCGGCATCTGGCTGAACGGCATTTTCCTGCTACTTGCCTTCACGACGCTCAATCTTGTTTTGCAAGTGGCCCTGAGTCTGCCGTTTCTGCCAACTATTGGCATCATAGACCTGTTGCTGTCGCTGCCTTTTGGTTGCCTGGCAAGGTTGAGCAACGGCGGATGGACAAAACCGATAGACTGAAAAGTAACCCGCCTAAAAGAGCCGAGGGTCTAATTCTTCTTTGGATCGGAGTTGTATCTTGCTACTTTGCAAGGCGCATTTGCCGACAAAAACGGCGTCACTTAGCCAAAAGAAACCGCAAGTTTCTTGATTTTTCAATGCGTCCTCTGCGTTAGGTTTACAATAGACTGATACTGTCTTTTTCGATTTGTACATTGTCGCCTGTTTTTAGCCTTGAGATATCAATCTTGTCGACACATGGGATTTCGCTGATTATGGCGCCCACTGCAACGATGGTTTCGCATTCCCTGTTGATGATGCCTGCTGGGGCAGTGCCGTTTTTTTTCATGCGGTAGAGCGTGTAGGAGCCGACGGTTGAGCCTTTACCGGTCGGGAACACGAGGATTTTGTCTTTGATGCTTTGTCCTTGCAGTTCGTGTCCTTTTTCGATGACGACGCCCGTGTTTGGGTCTACGCCACCATAGAAGGATATAGGCTGGCTAGTCACGAGTGCTTCGCCTTCGGCTTTGCCTTTATAGATTATTCTGCCTTTCAACTGCTCCATTTCCCAGTCATTGCTGCTTCAATGCATTGTTCGATGCTGCCCATCTTGGTTTTCATGAGGTTCTGCCTCGAGTAGAAGCAGCCTTTCGCCGAGGTCGTCGCCAAAGACTTGAACCTGCCCTTTATCGGGGCAACAGCCATGCATGTGTCGCACGCAAACTTGCCGCCAGCCGCCTCAATGATACGCGTGTAGCCTCGTTTGTCAGCCAGCTGCTTCGTCGTCCGAGAAGTTGCAACCCAAAACTCTGTGCTTTCAGCAAACTTCTTGCCCTCGATCAGTTCTGCGACTTTGGCGATTTCGTTGATTGAACAGTGCGGGCAGCCCACGCATACGAGTTCTATATCGTTTACCTGGTCGTTAATGTTGTCGTAAGCGTTTCTGATATCTGCCTGTTCGATGACTACTGTTTCGTTCGGTGCTACTTGCTGACCTGACGCGGGCGTTATGCCTTTGATGTAGAAAAGCGGTTTAGCCCCGTAAGTTACTATTGAAGCACAGAACGATTTGAGCTCGTCCAAATCAGCTGTCTTTACGCCTGAGATGTACGGAATTTTGTTTTCCGCCTTTTTGCCAATCGCGTAGCCCAGCGCGCCCCAGTCCGAGAGTTTTGTTAATTCCGCTTTTACCTTAACATGGATATCAGGGACTCGGTTCTCGTCCAAATGCAACCCGTAGCATGGAGTCTTGCCAACGAAAGCTGCTGCCAACGCGGATGGTCCGCCCTCCCTATTCGTTTTCGCGCCAATCACCGAGTTTGCAAAGGTGACAGCCGAGCTTTCTGACCATGCGACGTGTTCGCCATAAACGGGCAGGTTGCCTATCAAGTAGGGCGTGCATGTGCAGCTGACAAGTATGCCCATTCGTTCGAAGGCGTCTATCACAAGTTTTTGTTTCTCAGCAAATTCGGGGCTAATTCCTAGTTGACGCCAGTTTTCTAGATCCATGCCTGCAGGGTTAAGCGTTGTTAAGACTTTGACTCTGCCATCTTTCGCCAAATCATCCAGGAATTCCAGACCTGCATCGCCCAGATTGTGGTAGGATACACCTGAAACTTGGACGCTGCCAATTTTGATTAAGCTTTCTGCGCCGAAAATCTCGCCCAGTGCGACAAGGATTTCCATGCTTTTGCGTACCGCGTTGCCTTCGGCGCCGTCAAGCATACTCTGCTCTTGCTTAGTTAGTTGCACGCTCGGTCACCTCTTGATAACCTGTCCTTTGTACCCAAACTATTTTGCCGTTTTTTTCGAAACCCCTTTTTGTTGGCTAATTTCCAGACGCCCTGCGTCGACTTTCCATTGTTAGCCTGAATCTTAACTATGTATACTTTGAAAGTCATAGCTTACGCCTAGCCTGACACGCCATACTTGCTTAACTCAACTTTAACATATTCCTCTCTCTTGAAACCTTTGCCAGTCGTCACGAACGGGATTGTTGCGTCTAAGCCAGCTTTAGCGGTTGTGGCTTTCTTGCCTTCTGTCAAGTCGCCTGAGGGGTCAAGCGATGAGCCAGGCTGGTTAGGCAGAATAATCGCGTTCTTGTCTGCCTGGAACCTCGTGGCGATAGCCCACTCCACATCGTTGGGGTCATAAATATCGATGTCCTCGTCAACGACGACCACGTGTTTTAGCGATTTGTGCCCTTCGAATGCTGCTGCAATTGCTTTTTTGCCGTCGTCAGAGTTCTGCTTCCTGATTTGCACGACGGCGTGGAGCCAACTGCACCCGCCCGGTGTGATGTAGACGTCTCTGCATCGGCAGACTTTGTTGACCTCGTTGTAGATGGTTGGTTCTTTAGGCATGCCCATTAGGAACTTGTGCTCGTTTTTGCCCGCAAGAATGGTTTGGTAAATGGGGTTTTTTCGGTGGGTTACACACTTGACTTCTATGATTGGCTGCTGGCGTACGCGGTCAAGGATGCCGGTCAAATCCAAGAATGGTCCTTCAGCAGTTTTTTCCTTGGTGATGCGTCCTTCCAGCACGAACTCGGAGTCCTTGGGCACTTCCAAATCAACCGTTTTGCATTTGACCAAGTCGGTTTTCTCCAGAACATTAGCCATTGCAAGTTCATCAACGCCCTTCGGCAGGGAAGTGGCGGCTGCGAGCATTACAGCAGTTGAGTTCCCGATGCACATGGCTATGTCGAGTTCGCCCCCTGATTTTTTGAGCGCAGTGTCGGTTCCGCGGTCTTCGACGATGCGAGTGACGAAGTGATTGCTGTCAATGAGCATCAGACGATGAAAACTCATGTTTCTTTCCAGCGTCGGGTCCTTAATTATGGCGACGGCTGAGGCAATGTATTTTCCGCCGTCCTTTTCCGTGTAACGCATTATCGGGAGCTTAGTTAAGTCAACGCTCGACTCAACCACTTCCTGACATTCGCCTTCGCTGGCCATTTGTGGTGGCGCGGGGTGTTCGATGGCGTCGGATAACCTGTGCAGCAACTTGTCTTTTTGCATGCCGAGTGACTTTGCGATTAATTCTTTAGACGATAAGAGACCAGCGACTACTGGATACGTTGATTCTTTAACTTTTTCAAAATAAACCGGGTTCTCATTTAGAGCGTTAATTACGCCGGCCAACTCGTACTCGGTGGAAACTGGCTTGGTTATTCTTGTTAATTCGCCGTTTTTCTCGAGCGTTTCAATAAAGCTTCTAAAACCCAAGATATCCACCTTTTTTATTTTTCAACCCCTATCTTCGTGCTCAGCACTTCAAGTCCAACGTTTTTAATTGCACTGGCAACTTTACCCTGTAAATCCTTGCCAGGGGTCAATGCCACCATGCATCCGCCGCCGCCTCCCCCTGTGAGTTTTGCGCCGAGAGCGCCCTGCTTACGAGCTAAATCGACCAGCATATCTAACTCTTTGCTTGACACTTCTATCTGCTGCAGCAAACGATGGTTTTCGTTCATTAGTTCCCCGAGCTTTTTAAGGTCGTACGCTTCAAGCGCTTTTCGTCCAGCAATCGCCAGGTTTCCCGCCTGCTTGAAGATCGGATCGTACCTGGCAGGGTTTTTCTTTTTGCGTTCGGCAACGCCTTCAACCATGGCTTTGGTGTTTGCCACCTTGCCAGTGCTGCCTATGACGATTTCAACTGGCCTGCGAACGCGTAGCCGCTCAACCTTGTCTGCTCCGCCACCCATGTCCCTTTTAAACCACAACAAACCGCCATAGGTTGCGGCAGTGTTATCGATGCCTGACGGGTTGCCAGCGTACGCTTTCTCGGCTTCATAAGCGATTTGATTAATTTTTTCATCAGGAACTTGCATCCCAAATTCCTGAGCGATGGCTCTTGCGATGGCGACACTGCTTGATGCAGAAGCGCCTAAACCGCTAAAGCCTGGAAGTGACCCGCCAATCCAGATGTCCAGCCCCGTTTTAGGATCGATTCCCATGGCTTTTAGCACTCGCTCAACGGATTCGATTTGTTGGAGGCGCTTTTCCTCGCAGTAGCCTTTAGCGGTTTTCCGTTCGTCTTTGATGTTGATGCCTTTGGAGGTTTTTTTGACTTCCGCGTCAGTTGTAGAATCAATCGCCGAAACGATGCCTGGCGAGCTATAGACGACGAAGTGTTCGCCGAACAAGATGACTTTTCCGTAACCCGACCCTTTACCCATTAACGCTACACCTTAAGTGGAGCTATTATGCCAAACATAATAAAAACGTTTTTTGAGTAGGGGGAGAATTACGGCTCGGGTCTTTGTTATCGAAAAAAATAATGTTAGGTAGGTCAAGCCGTGCGCTAGCAGGAATAAGGCACAGAACTTCTGTGGGCAAAGACGCCATTATTTCCTGTCAGCAGCCAGACCGCCTAACTGCTGTTGGAACCCTTTGTACTTCTCTTTCTCACTCACTCTACTCTGCGCGGTTTTAGAATATAAAATATTGTTGTAACACTTTGTAGTCACAACCGCTTGTTAATGGAGAGTTAGATCTTGCTTGCTTGCACCTCAAGCTTACGGCGTTTTATCATCGTTTGTGCTTTTCTGTAGCAGAGACTGATGAAACTGTGATGTTGAATTGGACTTACAAAATCTTTATGAGTTAATCTATATAGAAGGTTCGCAATCAAATATAAATAAAGGAATATCTCAGGTTTCCACCGTATGAGTAAAGAGATCGACAGATTGCTTGAGAAGAAAGAAGCAGAGCTTTCGCCTTTCCGTTCCCGCATGGAAGAGCTCAAAGGAGAATTTACTGAAGAAACCGTGGATTTTGCTTCCAAATGGTTTAGGAAAACGGCAAGAGATTACGTCACTAAGTACACTGATGTCACATTAAGCATGAGTCAGCAAAAAATGGCTTCTATGAAAACTAGAGTGAACGAATTGGTTAAAAACTCTGAAAAAATAGTCAAGGGAGAACTTGATAATCCTGAATTATGGTGGCATCTGGAGCCGCATCTTCATGATTCTGTTGACCGATACGAGCAGGTGGCTGACAAATACCCTGAAGTCCTTGACCGCGCGGTGCGAAGTGTGCTGGGCCATCTTGGGGTTGTATTAGAGGAATTTGGTTTTACCGTGACTGCTAGCGGCAACAAGAGTATACGCTATGAGTTCTGGTTTGAACATTCAGATGAAACTCGTGAGACGGTTCCGTGTTACCCGCATCTTCTCAGCTGGACGGAAGAAATGCAAGACACTATTCGACGGTACAACGCACAATACGTGGAAGCTTTAAGGCTTTACGGCGAGATACAGCAGCTTAAAGAAGAAAAGAAAAGGCAGGAAGCCCTTACACGATGGGACTTCACGTAAAAAATTACGTTCTTGCACTTTTTTTGAAAATTACTGCGGCGTATCCTACAACGCTTGAGTGGTCGCCTGTTATGTCGCCGCTGTTATGATAATTTAACAGTTGGGCTTCAGCGCAGACGCCGTTTGCGTAAGTGATTAAGGCTGTTATGGGCGCGTAACCGCATGCAGTGATGTTATGCTCCTCAATGGTTTCGTAGAAGCGTTTTGCATCTAATTCCGTTACAGCCTTTAACGCCGCATTGTCCTTTGCAGCGGCCGTCTCTGCTCTTTCATAATGCGTCATGTCGGAGGAAGCGATAACCACAGTGTTTGTGGCGTCTAAGGCTTCGTCAAGCGCCCTTCCCACTTCGACGGCGGAATCATAATCTTGCATCAAAAAGCATATGGGCACGATCTTAAACGTGTTGCCGTAGAGGAACTGCAGGAACGGCAGTTGAACCTCTATCGAATGCTCATAACGGTGTGCAAACTCGTCAACGTCGATAATGTTGGTTTCGTGGGTTATCTGGTCTGCCAGTTCAGTGTCTATCTCTACACTGCCAAGAGGTGTTTGCCAACCACCCTGCCGCATCATAGCTAACGCGCTCCCGTAACCAGTGTGGTTTGGACCCATGAGAACGACTGTGTCAGGTTTGCCGTCTTGGGCTAGCTCGTAATAAGCAGATGCGGCGACGGGACCTGAGTACACGTAGCCGGCGTGGGGGCAAATCATGCCGACTATGTTTCTGGGGGAAGAATGCATGTTTATTTCAGGAAGTTTTTGTGGACCTATTTTGTTGAGGAAACAATTTCTGATTTGTGCTCTGAGCGCTTCGGCGTCACTTTCGTAGAATTGTCCTGCCACGGTTGGACGCCGAATAGTTGGCAACTCTTTAAAGTTCCTCCTCCTCTTCGCGCGTCACTTTGGCTTCGAAGTCGTCTATCGTTGCTGGCGGGTCTTTGTCCAAGGCAAGTTCGCCTCTTTCGCGCAGGAGCTGTCTTGCCAGCAGCCAGAATATGACCGCTAACGCCCTTCTTCCCTTGTTGTTTGTTGGAATGACAAGGTCTACGCCTGCGAACTCGTTGTCCGTGCTGCACAACGCGACGATTGGAATGCCGACTTTGGATGCCTCTTTCACTGCTTGTGCGTCTGCTCTAGGGTCGGAGACAACGATGACTTCAGGGTCAATCCTGCCTGGGTACTGTGGATTAGACAATTGGCCAGGGATGAATCGACCCACGAGCGGCGTCGCGCCTGTAAGCTGACAGAATTTTTTTATTGGTTCTTGAGCGTACAGTCTTGTCGCCGCTACCGCGATTTTTGCGCGTTCGTAACGTGAGAGGAACTTTGCCGTAACTCTTATTCGGTCGTCTGTTTTCTTAACATCGAGGACGAATAGACCATCTGGCCTAACCCGGTAGATGAAGGGTTCCATGTCTAAGGTTTTCATCCTGGTCCCAATATGGATGCCTGCTGAGAGCAACGTGTCACGTGGTAAGAGAAGCTCCTCTGTTGGTTGAACCTCTGTGGTTACGGTAACCTCAGCCGTCTCGCCTTCAGTTGGCTGGGTTTTTTCAGGTGCAGATTGTTCCTCTTTGTTTTCTACTGGTTGATTATCTTTTGCTTCAACTTCAGACATTTTTTCACTTTCTTGTTATCGTATTTTTAGATCAGCCATTTTGGCTCTGTTCCCGAGGAAATGCTCGATTCTTATTAGCTCGTTAAGTTTGGCTATGCGTGCGCCTTCCACCACGCCGGTCTTGATTAGCGGGCATTTGTAAGCTACTGCCAAATGAGCAATGTGCCAATCGCACGTGTCTCCTGATCGATGTGACATGACCGGGCTGTAACAATTCCTCTGCGCGGTCTCGATTGTTTGAACTGCATCACTTAATGTGCCAATCTGGTTGACTTTTATTATTATTGCGTTTCCAGCGTTAATCTTTATTCCATTATTTAACCTTTCAGTATTAGTTGTGAACAAATCATCGCCACAAATTAAGCAGTTTTTGGCTTTGCGGGTTAATTCGGCGAAGCTTTCGTAGTCTTCCTCTTGGAACGGGTCTTCAACATAGGCGATATGATATTTCTCGATTAATCCGAGCATGAATTCAAGCTGCTCAGCTGTGTCGAGCTTTTTTTCTTCACTTTCATAAACGTATTTTTCCTCTTTAGCCTTCCAAAGCGAGGAGGCAGCGACATCTATACCGAACCCGCATTCAAAATCAAGCTCGTTACCAGCTTCTTCGCATGCCTTAGCGATCACTTCGAACGCGTCGGTTGTGTCGATATTGGCAATCCATGCTCCCTCGTCGCTTTTGCCGCCGTTAAAAGTGGTGCTTTTCTTTTTCAGTGAATCACCGATTTTCTTGTGAATCAGCGTATTCGCTGTCTGTGCCTCAAGAAAAGATTCAGCACCATGAGGCAAAGCGAGGTACTCTTGAACGTCAGGGGCTTTACCCTCTCGTGCGTGCAGTCCCCCGCTTATACAGTTGCCTAACGGGTACGGGAGCCTGGTTGCCGCGTTTCCGCCAAGAAACTGGAATAGAAGTAACCCGTGGCTATTGGCGGCTGCTTCCGCGTTGGCTAAGGAGATAGCGCAGGCGGTGTTTCCTCCGATGTTCTTGAAGTCCGTTGTTCCGTCCAGTTCATGCAGGGTGTTGTCGATTTCTTCTTGAAAATCAGCGTTTAACCCTGCCACTTCGGGAGCGATTAAATCATCAACTTTCTTGATGGCGGCTTCAACTCCGCCTTGCGGGTAATAAACTACCTCAGTTTTTCCGCGGCTTTTTCCGGCGGGAGCAGCAGCTCTTCCGAAGCCGCCGTTTGTGATGACGTCAACCTCTATTGTTTCTTCTCCGCGATTATTGAAAACCTTTCTGGCGATGATGTCCTCAATGATGGATGACACGCCACTAAACCTCAAGTGGCTATATTTTGTTGCCAGCTTATTTTAGGTTTCGGAAACTGCTAGTCGCAGTTTTTTAGTTAGAAACCCCTCCCCGCGGGGTTTTTAAAATGTGTTCTGTTGGTGCAAGCCTGTTGTATGCTTAGGCTTATATCCAGATTGGACTAATAATTGGAAGTAGAGAAAACTTGGGATAAATGAATGGAAAATACATCTAACCCTTTCCATAGTTACTGGATTTTCCAGTTTAATCCTGAAGTTTACGACTGGTTCGGTTGGATGAAGGAAAACAGGGCTAGTGAGCAGTGGCTTGTTACGCGGTTCGCCAAACTGATTTCAGTGGAGGATAAAGTTGCAATCT
Source organism: Candidatus Limnocylindrales bacterium (assembly GCA_035319575.1). Classification (GTDB taxonomy): domain Archaea; phylum Thermoproteota; class Bathyarchaeia; order Bathyarchaeales; family Bathycorpusculaceae; genus Bathycorpusculum. The sequence goes on from DATHCJ010000015.1 coordinate 24,062, forward strand.
GGGCTTCGGGAAAGGATAGCGGAATCTATGCCCTTGGGGAAACAGTAACTTACCCGTTGAAGAATCCTCTTAACCCTGAACAAGTGAAGTACTATAAATCAAGTCGTAACGTGGATAAGTTTATAGTGAAACCAAGCGTTTCCGTAAAGTACCTAAAGACCTTTCTTGATAATCCAATCTCTAAAAATAGATGCAAAGAAGACTGCGTTCTTTCATCCTTGGGGATTCTAAGTGACTTTACCAACGCAACCAATTTCAAGGTTAGTAAAAGTCAATGGAACAAAATATTAGAATTCGTTTTATGAATGCCCATCAAACGCTTCAAAATTGCCGAAGCAACTTGTCAAAAAGGGCTTTGCTTCTCAAGATTTCTTCCATGGAAGTGCCGTGCGCCAGTTCAAGCGTTATCGGACCTGCATAGCCGAGGTCATTTAGCCTATTGAGGAACGCTGTCAGTTCCGGTTCGGGTTCCGTAAAGGGTTTATGCGACTTGTTTGCCATATGAACATTGCAGACGCGACTGCCATAATGTTCTAGCAGTTCGGTTGCAGTTTTTGTTTCCAGCGCGTGGCAAAAATCGATTGTTATTCCCATGTCGCCGTCATCAATGACTGATAAGACTTCTTCAAGCTGATCAACGTTTTTGCCGAAGCCACTTGACGTGTAAGACAGGTTTTCCAAAGCCAACCTAACTCCTGAGCTTTTTGCATGCCGGTTTAGTTCACTGAAAATTTCTGTTAAGCACTTTTTCCTGACTGGTTGAAGCAGCGGTTTGGAAACATTAGAGTGCACGGTCATGACTGGAGTTTTAAGCCTTCGGGCAAACTCAAGCGAGATTTTCCCGTAGTAAACCGCCCGATGCACTTCAACTTCATCTTTTACATGCAGGGACGCCGAGTGAAGGGTCAAGCACTTCAACTTCGAAGCATTCAACAGCTTTGCTGCACAATAAACGGCTGTTTCGTTTTCTTTTCTGACGGACTTCATGTTAAACTCGATATTCTCGAAACCAAGCTGCTTAACAAGGGCAAAATTCTTTTCTAAGCCCAACTTGCTAAAAATCCCATTAGACAAGCTCAACTCCATTCCTAAGCCTTCTGTGTTGCTCTCTTCAACCTAAATGGTGATTGTTACCTTACAAAATTACTTTTTCGTTCGAAGTTAAATCTTTCATCGGCGACGCCGGGAAATTGGAAGAACAACCATGAAGAAACTACGTTCCTAATAAAACGTTACAAATCAACTGGCAACTTGCGTAATGGTTATTTTCAGCCGTTTTTCTATAATTAACTTGACGGTGCGTAATCGTGGAAGTTAAAGTTCGCTTCTTCACTAGTCTCAGGGAAATCGTAAACAAAAGAGAAGAAACCGTAACCTTCACCAGCAGCAGGGTGACTGTTGACTCGGTTCTTGAAATGCTATCCCAAAAATACGGCAGAGCCTTCACGGAATACGTTTACGACAACAAAACAGGGCAACCTAAAGGCTTCTTGCAGTTCCTCATTAACGGAAACAGCACATCAATGCTAAAAGGCATGGAAACTGAGCTTAAAGACGGTGACGTGCTAGCGATTCTTCCGCCAGTGGGCGGAGGCTAAGAAGTCGTCGTTTCTTGGTCATTGACCAAAAAAGGCATGTAACAGTTAATCTAAGTTGTTGCACTTATTTTTTCCGTAGTAATAATTTTGGTTACCAACTCTTGGCCCAAGCTTTTTGATGCGCCTAAAACTTCTGTACCTAATAAGCCCACTTTTGTGCAGGTGCGGTCTAATAGGTTCAGGTTTTGAAGAAAACATGCTATATTGGCTGTGATGCCGGCGCTGGGGTCGGGGCTTGGATTGGAGTTATAACGGCAGCCGGGGGCGAAATAACCGCTTTTGAAACTATTCTGCGATGGTATATTCTTGCCGCGATGCCTAGCGCGGTCGCCGCTATGGCTAAGTAAAATGTGTATTCGAAGGTCGCGATCACAGTGATTCCGATTTGAACTGAATTGGAGTTACCGAAAACGTTACTCGATATTTGCATTACTGATGAACCCACTAGTGGAATGTGAATCATGCTGGTGTGTGCCATGGTGTTAACGATGTCCGGTGCTACGTACACGATTAGCATCAGGACAACGATGAATCCGACAAGGGTGTATACTGGTCGTTTCCACCCGTATGATAAGAGATGTTTTGAATAACTTTTCACTGGCTTAACTGAGTAAATTATGAAGATTATTCCGCTGGCGGTGAAAAGTGCCGTTGTCGCGACGTTGATGGCAAATAAGATTGGAATCACGAAGTTAAGACGTAAAACTCCGAAGTTAGTGTAAAACGGATTAGCATTGACCGTTACAAATCCAGTACCGCTTCCAATTTGCAGTTTCCACCAAGGAACAAATATTGACAGGGCAACTTCAACAAGCATTAGTACGCCGGCAGCAAGAGCGAACCAATTTATAGCTTTTTTTGATAGCATGATCTTCAGCCTCCTTAGCTCCCATTATTACCGTTATTGATGTTGATGCCATTGTTGCTATCGTTGTTGCCAGTGCCGTTATTGCCATTGTTATTACCATTATTACCGCCGTTATTGTTATTGCCATTGTTGTTGCCGTTATTATTCCCATTATTGTTCATGTTGTTGCCACCATTGTTGTTGCTGTTGTTGTTATTCTGGGATAACTGGTTGAGGTTAGCTATGTTTAATGTTATTCCATTGACGTTTACGTATAAATTAGTGAATTGAAGGTTACTAGTCGTTTGATTACTATTAATTATGCTTTGTAGTTCTTGAGGGTTAGACACTGACAGAGAGAGAGACATGATCCCCGTTTGATTTGGTGCGATGTTTATTGGCTCTGGTATGGAGATTGTGAAAGGTTGTGTTCCGTTTGAGTACGATACGGTAACAGAGAAGTTGCTAATGTCAAGCGATTGTTCTGTCAAGGGGTTGGTCAAATTTAAAGTCAAAGTCGCAAGGCCTGTTGAGCTATCGTAGGTTAGATTTTCAATTTTTGGCGTTTGAATATTAGGGTTAATGCCGAACTGGGCTAGGGTTGAGTTTAATCCATTGCTGTTGTTTTGCCCATGTTGATTAGTTAGATTTTGCATTTGCGGTGGAACAATTAGACCTAACAAGTTGTCTCGGTAAATAAAACCTGTCAACAGCAAAGGGATTAATATACAGCAAATCGTGATTGTTCTTAAAGTCCATTTAACTTTGTCCAAGCGCCACTAACCCGACTGTAGGTTTTATCATTTTATGCTTATATCGTTTTTTAATCGGGCGTAATAACGGAGGATAAGTATGAGAAGTAAGTAAAACATGGAGTGAAAGCCAGCTTCATGTAATTTAATTACGTCAGCAGGAGCATATGTCAATGAAGAACTCGCAGAAAGTTTGGGTAGGGGGATTTCATTTCGCTTGGTTTCCGAAAAATCCGTAACCAAAATGGATTAATTTTTGCTGGTTTAACCTATTCAAACAGTGGCGATTCATTGCAGAATACCCACTGTTTCAAGGAAAAAAACGCCAAAAATTGACGCCAATTTAGCGGTTAACTTAACGAGTTTCAACAACCCTAAAAGGTGCCAGCCCAGAAGGGAATCTTCTTTCGCATGAGCGTGACGTACTCTTTCAGCACTTCTTGCTCTTGCGCCGTTAAATCATCTGAATGTGCAGTTAACAACGCTTTCGCGTCAGCTTCAGGCACCTTTACGTATAGCACGTCCTTCTCGAAAACGTGTCTGCCTGCGATAGGTTTAGCCATTGAAATTGCGACTTGCATGCCCACTGTAGCTTCGGCTACCGCCTTGCCTTGGTCCTGAATCTGTTGCACTTCGCCTAAATCACCGCCGTCTTCAGCGCGCATTAGCCCATACTTTGGTTGGAGGCGGCCGCCTAAAACTTCCACACCGAGAATGGCGGGTTTGGCGCGATGAAAAATGCAGCCGGGCAAAACTGCGACTTTCCCAGGCTTGATCAAAGCCTTAAACTCCGCGTCGCTTTTAGCTTCACGCTTGTTCTTGACCCACTCTAAGTAGGCATCAATCAGATTGTAGATTATAGGCTGGTTGAAAATCGGGATGCCGTTGGCTGCTGTTTCTTCCTCTGCATCAGGTAACGTTTTGACGCCGAACGCCAAGATAGCGGCACTCAACGGATCATGCGTTTTAACGACAGAAGCTTCAATAACGTCTCGCTTACTGATGTCACCAATATCTGCTATTCGCACTTGTACGTTGTTAGCTTTCAAAATCTCCGCCATGGCTTCAAGGGAACCCAGAGTGTCTGCCTTGACGATGACTCCGTCAACTTCAGTCGCAATCCTTATCCGCCCAACTTCCTCAGTTACCATCTTGGCATAATCGGCGGGGTGTTCACCTTGGGGGACGGCGAACAGCGGAGCCCCAGCTAGTGCTCCCTCCAAGTTTGACGCGACAATCTTTACACCTGCAGAGGCATAAACGCAATCAACTGAAGAAAATTTGTCCCTCGGATCTCTCATTTCATCCAAGGGCTTAGGAACCAAGATTACGCGAACTCTAGTAGTGATTGGACCGTCGCGTCCGCCGACCACAATCAAGTCGTCGCAATGCAGGGTGCCATCGTAAATAATCGTGTTCAAAGTTAAGCCTAAACCAGGCTCCTCCTTAACTTCCAGCACGGAACCTTTAGCTGCACCCTCAGTTGTCTGTAAACGTTTCTTTAGAAACTGCTGGGTCAACCCAACCAAAACCATAACTAACTCGGATAAGCCTTCGCCCGTTTTGGCGCTAGTCGGCACCAGAGCCACGTTAACCGTGAAATCGCGGATATGGTCGAAACGATCAGTCTTAAAACCTTGACGGCTGAACTCACCCATAATGTTGTATAAGCGGTTATCTAACTCTTCCCGCACAAAGCTGGACTGGGAAGCGTAGGACTTCAGAAAAGGCGTCGCAGGCTGCGGGTTCCAGCCCGGGATGCGATCAATCTTGTTTACTGCGACGATGAAAGGTGTTTTGCGTGCTTTCAAGATTTCTATGCACTCGTAAGTTTGAGCTTCAAAACCTCTCAAAACGTCAACTACTAGAATAGCGATGTCAGCAACACTTCCGCCCCTGCGTCTCAGATTCGTGAAGGCTTCATGCCCAGGCGTATCCACGATCAGCAAGCCAGGAATCTCGATGCCCGTTTTAAAATTAGACAGCAACGGCCCAATAAGTTGCTTAAGCGTTTCAACGGGGAAAAAGCTGGCGCCAATGTGCTGAGTCATCCCTCCCGCTTCACGTGCTTGCACGCTGGTTTTACGCAGCTCATCGAGAAGCGAGGTTTTGCCTGCATCTACGTGTCCTAAGACGCAAACTATGGGCTGGCGTATGGGCATATTTTTCCGCTTCCGTTACAAATTGTCCTTGTGTGTAATGTTTCTTAGGGTTTATAAATTATGGTGGAAGCGTTTTAAGCATCGATTTGGGTTCGGCTACGGATTAGACGGGTCAGGATTTAATTGACAAACATTAGAGGTTCAGTTGAGAAAGGAAAGCGGAAAGCGCTATTCTGTCGGTCTGACAAGTAGCAAGAACAGACCAATGGCAAGCAGGATTATGCTTACAATGCCAAAAAATATGCTGAACGCTCCAAGCTCGCCGGTACTTGTAGCTGTAAGGTAAAGCAGTACTCCGCCTATTACTATTACGATTATACCGAAGAATTTCTCGGCAAGCGATACCCAGAATGTGTCGCCTTCTTCGCTCATTGATTGTTTACGCCCTTTTTTTCCGTGTTAATGGCTACATTAAACAAGAGGGGTATTTTAAATTATTTGTTCTTACCCGAGAATTAGCCTAAGCATGTAACTGAGAGTTTTGGCAGGTTTTTTGGTTTATTAGCCTGCTGAAGCTTTCGCTTCTTGCGGTACAATCACGTATAAATAAATGGTTTAAATCATTTTAATTGAATTTGGTGTTTTTTATGGAAAAAAGAGACATGTTAGCTGAGATTAAAGAAAGAGCCAACTCTGTTATCATAAAAGAATTCACTACCGATGGTGCATTAGTAGAGTACAATTCAAGTGGAGAGGCCAAAGGGAGATATCACGCTACGCACTTGGAAACCGCTGATGTCAAAATGAAGATGGACGGCACCAACGAGTGGGAAATGCGGGCTATTGAAACAACCAAAGAAGGCGATGTAATCATGATAACCGGCAAGGGCACCGGACGACAAAGCAACTTCATGGGCGAATTTACATACATTACAAACTCGCCAAGGCTCAGTTGGCTGAACAACTCTAAAGCACATGTTGAAGGAACAACTGATATGAAAAGCAACGAAGCAACGTTGAGAGTTTGGCAAGAGAAACCGGCGCCTTTTACAGCGCCAGAAGCAGCGCCTGCTGCCCCGATGCAAACGCCAGTCCCGCCACAAACGCCCGCGCCAACAGAAATGCCGGCACCAAAGGAAACGCCCTCGTCGACGATGTAGTTATTTAGTTCTTCAGTTTCGTAGGCAGATACTCGTCTACGATGTAGGTTAACCCGTAACGGCTGAATGCTTCTTGCTCGGCCTTTCTTCTTATTTTTAAGAACAATTTTATTTCTTTCTGCCACAAGGGATCATTTTGGTATCTGGGGTCTTTTTGCAGCTCGTATAAACGTTTAATGTCCACTTCATCCAGCGGGTCAGTTGGCAGTTTGTACTCAAGTATGTCGCTTGCCCAAACGCCGCTCCAAACAGCGTCAGGAGTGTTCAGGTCCCTCAAGTGTGCCGCGTTGGCTGAGCCAGAGATGATGACCTGTGCGATATGCATCCCCCAGGGGTCACCGTCAGTTAAAATGTAAACTGGCAGGTTCAACTCGTCGTGTAGGCGCCGGATGAAACTGCGTGTTTGTCTTGGCGCTTGACCACCGCACGAAATCAGCAGGGCTTTATGCTTGTTGTGAACGTTTTCTTCGATGAACCTTGTGAACAATGCTCCTTTCTCGATGGCTATGACTTTATTCGCTTTCGTGTTCACTAACTCCGCTGAAGTTAACGCTGGTCCAATCAGCACTCCGTCAGGGTGACTGGTTAGATTCAACGTCTTCCCTTCGTAGCCAGGAACAGTGTAGCCGATTGTTAAGTCGCCGAAGATTGCGCTGCGTTCTTCTGGGAAAATGCTGAAGTCCTCGCGTGCGAAGCCCGTCAGCGTCTCCAAGTCGGTGATGATGTTGTTGGATTCCTGCTGGTCTGTGAAAGTCATCTCGTACGCCTGCGCCGAGTAGTAGACGTCTCTTAAAGTGCTGGTTTTGCGTTGGCTTGTAAGTTCGTTGCTGAACATTGCAGCCCATGCGAGCTGAGTGAACGGTTTAATGTGTCGGATGTTCCGGGCGCTGCGGCTGACTGATTTGTCGCCCAAAATGTACTGTCGAACAACCGGGTCGTAATTGATGTTGTCAGTGGAGCGGCTTGGCATGTTAATTGTGGGAAAAACGCCTTGATCCAGCTGATTATAAATCTGAGTGCCAAAGCTGCGAAGACCATTGACAACTTCGTCTCTCTTCTTAATTATGTTAGCTTTCTTCTGCACCATACTTCTGCACACTCTTCAACAACTTATCAATGTCGGGAACACGCTCTTGCCCAGCTAACGAAGTTGAGAATTGGGCAATTTTAGGTAGGTACTTAACGAAAATTCCAAGTCGTCTCTTCTCCATGTGCACGTGTTCTTGCCGTGACAGGAAATGCTGCAGTTGCCGAGCAACCTCGCGGAGTGCATTTGCTTCTTCACGACGCACCTCAGGGCGGTCGGCGATGAATTCTTTTCCAACTGTTTTGTAAGGCACTTTTGTGCTGCAAATGTGGACGACTATGGCAATAGGCATGTCTGGAGAGACCTTGTAGCGGCGCCAGTTCACTGTTGAGATCACGCGGTAGGAAACATCGCTTGCCTCATCATACAGCAAGGGAATTTTGTTTGCAAAACGGTAGATTACAAAGCTGCCGCGCTTCGGCACGCCTCCACCGTAAGCGATTGCCATTTCAACGATGAAGGGGTGACCGCCGTAAGTGGATGGTTTGCGTTGGTGAACAACGAGGTACTCGGGATTCAGCTCTTTTTGAACACCAGCGCGTAGCCGTTCTTCGCCCAGGGGCGAAAGGCAACTGGCATCCGGTGGCAAGAACTCTTTGTACTTCTTTAGGTTCTGCATTAGCCGAACGATTTCTTCATGTGACAACCGTTTAGGATTCTTGGTGTTACGTTGCGCTTCTTTCCCGCAGTGGGGACAAAACGGTCGGTTTTCAACCCATCTCACCTGGTCATACGGAAGTTTGCCGTGCTCAGGACAATTGAACGAAATTAAGTCGCTGAATATCAAGAATCTAACCGCGGTTATCTCGCCGACCCGGTGAAAGTGTCCTGTTAAAAAATCGATCATATTATTGTAAGGCGTAATTTGAATAAGACGCTGCAGCAGTTCCACATCCACGCCGTACGGGTGCGGAAGCGTTTCTCTCGGCGGTTCAGGCATGTCTGTGGTTGCGCGAGTAAACTTGTAGAGCCTGCCCTTGGGGTCAACAAACGTCAAATTCGCGTAAGGGTTCACCATGGCTGTTTGTTTGAAGTAATCGAGAATTTTAGGCATCGCCCTGAGATAATCGCCTTCAAGGGTGAACTCAACGATGGTTCCGCGCCAGTTATTACTGTTGATTTGGATTTTACGGTCGAGGATTATCGGACGGTTCCTTTGAATATCAATCATTAACTTGAAACTGTAAATTTTCGCCTGTCCAGTGCATGAGGTCACGAAAGCTGGCTGATGCGTAGTGATTTGCCCGTAGAGAACTGCCATTTTGCCGCCTAAACCGAACGTTCCCCGCGTCTGTTTAAGCTTATACTTGCTGCCGAAGAGCACCTGCCCGAAGGCGGACGGTATGAAGCGAGGCTGGATTCCGCTGCCGTTGTCTTCCACACGCAGCTTGTAGATCTGGGTTTCTTTGGTAGCTTCACCCTCGAAAGACAAGCGCACGTAAACGTCCGGCGGGATCTTTTCGCTCTCACTCGCATCCAAAGAGTTCTCAACTAACTCGCGAATAGCAGCGAAGATCGCTCTGGACGGGTTGGTAAAGCCAGCGATGTCTCGGTTACGGTAAAAAAAGTCTGAAGCGGAAATCTCCTCGAATGTTGCTTGCGCCACTATCTGCCTACACCACTTAATCCCTGTTTTTTCCCTGTCGAGTGCTTAGTATATTTACTGCTTGTTCTTTAAGTTAACTGCACTCTGAGAAGAAAATCCTTGATTTTCTAAAGAGCTGAGTAATAAGAATGATGATTTTTGCCGTAAACTTGTATAAATAATTAGAAATACTTAAGCGGAAGCATGGTTGAAAATCATTACTTCTTGGCAGTTTCAGACTTAGCTGTTTTAGTGTAGTAGTATTCACCCACGCTCTTCTGAAACTTATCCATTTGTGAGCCTTCTTTGTTTACCCTAGGTCGCATAGTAATCGAGTCGCGGCGGAAGGTGACGTTCATTTCTCTAAGGAACGTGTTCATGCCCCTCCGGAGGCTGGTCGGCGGGCTAGCCGAGCCGCTAACTCCAGGTTCGCCTTTGAAGATCATGAGGCGGTCGGCTATGAAGTCCTGGGTAACGACGTCATGCTCGACTACGAAGGCGGGTGTGCCGTGCGCTTCAACGACCCGCCGGAGCGTCTTAGCCATGTTAAGTCTTTCCTCAACGTCCAAATAGGCGCTTGGCTCGTCAAGAAGCAGCAGGTCGGCTTTGCGACTAAGACAGGCCGCGATTGCTACTTTTTGCAGTTCTCCGCCGCTGAGTTCCATGACGTTGCGGTCCATTAATACCTGAAGCTTCAGTGGCTGAGCGATCTCGGTTCTGTACCAGCTAGAAGTAAAGTTTTCTTTGGCGACGCTCATGAGCAGTTCCTGAACCGTGCCTGAGTAATCAGGCGCGATGTACTGCGGCTTGTAGCTAACAACTAACTCGCTTAGCTTCTTCTTATCATCAGTCTCTTCGATGCCGGCGAGAATCTTGATAAAGGTCGTTTTTCCAATGCCGTTCGGGCCTAGAATGCCGACGATTTCGCCGATCTTAATTTCTCCCGGTTCAATCGATAGTTTAAATTCGTTGAAGGTTTTTTTCATCTTGTCCCATTTCAAGAGCGGTTCGCCGACGTTTGTGCTTGCCGTTGGAGGTTTCTCGTGGAAAACGATTGCTTCTTTTCGGAACAGTATGTTCTCATCTGGGATGTAGCCTTGCAGGTAAATGTTGATTCCTGTTCGTACCCCGTGAACATGTGAAACAACGCCATAAACGCTTGGTTCTCCATAGAAGAGGCAGATTTGGTCTGAAAGGTAATCGATTATTGCTAAGTCGTGTTCAGCTACAACGATAGTTTTTTGCTGTTCCTTTAGGCTGCGTATAGCCTTTGCAACCACAAGCCTCTGCTTTACGTCCAGATAGCTAGATGGCTCATCAAAAAGGTAAGCATCAGCCTCCCGGTTAAGAGCTGCCGCAACCGCCACACGCTGAAGTTCACCGCCACTCAAGACTTCTAAGGGTCGATCCCAAACATTCTTGAGTTCAAGCTCTTCAGCAATGGATTCCAGTTGTTTTCTTTCATCAACCTTTTCAAGCAAATCTCCGACTTTCCCGGCGACTGCCTTGGGAATTTTATCCACGTACTGTGGTTTGCTGCTGACTCTGAGTTTCTTCTCGCTTATCTTTTGGAAGTAATCTTGAAGACTCGACCCTCGGTAATGCTGGATGATTTCAGGCCAATCCGGCGGGTTATCGTACCTTCCGAGGTTCGGTTTGATCTCGCCCGAGAAAACCTTGAGCGTGGTGGTTTTACCGATACCGTTTTGCCCAAGCAAGCCCAGCACAGTTCCGGGTGAAGGCATGGGCAAACGAAAAAGTTTGAAGCTGTTCTCGCTGAAGCGGTGGCTGCAATCTTTCTCAAGCTCGTCTGGCAGGTTGACGATGCTGATGGCTTTGAACGGACATTTTTTGACGCAGATACCGCAGCCGGTGCAGAGCACTTCCGAAATTACAGCTTTGTTTCCTTCAACTTTTATGGCTTCCACTCTGCTGCGTACCATCGGGCAGAAGTTGACGCAGGGTTGATTGCACTTTTTAACCTTGCACTTGTCCTCGTCAAGCACAGCAATTCGAGTCATAACTAGCTCGCCAACTATGAAGATAACAACTAAGTTATAAATTTAAAATCCAAAATTAAAGTTTACAAATCACTTTAGGCCTAATTTGAACTTTCAAATCCCTTACAGTTAGCGTGCCCCTGCATCGAGAAAACAGGTTTACGGGTTTTTTTCGTTTTAAAAAATCCCGCTTCAAATGATTCATTAAAATAAAAGTTGACTTAAAAGAAAAACAATAAAAAGATCAGTTTTAGGGCTTTAGCTTACCATTCTTCTTCTTCCCATTCTTCATCTTCGCCTTCTTCCCATTCGTCTTCCTCTTCAAATATCACTCTTTTCACCTCCAACTAAGACGCATAAGTATCCCCTACCTTGCGTCAGTTTAAATGTTTAGATTCGTCAAGTGTCGTTATATCAAACCACACTTTGGGGTCAAAACATGTTTAATGCGCTGATTTTTCCACTTGCTTTCCTGGACAGATTTAGACATAAATCATTTTGCTCGCCAAAGCGAAAACATGGCGCACGGTCGCAAGCCCGCCGCAAATCAATTGGGCGCCAAGGGCCGCACTATATTTTCTCAATTCCGACTTTGACGGTTACCCATCCTTTTTTATCAAAATGAATAAATCTGGCTGAACAGCATTTGAGTGTCGGGATGATGTGTGGCGACGGCTTCGAGCCTTTTGCTGTGAGAAATCGTCAATTATCACTGACCCAGAAAGGGGAACCGTTTCTGTTTTCCCAATGGTTTTTTTATCAAAGAATCAACGCAAGCAAATGCTATAAGCCGATAAGCGTCAATCTTAAAAGGCTTAAGCAGCCTATCTTAATGCGTAGCTCTTTGAATGGAGAGGTAACAAGGTGGGCAGCGATAAGGTAGGAAGCAGCCCTTCAAGCAAAGATGCAGAACTGGGCGAGCGAAAAATAATTGACATCATTGTTCGCCACCTCGAAACCATGCCTAACCCGCCAGTGCCCTTTGGTGACGACGTGTCCGCCGTCGATCTGGACCAAAAACGGGTCGCGATACTGAAAACTGACATGCTTGTAGGCAAAACTGACATGCCTCCGAATATGAGCCTATGGCAAGCCTCACGCAAAGCGGTTGTCATGAACATCAGCGATTTCGCATCCAAAGGGGTCGAGCCTATAGCAGCTCTAGTTTCCCTAGGGTTACCGAGAGGCTTCATGCAGAAGGATATCGAAGAAATCGCACGAGGTTTAAACGCGGGAGCCCGGGAATACGGGGCATATATAGTCGGCGGCGACACGGGCGAAGCCTCAGACCTCATCATTTCAGTCTCGCTCTTTGGAACGGCTGAAAAAACAAGCCTGATGCTACGCAGCGGGGCTAGGCCAGGCGACGTGTTAGCTGTAACAGGGTTCTTCGGTAAACCAGCCGCTGGGTTACGCTTGCTAATGGATAACTGTTCAGCGTCGCCTCATCTGCGTGACGTTTTGCTGGGCGCGGTCTGCATGCCTAACGCCCGACTGAAAGAGGGATTAGCGCTTAGCCGTTCAGGCGCAGCGTCAGCTTCGATCGATTCAAGCGACGGTTTAGCGTGGAGCCTGCATGAAATCGCTAGAATGAGCAACGTTAGCTTTGTCGTCAACACCGTTCCGGTCTCTGACGAGGTTAAAAGATTCGCGGAATTCAACAATCTGGACCCCTTGGAATTGGCACTTTACGGCGGAGAAGAATACGAGCTAGTAGTAACGGTTAAGCCTAACAGGTGGGCCGAAGCTGAAACCGCGGTTGAAGCAATCGGTGGATGTCTCTTACCCATCGGAAAAGCCACAAGGGACACCCAGATGCTCCTAGACGTCGATGGTCAGAAACGCCCTATTGAAGCCCGCGGTTGGGAACACTTCAAGAGCAAGATTTAACCTTACGGTCCAACAGGTAATTGATTATCGTGATGCACGAAGCCGCCAAGTAGGGCTGTTTGCCTAAACTGATTTTTTCGCCGAACCTAAGCGCAAACCTTTCCACGTTCCTGGGCAAGCCGACATGGTCACCTAGCACAAAAACAGAGTCGTCAGCAAGCTCCAGTTCAGCAACGTTTTTTCCGCTTTCCTCCAAAACGTACACATGGTGAGTTTGAGCTTCCCTCTTAAGCAGCGCTTCAAAACTTGATCTGTCGACGCTGATGCCTGGATGTGGCTTGCCAGCGATTACTTTTTTGAGGATTTCCTGCCATGTCTCCACGTCTGTTCGCACATCATACAGCTGGTCTCCGTCGATTTTCATGTGCAGCGGAGGCTTCGGTGGACCATTCAAGACGACGTGAAAAATTACGTCTCTACGTATCCCATGGGAGAGGAAGAGACTGGTAACTACGCATTCGTATGTTATGTCTAAGCGTCCAGCGTCGTGTAGGTTTTGGAATGTCGCGTTGGTTTTTCCCAAGCGTGAGAACAAGATGAACTGTCTCGGCATCAGCTTTCACAGTTTAGCGCTACGCAAACCTGCTTTAAAGCCTTCCCAAATAGGCAAGTTTAGCTGGATAATCTGGATAAAAAATCGCAGTTGGAACAAGTTTTAATTCTGTCTTCTGCAGTTCGGTCCGCCTTGCCCTTTTCTTGCTCTTGCTTCATGTTGTCTTCATAAGAAAATCTTCTAAGAATTGCTTCAAGTTTTCATGCATTTTTTTTGCTGGCACCCTTAAATGCTCTGTCGTGCTGGCGCTAGGCTGAATGTAGCCGTGTTCTGTCAAGTAAAAGAGTACACTTGAATAGTCCTCCGCCACCGCACAATTCACGGTGACCATGCCCAACTCCTTGCAGGCCCAATATCTGTGGTGACCATCTAGGACAGCGTACAGGTCTAACCGTGGATGTTTCACAACAACTAGGGGCTCTATCGGCTCGTTTGCCTCGATTTTTTTCTTATAATACTCAACGCCTTCCCTGGAAACCTTCGTGTCGGCAACTACCTTATCAATTGGGAGGGATCGCTCGTACTTGCGCGGGTTAATAAACAAGTCTGGAGTAAACTGGGGACGCTCGCCTTCTTCGGCTCTGTCCGTCAAAGTCTCCGTGTCTTTTTTAACAACATCAAAGATATCCGTTGAGATGTTACATCATCCAACAGACTATTACGCTACCAGCAATATCTAATTTTCCTAACTTTTAACGCGAAGATAGCGCTTGTTGGCGTTCTCAATGTAAACCTAATCGTCTATAGACCAATTACGCGAGGGATAAAATAACCGAGGTTACAGTGACTAAAAAGTGCCAAATACTAGTAGTAATTAAGTGTTAGTAAACAGGAGGTTTCAAAGTGGCAAGCAATCACATCACGATCAAGGTTCACGTTCCGAGCACGAGAGAGAAATCCTTTTTCTTCCTTGCCGGCGTAATTATGAGCGTGCCTATGGCAGTTTTCTTCGAAGCGTATTTGGATTCAGCGCTCAGCGGACTCTCAACCATTGTCGCAACAATAATTTCGGTTGCTTTAATCGCTCCGTTTGTTGAAGAGTTCTCGAAGGCTTTTCCGTTGTTTTATCGGCACGGCGAAACCCAAAGGTCCATAGTTATTCTTGCCGTGTGCGTGGGTTTAGGGTTTGGAATCGTGGAGTTTCTCGAATACGTATTCTTGCTGCACGTTCCAGTCATCGACAGGATACCTGGCCTCTTTTTTCACCCTGCAAGCACTGCAATAACGGCGTATGGTATAGCGACCAAGAAAACCACAAGGTATTACTTACTAGCGGTGGGGCTTCACTTTGCCAACAATTTCTCGGCGATAATTAGTCCAGTGCCAATATCTACTATCATCGTCGCCATAACCGTTGTTATAGCCTACCGACTGTACACGAAAACGCAAGAAACAATAATCCCTGATGACTACGCAGAAGTTACAGAAGTAGAGCCAGCATGAAAAAGGGCACCTGATGAAACATCGTTCCAGAAAAGTGTTGTATGGCTGCTTCTGCACGCGCAGTCTCGGTTCCCTTGTTCAGAAGAATATTGGCAAGATAGGAGCTGGTAGAAATGCGGGTCAGTAATGAATATCTTTGGGCGAAGTTGAATATACCTTGACGAGGCAAAAGTAATTGGCTCAAAAGAAGCAAGCCGACGAAGCACTTGCGAGCATGGCGGCAGATCAAGAATTCTTAACTGAACCCATCAATGAAGTTTTAGCAAGCCTAAAGACATCTCAGGCAGGTTTATCCTCAGAAGAAGCGGAGAGCCATCTAGCGACTTACGGCCCCAACGAATTAGCAAAAAAGAAAAGACGCACCGGCCTTATCGGAATTCTTTACCAACTGAGAAACCCTCTAGTACTCATACTCGTTATTGCCGCTATAATTTCTGCCTTGGTCGGCGACCTGACCGATGCCACAATAATTCTCGCCATTGTTTTTCTCAGTGGAGCTCTCGATGCTTATCAAGAGAGGAGAGCTCAAAAGGCGGCCGAGGCACTGGAGGAAAAAGTAATTACAAAGGCAACCGTGCTTAGAGACGGTAATAAACAAGATGTTAAACTTGCAGAGATAGTCCCAGGAGATATCGTTTACCTTGTAGCGGGGGACATTATTCCCGCAGATTCAAGGTTGATCAGCACAAAAGACTTGAACCTTAACCAATCCGCATTGACAGGGGAATCGTTTCCTGTGGAAAAAAACGCCAATCCACTTGCAACGTTCACGTATGATCTTTGCGATTGGAGCAATTTCGTTTTTATGGGAACATCAGTAGTCAGCGGCACAGGAACTGCTGTCGTGGTAAAAACGGGGAATTCGACACAATATGGCGGTATCGCCGAAAAACTTGTGGGCAAACCGACCGAAACAGAATTTGAAAAGGGACTTGGGCGCTTCGGTACTATGATGAGTGAGGTAACGCTGGCTCTGGTGATCTTCGTCTTTTTCGTAAACGCATTATTCTATCAAAGCAGCCGCAGCATCTTGTCCTCGCTTCTTTTCGCGGTTGCTCTCGCTGTGGGCATGACGCCAGAACTTTTACCCATGATACTGTCCATCAATTTATCAACCGGAGCCTTAAATATGTCGAAAAAAGGCGTCATTGTCAAAAGGCTACCGGCAATCCAGAATTTCGGCAGCATGGATGTCTTATGTACAGATAAGACCGGCACGTTAACAGAAGACAAGCTAACCCTAAACAGCTATGAAGATTTGGACGGGAAACAAGCCGAAAAAGTATTGGATTACGGCTATTTGAACTGCGTTTTTGAAGCAGGAATAAAAAGCCCTCTAGATGACGCTGTCCTCCAGTACAAATCTTTCGACGTGAAAACCGTAAACAAGATTGACGAGATACCCTTTGACTTCATCCGAAAACGCGTTTCAGTCGTAGTTGATTACGACGGACAAAACCTCCTGATCTCAAAGGGAGCTCCTGAAGAAGTCGTCAAAATATGCACGTATTCGGAAACGAATGAGAAAATAACAGATTTCACGAACGTCAGTCAAAGCACTTTCCAGAAAAGATTCGACGAACTCAGCTCTCAAGGATACAGAGTTCTGGCAGTCGCATACAAGAAAGTTCAAGATGATAAAACTCACTATTCCATAGATGATGAAGAAGGCCTGGTCTTTCTTGGCTTTCTTTCTTTTTACGATCCACCCAAAGCAAGTGCGAAGGAATCAATCCAGTTTCTGGCAAGAGACGGTATAGAACTCAAACTCGTTACCGGCGACAACGAGTTGGTGACAAAAAACCTCTGTGAACAGTTAGGGTTGAACATAAAGGGAATCCTTCTCGGAAGCGAAATCGCTCAGATGCAAGACGATGCTTTAGCACGCGTTGTTGAGGACAACAACATTTTTGCCCGTGTCAATCCAACTGAAAAAGACAGAATAATTAAGGCGTTACAATCAAATGGGCACGTAGTGGGATACATAGGCGATGGCATAAATGACGCGCCTTCCCTTAAAAACGCTGACACAGGGATTTCGGTTGACAACGCTGTTGATGTCGCCAAAGAATCCGCCGACCTGATACTCCTGAAGCAAGATCTGACTGTCCTTGACCAAGGCGTCTTGGAAGGAAGAATCTGCTTTGGCAACACGATGAAATACATAATGATGGCAGTCAGTTCAAACTTTGGCAACATGTTCAGCATGGCAGGTGCATCTCTGTTTCTTCCCTTCTTGCCCATGACAGCCACTCAAATCCTGCTAAACAATCTCCTGTACGATCTCTCCGAAGCCACTATTCCCACAGACAACGTCGATGAAGAATACATCGAAAAGCCAAAGAAAATGGATGTTTCCTTCATTCAAAGATTCATGTTAATTTTGGGTCCAATTAGCTCCATATTTGATTACCTGACTTTCTTCCTGATGCTCGTGGTGTTTTCAGCCTCGGTTCACGTTTTTCAAACCGCATGGTTTATCGAATCCCTCTCCACGCAAACACTCGTAGTTTTCGTATTGAGAACCAGAAAGACGCCGTTTTTCAAGAGCAAACCAGGCAAATACTTGCTTATTAGCAGCATCATGGTCGTAGTTGCCGCTTTTGCACTGCCTTATTCGCCGCTTGCCCCCGCATTCCATTTTGTGCCGCCGCCGCTAGCCTTCTATCCGGCGTTAGCAGGGCTAATCGTCGCCTACTTATTTCTGACTGACTCTGTCAAGAAATGGTTCTACAAACGGTATGGCTATTTGCTTGAGCAGGAATACGTGATAAAGAAGGCAAAAGTTGCAAGTCCAGTCACTAACAATAGTTGATTTTGCATAAGAAATAAGCTTTTATATTCAGCAAGCTCAGATCAACCTTTTTCTCGTAACACCTAATGTCTATCCAATCTATCTGTAATGCCTGCTCCGTGTTCGGCTAAGAATGATTTTCATTTTCCAAATTCTAATCAGTGTGGCGAGAGTTTCGTTGCGCCAAAAATCTTACAATGTGAACAACAATGTAAACGGAAGATAAAACCAGTAGAACAAAGAAGAGAGTTCTCTGTGAATAATCAAACGAGGCAGTAAAAATGGAGATGCTGAAGTAACCAATGGCTTCGAGAAAAATGAATCTCAACGCGAATCCTGCCGCGCTCGACCATAAGAATTCCCCTGTGCCCATCTTCAATGTTCCAGCAGCCAGAGATACGGCACTGTAAAAGAACGGAATAAACGTGGCTATAAAAATGGAAAAATTACCATGATCAATTATCCATTTGTCTGTTGCCTCAAGTTTCTCTTCGGATACGTGGAGGAACGACATAACTTTCAACAGTACCGGTCTGGCAGCAAGTCTACCACAGACAAACTCAATCGGAATCACGGCTCCTACAAGGCAAGCTAGAAAAACGAAGTATGGATTAAAAAAACCCAATGAAGATAACAAACCGCAGAGGGGAACAACAAAGTAATCGGGAACGGGTGAAATGAGGATAGTAATGAAAATACCCAAGTAACCCGGCATCATAAGCGTCGACGACACAGTATTTGCGCCATAAGGCGTCACAGTCACAAAATGGAAGTAGCCATTGAGCAGACCTAGAGTACTAAAGAGAACCGTTAAAATTGAGATTACGAAGAAATAATGCCAGTATTTACTTAGTTTCCTCTTTGCAACCACTGTAAAATCGTGTGTAGTTTTTTCATTTTGGATAGACCAGCTTTTTTTCAGAGAGATCGTTACTTCCATCGATCTTTTTCTCGCGTTCTTCGAGGTTTTGATTCAGCTTAAAATTAGGTTAATTCCACTATTCAGTGGCCTATTATAATTTTCCCCTTGGTTTGGACGACTTGTTGAAAACGCAATAGCTAAATCAAGTCTTCAACGCGGCAAGCCCTCGCTTATTTGGAAGTTGATTTTCTTACTTACAGTTGTTTATAGATAATTCTCTAAGAACAAAAGGTGCAATCGCAAATTTGTCGAGGATAGAATTTTTATCCCAAAAGCCAGAATTGATGAGAAGGCAAAGTTTGAAGCATGGAAGGATGAAATCAAGAAGAAATCGGATAAATCCAAAGAAACAAGTGACAAAACTCCAACAAGAAAACCACGGATCAACAAGGCAAAAACGCCCAAACAACCTTGTCTACTTCATGTGCTGAGCATTTTTCTGTACCTTAATTCTTTACGCCCGTTTCCAACTTTCCAATTATTTTTTTGTTACCGATTTTTTAAGACTGCGGGTCTAATGCGCCAAAGTTCGTTTATAAGGTTGCAAGAATAACTGCGATTATTCCCGTTACGAATACGCCGTCGAAGGTCCCTGCACCGCCGATACTGGCAACTGGTGCTCCAAGGTCAGGGATTTTTCCCAGATTCAATAAGTCTGCGCCTAAGAGTGCGCCCAGTGTTCCTGAAACGTAAGCGACTATTGCTGGGTTGGATGGGGAAAGAATAAGGGCGGAAACAGCTGCCGCAATTGGCGGGACAAAAGTTGGAGTCTGAATACCGACTCCTCTGACTGGTCGGGCTACTAGATGGGTGATGATTGTCACCACCAGCACGCCTATAAGACAGTCGAGGACGATAGACCATGGAGAGATGAAGAGAAGAAAAGCGCTCATTCCAGCAGGTATCAGTGCGCCCCCAACATTGACCTCCACTTCGGTGTACGTTTCTTCATACGCAGCTCTTGGAATCCGATATTTTATGCCAAACTGACTGACATAGTCATCACGAACTAAGGGTGTTTTGGATTCAACCTTATACAAAGGAATGTTTATAGCGCTGCCAAGCAAGCTGCCCACCAATATGATTATGATAGCTGCATCGCCTGCGGTCGAAAACGTAAAGCTTATCAAACCTGAAAATACAATAATGAGAACCAATAGGGTTACGAGTCCCAGCAGGACATAATACGAGTTACTGTGGGGAAGATAAACTCTCTTGTCGCTCATAGCGTTCCTTTCTTGCCTATTAGCAATTAATAGCAAACGCTTCCAAGTTTAAAACGCTTTCCCACATTGGTGTCTACGATGATTTCTGGTAAGCCTTGAAATTTCGCAGCCAAAATGTTATGGAATCTTTAGCTCCCCCAAAGCATAATAACATCTGGTTACCTATTTTTGGATTAAGAAGTGTCGAATTTGTCCGAAACGCCACTTTCCTTCAATATAGTTCCTGAATTTCCAAAGGATTACATAGGCAAGTTCTACGAGTTCATGTATCATTATTTTCTTCCTCAAAATCCGACCAGATTTACAGATATTTCAATTGGAAACTTTTCAATAAGCTATTCAGTTGTTAGTGACAGCGGACAGAAAATCTTAAGAGTTCAAGTTTCCGGCGACGAATCAATCAACGCTGTCATCACTCCTCTTATCCCAGATGTTTCAGAGAAAGAGGTTTCAGAAGCTAAAGAAGATGTTGATATAGCAGAGGACACATTTGAAGATCAAGTTAGAAAAAACAGTTTGTTTTTCGCGTGGAGAGAGGGCGAATCCGTAGTTCCTGAAAAAGTCTCAGCTGAACAAAAGCCCCTTCAGCGGCTGTTTTTGGAGACACAGATTTTACTTATGCTTGCTTTCATGGCTGTAGGATTAGTTCTGTGGTACTTTATTGGCCCTCTTCTTCCAATAGTGCTGCTCGCCATTCAGTTTGTTTTTGTACTCTACTCAAACAAGATAGTTGCTCGGACCGCAGACTGGCGCATAACGCAGAAAAATCCCTTCATTCATATTCTGCAATATCCTATGTCCCTGCAGGACCAGGGTTCTGCCAAGTTATCAAAAGAAGACTTGGTGAAGTTGAAGCAAGAAATTTACAAGGTCACAATTGCCGAGAAAGGGGAGCTTGACAGCCAATCAGCTCAAACAGTATTTTCAAAATATGGAATCGACTGCAAAAAAGAAGATTTTATGCCGAGGAAAGTAGACGTCTATGAACTTGTGAAGAAGGTTGCGGATAAGTTTGGCTACAAAGTGCCTGAAATCATAATATCTAACACGTTGGCTCCAAACGCAGCAGCTTCTGGTCCCAGCCCGAGCCGAGGCATAGTTTCGATAACGACAGGAGCGTTCGTGCAGCTTAACGACGAGGAGCTTGAATCTGTTTTGGGACACGAGTTCGGTCACTTAAAGGGGCGAGATCCACTCTGTCTATACGCCTTGTCAGCTGTCCAGTATCTTTTCTACTACTACGTTATTCTGGGGCTAGTGCCTGCTGACGCCTACTTTCTCTTGCCCATCTACCTGTTTATCCTGTTGTCGATAACATACTTTATCTCCAAGTTCTTCGAAGCGAGAGCAGATATAGTCTCGGCAAAAGTCATAGGCCAACCAAAAGTCTTGGCTGACTCGTTGGAAAAAATAGGTTTTCAAAGATTGCTTTTCGAACGTGAGCCTGCTGGTCGTGTTATGGATTGGCTAACTTGGGATCCTCATCCTCCGATTTACTTTAGGATCGCACGACTACGAAACCTAGGGGATCCTTCAAAAATCAAAAGCCCTTTCCTCTACTCAGCAAAGGACGTAACGAAAGGTTTCCTGGAAAGTTTTTAGACAACAGAAAAAATCCCCCGCGAGCATTTCTGACGAGGGGCGATTTTTCTCCACGGCATCAAGTTGCTGCTTGTTCGCTACAAATAAGTAATGATCAATAAATCTGGGTTTTCGCCGAATCAATAAATATTTAAGCTTCTTCGGCGCCGATACTTTAATCGGTAATTTTCACGAGAGAAAGTGTATATGTTCACAAAGTGCTGCCGTTATATGCATTGTCAATAATAATCACTTTTGCCAGCAGTTTCATCGGGATTTTATTTTTTTTACCTGCACTATCAGACGTAATCGTGTTTGCAATTCTAGCAGTTTTAACCATAGTATGCGTAATAATACTGGGATTCAGGCCGAGTTTTCCTTTGCTTCTAATATTCAACGTGCTTGAAGGGCTTTCTTTATCGAGCTTGCTTTTCGTGGCAGGTGTGACTGATCCCACGATAATACCAGGAGCCTTCGGGTTGGCTGCTCTAATATTTACGGTTTTTTCACTGGTGTCATGGAAGTCAAGTTATAACTTCTTGTCTTGGGGAAAAGCTTTGTTTGTGCTGTTGATAGTCGCGGTCATTGCCTCGATAGTGGAAATATTCATTCAAGCATCATGGATTGATTTAGCAATCGATGTAGGAGTAATAATCCTGTTCATAGGATTCGTCTTGTATGATACTCAAAACATACTCAAAAGGTATTCAGACGATGATTACATCAATGCATGCGTCAGCCTTTATCTTGACTTTCTGAACATCTTCGTAAGACTAATTGAAATATTATTAGGACAAAGAAAAGAGCGTCTTAAATGAGTTAAACGACACGCGGATCATGCGGCGACGGCTCCGTCGTACTCTTACTACTTGAACGACAACATAGACAGAAAATAAATGAGCCGTCTCGACATTACGTTTCAAAGTTTAGCGCTACGCAAATCCCCTTTAAAGTGCTTCTCATCAAGTGTTCACTTCTAATTTCTTTGCATTATTAATCGCAAGAGAACAAGAATGTTGTTTGTCACAACAACGGCGAAAAGCAACATGACGCTAAAGTAGGCAATTTTCAGCGCTTTCGACGCAATTTTGAAGGAAGCTGAATTTTTGTCACGTGCCTGCATTAGCGTTTTGTCTGCAAAGATGAAAAGAAAGCACACGGCAACTGTCACTGTTAATTTTAAGGCTAAAAAAGCCGGGAGATTAGAGTTGACTAACCCGGCAATCACGGGGTTAAGCTCCTGTGTACCGAAAAAAGAGGTTCCGATAGCCGTTGTTAAGCAGTCCATGGTGCCCATGAAAATTAAGAATAAGCTTTGGATTGTTTGGCTACTCAACAAAATCGTTTTTCTCCTTTCTACTTGTGAGGATAATCCTATGGGGTTGCTGAGGAAGGCTTCAGGCGTGAAAAGTCAATTTAATCAAAGATCAATCGTCTACAGCTGTAGGATAGGAAAGTGTATCTACAGCTTTTCCGCGACTTTCTGGTAGTATTATGAAAACGTGTTTTTTATATGTTCACTGCTCTGATTGAGTCAATAGGATAGAATGGATAACTCGAAAACTTCACAAGCTTAAGCTTCGCAACTTGTTCAAACCGCACGCTTAAATCAGCCGCCTTCCGGCTGTGTCGACGAATTGCACCGACAAAATGTATCGTCGTTGCCTATCTGTAGGGTCCCTGCACGCACACAAACAAGCTTAAAGACAAAAAGTGCAAAACTGCCGTTCCTTCAAGACAAACAAGTTGACGGTGTCAATCCGAGCTCGTGCCAAGTTTCCTAAATTAGAATGCGCTTAATTATGTCGGAGTGATTAGCGTTTTTTTCCATGAAGACGCTTATCTTGTTCTCGCCTATTCTCATGAAGAGAACCTTCAATTTTATGCCCTCAACCAAAACGCTTTCAACTTCGGCAAGGTTTAACTGTTTCGCGATATCCAGGCTTGACTCATTCAGCTGGTAAGCCAACGCGGCGTACTGGCTTATTTTATCAAGTTCAGATAAATCTAGCATGGCTGAACTGCTGCTTCTCAGAATGTAGCCTATGACGCCGTTTAGTTTACGTATTTCAGCGAGGCTTGCGCTGAGGCTTGCGAAAACAGAACCTTCGTCACAAGTGGACGACGGGATAACTACGTTGGGTAGCTCGGTTTCGGTTTCGTCGGCTAATGAGTTCCGCTTCAACTTTTCTTCTCCCTCGCCGTAAGTATCACAGGCTTAATGATCACAAGCTTGCCTTCGCTTATGTTCAAGGTTCGCAAAATCTTCTCAGGAATCTTGATTATTCCTTTAGCGTTGCCGTCTGCTTTACTCATGGGTTTAAACTTGCATATGAGGGTTCTGCCCTCCAAGGTTTCAACGTTCACTTGCGTGATTTCCCTGTCACTGTAGAGGTCACTCCACATAGCGACAACGTCTTTATCAACTCGCACAGTATTCGAAGCGACCAGAAGCCCCCCGATTTTCTCCACCATAAACTGATTCACGGGCGGCTTCGGAAAAATCAGCTCGGAATCAACTTCAAGCGGATCCGGCAGCGATTCCATCGGCTTTGGCTCTTCAAGCGGCTCAACGACCTGTTCCACAGGCGTCGGTTCTTCAG
The DNA here is from genome assembly GCA_035319575.1 of Candidatus Limnocylindrales bacterium. GTDB lineage: Archaea > Thermoproteota > Bathyarchaeia > Bathyarchaeales > Bathycorpusculaceae > Bathycorpusculum. Next base: position 48,205 of record DATHCJ010000015.1, read on the forward strand.
GCATCTCGAAAACCTGCTCAGTCTCTTCAGCCTGTTCAGCTTGTTCAGGCTCTTCAAAATCTTCAGTCAGTTTAGCCTCGGGCTTTTCGATGTTAAGTAACTGGTTTTCGGGCAATGCAGTGGAAACTTGATTCACCAGTCTGACAACGGTTGGCACGACGACGCAGGTTAATGCTTTAACCCTCTTTTCATCGGCCTCGCGAGAAGAAAGGGCTGCAAGGAAACAGTCGTCCATGGATGTAACGCTTAATTGGCTGCTTACGCCGTAGATAGTTAGGGTTTCTACACCGCCTATAACATCCGCCTCCTCTGAAATATCGTCGATTGCTGTGCTGACCTTTTTAGCTTGGTCCTCAGTGACGGTTTCGGTGCTTGCTAAAACTTCGCCGTCTTTTTTGAAGACGAAAGCGCTGGCTATTTCTGGGCTTATGTTCCTGAATTCACTTATGATTGTTTGCAACGCGGTTGAACAGGCTTCGGTCACTTTTCGCTCCAGCCAGCCTACCGAGTTAACTTATCTTGAAAAGAATACGCTGCGGAATGCCCTCGTCTTCCAACACTAAGTACTTGAGGCCTTCAGTGTCGCCGAGCTGATCCAGCCATTTTAACGCTTCACGCACCTTCTGCAGAACCAGGAGCCGTTCCTGATAGCTGCGCACGACTTCTTCTATGGCGGTTAACTCGTGGAAAGCGTTCGCGTCTAAGACGATGTTTAGTGTACCAACGGTGATTTCGCTTGGATTCTCAACACTGGTTTTTTTACCCGCCAATTTCATCACGACTTCGCGGACTTTTCTCGACTTCTCCGCCAAAGTGCGAATCTCATCCAGTCGACGCAGGTACTCACCCAGCACGCTCTTGGTTTCGGACAACTCCTTGTCCAAATCTTCCGCAATTGCCTGAGCGGAATTGTACTCTTGTATTTCTGTTACCATGTTTTTGTGCCTCCAAAAGAGGAAAGAAGAGAAAGGGAAAATGAAGGATCCATTTTCCACCTAACCCCGAATTTTCAAAGTCTAAAGATCATGGAAATTTAAGCGGTTGGAGCACCAGTGTAAGTGTATGTGCCGGTTATCGTGTTTCCTTTAGCAGTCTGTATCTTTAACGTGTATTGAGCAGTGTTCGTGAATGTCAGTGAAGCGCTGCTAAAGCCGATTACAAAGCTTGAGGTTGCGCCTTTAGCGACTGTCCAGGGTGCTGCGCCAGTTGAATTAGTTATCGTGGCTGCGTTTCCGTCGATAGTTGCGCTCGACAATGTTACGGTAGAACTACCTGTGTTCTGAATCCAAACCACAACTGAATTGGCTCCAGTGAATGTTCCAACAGTGACTGTATTGTATTGTATGTTTGTTATCGATGCTTGTTCTGCGTTGCCCATGAACCCGATGGTTAATGCTCCCATCCATGCTGCGACGACGACGCTGACTGCGACTGTGACGGCGATGAGTATGATTGTTGCGATTACGGGGCTTAGTGCTTTCGCGTTTTTCCTAAATTTTCTAAATTTCAATTGTTTCTTTTACCCTCCCTTGGGTTTCTGACTATACGTTCCACGCGTAACCTTAATAAATATTATGACTTAATACATTATATTGCGAATATGTAAAACACAACTACACTAACAACCGCTAAACTAAACATTCGTCAACCATCAAACAGCCCATCGACAACGGCAAGCCTCACACTGTTAGGTGAAAAATTTCACCTTATCAACGCCAGGTAAGTCCAGAAAATACATACGCATTTCCAACCGAGCATTAGCTCATGCCACGCACTGAAGTTTTCTTGAATTTCCACCCTTAATTCAGCATCTTCAACCTTTCGGCAGAAGCTGTAGCAGGCGTCTTCTTGTGCTTGTTTCGCCTTTGCCTTCTCAACTGAGCATATAACTTACTTAGTAACGTCTAGTGACGTCTATTGACGTTCAGTGACGCTTGTTGACGCTTATTGACGCAACCTACAAATGATTCAAACTCTACCCAAAAAAACAACCAAAAGCAAATTGAGCAAAAAATGCAAAATCAAGCTTGTTCTTCTAACAAAAGAATTCTTGCAAGCCAACATTACCCGCGCTTCGGCTTCAGCGGCTGCATTCTGGAATAACGGGAAAACAAGCCCGAATTTAACTGCGTCCGCCATGAACTATTCAAGAGCACCCGTGGCGGTGTACCTGTTTCTAGATGCTAAATCCTTTAAGCTAACGTAGACCGGAGGGTTAAGCCGAAACGTCTTGTTGATTTTAGCCAACGGTTCCGCATATGCTTTACGCTCCTATACCCTACACTCGCACGCACACACAAAACACCCAAGACAAAACGCGATAAACTATCAATTCTTTCACATCAATAACCTGCCAGTACAAGCAAGCCGAAAAAACAAAAAGTGCAAACAAAAAACTCGGGAAGATTAAGAATTTAAGCGCCGAGCTCGTCGAAAAGTTTGAGAAGAAGCCTTGCGACTTTTTCGCCGAACTCAGTCTTCACGTAGTACTTCTTGAGGGGGTCGATGCGTTCACTCTTCGCTAAACCCAGCGACTCAATCTCGATCATTCTTGCCCTGAAAGTACCATCGCTTAGCGTTAGCTTGTTCTTGCGCATGAAATCCTTGGCCTCCTTCCATTTGCCGCGGCCAGCGTAAAGAAGCAGCAGGCAGTCAATCGCATGGTCTTTTTCAAGCATCGTCTTGATAGCGGACAGTTTCGGTTCGGTCAGGATGTGCTTAATCTTCTCATCTTCGTTCTTAGCCATTTTTTAAACACCTTTACTCCTTTCATTTGATATTAACCAAAAGTTGGCGCCTCAAGCTTTTAAACCATATTACGAATTACGAAACATATCTGCAGACGCCTCACTTCCGAAATCCATTATAACACGAACATGCTTATAAATTGTCGCAAGAAAGCCCAAAAAAGGCTAAAGATTAACCATATTGCTTCAATACGACTTCAAAATAAACGAAGCAACAAACTTTTTTCAAAAAAATGTTGGGTCACAAGGCTGAAAACATTTTGTAACCTACGCGTATCAAGGGTTACTCCAGTGAACAAAAGACTTAACAACGGGAAACTTAACTAATAAAGCTGCCAATTCACCAATCGGACGAGGCATAAAAAGTGGGCGCCAAGACTCAGTATGAGGTCCCAACTTGGATACAAATACATGAAATGTTGCTTAGCCAAGCTCAGAAAATCCAAGATGAAGGATACAAACCTGACATAATCGTCGGCATCGCGCGGGGAGGGCTGGTGCCTTCTCGCATCTTGGCAGATCTTCTGGAAACGCGGGACTTCGCAATAATCACGATAGAGTACTACATTGGCATCGGGCAGACAAAGCAGGACCCTGTCTTAAAGCAATGCCTCCACACTCAATTGACTGACAAGAAGGTCCTCCTGGTTGATGATGTCTCCGACGGTGGCAGAAGTCTGCAACTTGCCAAGAAGCACTTGGAGCAGCAATGCGCAAAGGAAATCAAAATAGCCACTCTCTACTGCAAGCCAGGCACAATAACAAAACCCGACTATTTTGAGAAGGAAACAAGCCACTGGATAGTTTTCCCATGGGAAGCCAGAGAAACAATGACGAAAATAATGCAGAGAGCAGATGGCAAACCTGCGGTGACCAGAGAAATCACGAATCTTGTAAGGGCAGGATTGCCCAAGCAGTTAGCTGAGAAACTGCTGAAAAACGGCAACGGGAGCCAATAATGCTCTATTGCATAAAAGAATTCGGGACATACTCGGAGATAACCGGGTTCAGAAACATAACTTTTTTTCAAGCGGAGGCTTTCTTGAAGGCGAACCGAAAGGAAACCCGGTCAAGAATCGAATTACAAATGTTTGACGCTGACCTAATCGCGACGCAAGATCACTTGTACTTCGCCGTCTTGAATGCGCTCCAAGCCTTCCGGAATAAGACTAACATTTCTAAGAGCTTGGCTGTTGAAACTATGCTTTACGCTTCGGCACAGCGGCAGATACAGAAAGCTATTCAACGCTGCGGCATCAAACCTGAGACCACAAGCATGGCGGTTGTTATAATAAGCGAAAATCCCGATGAAATCAAAACCGTGCTTGAGGCAATGGTTGTTTGCGTCGGCGCGGAACCTGATGAGACGGTGTTAGAGATGACTGATGTTAAATTTGAGAAAATCAAGGGAGCCTTCCAGGTTAAAGCTGAAGAGGTTATGACGATCATGGATGATGGGTTCAGGGATGAAGCGGTTGTCAGCCTCATCGTTGAGCGTGTCGCACTCCTCTCGACCCAGCTGTGATCCTACAGCATTTTTTCTTTTAAAACTGACAAGATGTCGCCGGGTTTAAGCAGTGAGATGCCCGTTAACCCGCCGAGAATTTCAAGAAGAAGGATGCGGTCCGGGTTTTCAAGATCTACTTTGCGCTTGATGAGTGAAGCAGCTGCCTCAACTATGTCTTTCGAGTGGAGTGTGGTGAAGCGTTTTTCAACGGTGACCCTGAAAGTTTCCTGCTCACCGATTCTGCCCGCTAACTCCAGAGTTACCCGCTTAATTTCCTCCAAATCCGTAGGCACAACACGTTCGATGGGCATGATTCTTAGGGCGTAGCGGAACTCGTAAGGGCGTTCATTAAGGACAGCACGTAACTTATCTATCGCCTCGCGCGGCTCCAGTGTGGTTTTGGCAACGATCAAACCCCTGATTTTGGTCTTGCTTGTCTCTGCTTGCGCGTCACTTAACTCTTCTTTAAGCAAGTAGAATAATTCATTGCACATCGGGCGCTCGTTGCCCCGGGAAGTTGTCGCGACAAGGTTAAAGTCATTAATCATCCTGTTACTCTCGCAGTAAAAAGTGCGGATAGGTTATTTTTGCTTTTAGCTTCGAAACAGAGATTTCAGACCAGCACTGAAAAAGGCATAATAGCCAGGCAAAGTATCCCGCCAGTTTTTTCTTTAAAGATGGCAGCAAAGGCTTTTTAAACATGAAAGTTCAAAGCGTTAACGAGGAAAAAAATATGCCCTCATTGGACAAAGCTAAGAAGAAGACAGAAGAAGACGCCAAAAAAATTGCTCAAGATGCAAAAAAAGTTGGGGAAAAAGTGGCGGTAAAATCCAAGAAAGTTGCTGTAGAAGCTAAAAATGCTGGCAAAAAAGTGGCTGAAGAAACCGAGAAAGCAGCTAAAAAAATAAAGAAAAAAATGTAAGAAGCCAGTAATTTTAGTTTCATTTTTTTCTTTTTTCCCGAAATTAGCGCGGCAAACCCGACTTTGCGTTTTTATTTTCTTATTTCACTGGTTAATTTCGAGAAAAAAGTGGAGCTAGAAGTGGTCGAGAATGAAGTTTCTCAAGGCTTCGTGTTTTCCGAGGTAGTTTATGATGAGTTGAGTGGCTTTTACTATCTGAACGTCCAATAGCCTCGAAATAGTCAACGAATAAACAAAAGTGAAGATTCCTAAGGGAATTTCCAAGATAAAATTTATTGAATGAAAAATCAGTATGAAAGCTACAGTAGGCAAGATCCCCAAAAGCCCCATAATCACCGATCTTATAATGAAGTAAAGCCTCGATTGCCACGTTGAAACCAGAAGCGCCTTGACAACTGCCCTCTTGCCTAGGTCTCGTTCGCGCGGGGTTTGCGCCTCCGCCGCGTGGTCGAGCAGGGTTTTTGCTTGTCTCGTGTTCGTCAAGTGCAGAATTTTTTGCATTTCTTTGGATTCCGCTAAGTCAGTGGATTTTGCATGCGCTACTTCGTTTACGATTTTTTCTGCTAAACTGTCAACCTCTTGATCAGAAATTGAGCTCATGAATTCTTCCGACCTATTTTAATCGCGAATCAATTTGTTTTATTTCTTTTCAACTTAATAAGGTTCATTTTTTCGAGTTAAATGATTTTGTGAACACCCTTACGGAACGCAAACGGATTGGGGGAAAGAAGGAATAAGAAAATTGCACTTTGAGATTACAGGGGATTGTTGACATGCTGTTATATAGTACAGATGCCTGTTTCTAAAACTGTCAAGGCAATGACGATTCGTCGTTTTTCTTTCTAACGCTGATTGCTACATTCACAGGACACGTCTTAAGATACGACTCAAAACGGAAGAAACGGACGTTAATATTTTTACCTATTTTACGAGTATGCATAAATTTTTTTCTTTCAGAAGAGGTGCTATTGGGTTTAATTTTGAAAAGGATTTAAAAACCACGCACTCAATAGAATAGAAACATGTCAATGTTTCCAGCCGAAGTGAATCCAAATCAACTGGCGGCTTTCCTCAGGTCAGTCTACAGGTCAGACGGGGTTGTCCACGTACATAAATTAGCAACCGATCTCGGATGGGACTTAACAAGACTTCTCCCGATCCTTGATGCAGCAGAGATACTTGGTCTAGTCACGGTTGAGAAAGGTGAGGCTAAACTTTCAAGTGAAGGCCAAAGAATAATCAATGTAAAAAAAGGCAGAGCAATGGAGCTGAGAAATTCGCTTTCGCATATTGAGCCATTCATGACGGCGCTCCGATTCAAAAAAAAGTTTACCGGAGAAGACGTTGCAAAAGAACTTTCTAAAAAAGGAATAAGATGGCATCACGAAGACGAAGTTAACTCGCTGATTGTAAACGAGATGCTGATGCACTGGGGTATAAGAGCAGGAATTTTGGATTACGATGGCTCCGGCTTCACGTCCCGTGATTAGAGTGATTTATCAAGTTAGAAGCGAATATATTTTATCAACGTAATAATGAAATCGCTGAGAGCCCGTGTCCCGAGGTCTAGGCAGGTCAATCGGCATGTCAGCAACAACCTTAGAAGGTCTGTTAGACATCACAACGGCTCGATCAGCCAACTCAACAATCTCATCCACATTGTGGCTGACCATAACGACAAGGTTGATAGGAGATTCAGTCCCTATCAGCATCGAGTACACTTCGCCTCTCAGATGCTCGGCGGTTAAACCATCCAAAGAATTAAACGGCTCGTCCATCAGCAGTATTTCAGGTTCAACAGCCAACGCCCTGGCTATTCCAACTCTCTGCTTCATGCCTCCGCTTAATTCGCCGGGGTAAGTTTTTTCAAACCCTGTTAATCCAACCTCGGAAATCACTTTCATGGCTTTCGCGTTAGCTTGAGATGGCGTTGCTTTATCTCTGGATATCAAGGGAAGTTCTATGTTCTCAAGAACATTCTTCCAGGGAAGCAAAGCGAAGTTTTGAAATATCATAAAAACCTCGTCTGACGGACCGTTTACTTCGACTCCATTAATCTTGACTGTGCCTGAAGACGCCTGTTGTAAACCCGCTATCACTCTCAAAAGCGAAGATTTTCCACTACCAGACGGACCGGTAATCGCTACAAATTCATTTTTTGTTGCGGTGAAAGTCACGCTGTCCACCGCCTTCAAGCTCTCTTTTCCAAGCTGGTAAGTAATGCCTACATTCTCGACGTCAAGTAATACGTTGGAGGCGCTTCCGTTCTGCCGTTTTTTTTGGTTTTCGGTTTCAGACGTCATTTTTACCCATCCTATCTTCTATACGCAAACCTCTTGGTCGTGTAATTATACAATCTTCTCCAGAAAAGCAGATTGACTGCCACTATTACTGCAGACATTGAAACCACGGTGAGTCCGAGAAGAACCAAATCGCCCGTGTTGATAGCAACGTTGATGAGCACGCCAACACCATATGAGACTCGAGTTATCACTTTTCCGGATACGCTGAAGTACTCGGCAACTATCAAGGTATTCCATGCTGCTCCAACTCCTGTTATTGATCCCGTCACAAAGGAGGGAAGAGCGGCCGGAATAAGGACGTTCTTCCAATAAGCCCAGCCTTTAAGTCTCATGAGTTTCGATATTTCAAATATTTCACTGGGAATAGACCTTATCCCTGCCATAACGTTGAAGATTATATACCATATTGTGCCGAGGAAGATAACGATCGCAGCGGTAAGCTCGCCGCTATTGGGCAAATTAGCGAGCGAAGTTGCAATTGGAGGAAGGATCGCCACTGCCGGTACGGCGGATACTATCTGAAGCGTCGTTGAACCTCCCTGATAAATCTTAGGGTGCGTCGCTATCACTATCCCCAATGGAAGCCCAACGGCTACAGAAATGGCGTAGACGTACCATACCCGAACAAATGAATAAGCTAGACCGACAAGAACAGTCCCCTCCTTATCGGCTAAAATGCTCAAGCTAACCCCAGACGCAATGAGCATACTGAAAATCTCAATCAACACTACAACCAGTACAGCTACACCTATTATTGCCGCAAGAACCTTGTGAAACCTAGTGAATTTGATTGGACGACGCTTTAAAGGCTGTTTACGTAAAGTTTTATCTCTGTGTGGCGCAGGGGTCGGCGTCTCAAGAGACGTTGACCGCATTCTAGCGGAGAACACTTTGGAAACTGCCTTGGTATTGACCCAAGAATAAAATCGATATATAGGATCTTTTCTCATCCGCCTAGGTTCTTCCACAAGTTTAAACTTTTCTGACCAATCAGAGAATGGTCCGAGGAAAAAAAGTCTTGTAAGTATAACCGCGACGATCAAAACGATTAGCGCATCTGCGTATTGACCCCAAAGCCCTTCTGAGGAAAAGCGTGCTATATCGACACCTATTCCGTTGGTTACTTGATAATTTTTCGTTCCGAGAGAGAATGTCTCACTCGAGATTAAGTAAAAAAGACCGACGGACCAAGAGACAACGGCGTTGAAGGCAACCTTGGACCAGCTCGCAGGAATATAAAGTTGCGTGAACCTCTTCCATAAACTCAGGTTTTCCAAGGAAGCAAGGTCCAGATATTCTTGAGGAATTGATAATACGGCTTCGTACACCGCAAACGCAATGTTCCAAGCCATGCTTGTGAATATGAGAAATATTACAGCAAGATTGATTCCCACCTGACCGGGGACGATGGCTACAAAAACAACTAAGGCGACTGGAAAAAACGCTAGAATAGGCACCGACTGGAGCACATCAAGAATCGGTATTATTATGTTGCCGGCAAATTTGTTTCTTGCCGCGGCAACGCCGACGATCCAGCTGAAAATGACGCTGATGATCAGCGCCAAAGACATTCTTATCCAAGAATAGCCAGTGTCGAGAAAGAGCTTTGCAATGAGCTGGAAAATCATCACTGTCTTCTCTCCTGATGATTCAAGATAACTTAAGTGGTAATCCTGTCAGACATATATACGTCTTCTTCAAACCTTTGACGAGTTTACGAGACAAGACCATCTTCCTTTTAGTTGACTTATGAGCAAGCAGAGCCCAGGATTTGTCACCAAGATCGGATTGTGAAAATCAGCTTGGTCAATTAACAGTGCAATTTAAGGAAACCGTAAACGGACCTTAGTAATAGTTCGAATCAGAACAGTATCAGGCGAAGTGTGCAATTTAAACGGTCGACTTTTTTTGCATGAAACTTCACCCTCGTAATCTTTCAGCAATTTCGGAAGCTAATTTGCCAAAATAACTCTGATTAGGCATTACCTAGCAGGTGGCACGTGAGTTCTGATTTCAAATAGTCCCAACACGGAATTGGTGGCGCTGCTCTTTCTATCTTGGTGCTTTTGGCATTATTGCCCGCTGTAAAACATTTAAAAACTTGGGTTTCACTGATTAGCAAACATGAGCGTGTGCCTCGATGGCTCAGCCTGGTAGAGCGGCTGCCTCGTAAGCAGCAGGCCGCGGGACCGAAGCCCGCTCGAGGCTCCACCATTGTTAAAACAAGGGCGCTAAGTTGGCTTCATCTCTTTTAAGCGAATAGCACATTTACATTTCTTAACTAGGTCGATGTCTTCGGTAACTAGCTTCATATTCTGCGTTTCGGCGAGGTAAGCGTACGAGGCATCGTAAAAAGTAAGGTTTCTTTCGAGTGCTGTTACCAAAATATCGTCTATTTTGTCGATGTCGATTTTTTTCAGTTCTGACAAAGCGTCCGAAAAAGTTTCAGCTGCAAGCTTGAAGTCGATTCTCTTTCTCCTAGTTTCTTTCCAAAGTACGTTACCTAATTCATATTCTGTCAGGGTGCTTACTGCACATTGCTCAAGATCGAAGGCTTCTCCAGAAAGCAGTAGGGGGTACAATGAGGATGCGTCTAATAGGTATTTACATTTCTTGCCTTGTCTCTTTGACATCTTTCACCCACTCCTCCACCGTGACGCTTCCCATAGCGCGACAAAGATTCTCCGCACGTCTTTTGGCTTTGGCTCTCTTTTCGGCTACCAGTTCCTCAAGGAGTTCTTCTACTGCAGCCTTTACATCAATGCCCATCTTTTCGGCTTCTTCTTTGAGGCTTTTTTTAACTCTTACAGACAGAACCTCTGTTTCCATCAAAGCACCTGTATACAAATCGCATAAAATGTATACAGCACGATATAAGGCTAACTGAAGCACTCAAAAACTTCCGAGCCATCATAGTAGAGCGGCTGCCTCGTAAGCAGCAGGCCGCGGGACCGAAGCTCACTCGAGGCTCCACATTTTCGATGTTAAATCTCGGATGGCCGTTTTTTGTAAAAGGATACGGCGATAGCAAGTTAGTTTATCGGTCCTCTGTAGTTGTGTTGTTCTATTCTGTGGACTGAACCGTTTTTGGAAATGTTTATTAAATATTGCTATACTCGATGTTTAAATTGTATAGGAGGCAACTTGGCATGCAACTTTTCCGTGGGCATGTGGAAAAACTCAAATGCCCCTACAGAGGCTGCGAGAAAACGTTCGACAAGCCAACCATAATTACGGACGCCACCGTTATCCCGCGGCAAACGCATTTCGCCTGCCCCTACTGCATGTCAAAGCTGACGCTCATAACAGAGAAAAACAAGATTATCGATGTAAAGCCAACCGAGTATCCAACAGTTTTTGATTCGCCAGCTAAATGCGCCCACTTCGGCAGTTCACTGCACGCGCCAGGGGAAAGCATGCTCACACAGGACGAATGCCTAATCTGCCCAAAGGTACTCCAATGTAACCTACGCAAAAAATAGAAATATGGTTGCTTTCAACAGCTTCAAAATCTAATGCTGAAGGCGCCAGAAGAGGAGTGTTGATTTGTGACTTCTGCGTTTTCTATCACTATTACGGTCCCGATGACTATTCGGTGGTCAACCTTCCCTGTTATTGAGACACCCATCTGGTCTCGCAGCGACACCCATTTCCTGGTGACGACTGCGACTGTTTGCCCTGCGTATTCCATTTGGTATTCATGGTTGGTGAAGTCCCCATAGATGCGCATGGATTCGGCTCCGTCTTTTTCCACCCAGTACTCTTGACCGCCGAAGGTGACGACTTTCTTCTTGATGGTCGCCAGCGCCTCATCCCCTGGGCCGTAGAAGGTGAATTCACTGTGGAGGCTAAGGGTCTTTCCCTGCAGGTGCATGAGTTCGACGCCGTGAGTGTCTTTGATTTGGAATTTGGGCGGAACTTGAACAAGGCTGCCTTCAGCTTCGCCCAGCTTGTTGCCCTGCTGGTCTAAGAAGTCGAAGTGTTGTCTTGCCGAGAGAATCTTCTTTTGGAGGATAAAGTCGTTTGCCTCTAGTAGACTCATCAGGTTCACCAACTGAGACTAAGGCAACTTGGAACTAAAAAGCCTTCGCAAACCCGCTCACGTCGAAAGACAATGCTCACAAATTTCAAAGTCAAAACAATCTAAGAGTAATAGTAATGCTGTGAAAAAATCGAAAAAGAAGAAATCGAACAGCTCAACGCCTCAAACAGCGGAGCCTGAAGACATCAACCAAGCCGCAACAGGATAGCACTCATTATCCAAACCTGAAAGTCGCAACCAGACAAAGCGAAAGTCGCGATCAGACAACACCTTCAAGCCCAAGCCAGAAAAGCACCCTAAAACGCAAAGCCCCACCGCGGAAAGTCGCAACTTTCTTCATGCCAAAAGTCGCAACAAAAAAATAAACGCGAAAAAAGCAACCGCCAAAAACAGAAAATCACCAACAACCCACCCAAAAACCCTAAACCTCGCTTTTCTCAAGCTAAAAGTTTATATTTCCGTTGAGTTTTTGCTTATTTCCGATAAAATAAAAAGTTCTACTAAGTAGGGATAACAAATGGCGTATTTAACAACAACAGGTTCAGGACAACCAGTCTTGATTCTAAAAGAAGGAACAACTCGAAACCGAGGCAAAGAAGCCCAGAGAAACAACATTATGGCAGCCCGCGTCATAGGCGAAGTGCTCAAGACAACCCTTGGACCAAAAGGCATGGACAAAATGCTCATCGACAGTCTAGGTGACATAACGATAACAAACGACGGCGCCGCCATCCTCAAAGAAATCGATGTTGAACACCCAGCGGCTAAGATGATGGTTGAAATCGCGAAAACACAGGACGACATGGTCGGCGACGGGACGACCACCGCGGTTGTTCTTGCAAGCGAGCTACTCCGCAAAGCGGAAGAGCTTCTCGACCAAAACATTCACCCAACAATCTTGGTCAGCGGCTACCGAAAAGCCAGCCAGAAAGCCATCGAAATCATGAACAAAATAGCTGCACCGCTAGACGTCAATGATCGAGAGACACTTCTTAAAGTTTCTTTGACATCAATGAGCAGCAAAGCGGTGGGCGGCGCACGCGAGCATCTGGCGGAAATAAGCATCGATGCTGTCAAGCAGATAGCCGAGCAGCGCGGAGACAAAACCGTCGCTGACATAGACAACATACAACTTGTAAAGAAAACGGGCAAGAGTCTCCTGGAAACACAGTTGATCCAAGGCATAATTATCGACAAAGAAGTCGTTAACCCGGGCATGCCGAAAATGAAAGAAAACGCGAAAATCGCTCTCCTCGACGCCGCGCTCGAAATCGAGAAAACCGAAATCAGCGCTGAAATCCGCATCAGAGATCCATCACAGATGAAAGCGTTTCTTGACCAGGAAAACGACATGATGCAGAAAATGGTTAATAAAATCAAAGCTTCAGGCGCAGACGTAGTTTTTTGCCAAAAAGGCATAGACGACATGGTTCAGCATTTTCTGTCAAAGGAAGGCATAATAGCGGCGCGACGCGTAAAAGAATCCGACATGGAGAAGCTCTCAAGAGCGACAGGTGCAAGAATAATCAGCGATTTAGACGACCTTAAAGCAGCAGACCTTGGCATGGCAGGGTTGGTGGAGGAACGCAAAATCGGCGATGATAAACTGATCTTCGTTGAAAAATGCAAAGATCCACACAGCGTAGCCATCCTCATCCGAGCGGGCTTGGAGCGCCTCGTTGACGAGGCAGAAAGAGCCATGATCGATTCATTATCTGTCGTTTCCGACGTGGTAGAAAACAACAAAATCGTCGCAGGCGGCGGCGCAGTGGAAACCGAGATAGCCAAGGAACTACGCGAATATGCAACTAAAGTGGGTGGAAGAGAACAACTCGCTGTCGAATCATTCGCTGACGCGGTAGAAGTGATCCCGCGCACACTAGCAGAAAACGCAGGGCTCGAGCCAATAGACATCCTTGTCGAGTTACGCCAAAAGCACGATCTCAAAGAAAACAAGAACGTTGGTATTAACGTTTTCACGGGTAAACTGCAAGACAGCCTTGCAGCCGGAGTCATCGAACCACTCGTTGTCAAAGAACAAGCCATCAAATCAGCAGCCGAATCAGCGGCCATGATACTGCGCATAGATGACGTCATAACAGCCAAATCACCAAAAGGCCCACCACCAGGTCCAGGCGGACCCGGCGGCCCTGAAGGCGAAGAATAAAAAAATCCTCATACTTTTTCTTTTTTATCTTCAAGACCCAGCTTGTTAGTCCGCTTCATCGTTCTGGAAAGGGCTAATCCAAAATGTATTAGTTCAGCCGGGCGAATTTATAAATTGGGACTTTTAGGATTCTAGGTGACAGATGATGGCTGAGGATAGCCGAAAAATTGACGTTTTAATCATCGGCGGCGGACCAGCCGGCTTAACCGCCGCGATTTACTCCTCCTGGCTTGGTTTAAAAACGATTGTTTTGGAAGCAGGCATTGTTGGTGGAAGAGCATGGCTGGCTCCCAAAATTGAGAATTTTCCAGGTTTCGAGTTCGGGGTTAAGGGCAATGAGCTGGTTGAAAAGATGCGTTTGCAAGCCTTGCGTTTTCACGCGCAGATTGAGGATGCGGACGAGGTTATTGCGTTAGACCTGAAGGGCGAATCCAAACGTATTGTCTCACGCAAGCAAAGCTATGAGGCATCTGCTTTGATTATTGCAACTGGGACTCAGAGAAGAAAGTTGCTGGTTGCTGGGGAAGCCGATTTTGTAGGTCGAGGAGTCAGCTACTGCGTTACATGCGACGGTCCATTTTTTAGGAATGCAGCGGTGGCGGTAGTCGGCAACGGGGAGGAAGCAGCAATCGATGCGCTTTTCATGGCTGATTTAGCGAGTCGGATTCTGCTGATTAGCGAGCAGCAAGAACTCAACTTTAAAGGCACTTTATTTGAGAGGCTCAGAAACAAGCCTAACATCGAAATCATCAGGGGCCAAGTCGTCAGAATCGTCGGCGAACAAGTTGTTCAGGCAATAAGTATACTTGAGTTTGATTCAAAACGTGAAGTGCAAAGGGACGTTAAGGGTGTTTTTGTTTCTTTAGGAGGTGTACCTATGACTGCCGTAGTCAAAAACGCTGGAATAGCCACTGACAGAACCGGCTGCTTAATCGTTGATCGCCAGCAAAAAACAAATATTCCAGGAGTCTTTGCAGCTGGAGATTGCACATGCGGCGGAATGCAAGTGATTACGGCTGCAGGGGAAGGCGCGATGGCTGCAATGCGCGCTTCATCCTATGTCAGAAAAGTAAATGCCTAAATGCATCATTAATGTTTCTTTTTTTCTTTTTTCCAGAAAAGTGACTCCTTTGCTGAACAGCCTCTGAAAAATGAAATAATCCGCAATTAAAGGGTAAGTGGTCTGGCTAAAGTTTTTATGATGCAACAGAAATTATGTTCCAGCAAATGTAGGGGCTGTCGGCTAGCTTGGTCTAGGCTTGTAGACTTGGGCTCACATGATTGGTCAAGTTTTAAGCAATACATCTACAGTAAATATGCACCCAGCTATGCAATTGGAATCTTTGAGCATGCACGTAAGTATCAAAGCTATCTCAATGATGTAAATCAGATAATGCTAGTCAAGCCAACAGTTAGAAACAATATCATAAATGCTCTGATAGTCCTAACCAGATATCGAGGCACATATGACACTTTCAAGAATCAAATGAAGATTCATGGAATCACTCGCTATAAGCCTGACCCAATAGCAGCCTTCACTAGAATCTTTAACAGCAATGCTCATGATGGTTTAGGCAAATGGTATAATGATGCAATGGCTGTCCTGAATGATAATGAGAAACTTTACCTCAGATACATGGCGTTAAGTGGACTTAGAGCAATGGAAGGCATAAACAGTTTCAACCTAATGGCAGACATGGGAAGCAAATACACGACTGAATACTATAATGAGAATACAAAGTTTCTAGAGCACTTCAGATTTCCCAAGTTATTCTTGCGTAACAGTAAGAACTGCTATGTCTCTTGTGTTCCAAAGAGTTTGCTTGATGAGATATCAAACTCTACCAAAATTAGCTATATCGCCATTGATAAACGATTGAATAGAGCTAATTTGCCAATGAAGATTAAGAAGCTAAGAAGCTATTACGCCACAGAGATGAGAAAGCTAGGACTATTGTCTGAGCAGATAGACCTCTTGGAGGGCAGAATAGGGAAGAGCATATTCTTGATGCACTACTTCAAGGAGAATCCAAAGTTATTAAGTGATAATATCCTTGGATTATTGCCTGTCTTAGAAAACAATCTGAAATCTGAAAAGATGAAAATGGAAATAGCTTAATTCTATCCCCTATTTTTCTTTTTCAATTAATCTAGCACGTAACTAGTACAAATAATTCAGGGTTATTTCTTCTTAGGTCTTCCTCTCAAGTGAGTATTGGGATTCTGCTTCACTTCATAGGCATGCCTAGTTCTGTTACATAATTTAAGTTGGTTAATCTGAAATTCTAAAGGTTCATCAGCCATCGTTTAACTCTGCCTCAAAATAGCTATTTAGTCTATAGCGACCCAGCACTTAAAAGGTTAAGCCTAGCACGTAACTAATGCTCTATCTTATTGCTTCTCCTTATGAGTACAGAGAACAGTACTAGGAATGTTATCACCCAGGGAACTATGAATAACACTATTATTGAGACAATGAAGTAGTCTCCTGATAATAAAGCAAATAACAGACTTAACGTGAAAGCTATACCAAAGGAATAGAGAAGTGCTAATTGGGCACGTAAAGCCAAAGTTTTCTTATCAATCATAAAGGTCATGTGATAGGCTTGAATCTGAGGGTTTTCCTAACATCAGCATCATGCTGGACGTGCTTTACGCTTAAATCTTTTTAGCCAGACTAAATGTTGGATTAATCAAGCCTTAAAAGAAAAGAAATTAGAAATTGCCATAGATAGACATTAGGGCTAAAACCTAGACGGATAAAAGAATAAGGTTTTTCAGTTTTCTTTAATTGAATTCTTGTAAGCTTGTTTTATGTAATCCTTTATTTCCAACAGTTCATCAACGGAATGAATATGTATGTATCTGCCTTCGCCTTGCCCTTGCAATTCCTTAAATCTAGTTTGAAGTTTATTCCCTTGAGGAAAGTTCACAGTTAGAGAGTCTTCTTTCTGTTTTCTTCGCCAAACTTGAATAAAGGTCTTTGGGGAATTGAAAGAAATACCTTCTTTGTGGGAATTCTCTTGAATACCGCTCCCTAACTGAAATAAGGTTTCTTCAATTGCCGATAAAATCTCTTTCTGAGCCTGAGACATTCTTGAAACAATATCGTCTCTTGAGAATACTTTGATTTCACTAGCTGCCCTGCCTTCTAATATTTGAATGCTTTGTGATTGACTGGATAGATGTAGAATTTGATTGTAACTAATCAAGTTATTACCGTACATTGAAACTTGCCAGAGTTGGTAGGGACTTTTTTCAGTTATTGCTCTTTTTTGGTGAGGGCTAAAGTCAGGAGCAATGAATAGGATTCTAGTCTGGTCCCATCTGATATCGTTTTTCTTGTAATTCTTGTTCTTCACCTCATTGTAAGCCATAATAACATCAGCTTTATGGTCCAACACGAGATTAAGATAAGCAGTTCCTTGGTCCATAATGCTAAGGTTCTGTTTCTTCTTATACTCAATTATCACAAAAGACTTGTTTTCCTCATCAAAAGCCAAAGTGTCAAGATAGAAGGCTTCCAACGGAAACTCTGTGCAAACAAATTGATAACCAAAGATCAAATTCAGATTCCTTTCAGTAATTGTTTGAATGTCTTTTTCTAGGTCAAATTCTTTCTCTTGAATTATGGTAAGTTGATGTCCTTGCTTACTAAATAATTTCATAATTGGATATAAGCGAAGAAACCCCTTAAAAATTTAAGCCTGGCACGTAACTAGCGCACCCACATCTTACTTTCAAGCACCTTAGTTATTTTTTCTTTTAAAAGCAATTCATTATTCATCATATCAACCGTAAGACCTTTCCAATAGGATATAGCATCATTACTGTGGGTTGTATTTACCATAACTGCAACATCTCTAACTCTCTTTGCTTCATAATTGAAATTGTCTATTTCAAAATAGAGTGATGATAAATTGGACCTATCAGTGTAGGAAAGTAGTCTAATATCGCCACTGGAAATAGCTGAATTCCACATAGTTGTTGGCAATAAATTGCCTAATCCTTTTAGGAGTTGCTGGCAACTTTTCAATTCATTTACCAAGTTTCCTTTAAGTTTCCGTCTGTTCTTTTTATCTGCATAAAGAGAGTACAACCTATCTAAGCTGAAACCGATAACAATGCCCACAAGTGAGCCTGCCAGAGAACCTACTAATTCACTGATAACCCCTCAACTCCTTAAGCTGTATCTGTTCCTTAGAACTTAAAAGCTTAAGCTAGTACGTAAAACTAATGCACTAACCCCATGAGATTATTTGTATTTCAAGCCAGCTAAATCCATCCCCACTTTTTGAGCCATTCTCTAAGCGCTTTTTTCCCTTTTTCAAAATCATCAATGTCTTCTTGAGCAAGATTGATCCAATGCGCTTCAATGTCAAGCTCTCCAGAAATCAGAGAAACAAGATTTGATATGGAGTCAGCGTCCCAGCCATCTTTAGTATTTGCTGTAACTATTATAATTCCCCCTAGTCCCTTTGACATAGATGCCAGGGTTAATTCCCCAACAATTGCTCTCCAATCATCAGTAAAAGATAGCTCAATTAGGAAGTGCTTACCACCTCTTTCCCAAATCACATCTGGATAATACTCGAGATGTCTCTTTCCAGATCTGATATCTAGAGGCTCTGAATCTCCAGAACCGCATGAGTCATAATAGGGTTTGCCTTTAGAATCTTTGACTGTTTTTCCAAGTTCAGTTAGATACTTCTTGAGTGCAGTATGAGCAGTTTCTGACATTCATTAAACCTTCACATGGGCTAATTTTCTTTGCTTCCTTTTTATCAGTCAGCACTTAAAAGCCTAACCCAGCACGTAACTGTACAAGATTTATGCCTTCGCTATCTGATAGAATTGTCATAGTTTGGAAATGTTTCCAAAAAGACGAATACTGAATTTGAGAATCTAGCAAAGTTTCTAATCGCTTAAAATATTTAGTAAATTTTTGCTTATAGTATCTGTCAGGGTTTGAAAGTTGTTATTTTGCGTTTTTATTCTTACCAATAAAAGTAGACCACCAACATAAAGAAGCTATATTAACCTCAGCACTGCAAAACAAATTATTTCAGATGTTCTTGGAAACATATGTCAATAAGTGTAAGCTATTGTAACGGTTGTTGCATTCACACTGGTCTGGGCTGTGTTGCTGAGGGCTGTGTTGCCAATGACAATATTTGTAATCAAGGGGGCATTTGGCGAGCTAATCACAGGGAATCCTGCTACAAAGCCATATCCGTTTTCTCCGAAAGTTATGGTTTGATTATAATGAACGGTACTATAATAAGTCCAAGTTATCTGTGCATACCAGTCGGTAATACTAGACCCAGTAGGAGATAACGTCAAGGTAATATAACCAGAGAAATTTAGGTGAAATGAATAGTGACTGCCGATTGGATTAACAGTTGCATCAGAAACCAAATTTGTTGTGTTATCAAAATTTTCCAATGTTGATAGTTCATTTTGCACTTCCAATAGTTTTCCAGCAACTGATGAACTATTCTGAGAGTTAAGTTCGTTTTCGTCAGCTAAGAACTGACTCTTTAAGCTCTCAAATTCTTGGTTAGTGTGAGAGTGGTCGTTAACATACGCAGAAGTCTGAGATTGCAAGTTAATATACGCTGAGTTTGAACTGTCCCAGTAAGCAACAGCAATTATGAGTGCTATTAATAATATCAAACATGATATTGCTAAGATTAATGTGGTTGTATTGATTTTGTCAGAGATTTTCTTCATGTTGCATACCCTTTTTCCTATTTGCTTTACTTTTGGATTTAAGACTTTTGAACATCTAATTCTCTGTGGAAGAAAGACTATCTCGGCAGATTCTTGGGCTACCAATTGCGTTTTCTTCTAGCATGTAGTGATGAATGCTGGCTTCTACTCATTACTCGCAAGTTGCTTCTTTTGAAATTGCTCTTGTTTCCATCTATGTGGTGGACAACTCTTCCTCTTCCTATTTGTCCACCAATCATATTTTTTGCCACATCCCTATGAACTCGTCTGTTGCTGTCATTCCATCTAGGGTAGCCTTTCTTATCCTTGTGAAATCCACCCATTTTCTATGCACTTCTATTATGGCAAGTTCTACGCTATTCAGATTTAAGACTTTGTAATAATATAACAAAGGTCAATAAATTGCTCGGAAGTGTTTTTCGTTATTTTATTTAAGATAACTCTCATTTACAAAGAGGGTTAACATGCTATTACCCAGCTTGATTTATGACAACTCTTGCATAAGATCCTCCAAGCCCAGTAATAGCATCAAAACTATTTCCATAGGTGATGGAATATCGCAGAGTAAAAGGTTCATTCAGAATTTGTGGTTGCTGAGGATAAACGGTTGGACTGCCAAACTGAAAAGTGACTATTCCATTCACGCTTCCAGTGTTGAGCAACGTGGCTGAATTTGGTAATCCATTAAAAGAGTAGCTATTATGAAAGCTATAAATAGAATTAACAGTCGTTGAACCATTAAACATTGAAGTGGGATTAAAGTCCAAGGACGAATATTCATTACCATCTACTAGCACGGAAAAACCATTGCTTCCCATCACGTTAACTTGTGAGTAGTCATAATTAGTGATGGTAACATTCAAAACAAGATATGTGTAATTGTAACTTGTGTCAGATAAATCATCACCTGAATTGCTATAAAACCAGCCTACTGTCTGATAGTGCACCTGAACGTAAGGAGTTGCTAATGATGGAGTGGTAGTTAGCACTGGTGCTGAAGTACCAGTTTTAGAACTGGGTACAGTAAGCATTTCAGCAACACCACCTAAAATTATCAAAGCCACAAAGACCAAAATAATAGCCAAGACGATTTTTAAGCCAAGTTTTCAATTTGCCTCTCTAGCCTTTTCCTTAACTTAACGATTAAACAATGTATGCCAATGTAGATTTAAGACTTTTGAACACAGTGATTTAGCCAAGGTTCCTCTAACAATTTATCAATAGCCCTGTACGTGTCTGGTACAGGGTCAATAGTCTCTAGCCCTTATTGTTACAAATCAATTTGGCGGAATTGCAACAATGCTCTTTCTTGTAAGGCATTAAACTAGGAATATTACATTAGAGGTATTGGCTACATTAGGTACTGGTTGCACTAGGTGTTAGCATATAATTCCTTTATGATGCAAACTAGCTCTCCTAGGTGTACCAGACAGGGTCAATGAATAACATTATAGGTTCTAGCAAACAACTCTCTAAGGAATTCTTGATACTTTTCCTCTTCAGCCTTGTACTGCTCCTCAGCCCACTCTGTAGGAACTCTGCAATTGGTAAAGGTTCTAACTCTATATGGTTTGCCAACACCATTGAGTCTTCCTGGGTATTCAGTAACAATAGAATGTCTGACTCTGTAGTATCTTGGAGTTATCTTCTGAAGTAGTCCCCTCTCACCACATTGAGGACAAATAACTTGCATTAAATCACCTCCTTAACAATAGAAAAAGGAATGGACGTTGGTCCACTATGGCAAAATGGTTTTATGGGGTCTGTAAGGCAAACCGTACTTATCACAGAAATCTTTAGAGTGTGTAGCAATGCAGTAGTTTACCTTGTTCCCTTCACAAAACTTGATTGTCTCATCTAGCACTTCAATGTAATATTTGTCAGAGTAGTTTTCCCAGTAGTATTTGGGAATGTGCTTATACCTGTATCTGCTCCATTTGCCAAACTCAAATAAGTCAACGATCCCACTTAGTTTCTGAACTATCTCTATGGGGTCACATTCTTTGACCGGCATTATTGGCTCGCAGCTAAGGTAAGTTGATATCCCATTTTTCTTCAGAGCCTCAAGCACTTCTATTCTCTGCCCATAGCTACTTGACCCTGGTTCTAGGTCTTTCCTAACAGCTTCATTCAACGAAATTAGAGTTACTCCAGCTCTCCAAAGTGGATATCCTTTGAGTAAATCAATGTCTCTTAAAACTCCATTTCCTTTAGTTAGAATAGTAAATGGAAGTTTGTTCTTGATGAGGATCTCTGTTATTTGCCTAGTCAGCCTCTGCTCTTTTTCTAATGGTTGACAAGAATCAGTTATTGAGCCAACGAAAATGTCCTTAATGCTTCTAAGCAAGTCATGTTTTCCTAAGTATTCAATATCATTCTTGAGATTGGCAATCACATCTTTTCTAGGCTGTGGCTTAATCCAACTACTATAAGTCATCTTCCTCATCGTCATTCCATAGCAATATTTGCATCCATGAGAGCAACCATGATACTGGTTGATACACCATTCAAAGCCTGTGCCAGAAGGTCTTAGAACCTTAGTATTTATTTGCACTTGCTCCTTACCTTTAGCAATAGACTCTAGTCTTTTCTTGGAAATTGCTAATGCTGCCTCTTCGTAGGGGTCTTATAGAGCTTCACGATTGAGTTTAGTTCCTTCATCAAAAAAGTATTCAATACCCTTCTCACCAGTCATTCCCTTTTGTTTTCCCTTAATAGTGTGCTTGTCTAAAGCATAATCTGGAATGGATGGATTCCAATTTTCAAAATCTCTTTCACCATAGACTGCTGTTAACAGATTATCAATAACTCTGCATTTTAGCGAGTTAGCCAGAAAAGCAATAGCATTGACTAGGGGTAATCTTTCTGGTTTATTCTTGTTAGGAGATTTTTTGAATCCAACGTATTGCATTTCTAATAGATAGACCACTATCGGAGCGATTTGATTCGCTGGTCCTATGTCTTCTGATGCTATTCCTTTGAGTTTGTTCCATAAGGCTGTGGTTGCTCTAGAACCCATAGATTCTAGTTCAATTGCCCAGCGAACTGCATACTTTTCATTTCCTCTCCTTATGTCTTTTTGAAGAGCTGATAGAAGTTGAAAGAAGTCATATCCCTTTGGGCTTAATCTCCAACTACCTTTACTAGCGACTTCTTTAGTTTCCATTGGTTGCTCTTCAACAATTTCCTTGCTAACTATACTTTCTGTATCTATGCTTCCTTGGGATTCATTACTCAAACAAATCACCTCTCTCACATTTAGTTGACTTATTCATGGAAAATGGAGCTCTAGCTACTAGAGCTAAAGCTAACTCTACTGACATTTTACTCATTTTAGAAAATCCCTCTCAAATTTACTTATTTGTTAAAGCCAACTAGCTAAAGCAACAGACTCTAGCCAATTGGCGATAACTCTGATTCTTTAATTCTAGAACATTATTCCTTGCTTGATTTACTGTCAAAAGGAGCCTAAATAGAGGGAGTACTTGTATAAGTTATGTGCTATAATGCCTTCTTCTCCAGTGCCGAATTGGCATGGGCAGGGCAGATTCAATTAAAGAGTCTCATAGGACGTAACTTATAGTGCACTCCTTTAGCACTTCTATCTTACACCCTAATGGTCACATCTAGCGAGTCTAAGTTTTCTAGCAAGATTGGAAGCACCATTGGAAATAGTTTTCGTCTTATGTCTTCGGTTGTGTATCTAGTATCAATTTCTCTGTAAGAGCGTATACTAGGCACCAATGAATAGTAGAACCATCTAGGCATAAGCTGGTAACCAATCTCTAATACTCTAATACCTTTCTCTTTGAATTTATCTAGAGATTTTGTGTTTGCCATTTGAGTGTAAATAAAGTATCTTCTGCAGTAGGGGTGGGCTTGTAAGTTATCTATGCAGTTTTGTATGATTTCATCTGGTAATTTGGTTGTAATATTAAGATTCTTAGTTTCAATAACTAAAACTAGTCTGCCGTTAATTCTAGCCTTAATATCTACTCCGTTGCTCTGTCCATATGATATTTCTGTTACAAAACCCAACTTGTCTAGTATTCTGCCAATTCTATGTGGAAGCAATTTTCCTAATGCTTGGCGGTATTTGGGTTCTTCAGCAAAATAACCAAAAACACAAAACATTGTTGGATTAAATCTAGCAAAGCATTTTGGAGAATTGCCAAGAAGAAATTGCTCATACTCTTCAGGGGTATCAAATATTTCTGTTAAATCGGTTTCTTCTTCCCATTCTGTGTTCTCCTCTCCGCCTTCCTCATTATCCCTAAGGTCCTTTTCTTCCTCAAAATAGGGATACTCAACTTCATCATATAAAGTGTCATCTTCATTTTCAACCATTTACTTAA
>DATHCJ010000016.1:0-41631 GCA_035319575.1 Candidatus Limnocylindrales bacterium
CTGACCACGTTTACCGCAAAGTAGACTAGAGCACTTGCAAGCAACACTGATACTACCAAAATGATTAGTGTAGTGATCACCGTGCTGAGTGCGAGACGGTTTCTTAACAGTCGGCTCATTTGCTTTGTTTCACCTGATACAATTTAGAACAGATGGCGGTTCCTTATAAATATCTTCCGTAGCAAGATTCAATACACAATATAACGTTTAACAATAAGAAAGACTAAAACAACTCTACAATATGAATCAACAATAAACTCAGAAAAACAACCGAACAAAAAAGCAGCAAACTTGCGGAAACTTCGCTGATTTTAAAAGTATTCCGCCTGCAAATTAGCCTTGAAATAAAAAGCAAATTTAGCTTAGAATTCTGTCTTCAAATCTTGATTCAGCTTTCATAACTAATATTGTCCACCAACGCAATACGTAACGCTTGCAAGCTGATTTAGCAATGCCCTACACAGAAAACCTTTCAGCAAAAATCCTATCACTGATTATAATCTTAGCGCTAGCCGTCACCCCGTTGCTCATGGTTCAAGCCTTTAACACCCAAATAACGAATACTCCGGAATACACGAATTACGTCAGCAGCTACGTCAACGCCCACGGAAACTTTACCTACGTTCAAAAACCAATGTTCCCCGTGCTAATCACCAATTCTCAAATTCTAATCGGCGGAAACTGGACCATCATCTGCCCCTTACAGGCGAACCATAACTACCACATTTACTTTTTCGGCTCTTACGTGAACACTTCGGTTGAAGCAAAAACAGACTACGACGTCTACGTTTACGGTCCGCAAGGAAACTTGGAGAGCTCGCACCTTGAATCAGCAGGGTTCCCCCCACACTTAGGAACAACAATCGGTGACCCACTTTTTACCCCGACACAATCCGGCAACTACTCGTTTGTCATAGTCAACAACCGGTTTGGAAGCCAAGGAGCACAGGAGGGAACTTTCATGATAATTGAAAACCTTGAAACAGACAAATGGTGCACCGCTTACTTGGAAGGCACCGGAGACAGCAGTTCAAGCAGCAACAGTTCCTCGAATTTTTACACTAGCTGGGCATACGAATTCGTAACCAACGCATCGAAAATCCAAGTGTACATAAACGTTCCAAGCACGCTGGACGTCTACGAAGCCAGGCTTTACCTGATGGATAACGATAACTATCAAACTTTAGATTCCTTTCCGCTACCTTGGGAACCAGGCCTTTACGGCAACGTCAATGGTTCCGTCGGCGGCTACAACTTTGACCCCAACGGTTACAGGGGCGTGGCTTACGCGAGTGATGAATACAGCGGTCAAACCTTGGTGCTTAATTACACTTCGCCTAACACGGGTTTAAACCTCTATCACTTAGTGCTAATCGGTGGGGAAGGATCAGGAAACGTGGAGCTCATGATGAAGACAAATTTTGCCGTTGAGACTTTAACGCCTCTCACCATTCCAAGCAAAGTGTACCCTGGCAACTCAACTGAAATCGCATACACCACAAACAGCACAGAATTGTCCTCCGCTCAGCTTTCATACACCAGCGACAATTGGAACAGCAGCGACACGATGGATATGCAGGTGAGCAACCAAACATGCAGCGCCGCAATTCCAAGTCAAAAAGTCGGGTCGCTGGTGCAATACAAGATCGCCGCGACGGACGTTCTTGAGAACAGCCTGGAAGCCCAAGGCAACTACACCGTAAAAGACCCTGCAACCTTAAACATAACCGTAGCAAAGAACGAAATAGTCCTCGGACAAAACATCGCAGTCACGGGAACTCTAACTCCGAGCTTCAACGATTCAAAAGTTACCGTCGAATTCGCCACTGCCAATTCTGCAAAAATCGTAAACTGCACGGTTGACAGCAAGGGGGTTTTCGTTGCAAGCTGGAAACCTAACGCGTCTGGACTCTGGGCTGTGATGGCAAGCTCCCAAGCGACGCCATTGACCTACAGCGGATACAGTCAAGAGCTAACGGTAAAGGTAAATCCTCCGCCACTGTACGTTAAGTACTCGCTGTACCTTATCATCGGGTTTGTCGCTCTTGTAGCAGTTGGAGGAGTAGTTTACTTCTTAAGATCCAGAAGGGGTTAACCGCAGGTTTTTTAGTTAAGAATGGGCAGTTCATCATCTTTTCCCTGGGTTTTTGTTTTATGTGCGCGCAAGCAAGGTCCATAGGAGAGCAAAGTCTATACGGAAAGTCGATACAATTCGTCAATACAGGAGAAAGAACGTATGGCGAGAGTGTTTAAAGCCTTCAGGTTCGACCCCCAAATCTACGCCGACTTCAAGGAGCTGGCAGGCAAAAGCGGGTACACTATGACCGTTGCCCACGAAAAATTCATGGCTGATACCGTTAGCACATGTGCTAAGCGACACGGTGACAAACAAAGGTTTGTTTGCCGTTCGTGCTCTATACTGAGAGATTTGTGCAAAGTAGCTTACATAATCACTAATAATTTGCTTACTAAAAAATACCAAATTCTGAGAGTAAAGATGTGAAATTTTTTGAGAGAGGAGATGTTAATAAGAAATTGGAGAGAATCTGACCATTTCATATATCTATTGAGCACATAAAATTTATTATACACATGATAGTACTCATAAGTAGAAAAAGAGAAATAGGAAAAAAGATGGTTTCCAGAAGAGGCGAATAAAATGCTACCCAAACCAATTCCAGAACTTGATTCAGAACAGTGGAAAGCTGTTCAAAAGGAAATCAAGCGGAAGCCAACAAAAGCAGATAAAACACGATACAAGCGAGCAACGGAAACTTTTAAAAAGTGTCAGTTATAAGTTAAATGCTTCATGGCTGCTAAGCAATCGTTAAAGCCTGAAGACTTGTCTTTTCCACCAACAATTCTTAGCGATAGTGATAATACAAGTAATTTTACCTGTGGCAACAAAGACATAGATTATTTTATACAGAAAGTGAGTTTCAAAATAAACGGCTCGGCGTTACTTATCTTTTTAAGCACAATTCAGATTTAATTGGTTTCGCCACTTTGTGTATGGGTCATCTTAGCAGAGAGAAGATTGCTTCTGAACATAGACTGCGTCAACGTATGCAAAGTTACCCAGCACTTTTGATTGGACAATTAGCAGTTTGGAAGGACCAGCAAGGTAACCGAATTGGCACATTTATCTGTGATTATTGTTTATGCAAGGCGATACAACTATCAGAGAAAGTATTAGGATGCAGATTTTTAGTTGTTGATGCTGTAAAAGAAGCTGTTAAATTCTACGATGGTTATGGTTTCGTCTTAGCGCCTAAACAAGATAAAGAAAAACAGAAGCTTATGTTTCTGGACATAACTAAAGGAAAACCTTAGTTCTTTTAGTTTAGCTGTAACAAAACGGACAATATGGAAACTTCTTATTCAAAAGTCTTAAATCTGCAAAGCGTGGAAATACCGCATTAGTGAAAATAGATGGGTGAACTGGCGGATTTTTTTCCTGTTCTAGAAGAGAAAGAACTCAAAGACGGCATGATGAAGCTTGTATCAGTTGAGGGCGCACCTGTCTTGCTGATTAAACAGTTCGGTCAAATTTTCGCCATCGATAACCGATGTCCACACCAGGGCTGCGGCTTCTCCGGCGGAACTTTGGACGGCTTGGTAATTGTTTGTCCCTGTCACGAGTGGCGTTTTAACCTTGAAACTGGCGAGTATGAGGATGAGCCGTCGATGAAGCTGACAAAGTACGAGTGGAAAATCAAGGCGGGAAAAATCTGGGTAAAGCTTGAGGAGTAGAACCATGCCGAGTTGACAAACAGTCGTCTTTAGTCTGCGGAGCATGAAACAGCTTCATTTTTAAACTTGTAATCTCCGCAGAATCCCCAGAAGGCTTCGGCTATTTTGAGTGGGGGTCTTTTCGGTCTCGCTATGTAGAGCTTTCGTGGTTTTTTAGCTTCCTTGAGTTTAACTATCTTTACTAAGCCTGCAGCTTGGGCTTTTTTCGCAGCGATTGATCCGATTATGCTTACGCCTCTTCCTTCGGAAACGGCTGTTATCACAGATTCTGTGCTTCCAAGCTCCAAACCCGCCTTCAAGTGCTTAACAGGAAACCTGTTATTTTCAAGCAAGCGCTCGATTTCTTTTCTTGTTCCAGAGGTTTCTTCCCGGCTGACGAACGGGTACTTGGCTAATTCAGCAAGCTCAACGGTTTCTTCTTTTGCTAATTCATGGTTGCAGGGCACTATAAGGACCAGTTCCTCTTCGCCTACTTTGATAAAATCAAATTTTTCTTCATAACCCTGAATCGTTCCAACAGCGGCAAAATCAACATTATCCGCTTCAAGGCTGGCTAGGCTGGTCAAGCTGTCCTCCGCCTTTATTTTGAATTTCACGGCGGGATGGCGGTTTTGGAATTCAGCGATTAAACTGGGAATTATGTGTTCTTCAGGAATGGTGCTTGCGGCGATTCTTATTGTACCTGATAGGTTTTGTTTTGCTGAGGAAATTTTAGCTTTAGCTTCTTGAGCTTCTTTAAGAATTTTTTCGGCTGTTTCCTTTAGTGTGGCACCTGCTTCGGTAACATCTACTCCGTTGGCGGTGCGGTTGAATAGTTCAGCATCAAAGTAGTCCTCTAATGCGGCTATGTGGTGGCTTACGGTTCCTTGGCTTGCTCCAAGCTCCTTTGCCGCTGTAGAAAAACTGTGTGTTCTTGCAACTGTGAGAAATGTTCTGAGGTAATCAAACCTGATGGTTTCCATTTGCTTGTTATGCCTCAGTTAATTTGTTTACCGTTATGTTGGTTATTTGTGTTTTGTTTAGAAAACCCTTATATCAGCTTTTTTAATAAATATTATTCAGATAATTGGGGTTGAGAAAATTGGTGACTTTCACACTAATAATATACGAAGGTCCATACGCAAAAGAGCGTGCCCTCACAGCGCTTCGGTTCGCTTGGACCTGCGATGTAGAAGGACACAAAGTAAGAATCTGGTTGTTTGAAAACGGCGTCTACCTGGCTAAGAAGGGTCAAAAACCCGCTCAAGGCTTAACCAACTATGGGCAAATGCTTGAGGATCTGATAAAGGGCGGCGCGGAAGTGAAAGCCTGCGTTGTCTGTTGCGAAGCGCGCGGCTTAACTCAGGCTGACTTGTTTGACGGGGTCAAAATCTCCACAGTTCATGAACTCGTCGAGTGGACTGTAAACAGCGACAAAGTGATCACGTTTTAGGCGGTTTTATTGGAAACCGAAAAGTTGGATGTTAGGGGTAAAATGTGCCCTATGCCGGTAGCGTTTACTAAGCGCAAGCTGGAAAGCATGGCTTCCGGGCAACTGCTTGAGGTTGTCGGCGAAGGAGAGTTGGAGTTTGATAACGTTCAGCGTTGGGCGAAGAGTAATGGGCATGAGGTTATTGAGGGTTCTAAGCGTGACGCTGAGTTCAGGGTCTTGATAAGGAAACATTAAGCCTCATTCAGACATCAATTTTCTTAATATCGTTATTCAAAAATTTTAATAACGACGATTCGCTTTAAGCAGTAAGCCGTGATTACAATGGCAGAAAAATACGTAGAAATGTGGAAAACCCTCGACATGAACATAGAAAAACACAATCAACTCCTAAACGGACTAGGACAATACTACACCAGGGCAATCCTATCCCAAAAAAACCGACCCAAAAAAATGGATTACTTCGACTTCGTAGTTTCAGAAGTCCACGGCTTAAGAATCAAAGAGCTCAACGACCTCAGAAGCGCAGGCAAAAAAGTGGTGGGCGCATTCTGCATCTACGCACCCGAGGAACTGGTCTATGCCGCGGACGCCACGATGGTTGGTTTGTGCGGCGGCGCAGACTTCTCGATTCCCGACGCGGAAACTGTTTTGCCGCGAAGCCTTTGTCCGCTGATCAAGTCTTTTTACGGTTTCAAATTGAACCGAACTTGCCCGTACTTCCAGTCCAGCGACCTCGTCGTTGGCGAGACAACCTGCGACGGGAAAAAGAAAGTCTACGAACTGCTGAACGAGCTTGTCCCAACCTACGTGATTGAAGTGCCGCATAAACCTGACACTCAGCAGGGCAAAGAGTTCTGGTTTAAAGAACTGGAGGCATTCAAGGCTGAGATTGAGAAGCTTACAGGCAACGTGATTACCCCTGAAAGACTAAGCCAAGCCATTGAACTGATAAACAATAAACGCAGAGCCCTCAAGCGGCTGTCCGATTTGCGTGCAAATTCGCCTTCTCCAATCAGCGGCTTAGACGGTTTGCTGATCGACCAAATCGGCTTCATGGATGACATTAGCCGATTCACAGTTAAAGTGAACGACCTTTGTGACGAACTGGAGCAGCGAGTAAGAGACGGCGAAGGCGTCGCAGAAGAGGATGCACCGAGAATCATGATTTCGGGTTCTCCGATGGCGGTTCCCAACTGGAAAGTCCATAGCATAGCCGAGGCAAGTGGCGCAACAGTTGTGGTTGAAGAAAGCTGCGTTGGAACAAGGTACTTCACGGATTTGGTGGAGCCTGAGAGCATAGGCATGAAGGACTTGTTGTGGGCTATAGACGAGAAATACTCAAAAATACCCTGCGCATGCTTCACACCCAACGACAGGCGAATAGAAAGTATAATGCAGCTTGCCAAGCAATTCAAAGTTGACGGAGTAATCTACTACACGCTGCAGAACTGTCACGACTACAACGTTGAAGGTGTCAAAGTTGAGCGTGCACTCAAGGCCCAAGGCTTGCCGATGCTGAAGATCGAGACCGATTATGCGATGGGAGATTCAGCGCAGATAAAAACCAAAATCGAAGCCCTCCTTGAAATCATTCAGGGCAAACGAGAGCATTAGCCATTTTCATCAATTTTGCTAATTTTTTCAATTCAAAATTCTTATACCACGGTCGGGAGGATAATACTAATGCCTAAGGTATGCGTCAAAAACGGGAGAAAAACAGTTTGAATTACAGGCTAACTAAAGTTGTTCCCGTTCACGGGTGCAGCTGTAAGCTCCCCCAGTATCAGCTGGGCAGACTGCTCGATAATGCGGGTTTATCCGGCGGTTTCAGCGAGGACGTGCTGGCCGGTCCATGGGAAAACTCTAGTGTCGTAAAAATAGCTGACGGCATCGCGGTTTTGAACACTTTGGATTTCTTCACTCCTATGGTTGACGAGGCGGAAATTCAAGGCAGGATAGCTGGGAGCAACGTGACCAGCGACATATACGCTTTGGCAGTCACAAACATCGTTAGCGTTTTGTCGATTATGGCTTTTCCAGAGGACATGCCTGACGAGTTAGCTGTGGGCATGCTGAAGGGATTTGGCGATTTCTGCCGAGAGATGGGTGCCCCCGTGGTCGGCGGTCACACGATAAGGAATCCCTGGCCGATCATCGGCGGTGCCGCAACGGGTATCGGTGACCCTGGAAAGATTGTTTACACTCGAGGTGCCAAGCCCGGCGACCAGTTGTTCTTGACCAAGCCGCTCGGGATTGCCCCTGCGATGGCCGCGTACAGGCTCCGAAAAGAAGAGGAAGGAAAAGAACTGCTTAAAGATGTCCCAGACAAACTGATTGAGGCCGCCATAACCGAAGCCATTGATGTGATGACGAGCTCTAATAAGCCGGTTGCTGAAGCCATGCAAAAGGTCCCCGTTCACGCGGCAACCGACGTAACAGGTTTTGGTCTCACAGGGCACGCTGGAAACATGGCTGTACTCGGCAAAGTCGATATTGTCATTGATCAGTTGGCGGTGATTCGTGGGACACCAGTTTTGGCTGACCTCTTCGGTTACCCGTTGTTGACAGGCGAAGCCAAGGAAACTGCAGGCGGAATGCTAATCGCGGTCGCCAAAGAAGACGCGGACGACTTGCTGGATGAATTGGAGAAACGAAAGGTTAGACACTTCGAAGCTGGCTATGTGAAAGAAGGTAACGGCGGCGTTCTCGTTCAAAAAAATGTCAAGGTTGTTGAAGCGTAAATTAATCAGCAAGCTCCAGCAAACCGTTGAGAGCTAATCGACCAAGAATAAACAAAACGCGAAGAAGGAGTAAACTTAATTCCTTTCAGTGATTTTACTTACCCGCAGGTGTAGACTGTGCGAGATCTTGACTACGGGTTCAAGCTTTGGATGATTAATCAAAATAAAGAGGCTGTCTTCGGCGATGGAATAGCTGACTTACTTGAAGCAATCGATAAAAGGCATTCTCTTTTGACCGCAACAGAAGAATTGGGAATGTCTTATCGCTATGCGCTACACAGAATCAGCCTAGCTGAGCAACGTCTTGGCCAATCATTAGTGACGCGAGTGCATGGCGGGGCAAAAGGAGGCGGTTCATCTGAGGTCACCGATTTTGGCATAGAATTGGTTAAGCGATATCGTCACGCCCAAGCTGAAATCTGCAAGACACTGGAAAAAATGCCTTAGATGCAAATGCTGCGTTGAAGCTATCTTCTTCATGTGATTTATTCAATAGCGCATGATCATGTGCTTATTCTCAAAGAAATGTTTATATCTGTAGCGCCTGTCGATATGCTGGGTTGATAACATCGAGATGAAAGGGCATGAACAAGAAAATTCTCGCCGTAATATTGGTAGTAATAGTAGTAGCCGCCGTGGTATTAGGCTTATTAGCATACAACGGAACTTTCACCTCCAAAAGCAAGCCTACACTCATAGTTTTCGCAGCGTCAAGCCTAACCTATGTCATAGCTAACATGACTCAATCATTCGAAAACGCGAACAACTGCATTATCAGAGTTAACGCCGCATCATCGAGCACTCTGGAGACGCAAATCACGCAAGGCTCCCCCTGCGACGTTTTCATGTCTGCCAACATTAAGTGGAACAAAGCACTGAACAGTTCAGGACTGCTTTACCAGAATTACTACACTAATTTCACCAAAAATAGCCTCTGCATTATACTGGCAACGGGAAACCCGAAAAATATCACATCACTTGCGGATTTAGCTAAACCAGGAGTAAGAATAGTGGTCGCCGATCCTTCCGTTCCTGTGGGCGAATACGCGAACGACACGATATACAATATTGCAGCAACCTGGGGCAATTCAACCAGTCCCGAATATGTTACTTCAGGCGCTTACGTAAATTACCCCACCAAATTCTATGCAAATGTTGTATCCTATGAAACCGATGATGAAAACATAGTTGGAGACGTTTCTCTTAATGTAGGCACGGCTGACGCAGGCATAGTATTTGTGTCTGACTGGGCATACGCAAGTTTGACGCATGAGACGGTGCAGTTCTTACCAATACCATCTTCCGTAAACACCTTTAAGTCCTATGGAATCTGCGTCCCAAGTGAAGCAACTCAAAAATCTTTAGCTGAAACGTTCATGAATTATTGGCTTTCCGCTCAAGGGCAAGCGCTACTTACGGAATTCGGGTTCGGAAGTTAACGTATCTACGGGGCACTTCTTCCCTTTTTTCTAATCAAATCGACTCGGTGCAAAAGATATTGAAACGCACACGTGGTGGGTCATTATCAGACAAATTTATACTTGTGATTCTCGGTCTTATCGTTTTAACATACTTTCTTTTCGTCGCTATACCAATCGTAGGTATCTTCTTAAAAATCGAGCCAAATCAAGTCAGCGCTCAACTGCGAAACTCAGCAGTGATAAATGCCATAGAACTCAGCTTGTTTACGTCTGGCTCAGCAACTTTGATCGCGTTTGTTTTAGCTGTTCCAACTGGTTATTTCATGGCAACAAGAGATTTCCACGGGAAAGCAATCCTTGATACCATAATGGATTTACCCATACTGTTGCCTCCCGCCGTTGCAGGAATAGTACTGCTTTACGCGTTCGCTCCGAGAGGACTGTTAGGTCCAATCTTCAATAGATTGGGGATAATAATTCCAGGCACCACGATAGCGGTTATTATTGCTGAATGTTTCGTTGCGTCTCCCTTTCTTTTGAGGGCATCAAAGACGGGGTTTGAAAGAATGGATAAGGACATAATTAACAGCGCCAAAATGCTCAGCAGCTCTCGGCTCAGGGTATTTTTTACTGTTGCGCTTCCATTAGCGTTGAATGCAGTAATTTCCGGAACTATCGAAACTTGGGCGCGAGCAATGGGTGAATTTGGCGCAACGTTAATGTTTGCGGGAAACTTGCCCGGTATCACACAGACGATGCCCATAGCAATTTATGTACTTCTGTATTCTAATCCTTTAGGAGGCGTCATGTTAGCCATCATCTTAATAATCATCTCATTTTCAATACTTATCGTCGTTAGGCTTCTTGAACAGAAAAGCCTCAGGATCCAAAAATGATTCAGGCTAACTCAATAGCAAAATCATTCTCCGGGAAAAAAATTATAGAAAACCTAAGTCTCGAAGTTAGAGACGAAGAAATCCTGTCGCTGCTCGGACCCAACGGTTGTGGCAAAACGACGCTGCTGAACATTATCTCAGGCCTGATGAGGCAAGACAGAGGGCACATTTACATTAATGGTGTCTTGGTCAGCGGAGTGATGGGCACAAGAAATGTTAACGTCAAACCTTCAGACCGAAAAATCGGCTACGTCTTTCAAACAATTTCTCTTTTCCCCCACATGCACATTGAAGATAACGTGGCGTATGGTTTGAAGGCATTACATCTTTCTACTCAGGAAGTTAAAAAAAGAACTGAAAATCTGCTTGACTTTGTTGGGCTTCGCGATTACGCGCGGTTTTATCCGAGTCAGCTCAGCGGCGGACAAAAGCAGCGTGTCGCTCTGGCGAGGTCATTAGCGACGGAGCCGCAAGTGTTGCTTTTGGATGAGCCTGTGTCAACCGTTGACCCTCAACTAAGGGAGCCTTTCAGGCTTGAGCTTAAGAATTATTTGCAAGCGCTTAAAATGACTGTGATATACGTTACTCATAACTTGTCTGAAGCTTTCATAATGTCAGACAGAATCGCGGTAATGGGAAACGGGGCTATCGAGCAGGTAGGCAGCAAAACAGAAATCTTCGATAAACCCAGCTCATCGTATGTCGCGAAGTTTCTGGGAATAAACGCGATCAAGGGTAAAGCAATTAAGAATCTGGGGGAAGTCATGGAAATCGAAGCGAACCGCATTCAACTGTTAGCTTCAGCAGTGCCTGACTTGATAGGAAGAAACGTGATTGTAACCATTAAACCCGACGACATCTTTCTTTCGAAATCGTCTGCTTCTGGTTTTAGCAGCGAGACAAGCAACATTATCGAAGGCACTATAACCGAGCTGGTTCAAATGCGTTCAAACACGCAAGTTACGGTGGACACAGGGTTCATTGTGAAAGCCAGATTGCCTTTGAATCTGGTTAAAAGTGAAAGCTGGAGCATTGGGGATAAAGTGTACGTTTATTTCAGCGCTGACTCCTTGAACGTCTTTGCCGAAAACAGCAGCTAAATTTTGCCAGTTTAAATCTGTTTGGAAAGTTTTTTTTATCGATGCTCATTTGATAACATCTGAGCACTCTTGAATCCAAGCACTCCCAAGATGAACAAAGGCAACCTGAGAATTGCAACCATTGACCTAGTTTTAATGGCACTCTTCGCAAGCTTAGGCATAGCAACAAAAAACATTGTTCATCCCCTCGTCGCAGTAGTGACTGAACCCCTCTACATCCCTGCCGGCGCTGTTGCTGGCGGAGTGTACATGATGTGGCCAGTTCTAGCGTTTGGCTTCGTGCGTAAAGTAGGCGCTGCCTCAATGACCTCGCTGACCCAAGCGTTCATGAGCTTAGTCATGCCTTTCGGTAACTTTAGACTCTTATCCTTCATCATTTGCCTGGACCAGGCTTAGCAGTAGACGCCTTCTTCTTGCTCTCACTGCCACGGCGCTGGCGACTTTTCAGTTCAGCGATTAAATACTCGATGACACTGGTTTTTCCCGAGTGCTTTCCGCCGACAACCGAAACAATTTTTTGCAAGCCATGCACCTGCAAGCCTTAAGAGTGAATCGCGCATATATTGTTTGACAACGAAATATGCTTCTGCTGGCTGGTTTTCGGCGGCACAAAAAATTTTTAGAGTAGGCGTTGCGAGGACGGAAAAATAGCTCTTTGAAGAACCGTTCCCTCAAACTTTCCGATTTCCACGTGATTTGATAGTTACCTTTCTGCGATGGTATTTGTCAATGTGCCAATGCCTTCAATTTCGATCCGAACCTCGTCGCCTTCCTTTAACCATCGAGGCGGTTTCATCGCTAAGGCTACGCCTGACGGTGTGCCGGTAGAGATTATATCGCATGGTTCAAGCGTCATAAGCCTGCTTACATGGTAGATTATTTGGGGAATGCTGAAAATCATGTCTCGCGTACATCCGGTTTGGCGAAGTTCACCGTTCACCCATGTTTTCAAAGTGATGTCGTCGATGTCGGCAATTTGATTGCTCATGGTGACGCAGGGTCCCATCGGCGCGAAGGTGTCAAAGCTTTTGCCAGGAGTCCATTGACTACCTTTGAACTGTAAATCTCTGGCTGAAACATCGTTCAATATGGTGTACCCGAAAACAAAGTTGAACGCGTCTGATACATCTACTTCTTTCGCTTTTTTGCCCATCACGATGGCAAGTTCCCCTTCGTAGTCAAGTTGCTTAACGAAAGACGGTTTAATGATTTTGTCGTCGGGTCCAACTATGGCAGTTCGGGGCTTCATGAAAATCTCTGGCTGTGCAGGTCGTTTCGAGTTTGTTTCAATTACGTGACTAGCATAATTTAGTCCTAAACAGACGATTTTCGGTGGCGAAGGTACGGGCGCTAAAATTCTTGTCTCGCTTGTTAGCGTGGAGACTGCGTCTAGCTCGCTGTTTCTTGTTTTTTTGAGCAATTCTTCCGCTTTTCTCTGTGCTGTTGAGTCTTCGATGAAAGCCTCCATGTTGGTCGGTAAGTTCGTGCCGAGAAGTTTGGCTAGGAACGGAAGGGAGAGCAGTCTTTCCTCCTGGAGCACTCCGTAGGTTTCTTCGCCTTGATACCAATATCGTGCTATTCTCATGTGGATTCGCTTTGACAATCTTCATTACCGTACTATATTTGCTTAACTTGAAAATCAATTAAGAAAAATGCTGACCGATGGGAAGTTTTGAGCTTTGATTGAATGAAATTGTTCGGTGGTAACGTTCTGCGTTTCGAAGCCTACTTTTGACTGATTGAACATACTCAACTTTTTCAGGTGCTTTCAATGCATTAACTGATCGGTTTGGTCAAAAGTTGGGCTTAATTCTACTCCGCATGAAATTGAGCTTTGAATCCTAAAGTTAAGTCGAGATGCCTTGTTTGTTTTAGGGATCTTTATAACAAATCTTGCGCCTTTTCCTGCGTCGCCCGTTTCCTGAATTGTCCAGCCATAGACTTCTATCATTCTTTTAGATAAGAAAAGTCCGAAACCCGTGCTGCCTCCTGTGCTAAAGCCTTGTTTAAAGAGCTGGGACCTATGATCTGACGGTATGCCAACTCCGTCATCCTCGTAAATCAAGATTAGATTATCCTCACTTGTCTTTTCGTAGGATATTTTTACTGTCGTCGTTGTTTTGCCGTATTTTGCCGTGTTATCAATAAGATTATAGACAAATTGCCTTAGGAAAGAGTCCGCTAGGACGGTTAGACCTTCACAATTATTTACGACTTTAAACGGCAAATTCGAAAACATCGTGACCGCATCGTTAACCGCCACTGCCACGTCCACGTCTCCCAGTTCCTCGACCCCTAATTTCTCGTATGACTGAGCGAAATCGAAAATTTTCTGAGCCTGCTTGACCGCTTGCTCCATTTTTTCAAGACCTTCAACCGTGTCCGCTTGATCAGGATGCTTCTTCTTAATGAGGTAAGAATAAGCGTTAATGACGCTGAGCTTGTTTCGGACATCATGTCTAGTCAGGCTGCCTACCACGCGCAGCTTCTCATTGACGAGTTCAATTCTTTCTTGGTTCGCTTGCAGTTTCTTCTCAGCGTCTTTTTGCTCAGTAATGTCGCGGAATATAGAGACAAGAAATTTTTTGCCTCCCTGTTCAACCCCACTCGTTTTGATGGCGACTTCCTTTATTTCACCTTTCTCAGTCACAACTTGAGTTTCAATAGGTTTTGAAGTTTCATGCATGGTTTTTCTAATAATTTGAGCAATGGACGTACCCTCTTTTATCGGAAATAGAATTTCCTGGTTTTTGCCTATAATTTCTTGCTTGGCTCTGTCAACCAGATTGGTGGCTTCAACGTTACAATCAACTATCAACCCCGTTTCAGGATTTATGACGAAAAGTGCGTCGTTCGCGGATTCGAAAACGGTTTTGTATTCAAGTTTTAGTTCTCGCAGACGTTCGGCTGCTTCGTTTAATTTTTCAGTGACTCTGAATATTGAGGCTATGCTCGATTTATCATCGTTTGTTACGAAGCTTAAGGTAAGCGCGACAAAGATAAAGCCAAAAGTGTAACTGAGAAAGATGAACGCTAAACCAAGATTGAAAGTCCAGCCTAAACCGTAACCCAAAAAGGAAGAAACAGCGAGCAAAATTAAAACATGGCTTAATTCTGCTTTTTTGACAAACAAGAACGAAGCGGCTGCCAGAGCGCATAATCCCAAAGCGTCAACGATTAGCGTGCTCACTTGTGAGAAATTGTAAGGGATAAAAATCATGATCGATATTGCAAGTAAGGATGAATAGAAAATTCTTAGTGAACTGTGAAATGTTTCTTGTTTTCGAATTTCGAAAAAAAGAATGAGTAGAGCAGTGATTACCATCGGGTAGAATTCGAATGATATAAAATTTCCGAAAAAGAAGTATGATGACGGTAACGTGACGATTTGCAGGGCAGATGATCCTGCAAGAAAGATAAACGAGATTGCTGCCATTACCTTCCGTGTGTCTTTATCTTTTCTGTACATGTAAATGAAGTACGCTGCGAACGCGTCTGGGATTATAGTGAAGACGATTCGAGGAAGGCTTAAGACCGATAACAAGTCCATTTTGTTCACTCAATTTTTTTAAAGACTGCCATCAGGTTCAAACGGAATCATGTTTTTCTACTACTTGCCTTAGTCTTTCCTCTGATTTTTTCAATTCAAGTTCAGCATTCTTCCTGTCAGTAATATCTCTTCCAAAAACGGCAATCGCAAATGGTTTTTCTCCATTCTTGAGAACGTTGAACCTTAATTCCAAAACTCTGGGTTCCTTTAACGTTGTGTACTCGAATAGGAAAGAGCCTTCCTTCAGTGCTCTTTTGTTAAGTTTAATCCATCTTTCAACGAGTTCTTCAGTTGGCATTATCTCCTTAGTACTCAGCCCTTTCCTAAGGTGCAAGTTTTGTGTTCTTAAAAAATAGTCACTTAATGATTTGTTAAAAGTGAGAAGACGAAAATCGTCGGCTCTCACGGACCAGATCATGTCTTGGGTGCCGTTGATTATTGCGTCCATCAAGATTTGAGTTTCAGCTAAGACGGATTCGGCTTTTTTACGCTGCGCCACCATTCTGATTCCATGCGAAAGTTCACCATAAACAGTTTCGGGTGAGCCCTGTTTATTGAAGTATCCGTCGGCACCAAGGTTTAGCGCTTTAATCGCTACCTCTTCTCTTCCCCTGCCTGTAAACAAGATAAATGGAAGTCTAAAGTTTCTTTCTCTCAGTTCTTTCAGGAAATCTAACCCGTTTTTCTGTGGCATTTCGAAATCAGAAACGATGACGTCATATTCGTTTTGCTCTAGCTTGTTGAAGGCTTCATCTACGCAGAGAGCGCAATCAATTTCAAAAGGCTCATTCATATCGGTTAGGATTTGTTTAGTGATCTCCAAAACAAGCGCGTCGTCGTCGACGTGTAGGATCTGGATGAGGCTTGTTTTGTTGGTTGAATCTAAATCTTCTAAATTAACGATCATTGGATAGCGTTTATTGAGCGCTTGCAATGTTCTAACCCTTTCTTACATGTGCCTTCAATTTATAATAAAACGTTATGAACCCGAAATCCATGTTCGCGGAACACTTTTGGGATGCAGTGCGAGTGCTGCTTGAACAAGGTGTATTTGACGGTCTGACTTGACACCGTTTGTCTACGAAAAGCACACACGGACCAAGTTAGACTTTCCAAAAGACCGCTCAAAGAAAACGGGGTCTCTTAATTTTCAACGTAAAGGATAGCGAAGAAGCATCTATTAGACAAAAAAAATGCAGTCTAACAAGAGAGCCATGAAGAATTAGCCTGCAGCCGACGCAGTAATGATTGGTAAATTCCGGGTTTCACCGCACCACCATCTTAATGGAGAATCGCGTCGAGATAGCGGTTGTCTCTATTGTCGCCATCGCGAACGGAATGCTTATTAGAATTATGGTGGGCTATTTACGTGGGATGAATATGCCTACGGCAAGAGTCGACTCAAAAAACAGGATTGTCATTGACAAGCAAACGCGCTCAGCCACTCAGATCAAGGCGGGTGACACTGTAATTCTCGTGCCCCTCGACAAGCACAGTTTCAAGGTAGAGACACTGAATTTCACAGGGAGAATTGAGGATGACCCGGCATGGCGGGCTTTCCATCCGCCTGCAAAGATCAAGAAACATGTTCCTCCAAAGAAGCTTGAAGAGTACATGGAGGAAACAATGTGGGAAGAATAAAGACAGACATCGGGAAACCCCTAGCTGTTGTCGACTCCAACATAATTATCTATGCCATGACAATCGACGCTCGTGAAAAGCGAAGTCATGAAGCATGCCTGAATCTCATCGATAGAGGCTTCAAAGGTCAACTCGATTACATTCTCGCCCTCAACGACCTAATTGTAGTTGAAGTTTTCTCAGCCCTAAGAAAACTCCTAAGCCCTGTTGAAGCGGAATCCAGGGTCAGCTTGCTTCTACGCTCAAGGCGCATCGCGTACTTGTCAATTTCAAGCGAGGAATGTGAAGTGGCCATTAAATGGGCTAAAATCAAGAACGTTCCAGTTAATGACGCGTTAATAGCTGCTAACACTGCAAGACATGCGGAACTGATATTCACAGCTGACGAAGAACACTTTAGACACCTCGAAGAATTCGGAGTTAAACTTGTCAATCCGTTAAAAAAATGAGCTAAGAGAAAGTGGGCCGGACCGGACTTACCTCCAAATGGGTCTGAGCCCGTACTCCATGCGACAAATTTCTTCTGAAAACTTTCGCAAATTCACTTGAAGACGAGTTTACCGTTTATTTCTTTGGGGGGGCAAGCGCACAATAAATTTAGTTCCATTCCCAGGTTCACTCTCGAAGGTTACAATCCCGCCAAGTGCTTCAGCCATTCGTTTAACCACTGCTAAGCCGAACCCTTGTCCTTTGGATTTGGTTGTGAACATCGGAGTAAACAGCTTATCTTTGACCTCGTCGGGAATTCCTACGCCTGTATCTTCAACCGTCAACAAAACGTCACCAGATGCTTTATCTTTAAAAGTCTTAACTGTCAGTTTTCCTCCTTGAGGCATCGCCTGAACAGCGTTCAACACGAGGTTTGAAATTATTCGTTTCAGAAAATCTGGGTCAGCCATGACTGTTTGGGCTTCATTTTCAGCCTTGACTCTTATCGTGACGTTGTTTGGAATACTGGTCTTTAAAATAACTCCCTCAACTGTAGATTTGAGGTTGCTTTCTTGTGCTTTCGGATTAAGCGGCCTGGCATAATCTTGCAGGTCAGCGACAATTTTGTTGATGTAGTCAATGTTCCTCTCAGTTTCCTCTAAACTCTCAAGAATATTTCTTTTCTCCTCGCTGTCTGGCAAGCCAGCAAGCTCAGATTTAGCAAGGAAAACGTCGCCAGTTATCGCTTGTAGAGGATTGCGTATGTCATGCCCGACCATGCCAGCAGTCGCGCCTATGGCTGACAAACGCTCGGCACTCTTGAGTTGCTTGGTTCGTTCCTCCACAACCTTTTCCAAGTCCTTGGAGTATTCTGCAAGCTTTTCTTCAGCTCTCTTGCGGGAAAAAGCCTCAACAATAATAGGCGCCAAGTTTTCAAGAGAATCAAGTTCAGTTTGAGAGTAACCTCCCTCACGGTTAGCTAAAGCAATAATACCAGTGGTTTTGTCATTTGTTTTCAGTGGGACGCCGATAAAGTTATTCAGTGGAGGATGCCCTTTTGGCAGCCCAATTCTGTCTGGATGATCCGTAGGATTATTTGTGAAAAAGCCTCTCCCGTCTATTAGAACGCGACCGTAAATGCCATGAAGCTTAAAATTCCCTGGAGGTCGACGATGCCCACTCTGGTCATACATAACACAGGCATCCCAGCCTGGATTGCTAATAGCAATGTCTTCCAAACCATTTTCATTGACCTCCCCAATGAAACCAAACTGGCTACCTGTTAATTCTTCAGCTACCTCTAAGCAAACTTCGCCTAAAGCCTCAAATGATTTGCTGCTGATAGCTTCGTGCAGCATCCTGTTGCGTGCATTTCTGACCGCAAGTTGGCGTTTAAGCTCCTCTTCTGCCTTCTTGCGCTCAGTAATGTCCTCAAAAATGACAACCGCTGAAATTATTTTGCCTTCATTGTTTTTGAGTGGAGCGGAACTTATCAGCACAGGCCAACGTGCGCCAGTAGCACTCAGAATAGTCATCTCTACCCCATGAATTTCTTGCCCTAATTTTAATGAAGAACTAACCGGCATTTCCTCAAGTGGAAAAGGAGTGCCATCGGGTTTTAGCGGCTTAACTTTAGCTATGTGAGCATCCAAATCAAACCCGACATAGTCTATTCCATACAGGCTTAACGCACATTTGTTAAGATATGAGAACTTTCCTGAAGCTTCAACGATTACCACAGCCGAGGGCATTGTCTCCAAAACTGCTTCTAAGTGGTTTCTGCCAAGCTCTGATTGCTCTTTAGCTCTCGCAAGAGCTTCTTCCGCTTTCTTGCGTTCCGTTATGTCTTCAACCACGGCAACAAAGTATCCTCTCTTAGGGCTATACGTAGAAATATCTAGCCATTTAGCTGTCGGTTGGCGATACCTTTCAAAATGTGCGGGCTCACCAGTAATCGCTACTTGCCCGTACTTTTCGATGAGGTCCGGCAAATCAAGGTAGTTCGCAAAAGTTTCTGTGGCTCTTTTGCCTATAATCTTTTTTCCTGCGAAGCCTGTTATCTGCTCAAAGGACTTGTTAAAATCTAAATTAATCCAGTCGGTGGGTTTTCCATTGGAATCAATTACCACTTTTCCGTAAAAAAGGCCATTTGACATATTTGTAAACAAGGCAGCGACTTGTTGACGGTCGCTTCTAAACGTCTCTGCCCATCCAACGACTGAATCGCCAAGTTTTCGGGTTTCATAAAACGCGAGTATAACGAAAATCGCACCCGTGTATAGCGAAATTCTAGCCACCCAAGAGATTAAATCGCCCGGTTTCGTGACCATGAGTGAGCAGAATAACCCTAAAGTAAGAAGGGAAATAGCGAGGGAATACAAGAGCGATGACGATCGTTTGGACGAAAAATACTGTGTCCCGTAAATTATGAACGCGGCACCAAAGAACACACCTGCTGTCGCTACAATCCATTGCCGAAAAACCGTTGGTCCGTGCGAGTAGAATGCCGGTAGCCAACCTTGCAGTGCTATGAGGGAAAGAAGCCCGACAAAAACCAACGAGCCAACAAATGAAGCTAACATGATTCTCTTTCGGCTCTTGCTACGAGATTCATCCTTTTGAAGCAAAACGGCCAAACTCGCTGTCAATTGAACTATTGAAGCAACCAATGACCCTATGTTTCCGATTGTCCAGCTGAAATTGGCTGAAAAACTTTGAACCCGACCCGCAATGGTTGAAGCCGCGCCAAAAATAAGCAATGAGGTTGTAAGGAACAATACAGTTCGAGAGCCGTCGCCTATGTAACCTTTAAGTGATGCATATACTGCAATCGAAGAGGCGGTTGTCCAAAAGATGAGGCTTAAAAAGAAAAGGAAATTGGGCGGATTGAAGACAATCGATCGAGAAGCATTGAAACCTACGGTAACTAGAGCAATCGCTAATAAGATGATTACCGGTATTAGGGCAAGCTTCGATTTCAAGAGCGGCATTCCCCGAATTATGTTAAATAATTGCAGGCCATTCCTTTACTTGCATCCGAGCAAGCTTCAGCTTCATCATAAAGGAATTGTTAACTTATTCTCATGCTAAAGATAAATGCTTTATCCAATTTCCTGAGTCGTTATTTCAGACCATTGAAACATAACGTGGGCGATGAGGCACCGTTAGAGCTTAAATAATTATTTAGTAAAGGTAATTTTTGCATACTAATCGCCTGTTTAGTTGGTTAGCGCCGGGTTTAGCGGATTCGTCTCCTGCGAAGAACGGGGTGAGTCAGTGTGCAGTATAACTATTTTCTCGGATTTTGTCTCTTGGGAAGGGCTAAGTCAAAGCGAACAAAAGATTTCCAGCCTATGCTAGATTACCAGAGGGCTCAGTCCCAAACAGGTGTGGGTCCGTATAAATTAAGCCAGTCTAACAAAAACAAATGTGCCAAGCTGTCAAAATACCGAAAACCACTAAGCGCACATATGGGCTTTATTGTAGAATTTATGGCAAAATGAGTGGAAAAATGGGCCGGACCGGATTCGGACCGGCGACCTTCTGCACGTCAAGCAGATGTCCTAACCAGGCTAGACGACCGGCCCACAGGCATGCTTTACTTTTTCATTGTTTTCCTATATGGGCGTTTCGTGTTTTCTGCTGCGCTGCATATTGGAAATTGTCGGTTCTATTAATCTATTTTCCCGTCGCTTGAAAACTTTAAGCGAATGCAGTGTTAAATTTTGCGTTTGCAACAATAGCAGTTTTAAGTTACTGCTGTACATATGGATAAACGGGTGAAGCTTATGGCAACCGATGAAGTGCTTCCTTT
Source organism: Candidatus Limnocylindrales bacterium (assembly GCA_035319575.1). Classification (GTDB taxonomy): domain Archaea; phylum Thermoproteota; class Bathyarchaeia; order Bathyarchaeales; family Bathycorpusculaceae; genus Bathycorpusculum. Next base: position 20,778 of record DATHCJ010000016.1, read on the forward strand.
ACTTGTGGATTTCATCAATAAGAACTCTAATGTTGCTGATGTCCAGTGGGACAGGCGCATGAGTCCACGGTTGCTTTTTAACCCTTACTCGACGAATTATGAGGAACGAAAAATCACGGCGCATTATTTCCTGCTGGCAGCTTCGATACTTGACGATACAATAGTGGGTTACCCCGAAAATGTCCGCATGCTGTTGTCGTACTTGCACGTGGCTTTCAACGACAGCCTGTTTGACATTAAGAAGCCGCATATTTTTGAAGAAGAAATAGTGAAATCAGATTTTTACTCCGATTTAGGACCAAACAAGAAGGCAGCCTCCGAAATATTGGCGTCGGTTAACGTTTTCGTTAAAACAAAAGCTGAAAAGAACCTGCTTCAATATTCTCAACGGTTCAGCAAGCCAAAGGATTTCATCGATGACATTGCCAGAAACGTGATAGCGCTCAGCGAATCACATATAGACAAGGCATGGGCTTATATGCGTTGGATGGTTAGGCCAGCCCCTGACCTGCAAATCTATGACCATCTCCTGCCGGAAGACCTTTACGTTCCATTGACGAAGGAAAACGCCAACGTGGCGACAAGCCTGAAAGTAATAGATTCTGCCTCCCCATCGTTATGGAGAGACGTGCATACCGCTGCAGTTGCTAGGCAAAAAATAACTGACTTCGCAAAACAACTTTATCCACAGGACCCTTGCAAGGTTGATTACCCCTTTTTCCTGTTGGGGAGGTGGCTGAGACAAAAAAGCTTAAACAGGTATACGTTGAAAACGGCGGTTGATTTTCTGGACCGTATGCAAAACGTAACCGGTCAATCTCAAGCTTACTACCAGAAGATGAGCCGATATAAGAGCGGCTGGGAGAAAAAAACTGCGCTTACTCTCCTGAAAATGCATATTCCGTATGGTTACGAAACGATTAGCTTCCCCTTGCCCGATAATGAAGTGTACACTCCAGATTTTATTTTGGAAAAGAAGCTTCAAGGGCGAAAAATAATTCTTGAACCGCACTTTGAAATGACAAAAAGGCAAGCTCGCAAGTATGCCTTGTTCAAAAGAACTTACGGTCACGAATTTCTCCTGATTTTGCTGCTCAAAAACGACTTAATTCCCATGTATCATCAGAGGAAAATATTAACTGACGACGTTTGCGATGACGTGTGGCCGATTGAGTTCATTCATTTGCTTGCTGAAAAAATCAGAAGAGGTACCTACGGCGAGTAGCACTCATGCACGGTCATTTTTAAGCGTGTTAATTAATCAGCACCGCTTTGTATTGCTGACGGTACCATGGCTCAGGATGATTTCAAACCGTTAGTGGTCTGGCTTATAATCAATGGAAAAACAGAGGAAGCGCTCGCACTACTGGCGAAAAAATACAAAGTCAACGTTCCTCGCTTGGTAGTCGGTTTGCCGAAACGTTACAAGATTAAAGCGTTAGGCTGCTACACCGCAAGAAACGAGACCATTTCAGTGCTAAACAGCGACGTGTTGACGAACCCGTTCGTGATCATCCACGAGTTCTACCATCACCTGCGCAGCAAAGCAGTGGATAAAATGCACAGAGGCACAGAGAAGAACGCTGACAAATTCGCCCTCGAATTTATGCAGGAATATCAAGAGGCTGTAAAAAGAGCTGTAGGAATCACTTAAAATCATCTTCCAGCTCGGAGTTTTCACCTATGGGGGAAGTAATGTTGATCGGCAATTTCTCGGCGTTAGCACCGTAAACTGCCACGCAGTTTCGACCTTCAAACGGGTAACCCACGATCATTAGGATTCTCCCAAAAAAATAGTTCATGTCCACGTGACTCGGAGAAATGTTTCCCGAAGGATGCGAATGGACGGTGCCTACTAGAGAGAAATCCCCCGAAAACAAATACGGGTTGAAATGGGCAAACCCTCGTCCATGAGTCGCGAATGGAGCCAAGACTAAATCTGTTATTTTGATGATACCCTTGCTTTTTTTGCCCCTTAGAAGTAGAAAACTTTCACGCGGGTAAAGTTGCTTTGCGCCAGCATAGATGCATTCCAGTATATCCTGAGGGATTTCAACGATCGTTTGCTTTATGTCCATGCCAACAAAAGTGGCAGTTGTTAGTTAATTACTTTCCCTTGCTCGGGGTTCGGTAAACATTTTAAGAGCGAAAGAAATAGAAATGTTGATTTGTCAGAGCCGGGATGGCAGAGTGGTTAACGCGCGGGCCTTGAGGCAAATTGCATTGCAAGTATTCTTTGCAAGTAAGCCCGTGGACCTTCTGGTCCGCATGGGTTCGAATCCCATTCCCGGCGCTTTTTGCTAGTATAAAACCGCTTTTTATTTAATTTATATATTTATCTTTTTTATGAAAAAAATAAACAAAAAATCCATTGTTATCTTATTATTCATCAAATAAAGTTGCTAAAAATATTTAAGAAAGAAACAACAGAACGGTTCGGCAGTTGGGAAGAAGATCCTATGCTTCTTCTCAACGCAGAATAAAATTAGGGAGAAAGAAAAATGAAAATAAGTAAAAATAGGACTTTGACTATTGCGATCGCTATATTCTTTGCATTGTCAATGACAGCTTCAATGATGTTGACACCAAGTGCTAACGCGCATACACCAGCATGGAATATTCCAACATACTCTTTCATCAGTGTTTCCCCAAATCCAATTGGAGTGGGACAAACAGCCCGCGTTAACTTCTGGGTTAATATGCCTCCGCCTACAGCAAGTGCACAGTACGGTGACAGATGGATAGGTTTAACAGTGAAAGTCACGTTGCCTGATGGAACCAGTACAACACTAGGGCCGTTTACGTCCGATGCAACGGGCGGAACATCAACTACTTACACGCCTGCCACAGCCGGCAACTACACCTTCGTGATGACTTTCCCTGGACAAACATTAGCGGGGAAGAATCTACCTCCAGGCGATACAAATGCCACTTTCGCATCCATCGGCGATTACTTTGAACCTAGCACTAGCACCGGATTTATGTTGACAGTTCAGCAGGCGGCGGTAGCGTCTGCACCGGTGACTCCGCTTCCAACGACCTACTGGAGCCGTCCGATCAACGCTATGAACAATAACTGGTATTCAATCGGCGGTAACTGGCTTGGTCTTTCTCAATCAACGTTTGCCGCCACTGGACAGTACAACGCCACTGGAGACTATAACCCGTGGACTACAGCGCCAACCACCGCTCACATACTTTGGACCAAACCTGAGGCGTTCGGAGGAACAATCGGAGGAGAATTCGGCGGCAGTGAAGAAAGCAACTTTTACGCAACTTCGCAGTACGAGCCTAAATTCGCCCCAATAATCATGGACGGTGTCCTCTACTACACGATGTATCCGGGAAGTTCAACCAACCCAGTTGGCTGGACTGCAGTGAACTTGCAGACTGGACAAACGCTGTGGACAGATTATAACAACACGGAAGTTTTGAGATGCGGTCAAATTCTCGATATGATTACGCCGAACCAGTACGGAGCTCTTGCTTACTTGTGGACTGAGCCGGTGGCTGCAGCCGGTTTCATGTCTTCTGGCATCTCGATGTCGATGTGGGATGCCATGACAGGTGCCTATATACTGACCATCACGAACACTCCAGCAATGACACTTACGGAAGATTCGCATGGCGACTTGATAGGCTACTACATGAACGACAGCTACGCTTATGTGACTACCCCATACGGTCCAATCCCAGTTGCTGTTACCGGAGCATCCATTACCGAGTGGAACTCAACAAAGTGCATCAATCTTTCAGTAGGAAACTATGCTGGCGGTCCACCCGTTGCAGACGATTGGATGTGGAGACCTCCGCAAAACGGATTGATTCCATTCGCCCAAGGCTTAGAATGGTCAGCGCCACTACCATTGACAGATTCTAAAGGAAATCCATTAACTTACGAGATGAGCATGTTCGGCATGACTTTTCCAGCGTACCTCTTGGGGATTTCAGCGATTCAGAGCGGCTACATACTTTTGACTGGGTATAATTCTGGTTCCAGCGGCATGTTCTTCACTTCTGGATGGCAAGAGGAAGCAGGCTTCAGCTTAAGCACCCTCAGTTTGGCATGGGGCCCGACTAATAGGACTGAAGTGCCATATTCAATAGTGTACACTGGTGGTGTCTGGGCCGGAAGCGGCGCCTACGTAGAACTCACTGAATCCACATTGTCAATAACCGCCTTCAGTCTCGCTACAGGTGACGTGCTATGGGGTCCCACCTCACTTCCAGGAGCTAGGGCTTTTGATACTCTCGGTGCGAACGCTCTCGTAGCTAACGGCGTAATCTACATCTGGCTCTACGGAGGAGACGTCTATGCCTACAACATACTGACCGGAGCTCTCGTCTGGCAATACCACACACCAAGCGGCGGTTTCGAATCTCCTTACGGCTATGAGTCCTTGTGGACTTTCACCGTGGGAACGATCGCTGGCGGTGAACTATTCCTTCCAGAAGGCCACATGTACAGTCCACCACTATTCCACGGAGCACAACAGCTTGCATTGAACATTACTAACGGAGATTTAGTTTGGAGCATAGATGCTTTCGACGTTACTAGTGCGCCCGCAGTCTCAGACGGAATCGCAACAACGCTAAACGCCTACGATGTCCAAATATACGCTTACGGCATGGGACCGAGCAAGACCACTGTTTCCGCACCTAATGTTGGCGTAACCACTGACACACCAATAACGATAACGGGATCAGTGATGGATATTTCTGCAGGCTCACAACAACAAGCAGTAGCTGCGAATTTCCCCAACGGGTTACCATGTGTTTCTGACGCAAGCATGAGCCAGTTCATGGAAGCAGTTTACGAGCAGCAGCCAATGCCAACCAACGTAACTGGAGTACCCGTCACCCTAAGCGTCACCGACTCTAACCACAACAGTTACAATATAGGCACTACCACAACCAATGCTATGGGCGAGTACGGCTTAACGTGGACACCTATCGTCCCAGGCAACTACACCCTCTACGCCACGTTCGAAGGCACAAACTCGTACTACGGATCATCTGCTTCAACATTCTTCTACGCTGGGTCACCACCGGCAACAGCATCGCCATATCCAACACCCGTTTCGGGCTTGGCATCGGTTGGCAGCCTAGAGCTAGGAATAGCAGCAGTCATAATCGTGATAGTCATAATCGGCGCCCTACTGGCAGTCCTGGTGCTTAGAAAGCGACCGTAAGCTGAAGAATCCGAACAAGATACATCTACTTTCCCTTTTTTTAGTTACGAAAAAAGCAGAAGACCAAATGAGACGGGGCCCTGAAGGCTCTGGGTTCGATTGATACTTAGCATACTATTATTGCTGTGAATTTGTTTTTGAGGGGCTCAAGCCAATTTTTTGGGGACATGGACAGGCAGGTCAAGTTTAAATTGAGAAGGCAGTGAAAATTGGAGAAAAGGAAGAAGAAACTGAATAAAAATTTGCGTTAAAAAACGTCTTAAGGTAGGAATTTCGGTTGGAATTTGGCAAACCTTTTTAATGATTGCTCAAATAAGCGCTAAAACAGCAAGATAGTTCAAGGCTAGATTTACACCATGCTAGTAAGCGTAGTTACATACGAAAGTGCAGTCGAGTCTCAAGAGTTTTTGTTGAAAAATCTGCGCCGTAAAATGCTTGTTTTTGGCTCGCACGCTTTCGCAAAAAATATGATTCCGCGGACGACGGCTGATTTGTCTTTTGTTTCTAATGCACGAGCTTTTTGGATTCACATTGTCAAAAGTTCAAAGTTTGTTTCGAAAGGTTTCCAGCATCTGCTAATCATGGTGTGGAACAATGCCGATTACCTTATAAAGAGACTGGGACTTAACAATAGCGAGGTTGCTCGTTTGGTGTTCGCTGATGCTCGGATGTCTAATTATAGTATGTCCAAGCTTGGTCAGCCACACGGAGGAAAACTTGCTCCAACTTTTGTAGACGAGCTGATTAATGTTTTCTGCCGCGAAGGATTAAATTTATCGTCGTTCGAAGTCGTACGAACATCTAATTCAAGGGTTGGAAAGCGGCATGATAGTACTTGACTATGTGATTTCAGCAATTTGGCTTTCTCCAATCTTATATCTTGTTGTTTTGCTATTTGGAAAATGGTTTAATCAAAGGCGAAAATCCAACTTTATAAAACAGAAAGGGTTGGTTGATAAAAAAATTGATAAGATTATCTTTCAGATACCCACTGTGGGCAATTTTCGGTCGGTAAACAAGATTTTTGAAACAGTTAAAAGCTACAAACTTCCTGTTCCCTTGGAAACTTGGGTGATCGCGGAAGACTGGGATACCCACAAGGATCAGTACATATGTGACAAGCTTGTTGTGGTTCCAAAAGATTTTGAGTGTGAAGACTTGTATAAAGCCCGCGCTTTAGAGTACGCCCGCAGGATGAGGAAGCAAATGGTTGCCGACGGAGAATTGGGTTCCAATTATTTGCTGCTTCAGGGAGACGACGATGCATTGCCCAGTTTAGGCTTCATACAAGAAAGTCTGAATGTTGACGCGGACGTAATGATCGGGGCTATTACACCCAGAGTAACGGGTATTTGGAACACTATTATAGACTATGAACGCTGCGTTGCTTGCGGGATTTTCTGCAATTTTTTCACTAACCTAGGTCAGCCGCTGTGGGCTCACGGTGAAGGAACAGTCGTTAGTAGCAAAGTTGACAGTGAAGTGTCCTATGACATAAGTGGTTTCACGAAGAATACCAAGAACAAGTTGATAAGCAGTGAAGACTCGTTTTACTTCCATAAAGCAGCCGTCCTAGGGTTCAATATTTTCAATTCCGAAGAACGGATTTTCATACTGCCGCCGTTATCTATAGGCGACGCCGTGAAACAGAGGCGAAGATGGTTCTGGGGAGAGTGGGCCCTTCTTAGGCAGAAAATGTTGCCGTTGCCAAACAGGCTGAGGCTGGGTATCGTAGGTTTCTCGGGATTATGGCTTTATTTTCTCGGGATGCTCGGCATGCCACTGATGTGCTTCGGTGTAATTAACATGATCCCCGTACTCGTTCCATTATTCTTCGCAACAATACTGGTTTGGTTCGGAATGAGAGCGTACATCATCGGAAAATCTATGGGTTGGAAACAGGGCATAATAGGCGCTTCGTTAAGTTACGTAACTGTGACGTTAAACGCCTTCGTGCAGCTTATAGGCTTATTGAAAGGCGACCCACACAGTTTTGAAGTAATACGCAAAGAGTAATTCGTGAACGCCTATTCCAAGGAAGACTCAGTTATGACAAGAGAAAACTCTGCATACTTTGCGGGCCGACGATGTCATTGAACACCATTTTTCTTTGGTTTTGCACATAGTAAGTTCTTCTTTTTCCGAGTTAACGGAAAACTAAAGCTAATAGTTTGGTTTTGAATAATGGTTATTGTTTCAATTATGGTTAATGCAGCAATGGAGGAGATGGGTATCCAATCGTAGGGGTACATTTGTAAGACGATGGTTGCGTTCACTTCAGCATGCAAGAATGTAAAGCCTATGCCGTAATAGGAGAAGAATGGCAAGTTGGTTGCTGCGAGAAACGCGGCTGTTCCTGCGATGAATTTCAATATAAAATGTCTGTTATACCATACCAGCAACGGTAATGTAATTAGAGCGGCGCGAGGGTCGAATGAGCCGAATGCGAATAGCAATGCGGATAGCCATGGTTTTTTGGCGTACCCAAAATACAATGCGCCTGCTAGAAGGACTGTTTGGAGGATGTGAGCATTTCCTTGCATGTACCCGAGGTAATAGCTCGAAGTGAAAGACTTGGCGTTTAAGATTGCCGCATGATAATGCAGGAGGCTAAGTGTAGCGTGACTTATTAGAGGTGAACGCAATGGGTCAATCAAAACAATTACTGCCGCAGTCGAGCCGAGAACCAGGTCTTTGTCTTTAACAAGCTTGTAAACAAAGAATGCTAAGGCCGGAATTAACGCGAATTGAAACATGTCAAAGGCACCAAGAGCGTTCTGGTAATTCAATTTTAGAAAAGGAGCAAAAAGAATCAGGAAAGAAGGCGTATACTTGAAGGTTTGGGGTCGGGGGGCAATCTGATAATCGCTCGGCTCAACACCACCGTAATAAATTTGCGTTGGATTATGAAACAATCGCCATTCCCCGATATAATACGCGGAAAAATCTTTCGCAAATGGGGCTGATTGCGGAAGCTGAAAAGCCCGGGGGAAAGCAAAGCAAAAAGTAAATGCGTTCAGCGTCGCCGCTATGAGTACAACCAGAAGGATATAGTTTTTCTTGCTTTGCATCGGTTTTCGCGGCTTCTCCGTCTTGAACGGCTGGAAGCATTGTTTAGGAGTTTCGTTTGTTTAACGATTTATTTTTTGCCCTATTGCCCCTTTATCTATTCGACTCAGAAAAAGTAAAATGTTAATCTATTTTTTACATTGCAACGTTTTCCTCAGTACCTAACGCTCAGGTACAGTAGCACGGATAAAGCAACCAGCTCGAACAGGCTCGGCAAAAACGCGAATGGCCCAAGACCATAAGCTCTAAACCCGTATAATGCAGTTATGAATGGGCTTGAAGTTAAATCTCTTACGAGAAAAACCACTGCGAAAATGATGAGTCCAATCGTGAACGGTGAACGCGTTTTAACATAAATGTTTACGTAAATTACGATTAATATTACTAGAAGAGCAATGTTTATCGTTGAAATTATTGCATTTGCCACATAGAAAAGCTCAAAATCTCCTGGAAGAGGGTGCGTCGGAGGAGGAACGCGCCTTTCCAAAAACCCGTAGTGCATATGAATTAATAACAGGGATCCAACAGTCGCAATTGCGGCGACAATCGCTAACACCACAGCTATTAAGCCGAGTTTTAATCTATTGCTCATTTGTTTTCCCATGTTCCTTTTTCTCCTTTTTCTACTTTTTCCCGATTTTCTTCATAATCTCCTCAAACATTGCATAGTTATCTTCCATCACCTGGGACAGAAAATAGGTTGCACCATACCTGTCACCGACGGAAGTGACTATTTTGTTCTTTTCCAAAACGTCGAGATGATGCCTCATTGTTTTATAATCCATGTTCAATGCAATCGCCAGTTGATTTGCGTTTTGTGGAGTATCCCTTAACGATTCAATTATTTTTGCCCGAGTCGGTCCGCCTCGTGTTCCTGCAATAAGCCACCCTAACAAGTATTTTAGCGAATGAGCATTTGCAGACATTATGGGGCTCCGTGCCGAAGAGATTCTTTGAAACTTTAATCTGAATCAAGTAATAAATGTGTTCTTTTGAGGATTCCATGTCTTTATTCTTAGGCTAAAATTAGGTCTAAATCTGGGTCTAATCTTGAAAAACCGTTTAATAATTTACAGTTCATGTTTCCTCTGATTACAGGAGGTGAAAAACGAAAGCCATGGACAGAAAAATCAAAGTTTTAGCATTAATTTCGATTATAGTTGCGGCAGCCGTTGGTGCAGCAGTAGTGCTAGCATTACAATCAACCGTAAAAGCTGATGCAACCGCCTCAGTCGCGCAGGATGCGCAACCAGGAGCCTCCTCTATCAATTGTACCAACAATAACGGCTTTATCACCGGTTATTGGGGATTCGGAGGCCCGAAGGGAATGGGCAGAGGATTCGGAGCGTTCGCAGGAGGGTTCGGATCATTCGGAGCAGGATTCGGAGCATTCGGCGGAAACTTTTTCAATGGAACGGTTGGAAGATTTGGTTCTATTCAAGTGAGTTCCGCTTTTACGCAGAACGTGACTGACATATTAAACAGCAGCACGGATGTTCAGGCATTGTTTAGCCAAGGCTACAATGTAACGTCAATCAGACCAGTGGTCACCTCGACAATCAATGGAAACGGCAACGTAGTAATGCAGGCTACAAGCGCGAATGTAATTTTGCAGGGTCCGACTGGAAGAGCGTTCGTAGTAGTTAATCTTACAACAGCCAAAGTGACGAAGATAGTAACAATAACCGTTAACAATAATCCATCATAAGCTGGTCATTAAACCGACAATAACAGCTTCGCCCTCAATTTTTTATAAAATAAACATTATTCTTGAGTACAATCTTTTCTCGAGTCCGAAAACGAATGTCTATCGCTAGTATATTGAGCATCGCATCTGACTCTCAAAAAACCGGGCTAACAGAGGGACAGCAAACCAGCGGCGTTCGTTAATTTCTTGATTCTCAAACCTTGAAATGTCTCGCTCCAAAAAGGCGATTGGGGTTAGATTTGGGTAAGATTTTGAAAAATTGTTTAATAACTCTTAAACATTATGCAGGAAAAGGCAATCTAGAAAGAGAATGGAAATCAAGAAAGGCCATAAGCCCAAATAACTGCCCAAAAAATACCCCTTCGTTCTCTTTCTGGTTGCCTTTTAATCATAAATGAAGGGTGCAAATATTGGGAATCCTCAGTAGGGCTGTGAGAAACATTTCACGGCGAAAAACGCGAGCGTTATTGGTTATTATAGCATTAGGCTTCGCTTTAGCAATTCTTGTTTCAATTCCAGCAGGAGTAGTAGCTAACCAGCAAGCGGCAAACAGAATAACAAGCACTTTAGGCAACACCATTACGCAGACAGAGAAGGCGCTAAATGAAACATTAAACCAGATAACCTGCAGCTTGGCGCCAAGTTTTGGCGGTTTCGGCTTCGGCGGCAGCGGCAGCCGCCCAAGCGGCGGATTCGGCGGTTCAGGAAGCGGAGGCGGTGGATATGGCGGTTACGGTGGATACGGCGGCTTTGGCGGTTTCGGCGGCGGTTCTGTTGCGGGCGAGTTTGGCGGCGGTGCGTTTGGAGGTGGCCGGGCGAATCCTATGAATGAGACTTTGTACAGTAACGTTAACGCTTCGATCTCTGGAGTAGCGGCTGTTGAACCTGTGTTGCAAGTTTCTGAAGGAAAAAATGAGACCGTTTCGTTTTATGGTCACTCATTCACCCGACTGTTACCACAGTACATCATTGAAGGTGTACCGTTGACTTCCAACCTTGTCGGCAACTACCCGATACTGCCAACTGACATCGTTGCCGGGCAAAATCTTCAAGCGGGCGAGACGGGCGATGTTCTACTTAGCGAAAACAACTCAGCCTACTTTGGCGTAAGCGTAGGCGGTACAGTAAACATTCTGGGAACAAACTTCAACGTGGTGGGCGTTTACGAACCCACGGGAGTTGAAGACACGGAAATGTTGTACATGAACCTGTCGGACGCTCAAGCATTGACAAATAACACAGGATACATAACTAGCATCAACGTGTACGCGCAAAGTCCAAGCGATGTAAGTTCAGTTGCAAGCGCCATAAGTTCGCTTCACCCAGAGCTAACAGTATCGACGGCACAAAACGAGTTAAGCACGCTTGAAAAAAACCAGTCAAGCAGCAATAACGCAGTGACAGATGCTCAAGATTCCCTCGCTTCGTCCAACTCAACCGCTATAGAAGAAATTGTCGTGGTCGTTGCGGCGACAAGCCTGATAGTACTATTCGTCATGCTCTACACTGTTCGGGAAAGAACGAAGGAAATCGGAACGCTCAAAGCCATAGGCTTCAGCAATTCCGCGGTGATGGGCCAATTCATGCTTGAAGGTGTACTCTTAAGCGCGATTGCAGGCGTAGTTGGCATAGCAATAGGCGTTGTAGCTGCACCAACACTTACGTCCATCCTGCAAATAACACCAACCATCAGCAGGGTTGCGGGATTTGGGTCTCCTGTTGGTAACGTGTTTGCAACTTCCGTTACGGTTAGCCCTGAACTCATACTGATAGGCTTCGGCGTAGCCATCCTGCTTGGAACATTAGGCAGCCTGTACCCGGCGTGGAGATCAGCAAAAATAAAACCTGCGGAGGCAATGAGATACGAATAAACCGGTGCTCCAACTGGAAAAACTAAGCAAAACTTACAGCCTCGGCAAACGCACTGTGTCAGCCCTGTCTAACCTGAATCTGACAGTGACTGCTGGAGAATTTGTCGCGATAATGGGGCCATCGGGCTCAGGTAAAACGACACTGCTTAACATGATTGGGTGCATCGATAAGCCGACAAGCGGTCAGATCCTAATAGACGGCGTCGACGTTACAGATATGCCGGAAAACCAGCTTTACAAGATTAGACGAGACAAAATCGGCTTTGTATTCCAAACCTTCAACCTGTTGCCGTACCTGAACGCTAGGGAAAACGTCGAGTTGCCCATGGAGGGACGAATCAACTCAAAAATGGAGCGGAGAGAAAGAGCAAGTAAACTCTTAGCCATGGTCGGTCTCTCAGGAAGGGAGGAACACCGCCCGCAACGGCTCAGCGCAGGAGAACAGCAACGTGTGGCCATAGCCCGCGCCTTAGCAAACGACCCAGCCATAATACTGGCCGATGAACCTACGGGAAACTTGGACAGCCAAAACAAGCAAGGAATCATAAAGCTGCTGGCAAACCTCAACATGACGCAGGGCACTACAATAATCATGGTCACGCACGACGGTGAAGCGGCACACCACACGGAGCGAATGCTGCTTCTCAGAGACGGAAAAATAATCAAGGAAAAGCAAGGCACACATGCAATGAAGAAGAACCATGTATGCCCACACTGCGGAGGCGCCATCAAAGCAAGCGACGACATATGCCCCAACTGCAAAGCCTCCATCTACTCGAGCGATGAACTCTTCTGAACCCGATTAATAAAGGAGAACGCTTAACTTTTTTTTAGTCTTGAAGTGTCTTACTGAAAAGACGGCTTAGAAACTTCTGGGTTTTATTGTTTAAACCGTTTACTGTGGAGTATCAAGCCGCTGGCTAGCGCAACTGCAAGCACGATGATTGCCCAGAGCCACCATTGCATCCATAGGGGCTGAGTTTGCGCGACTGTGTTGCTGATTTGCAGGTCTTCGATTTCGGTTTTTGAGTCATGTCCGATGTAGATGTCCGTTGCGCTCTGGACTGGACCTTTAGGGTCGGCTGTTCCAGCTGCAACAGTGACTGGTTGTTCTACACCGTTAACGTAAATGTGCATTCCCGTGCTTGTGCTGCGGGCGAAGACCACGTAAACCCACGTATCATTTGGAAGTGCCGTGGTGGTGTCAATCTCGTTTAAGCCGCTTGGCGTTGCAACGTAGCCACGCAGCGCTCCTAGAGGGGGTGAACTTGCATTTTCAGGCGCTTGGCCGTTAATGGCGAGCCCGAGGGTCCTTGTCGGAAGGGTTGTTGTGTTCCTGACGGCTTCAATGAAGATGTTGTTGTAGTGCACATCTTTGATTGCTTGAACGTTTACCCAAGCGGAAATGGTTACGTCTTCGGGGGTTTCAAGGCTGGGCGAAGGGTGGACGGTTGCGTACGCGTTTCCGGTGAAGTTCAATGCTTCGCCGAATTTGCCCGGAACCAGCGCGGGGGTGTAATTGTAACTGGGTATTTCTGAGCCTAAAACTGCAGGGTTATTGCCCGTTGCATCAGGCGTCACAAGACTGGGGTAAACGGTGCCGAGGGACCATGACGCGACAACGCTGTTTGGCTTTGCAAGTGGCGGAGAGATTGGGGTCGGCGGATTACCAGTGTTTGACGTGTCGAATGGGGACATGAGCGGGTAGTTGTCGGTGTTGTTGGAGTTAATCGCGTAAGGTGTGTTTCCAATTCCTGATGTACCGACTTGCGAAGCGTCAGGGTAACTCGAGAGGTAGTTGCTCCAGTAATTTCCTCCTGATTTAGCACCGTTGTCCCAGTACTCAATCAGCGCTAAAGAATTGTCGTATGCGTTGTAGATGTTGTTTGCCAGGTTGTTGTGGTATATTCTGTTTGCCAGCGGAGCGGTCAACTGCAAAGTTACATAGATGCCGTACTTGTTGTTTGAGATTGCGTTGGCCGAGATGACGTTTTGGGAACCCGCCAGAAAAACGCCCGATTCAGCGTTGGATTGAATGTTGTTGTCGAAAAGCACGGAGTAGGAGGCGCCTAAACCGACCCCTCGATAGTTGCCTTGAATATTATTCTTTACTATTGTGTTGGAGTAGCCCTCGATTTCGATGCCTGACACGGCGTTTCCAACGATGTCGTTGCTGGAAATGCTGTTAAGGAAGCCGCCGTAGAAGCATATGCCGTTTTTCCTGCAGGATTTCACGGTGTTCTGACTGATGGTTGTTGAGGATTGGATTGAGCAGAAGATGCCCGTGTATGTGTTCTCGATAATGTTGCCCGTTATTGTACAGTTGTTTCCTTCAACCCAGATGCCGTAAGCGTAGCTGGCGGTGCTTGAATAGTTGAGGCTTTCAATCGTGAAGCCTGAGACTCTAACGTTGTCTGCTCCTAAAGTGAGCACCGCAGCTGGTTTTGCGCCGCCGCTTCCCATTATTATCGTGTCTGAGCTATTCTGCCCCTCAAGTGTCAGCGACTTGCTGATTTGCACGTTTTCATGGTAAACCCCGTTCTTGACAAGAATTGTGTCGCCAGCAGAGGCCTGGTTGACGGCTGCGTTTATGGTCGGGTACTCATCGGGAACAGTTAAAGTCCTGGAGGCTCTGGTTCCTTGAATTTTGACCGTTCCTGCGATGGCGATTAAAATCGTGATCAACGCCAGGGTTTTGAGGAGTTTTCTCTTCATGCTTGTTGCCACTCACTTTCTGAGCGTAATTGGCATGAAGTTACTTATTACTCTCCTTAAAGAACACGCCGTTCTCCCAGAAGAACAATCCCTGTAAGCTGTGTAAAGCTGTTTTTTTGGGTTAATTGCCAGCCAGAAAAGTTTTGGTGCGGAAAAATATCGGCGTCCCGTCGCTTTCCCGGAGTCGATTTATCGGCTGAACATTTTTCTTATGACGACGACGATGAATTCCCCATGCATCGTTTTAACTACGTTAGAGTGTACCTTTACGCTCATTTCACCGCCGCCTTTTCGCAGGTGGACCATTTCGAGGGTTGCCTTCCTTTTTTCCATGATGTGCCTTAGAAGCTCCTCTAATGAAGACGCGTCTTTCGGCGGCAGCAAGACACGAATATTCATGTTGAGAAATTCGTCGAGGCTGTAAAGGTACGCTTCTGTGGCTGCTGTGTTTGCGTACACGAAGTCTCCTTTAGTGTTGATGAGAAATATTGCTTCCCTCGCATTTTCCAGAATTGTTGCTCTTAATTTTAATGCTTCTTCCGTTTTTTGTGCTTCGTCAATTTTTTTGGTAAGTTCCTCGTTAGCAATGGCGCATTCAGCTGTGCGCTGCGCGATCACCTGCTCGAGCCTGTGTCTGTACCCGTTCAGCTCCGCCTCGATCGTCTTGCTTTTAGTGATGTCTGCTGATAAAATCAAGACTCCTTCTGGCACAGGTTCCATGTGAAGGTCGAACCATCCTTTGGAGCCGTCTGGGAACGTGAATTCGTTTTCCATTTGGTGGGGAACACGATTTGTCATGCAGTTTCTGAGGTTGTTGAACATTTCTGTCCTGTCGATGCCGGGATAGACCTGCATCATGGTGTAGCCTAACAGTTCTTCTTTTTTCTTGCGTCCTTGTTCGGCGGCTGCTTCGTTAACGTACACGTACCGCCAGTCGTAATCTATGATTTGGCATCCTTCAATCATGAAATCCAGCGAAACCTGAAGCCGACGTTCAACCTCCTTCAACGTTTCTTCTTTTCGTTTACGCTCGGTCACCTCGTCTCCTGAGCTGATCACTCCGACAGTTTTCCCTTTTTCGTCACAGACGAGAATGTTGTGGAAATTGAACGTTAACTCTTCGCCTTTTCGAGCGATAAGTGAGTGTTCAGTGTGCATGTGGCGAAGGGAACCGGTCAGCATGTCGTGGAAAAGTCGCCTGGCATCTTCTTTTTCTTTTTTAGGAACGAACGTGTCAAACCAGTTTTTACCCTTAACTTCCCGTCTTGAACAACCGAGAATTTCAGAAGCTTTCCTGTTAATGTCAGCTATTAACTCGTCACTACCGATTGCAATCATCAAGGTATCTGCCTGATCGAAGAACCATTGAGCTGATTTATTTTGATTCTCCAATTTCTTTTCCCTCTACCGGATTACTGTTAGATACTTGCTGTCCGGCGGCAGGCAAGTACATTTCGCGATCATACTGCACCATCATTCGGCAGGCGTTGAATGAAGGGGCGATTGTTTTTACTGCTTCTTTAAGAATCTGCATCCATCCGCGGGGAACACCCTTGCGGTCGCGGTCATAGTACAGGGGTACTGCTTCGTTCTCGAGTATACTATATAATGATTCGGCGTCTTTTTTATCTTCTTCTTCAGGGGTGCCTGCTTGTAAGTCGCCTATGGCCCACCCGTTCTTGCCGTTGTACGCTTCGTCCCACCAGCCATCACGTACGCTTAAGTTGATTACGCCGTTCATTGACGCTTTCATTCCGCTGGTTCCGCAGGCTTCCTGCAGCCTTCTCGGGTTATTGAGCCAGACGTCGACGCCGCGGACGAGTTCTCGGGCAACCTCAAGGTCGTAATCTTCAACAAAGGTTATTCGTCCTTGAAATCCTCTGTCTAATGCTGCGTTGTATACTTGCTTTAGTAGCTGTTTTGATTCGTAGTCAGCTGGGTGGGATTTGCCTGCAAAAATTAGCTGCACCGGTCTCTCTGGGTTAGTTATGATGCGCTTTAACCGATCAATATCCGACAGAATCAGGTAGGGTCTTTTGTACTCGGTGAATCGGCGCGCGAAAGCGATAGTTAAGGCGTAAGGGTCCAGTAGCGAGCCCATTGCAATCACTTGTTGCGTTGTAACTTGGTCTTCTGTCCAGCGTTTTTGCGCTCTGTCTTGAATAGCAGTTATGAGCCTCCTCTTTAGTGATTGACGAATCTGCCATAGTTCTTCGTCTGGCGCGTTGTCGAGGCATCTCCAGTATTCGTGGCTATCCTGTTCCTTAAGCAACTTATTATCGAGGTATTTTTCGCAAAATTCTGTGAATTCCGGTGCTTGCCACGTGGGAAGGTGCACGCCGTTTGTGATGGCTTTTATCGGTACCTGATCCTCGCTTTTTCCAGGCCAAAGACTCTGCCACATTCGCCGCGTGACCTTGGCGTGCAGTTTAGACACGGCGTTGGCTTGACCTGCTAAACGGAACGCGAAAGCTGTTAGGTTGAAGTTTTCTGAACCTGACTCCTCGGCGTAACCCAGGTTAAGGAAAAGGTCCCTGTTGATTCCGAGTGGTTCCCAAAGGCTGCGGGCGTAACGGTTCATTAACTGGAAACTGAAGACGTGGTGACCCGCCGCGACTGGAGTGTGTGTAGTGAAAACTGTGCGTCTGCGTACGCTTTCAATAGCTGAATCCAACGAGGCGCCGTTAGCTCTTTCCAATCGGAGTCGTTCAAGCATCATGAAAGCAGTGTGGTCTTCGTTAGCGTGCCACACGACGGGTTCGATGTGAAGCTCCCTGAGCGCCCGCACGCCGCCGACGCCTAAAACAATCAGTTGGCGCAGCCGCTCTTCTTGGTCAGCCGTGTAAAGGCGTGCTGACAGCATGCGGTCTTCAGGTTTGTTTTCTTCCACGTTCGTGTCCATCAAGTAGAGGTTTACTCGGCCAACATGCACTTCCCAGACTTTGACGCACACTAAGCGGTCTGCAAGTTGAATCGGAATGAGCGGACCACAGCCGAAAGGCCAAGCG
This sequence comes from Candidatus Limnocylindrales bacterium, assembly GCA_035319575.1. Classification (GTDB taxonomy): domain Archaea; phylum Thermoproteota; class Bathyarchaeia; order Bathyarchaeales; family Bathycorpusculaceae; genus Bathycorpusculum. The sequence continues at coordinate 38,341 of DATHCJ010000016.1, forward strand.
CACTCTCTAATCGGCGCCTCGTTAAAGTTTAGTTGTATGTAATCTTCCTGTTGTTCCCCTTGTGGGGACATGCGCTGGCGAAAGTAGCCTTGAGGGTACATGAAGCCGACCGCGACCAGCGGCAAACCGCGGTCTGAAGATTCCTTGCATACGTCACCCGCTAGCACGCCTAAGCCGCCAGCGTAAATTGGCAGGGATCTGTGAATTGCGTATTCAGCTGAGAAATAGGCTATTTTCCCCGCCGGTTTTCCCAAGCTTGTTTGGTCACACCATTCGTGGCCCCGCGCCATTTCCTCATCAAACTTTGACATAACCGCGTCGTAAAGCTCCAAGAAAGCGGGGTCTCTGCTTGCCGCCTCAAGTTTTTCGCGGCTGATGCTCCGCAGTTGCTTAACGGGGTTGTGTTCGCTGGTTCTCCAAAGCCCGTAATCGAGTGCGCGGAAAAGTTGCCGTCCTTCCTCATGCCAGCTCCACCAAAGGTTTTTTGCAAGCTCGAATAGTCTGCCGATTCTTGGGGGCAGGCTCTGGATTTCTTCCTCACGGTAATTGTCGCTCATAGAGTCTTGTGTCTCCTGTTTACACCATTGTTTGCCTTTTTTGGAGTCAAAAGAGGTTCAGCTGGTGAACTCAACTAAGATATTCGAAGCGCCAATTAATATAGCTACTGTGGACCGCTAGCGCACTCAAAATTACATGAAAAACGCTTTGTCAACTGACTTTTCTCTAAAATGGATAAAAGAAAAAAAAAGATTTTGCTCGACGTGCGGTTTAGATGGGTGCCCGCATCAAGAGGGTGTAGTTGCCGTTGTCTGTCTCCAGTTTAGCGCCGATGTGCAATGCGACGTAGCCTGGAAGCCATGAGTAGCCGTAGTAACCTGCCAGTTTCAGTGTAACTGCCCCCCCGTTAGCATCGGTGCCCTGGGCTTGCAATAAGATTTCGTGTCTGCCCGTGAAGACTGTGCCTTTTCCGGAGGTAAACGTGTATGAATCGCCGTTTGCAGTGACTAAGGTTCCGCCTACGATGTCAAAGAGTTTGTGAGGTCCGTTCGTTGATGTTGGCTGCAGAGTTAGGGTCAGGTTTGCTTGATAGTATTGTATGGTGTTGCTGTTGATCACTTGGTAGATGTTTCCTTTGGCGTGAATTGTCCTTACGTTAGTTGCCGCATTGTTAGCGATTGTTTGGGCACTTGCGTATGGGACGGTTACGACCAGCACGACCGCTATGGCAACGAGCGCGGCTATTGCGATTTTGGTTTTTCTGGTGAGTTTGACCATTTTGTTTTTTCGCCTCCCACTTCTTCAATGAAGACTTTTCTGTCGTCGTCTTTAAAAAGCAAGCCGCACTTTTGATGTGCACCAAAAATGTACATTTATGTCTGGCGTTGGCTCTTCGGATCTTCCAGTTTCTCCGAAAGCATTTCTTCTTCCATGTGTAGGAGGAGACCGATGCGGCGTTCCCATTTGCTGAGAAAACGGTACTGAGAGTACATTGCGTACACGCTGTAGGCTAACAATATGGCCGCTATGACCAAAAGCGCGAATTCAAACACGGCGAAACCGAAGTGTTTAAACCTGAACCTGGAAAGCAGCCACAAGACTATGACGAACAAGACCGCTGAGGCGCCGAGCCCTATCAAAGTGCCATTTCGAAATTTCGTCCATTCCTTATCTAACTCGAACAGGAAATCATGCAGTGACCTGACTGGGTACTGTTTTTCCTCATTTTTTTGCTCGGACATTTTTTTTCCTTTTACTTAACCGCGTTTTTTGTTTTTATACCTGATGCACCACAAGTGAATGCTTAAATGCTACAGTATTGACGGAAGCGACTTGCGCAGGTCAACGTACAGTTTTCTGCCCTCATCCGTTAAACTGCAGTACCCTTCAGCCGTTTCTTTCACCAGCTTCTTCCCTTCAAGAAACGCTAAATGCTTAAGAAAATCGTCGTAGGAAAGGTTAGTGGACCTTCGCCAAATCACCGTCCGAAGCTGAGCCTTTGAGTCAAAGAACAGGTACTCTAATATTTCAAACCGAATCTGAACCGCGCTTTTCCGAATCCTAGCCATTCCCGCATTGCACCGGTAAATTGAAGCATAATGGCAAGTGGAGTGTATTAAGGTTAAGCCGGTGGGGTGGGGGCTTCACCGGCGCGTGTCCATGCCACTCGCTTAAAGTCAAATTTGGGCCTCCCACCAGGGGATACGCGAAAGGAGATTTACGCATGCATCTCGGCGCAACTAGTGAAGCCTCCGCAATTCATTTCCTCCAAACGGTTTTTTGGCTTTATGTGCATAAAAAATAAACACGCAAATAGACCTATATTGACTATGAAAAAACGCAGGGCAAAATGAATTGGGGTCTGTCAAATTTCAATCTTCATCTTTCCCGATCAGACTGGGACGGCGACATCATCCCCTATCGAATCAACACCATCCCAGTCTCTTAAGGGTTTGCGGTAGGAGAGATGAAAAATGAATCACTCGCAGCAATCGCCGCTACAACTTTGCGCCGTCGCATACTCAAAGAAAAGACGACTGAGTCCGTAAGCAGCGCGCCAGCCCGTTGCTAAATTTTTGTGCACCCTGCTTTGAACCAAATGTCTCAGCGTCAATAGTTGTTTAGCTAACTATCTGGCTAACTCGACTATCGAGTGTTGTGTGGCGCACCCAAGTAGGGAAACTCCTGCAGAAGGTCAGTGTGCGGTCCGCACTTGTCCCATGTCAGCCTGCCATTGTACACGGTCAGAAAGATGTCTTTCGAATCGTCCGTGGGTGTGCGGCCGTTTCCCGGATACGCTGCGGCCTTCTTGGGGTCGTACGGCAACACGTCAGGCAACAAGCTTCTGGCAGCAGCTTGCGCCCCTTCCGGGGTGTACCCGCCGGTATGCTCTAATACGTGTGCGAACATTGGCACGAACCTCTCATCTTGGGCCGGTTCGCCTTCAAGGTACGCCTCTTTTTCGGCGCTTGTCATAAAGGGGGTCTGCGTGGGCCGCGCGCCGCGGTCGGCTTGCACCCAGCCGTCGCCAACCTGTAAGAGGGACCGATGCCATAGGTTCAAGCTCACCCCGCCGCCAAGGGCGCTGATGGGCACTTCCAAGGCTATGCTGCAAACGTCCTTGTCGGCGAAGAAGTCCGTCCCCGTGAACTTCATGTTATTCTGAGCTCCAGCTAGGTCGAAGAAGAAAGGGTCACTGCGCCAGCCGGCAAACAAGCGATACGCACCAGACTCCGTTATCCGCGCTTCATGACCCATCGAGACGGGCGCTCCTTGGATGATGACATTCCCTTC
>DATHCJ010000017.1:0-84190 GCA_035319575.1 Candidatus Limnocylindrales bacterium
CGGAGAAGGAAACGAAGTTGCGCACATCGACCTGATGATAGGCAACAAGGACGGTCCAGTTGGCCAAGCATTCGCCAACGGCATGACAAATCTGTCGGCAGGCCACACGCCGCTGCTGGCAGTTATCAGACCGAATCTGCCGCCTAAACCCCACACGCTGATCGTGCCCAAAGTAACCGTGAAAAACATGGAGGACACAGGAAAAATTTTTGGTCCCGCGCAAGCCGCCGTCGCCAAAGCAGTCGCTGATTCTGCAGAAGAAGGCATCATAACCGCCGACAAGCTTGACGAGTGGGTTATAATTTGCAGCGTGTTCGTTCACCCTCAGGCAAGCGACTACAGGAGAATATACCAGTACAACTATGGCGCGACAAAGATGGCGCTACAACGAGCATTGAAGAACTACCCGTCACTTGAAAAAATCATCTACGAAAAAGACCGTTCAAAACACCCGATCATGGGCTTCAAAGTGCCACGGTTGTGGAGACCACCATACCTGCAGATAGCGCTTGATGCTCCCTCACTTGAAAATGCGAAGAAGGTCATCGCGGAGTTGCCGGGAAGCGACAGAATCATCATCGAAGTTGGAACCCCCCTGATTAAACGGTACGGCACACGCATTATCGGCGATTTACGACAGGTTGCCAAAGACAAATTTATGATAGCAGACCTCAAGACGCTCGATGTAGGCAAAGTTGAAGTAGACATCGCCTACGAAGACACCGCAGACGCGGTTGTCGCCGCGGGCTTAGCGCCGCCGGAAACCCTTGACGCAACAGTTTCAGAAGCGCGGCGGATGGGGATATACGCAGTCATCGACATGCTGAACGTGGACGACGTCTTGGCAAAGCTGAAATCACTCAAGAACCTGCCAGACGTCATCATCCTGCACCGGGGCATCGATCAGGAAAGCGGCAGAACATGCGGGCTTGAACGGATAAAGATGATTAGGGAGGCGTTCCCAAACAAGAAATATCTTATTGCGGTGGCAGGCGGCATCGTGCCTGAGACGGCGAAGGAAGCGTTGGAGTTGGGGGCAGACATCCTAATCGTCGGACGCTACGTCACCCAAAGCAAGGACATCGAGCGCTCCGTCAGAGACTTCTTGGAACTGACACCGGCCATGCGGGAAGACATCGACCTCTACAGAGTACACACAGAATAGACTGAGCGAGCTTCGCTAATTTCTTATCTCTTTTTCCAGATTTCATTTGCTAATACTTATAGAGCTTGCTTCTTTACCGAAACAGTCTCAGGGTTATGAAGGCGGCCAGGAAAATGAGAGCTGTAATCACGAACATTGGAACGTAATTAAGGTGAAAAGCGAGGTAGGGTCCAAGGAAAGCGCCTACTGCAGCGCCTAAGCCCACGAGCCCGTCGAAAAACCCGGCTTTCCCCTTTGGAATTACCTCCATCGACATGGATAGCATCATAATGTAGTACATGGCGTAGGCGAACCCGATGAACATGAGCAAAATGGCAGTCACGATCGTGGGTGAAAAAGCAAATAAGATTACTCCGACCAGCGTTAAAATAAGCATGCAGCGGAAAAGCACGAAGCGAGGCATCTGCTTTCTTATGTCCATGAATTGTGCTCGTCCGCGGATAAAGAAGTAGCCAGTTGTTGCCCCAGCCGAGTTTAATATGTACGCGACGTAAACCATGCTTGTCGATAGGCCTAAACCGTCGTGAAGGAAAATCGGTAGCGGCGTAAAGAAGAGGCTCGTTGCAAGAGCAAACATTATGATTGCCAGCACGAAGCTTCTGAAGCTGTCCTGTTTAAGTGAACCATCCCAAGGCTGACCAGCCATGAGTCGAGACGCGCCTTCAACGCCTCGAAAAGTGTAATCTAATTTTCTCTCAATTCGCACCAGGCCTCTTTCAAAAATCGCAATTGGATCAGCAATCAGCGCCAAAGCGAGTACGAGTGCAACCACGCTTAAAGCGCTGCAGAGATACAACGCGTACGTTGCTAAAACCGAAAAGCTTAGAGAAGACGCAAACATAAATATCCCGATTGCAAAACCAACGATTGTGCCAAGTTCTGTAACGGCCTCGTAAAGCCCGAATGACTTCTCCCAGTCACTCCGGCTGTAATGCTCAGTAACAAGCACGTTTTTTGGCGATTCATGCGCCACGTGCAGCATCTGCATGACGACGTACAGGGAAACAAAGATGATTAGGTTCTGAGCGAACGGTAGCGTCATGAGGAAAAGAATTATGGCGATTGAAGCGAAAGAAAGGAGAATAAAAGCTTTGTAGTGACGAGTGGCGTCGCATAGGTATCCCCAGAGAAACGAGGTGGGTATGGAGCAGAAGATCGCTATTGAAGTCATTGCTCCGAGGGCAAGAAGCGGTCCGCCCAGGATGCTGGTGTCCTTGAAAAGCACGACGTACAACGGTATGAAGACTGTTAGCAACCCGAAGGCTGTGTCATGGAAGAAGAACCCCAACCGCCACATAGGCAAAGGAGCACTTCAAAGCTGCATTAAAGCTTTTGCCTAAACAATTAGCAAGCTGTTTGAGTGTGGGCTGAGAGGAAAACACTTTTCATTAATCCTGACAGGAAACCAACACGAGCTTGTCTTGTGCATATCTTTTTTTTCTGTTTCTCGCAACAGTGGCCTTGCGCCTGAGGCTGTTCCGCGTTTTAGCAAAATTGAGGGCTATCTTCCGTATTTTAATTTTCCATAAAGAAGCATACATAGAAAAATGATTCCTACCGAGTTCCATAATATAACAGGCATCAAACTTGACATCACTCCGTAGACAAGCCAAAACGTCGCGCCCGCGAGGAATGAGAGCGTGAAAGGAAGGCTGATTTCCCGAGCGCTTTTCAGCTTCATAATGCGAACAAACTGAGGAACATAACCGAAAGTTGTGAAGAAACCTCCGAGAAAACCAAAAATCTCGCTGTAAAGCAAACTAATTCCCCAAACCTGTTAGAAAGTTCGGGTTAATAATCTGTGCGACAAAGACCGGTGGAATTAGAGCGCGGCGTGATGCCGGTTCAAGCGAGCGCGATAAAGTTAAATTAGCTACACGTTGAATACAAACTGGTGTTATCATTGGTGTTCTCAAAGCAGCTTTCAAGCGAAATAACGATTAACTCTTCTGCCGAACGAGTATGGGAGCTAATAACTGACTTTGACGATTTTCCGCAGTGGAACCCTTTCATAAGACGGGCAACAGGAGAAATCAGGACCGGAGCAAAACTCGAAGTATTCATTCAACCTTCTAGAACTAAAGGTATGACGTTCCAACCCAAAGTACTAACAGTTGACCCACCCCACGAACTGCGCTGGTTGGGGCGATTGTATCTTCCGTGGCTGTTCGATGGCGAACACGCTCTGATTATTGAGCCTTCAGGCGAAAACTCTGTCAAGTTTATCCAGCGTGAGAAATTCACGGGTCTGTTAGTGCCCTTCACTCCCGGCTTGCTACGCGATACTCAGCGAGGATTTGAGGAAATGAACAGAGAACTGAAACAAAGAGCAGAACAAGGATAAACGAGTGCTGAGAGGAAAGTGCTAGCTGGAAAGCCGTTCCCTAGCACTGGCACCATATAGGATACTGCTGGCGAGTTATTTATTGTTCGAGGAATTCCCGGCTTAACCAAGCGGCTCTGTTGGAACAGACTGTTTTTGGGCTTTAGATTTTACTTGTTAGAAAGTTGCGCCTATCGCTTCCTATGTTGGCGAGTTTTGATGGGGGCTTTCCTCGTGCTTTCTGGAATTAGAAGTAGTAGTACAATGGTTTTTTTGGTGTCCTACTACTTCTTTCAGTAATCCCTTCCAGCTGTGTCTTCCGAAAGTTCTCGCCCAGCTTTAGTAGAAGAAGAAGTTACACGCGAGGGCTTTTCTTCTTCTTTTGAAATCGGATTTTGCTTTTTCCCTGCTCATCAGCCCTTGGCAATCACTATGGCTAAAAAAACATGAAATGGGCTGTTTTGCATAACAACCTTTCATGTTATTCTTGAGGTTTCTCACTTAGAAATTGACGTTTCAACAAGGCTTTAACGATTTCCATCGCGCTAAATCCTTAATAGAGAGATACCTCAACTTCATAGTTCGCTGGAGAGTTAAATCGGCAAATGGCAAAATTCAAGGTAATAGTTTCAGACCCTCAAACAGGAACGTCAAAAGTTGTGGAGCTTGAAGAAGCACGCGCGGCGCCCTTCATCGGTAGAAGAGTTGGAGAAACAATAGACGGCTCAATAGTGGACTTGCCAGCACACAAAGTGCAAATACTGGGCGGCTCAGACAAAGACGGCGTCCCTATAAGGGGCAACGTTCACGGCGGGGTTCGCCGAAACGTCGTGCTCAGCGGCGGGGCAGGCTTTAGTCCAAAGAGAAAGGGAGAGCGGAAACGTAAAACGGTCCGCGGCAGCACAATAACAGACGAAATTGTCCAAATCAACATGAAAATTGTCGAGAAACCAGCCGCAAAAGCCGGTGAAGTCAAGGCTCGACAACCGGCAAAACAAGTTTAACACCTTCCATGCTTAAGCCTTATAAACACCCATAATTCTTTCATAATCTATCACGTTTATTCAAAGAAGAGAACCGCATGAGTGAAGCAAGGAAAGCCCTGCCTAAGCAGCCTGAAGTCAACGTCGGCACGATAGGTCACGTGGACCACGGAAAAACAACCTTAGTTCAAGCGTTGACCGGTACATGGGCGTCAAGACACAGTGAAGAACTAAAAAGAGGCATTACCATAAAACTAGGCTACGCGGACATGCCGATTTACAAGTGCCCAAAGTGTGAGCCTCCGAACAACTATACCAATAAGCCTTACTGCGAAAAATGCGGCGGCCAAGCCGAATTCGTTAGAGCCATAAGTTTTGTCGACGCACCGGGACACGAAGCATTAATGGCAACCATGCTTTCCGGCGCAGCCATCATGGACGGCGCGATTCTAGTTATTGCGGCTGACGAGCCGTGTCCTCAACCTCAGACTCGGGAGCACCTTGCGGCTGCGGAAGTCAGCGGGATCAAGAATTTGATTATTGTCCAGAATAAAATTGACATTGTGGATGAGAAAAGAGCGCTGGAAAGCTATAATGAAATAAAAAACTTCGTTAAAGGTACGATAGCTGAAAAAGCGCCTATCATTCCGATCTCAGCTCAACGTGGAATAAACATTGATGTGCTTCTTTACGCTATAGAAACAGTCATTCCCACTCCGAAAAGGGACGAGACTAAATCCCCGCTCATGTACGTCATCCGTTCTTTCGACGTTAACAAGCCGGGAACCAACATCGAAGATTTGGAGGGCGGCGTAATCGGTGGAACAATAGCTCAGGGAAAATTCTCCGTTGGGGAAGAAATAGAAATTCGCCCAGGAATCACCGTTGAAAGAGAAGGCAAAACCGTCTATGACCCCCTGATCAGCGAAATAGTCAGCTTGCACGCGGGCGAGCGAAGCGTCAAGGAAGCGACATGCGGAGGCTTAGTTGGCGTAGGAACGTTGCTTGACCCGTCCTACTCGAAAGCAGACGGCTTAACCGGAAGCATCGCTGGAAAAGCGGGAATGCTTCCGCAGACGCTGACAGAGTTCACTTTAGAAACTCACATGTTGGAACGGGCAGTTGGGACAAAAGAGCTTTTGAAAGTTGAAAAATTCAACTTGGATGAAGCTTTGTTGCTTCACGTTGGAGCCGCCGTGAACGTTGGCAAAATCGTCAGCATAAAACAAAACGTTATAAAAGTAAAGTTGACTCGACCCATCTGTGCACTGCCCGGTTCAAGAGTTGCCATAAGCAGGAAAATCACGGCGCGCTGGAGACTCATCGGATACGGACTTATAGTAAAGTAAGCAACCGCTACTCCACGGGCTTTATTAAACCGTTTTTCCTGAGGAAGTCAATCGCTTTTAGCAGCACGTCCTTGGAGTTCTTGAAAGTTAATTTTTCCATAGCGTGCTGGTAATCCAACCAAACGTAGCCGACATGTTCAAAAGACAACTGCACTTTGTCAGTGTACGATTCCATTATGAAGAACACGACCTCCTTGTGGATTGTTGAGCCTTGTCGCCTGTAAAAGTAAGATATTGCTTCCCTGAAGTCGTCTACGAACTGCGCGTCAGTTATTCCCGTCTCCTCTTGTAATTCACGTGCAACTGTTTGTTTCTCGCTTTCGTTAGGTTCCACGTTGCCTTTCACGAAATCCCAATGACCCGCTGCGTAATTCAGGAGAAGGTATTTTACGCCATCATCCTTTTTTACGTATACCACGGCGCCACACGATTTCTCGCGAAGCATACATTCACCTGACTGCTGCTCAATTCAATTAGTCAAGGTATTTAAACTAATAGCCATTTCAAGTGGGTCCACCGACTAGGCGAAATGAAAGACTTTAACAAAATGTTTTAAGCATACAAGAGTAACCTTTTTACGTATCAGGGCTCCGCCAGATGTCAACTTCCAGCGTGTCAAAACGAGTGTTGAAAGTTATTTTAGATTCAAACGCGCTCTTTGTTGCACTCGAATTGAAAATCGACGTTTTTGCTGAAACTAAAGTTCTGCTAAACCGAAATGTTGATTTTGTTCTGCTTTCATCTGTGAAACATGAGCTTGAGCTGCTTGCAACCAAGGGTTCGCCTAAAATCCGCAGAGAAGCTCTGTACGCGTTGAAGGCTGCTGAAAAATGCAAGTACGTTGAGGTTGATAACCCCGAAAAACTGTCGACTGACGACGTCATAGTTAAGATTGCTCAAGCTTGGAATTCACCAGTGTTTACCAATGATAGGCAACTAAGGAAGAGGCTAAGAGATATAAGTGTGCCAGTGATTTATGTGAGACAAAAATCGCGTCTAGATGTTGACGGTTTGATATAACCATGTTTAAGCTCATAACTCTACAGGATACTATCCGCATTCCTCCCGAAACCTTCGGCAACCCTCTGGAAAAGGTCGGTCGTGAACAAGTTAAACACAAGTATGAAGGCATGGTAGATGAGGAATTAGGCTACGTGATTGCCGTCACAAGCATAGAAGTGAGCCCCATAGGCAAAATAATCCCAGGCGACGGAGCAACCTACCATAAAGTAACGTTCTCATTGCTGACGTTCTATCCTGTCATTCAAGAAGTTGTGGAAGGAGATGTGGTTGAAATAGCAGACTTCGGAGCCTTTTTGCGTATAGGACCAGTTGACGCGTTACTACACGTTTCACAACTAATGGATGACTACATCTCTTATGACGAAAAGCAAGGCGTCCTGCTGGGAAAAGAAACCAGACGAAAACTAATGACGGGCGATCAAGTGCGCGTGAGAATAACCGCTGTCTCGCTAGGTCGAGCAGGCAGCTCAGGAAAAATCGGTGTGACAGCACGACAGCCGTTTCTCGGTAAACTTGAGTGGTTAAAGGAACCGCTTGAGGCTCCGCCTGAAAAGAAACAGGCTGAAGGCAAAGAAAAGGAAAGTAGACAGGAGTGAATTGGGATTGAGTGAGAAAGCATGCACCATCTGTCATTTTATAACGAAAGAAAACGTTTGCGCCAAATGTCGGTCAGCAAGCTTCAGCGAAGACTACAGCGGCTTAGTCGTCATGTTTGATCCTGAAAACTCAGCTATTGCAAAAGCTATGAACATAAAAGAAAAAGGCAGATACGCGCTGAAAGTACGATGACCAGTTTTACTGGTAGCCAGATAACTTCCTAGAAGACCCTAACTCTTCAGAGTTAACAGGGCTGGAAAAATGACGATTGAGTACACTTTACCGTCGGAGCTCCGCATCAAACTCAAAGAACCATTCGGCACCCTAATTCGAGGTTCATCTGTCGAAACTATGAGAAGAATGAAAGAGCTAGTTGAAAAAGAGAAGCCGCCAAGAATAATTTCAGTCGGAGACGTTGTTTCCAGCAACCTTCACGAGCAAGGCGTCCACCCGCAACTGACGATTATCGATAACAAATCTCTCAGGGGCCAAGAAGCACCGGAAACTATCGCAGCGGAAAAAACTGTTCACGTTGTCAACCCTCAGGGAACAATAACCAAAGAAGCACTCATAGCGGTCAAGGAAGCCATGGAAAAAAACGAGCACACGCACATCATCGTTGAGGGCGAGGAAGATTTGCTTACGCTCGCAGCTGTTTTGTACGCTCCAGAAAACTCCGTTGTTGTTTACGGGCAACCTTACACGGGTATTGTCGTTGTCAAGGTTACGCCGCGGAAAAAGGCTCAGGCTGAAAGATTCCTAAAAGCCATGAAACCCCTCGAAAAGCTAAATAAGAAGAAAACTGTATGAACTTACGCCTTAAGTGAACATTAATGCAAATCAAAATAGACTCAGCCAAGGATAACCCACTTCTGAAACGAAAAGAAGTAGGCTTCACAATCATTCAAGGTCCAAAAGAGAAAACTCCGCAGAGGCTAGACGTTAAAAAAGCGTTAGCCGCCGAGATGAAAGTCGGCGAAGACCTAGTTTTCATTAAGAAGATGCGTACGGAGACTGGAACAGACATCACGCGGGGAGTCGCTAACGTCTACCAAAAAGTTGAGCAAGCTAAACTAGTTGAACCCGAATACATAAGGAAACGTAACAGTCCGCCCGAAGCGCCCAAAGAGGAGGCTGCAGCATAGTGTCCAAGAAACCGCCAGTAACGAAGAAAGAAGAGACCCCTGCGACGGCACCAGCAACTGCGCCAGAGCAAGCCGCCCCAGCGCCGGCCAAAAAGGCTGAGAAGGGGAAAAAAGTAAAGAAGCACAAAGAGGAAAAAGGGGTTCACGCAATGTACAAGGTGGAAGGTGATAAAATCTCCCGTGCACGACCAACTTGCGAGAGATGCGGACCTGGATACTTCATGGCAGACCACCATGACAGGTACACTTGCGGTCACTGCGGGTTTACTCGGTACAAGCAGAAATGAACAGTTTTAAATCCTCGCTTGCACGATTAGGTTCTGATGACCTGAAATGCTTAGAGTGAACGTTGCGATAACCACCATTTCTGCTGAACGCTTTTGGGATATGAGGAAGCCTGTTCCGCCCATTCAAATCAACACTAACATTAACGTTGTGGGTATGGAAAAGAAGCAGGATGAATCCTTGGAAGTCCCGTTTGTCCTTTCAATCACTTTTAACCCGTCTATCGCTCAGATGAGCCTGAAGGGGAATGCATACGTTGCAGGCGAGAAATCAGAAGTTGACAAGGTGCTCAAGGATTACGAACAAAAGAAGCCGCCGGCCCAAATAATAATCCAGTCGATATCGAACGTCGTCTTCATGGAATCAGTGCTCATCTCAAGGATACTGAACATTCCACCGCCAATTCCTCTGCCGCAGATTCCTGAAGCCGGAAAACCGCCCAGCTCCAAGCCGGAAGGAAGAGACTACAGCGCTTAATCAGCAGTATTAATGGGAACCCCCTAAATTTCCGAGCCGCCGGATTCGTCTTGACATGTGGAAAAACTAAATGTTGACTATTTACACCTGCATGAATTTTCATGTACGAGAAAGCGCCGAAAGAACAAAGTGAAAATTGGAAAGATCCTCTTATTTGAGCGGCACGTACATTGATGAACGTGATGCACCGATACCTGGCGTTCCGTGCCTCACAGGCTTGTTTGTTATCGCAAATTCGCCGAGGTAGTGCCCGATCATTTCAGGCCTTATTTCGACCGCAACGAATTCTTTGCCGTTATGCACTTGAATTTTAACGCCCACCATTTCTGGCAGAACGATAAGGTCTCGAACGTGGGTTTTAAGTTTGACTTCTTTGCCTTGTTTTTGGGCTTCTTTAGCTTCACGCAACTTTTCCAGCAGTGTGCGCTGTTCAGGGGTGAGACCGCGCTGCAGGCTTCTTCGTTGCCTTGACGGAAGAAGGTTAATGAACTCGTCCATGGACATTCCTGTCAGGTTGTTGAGGCTGTGTCCGCGGTAACTGAATTCTTTCGGCATTTTTCATCTTCACTTTAAACTCATTTTAAACGCTATAAACCTTCTGCCCTTTTTTAGCGGATCGCGCGCTTTTTCTTCTGTCCTGGTCCTCTCGCAGCTATCAAGCCGACTTTTTGTCCAGGCGGAGCACCATGCGAAGTTGTTGTTGTTCTTCTCGCGCTTCGTTTGCTGCTTCCGTACGGATGGACAGCCGGAACCATTTTACGCCCACTAGTTCGCGGATACTTGTGGCCTTTCGCTTTCATCAAGTGGAATTTTTCGCCTGCTTTCAGGAACGGCTTCTCGATTCTTCCGGAGGCGGAGACTACGCCTACGGTTGCTAAGCAGTAATCGTCAACGTACCTTGTTCTTCCCGAAGGCAGCCGTATCATTGTGCCCTGTGGAGTGTGACCGACGACGGTGGCGTAGGCACCTGAAGACTTGGCCATTTTGCCTCCATCGCCTGGACGCAGTTCTAAACCGCACACTAGGGTTCCTTCAGGTATTTTGCCCAGAGGAACGATGTTGCCTATTTCGGCTGGAGCTTTCCCGCCGTAGTAAATCTGTTGTCCAGTGAAGACGCCTTCAGGTGTAATCGTGTAGAAAGATAATCCGTTCTCAAATTTCACCAGTGATAGGGGCGCACCACGGCCAGGGTCGTGTACCAAAGCTTGGACCGTGCCGGACAGTGAAGTGACAAACGATTCCTTAGGCGCTATAGCCGGGTACTTCGCAGGGGCAACTCGCTTATTAGTTGAAGCTCTAAAGTTTTGACCGCCGCGGCCACGTCTCTGAACACGTATTCGTTTTCCCATAAGCCATGCTTCCAGTCAGTTTACAGGATTCCCAGTTTGATCGCGACGTCTGAAGCCTTGAACTCGGGGCTTAGCCTCACGAAAGCTTTTTTTACGCCTTGGGAAGTGATAAGCAAGTTTACTTTGCTTACTTTAACCTCGTAAAGTTCTTCAACGGCTTTTTTTACGTCGCTTTTTTCTGCCTTGAAGTTGACGACAAATAACAGTTTGTTATCTTTCTCAACCATCAAACTTGCGGATTCCGTCATTAACGGGTAATATATCACTTCATTGATGTCCATCACGCAGTTTCTCCTTGACTGTAGAGTTTATCCAGACTTTCAATAGCACCCCTTGTCCAAAGAGTCAATCGACCCGGATGAGTTCCCGGCGCTAACATTTCAGTGTTAAGATTAGTCACCGTGGTTACCTCGACGCCTGGAATGTTACTTGCGGCGTTAGCTAAACTCTTATCGTCAACCACCACAATTAAAGGCCCAACGGCTTCTTTCATCTTCCTACCCCTGTGCTTGCCCTTACCTGCGCGGATTTTTCGGCTATCACGCACTCGAGTCACATCGTCCGTGACGCCCAGCTTCGCAAAAGCTTCCTCGACTTCCTTAGTCCCCGTTAAACCCTCGATTGCGTTTTCAACAATCAGCGGTATACCGGCAACAGCCTTAATTCTGTGTCCATGCGAAGTCACCGTGTCTTTTTGCGCGGTGGCGGCGATCGCTGAAAACAACGCCAACTTTGCCTCCTTCTTTGGAATGCTCTTTAGGATTTTCTTTTTAGCTCTTGGAGGATGAGGCTGTCTTCCCTTGACGGTGCTCGGAGCGAAAGCTGCTCTTGCACTGCCGCCTTTTATGCGGGGAATTCTCGCGGTTGCTGTGCCTGTTCCACGCGATTCTGCGCTGGTTCTTTTCCCAGCCATCGGGTCTCTGCCTTGCGGCTGCAGCCTGCTCGATTGTAAAGCGAGAACCGCGCGTTTTATGACGTCAGGCCGGAGCGGAGTCGAGAACACGGTTGGAAGTGCGATTTTGTCTTTTGATCCGCCTTCTAAGTCAAAAATTTTTACGGTTTTTTCTTTCGGCATAAACTTTTAACCCTTACTTTCCTTGAGGTGATTCCAAAGACACGTACGTCACTTGCGGCGGTGCTTCAGAGATTTCTCTGGGCGGACGCGCTGGAACGCGCAGGCGAATCTGGCGTTTCTCTGTTCCTGGAATGCTGCCTTCCATTAGCATGTACGGTCCTTTTACTTCGCCGTATCGGATGTACCCGCCTTTAACAGTTATCTCCTTGCCGTCTTTACCGATTTTTAGTATCCGCTTATTGTACTCCGTGCGTTGGTGATAGCCCATTTGCCCCGCTCTCGGAATTGAATACATCAGATGATGGGGATTCCATGGTCCCAAGGTGGCGATGCCGCGTTTCGTCTTGCGACCTTTATGCTGCAGGATTGCAACTCCCCAACGTTTTACTGGTCCTTGAAAGCCCTTACCGGTCGTGACTCCAGCAACATCCACGTACTGCCCGTCTTTGAAGACTTCTTCAGGCGCCACGGTCTTGCCTAGCAGTTGCTTCGCGTACTCGAACTGCTGCTGGATCGTGCCTCCTCCGATTTGAACTTCACATGCTTCCGGCTTCTTCTTTGGGAGGCTTGTTTGGGATGGCTGGGTTGCAGTGATGACCCTGACGACGGCTGTTTGATCCAAGTTCTGCTGGATTTTTTCAATCATCAAGTCAGTGTTAAAGTTTTCAGGGAGAACCAGCAGTCGGTCAAGGACCGCGGGCGGATCTTTCACCCACGCCTCACTAATATTCTGAAGCCCGTATGGAGTTTTTGTGTAAGTTCGAATACCGCACACGTAGATGGGCGGCGTCTCGAGGATTGTGGCTGCTCGCATGACTTCTTTGCCGAAGTTCGGTGAACGTTTACGGTCTTCGATCGCGAAAACGTACGTCATGCCCGCTTTATACGCTGAGAAACCTAAAAGCCTAGGAGAATCCACGTTTAACGCTGGCCAATATCGGATTCGCGCAACAGGTTTCTTGGCGCGTTTCCTAGGCAAATAAGCAAGTGAACCATGCCTTGGACCGTGAGTTTTACGATGTCCCATTGATCGTCCGCTTCGCGCCTTTAGCAAATAGAAAGAGAGGTTATAAACGTTGCCATCAAAAACTATGAAGCAAATCGCCCTAATCAACTTTTATGCACCCGTTCAATGCAGGTATGGTTGATTAAACGAGCGGAATTTTCTAGTTTTTATTGGAGTTTTACTTGTTTGAAAGTCGCAACTTCGCTGATGTTCGTTAGCTGAAGCTTTTCCCACTGCTTGAGAACACGTTTGGTTTGGGCTGGAAACATTTTTACCCCTCTGTCGCAATGGGTTTTATGCAAGCCGGGGTGGCGGAGTGGTTAACGCGCCGGCCTCGAGATCTTACCGAAATGGGGCAGGCCAAAAGGCAAGTTAGCCGGTGGGCTTCGTGCTCGCAGGGGTTCGAATCCCTTCCCCGGCGCCAATTTACTGAGTCTCTTGAGATGATTTTACAGAATTTTTATACCTGAAAAACTGATTGGTTACAGGGGAAGCGATTGAACAATCTCGATGGCTATGTATCCGAGGCGGTTTTGGAAAAGGAAGAGAAGGCTAGGAGGGTAATCGAGGGGTGCAGACGAGAGAATGGTTTCTACGCCAGTGCACAACGCTATCAAGCACTGTGGTTGAGAGATCTAGTCTATTCGGAGGATGTGCTGCTTAAGCTTGGATACCTAAAGGAGGTTGAAAATCACCTATTCGAGTTCATAAAGCTGCAGCGCAGTAACGGCCAGATACCGAGCGTGATCGATTTGAGCTTCAGCAAGCTGATTCGACAAAGGTATCAGTCCTGCCCATCCGACACGGAAATACTTTTCGTCATAGGAGTACGCAAACACGCTGAATTTGCAGGCAACCAGTTTTTCAAAGAAAACGAGGAAGCCGTGAAATCATGCGTCGCATTCATCGAAAATAAGCTGGATACGCACCAGCTTCTTCCGGGCATGGATTGGAGGGATGCGATACCCAATTACAGAGGGAAGTTCCTTCTTGCAAACCAGATGCTCCTCTCGGACATGTACGAATCGCTCGGAAACCTCAAAGCCTCAAATTTAGTCAAGGAGAATGTAAACAAGCTTTTCCACTCAACGAACCTATGCTGTTATGCAGACACCGTTTACTGGGAAAACGGCGAACTAAAGAAGGATCTCAATTTCGATAGCCTCGGAAACGCCTTAGCCATCCTCAACGGCACCGCCTCAGAAGAAATCTCCGAAGGGATCCTCAGGGGATTTAACGCCGCGAGAACACCCTTCGGCTACCGGAACATCACGCCAAATTACGAATTCAACAGAGCAAAGCTGCTGATAACATGGTATCTAACGTGTGGCGTGGCAAACGGTGCTTTTCTGAGAAACAGACCCGGAATGTACCAGAACTCTGCAATATGGCCGTTCGTCGAGATAAAAGTAATTGATGCGCTGAGAAAGCTGCAAGTCATAAGCGAAGCGGGAGCGGCGACCAAGCTGATGATAGAGAGAAAAGGCTTCAACGAGTTCTACTATCCGGCAACGGGGGCGCCAGGAGGAAGTGAAGGACAGCTTTGGACAGCCGCAGCTGTGCTTTCGTCAATCGAGCATTGTCGGATTTGTTAACAAAAGCGTAGAAGAGAAGAGAAAAGTTTGAAATGCTTTTTATCCTATCAAAAGCCCTTCAAGCCTTACTCTTAGCCCATCCTTCGTTCTTGCCATCTGGTTGACAATGGCCCAATGTCTCCACTGCAACATGCAGTACCTAGGTTGGAAGAAGTATCTCATGCCTATTTTCAATTCAACCCCTGGCTTCACGTGTTTCACTATTCCCTCGTAGGCTGTCGTGTTGTAGTATCCTATGTTTATGCCCTTCAATCTTGCCTGCAACGGTCCGACAACGTTCCAAATGACAACTCCATTAAAGTAGTCTGGGTCTTCCACTATCACGCCGACGTGCGTGACTGGGCAACCGCAGGATATCCACGCCGGTCTCCCGTAAATTATGTCTCCCTTTTTGAGATGAAGCTTCTCCACGTTAGCGCGCGCGGGTTAAAGGGTATTCTAGTTTCCCTCGGCCCCTGATCCTCCGGCATCCTGTCAAGTATGAAGTCGTAGTCTCTCCCAAGATTGTCTTTCCAAGAAATTTCTCTAAAGGCTTCTTTGGCTACGTTTTGAGGTAAATCACTGGGAAGGCACACGGAGCTTACGGTACAAGTGGTGCAGCTGTCGGATTTTTCAAAGAGGCAACGGTTTCTAACGCGCTAGATAATTCGAAATCACTGAGATTCGGGTAACTGTTCCCCAAACGTACGGTTAGTGGGCCTGTCCCTTTCGACAGAAAGAACTTGTTTTTTCGAATATAACATTTGGGCTTACCCTTAACATTAGGTTCTCTTCTATAAGTAATCTGAGTTCTTGTATTGACATGTTCAATGAAACAATCGGTAGCTCATCTCCAGCCTTCTTCATTAAAAGCGTGACGATTTTATTTTCTTTAACTTTATTCTCAAAAACGACAAATTTGGCTCTGAAATCATTTTGCTCTAGAATATCGAGTAGTTCATCCATTCTCTCTGGTTCAAGAAAAGGGCGCCATGGATGCAGCTCAATAAGGATCTTTATATTACCTTTAAGAGTTTTAGCCATTCCTTTAATTACCTGGTATTCATAGCCTTCCACGTCCATGCGAATAAAGTCAGGAGGAGCCCTGTCTTTAAAAAAAGTATCAACTGTTTGCACGGACACTTCCTGTGCGAAAAGGATTTTGCCGCCAGTGGCATCCTTATTCATGGCGCACCAGTTAGACTTGTTAGACACGTAAATCTCGGATCTAGCATCCTTCTCGCCAAATGCAAGCTGGAATGTAGAAACATTCTTCAAATTATTTAGTTGCACGTTCTTTTCCAATGACTCGAAATTGCTGCATACCGGCTCAACAGCGTATACTTTACCCTTTTCCCCTACAAGTTGTGATTCAATCAAGACGTAATAACCGATGTTGGCGCCAATATCTAGGACTGTATCGCCCTCTTTTAGAACACCGGCATGTATCAAATAGTCTGTGCAGAGGGGTTCTCTTTTTTTGTATAAGAACAGGTCTTCATATATCGCTCCTTTTTTTGGGTATAAAAGCATCTTGGAATCGTTAACTTCAACAATGCTTTTTTCAGGAATAATCTTTCCTGAAGAAAGAGTGCGCTTCAGCAATATTGCCAATATGAAGAAAACTGTTTTAGTAAAGCCTTTTACTTTCGCTTGTTTGAAAGTTCTATAGAATGGAGCTGACATCACTCTGCCTTTTTAAAATTAAACTTTAAATCGTTTTAATAAGGTTTTCCAGAATCGGTTCCTAATTTCATCGAAATATCTTCTGCTTCATGGACGCGTCGAAAAACTTGGAACTTTAGGCTGTTCAGATCTGTTATCAATAGTCATGCAAGTGAGTTCTATCGATGCTCGTAGAGCGATGGTATAAGAAATCGGGTGCAATATGTTTTTCTGAATAGAGCTTCGATAATCCGTCTCATATCGGAGGCGGTGAGATTGAGTGAAATAATACCAAAAACATATCAAAAAGTGAAAATGACCAGCAGTTTTTCGCAAGTGTTTTTTTTATCGCGTTTTGATCCGTTCGGACTCATTTAATTTTGGAGCGCGCGCTTTACACGCTGGAAAATTGAACTGCCTGAGTAAATCCTCTTAAGCCAGCGATGTCATTAAACGATAAGTATGCTGGGAACGCCTAAGAAAAGAGCAAAAGACTATGCAGACATTGCTCCTACAGAGTTAAATCCCAGATGTCTATGCGTTTTACTTTGTTACAACGATGGCGATGTCCTTGAAGATGTAATTCTTCACATGTTAAAAAATCACCATGATATCATCGTTTGGGATCATGGATCAGACGACGAGACCTCTCAAGTGCTCGATAAATACGACTCAAAATTTGTTGAGAGAAAATATCTGCCGAGATCTTTAGATTTCTACGATTTGTACCCGAACATGTCGCAGAACCTCATCAAAAACTTCATCAATCGATACGATTGGATATCTTGGCCAGATGACGATGAAATACTTGAAGGCCCAGACAGGACTAAAACTTATTATGAACATATCTGCGACGTATACCATTCTCGATACAATTACATACAGTTCAACAATTTCAACTATTGGTTCACAGAAAAAGACGACAAAACTATTGCTTCGCCTGTCCAAAGAATAAGACATTATTCGCTATTCCCCGATTGTCCTCCAAGGATTCGTTCATGGAGAGCCTCAGTGACTAATATTAGAAAATTTAACCATAACCCGTTAGAGGGAGAAAAGTACCCTGTCAATTTTAACTTAAGGCATTACCCAATGAGGTCTTATGACCAGATGCTGAGGCGCATTAATAAGGACAGGGCGAACCTTCAAAGAGGGGAGATGAATTTTCACTACAATAACATGAAAAAAGACTTGTCAAAGTTGATTATAAAGCCTGAACAGCTCTTAAGTGATGATGGTGTCTCCGATTTAAAACACCGCGCCAAATACAACTGGAGAGAAATATATGGGTACGAGGAGAAGCATCAAAATAAGCGCTCGTTGCCTTTAAAATGGATTCGTAATCTTTTCGCTGGCGTGAGATCCAATGAGTGAATATACTGTGGTCTACACCGTCAGTGACGTGGCAGATTTGGTCTCGGACGTTTTAAGGTCGATAAAATCCCTTGGAAGATTCATTTCCAAAGAGAATATATCTGTATTCTATACGCCTCCAAGAACCAAAGTGGAATTATGACAAGCTATCGGAAGTGGCAATAGTCAAAGAAGTGGACAACATCACCAAGCCTTTCGCCGTCGACCCAAACAAAGGAAAACACCATTACGGCGAGAAAGTTCATCTATGCGACGTTGACAGCGAAGCCGTCATATTCTTGGACGCCGACACCTTCGTCAGAAAAGACATAACAACTCTGCTTGAAGGGAGCTTTGACTTTTCGGCTATGCCAGTTTTCTCGGATGTCATTGGCCTTCAAAATGAGGCGAGGCTCTTCAGCAAGATTAGTAAAAAATCAGTTCCGCAGTACAAACTGCGGGCTCGCGATATTCAAAAACCGTCTTCATGATACGATCAAAGATTTATGGTTACGATACATTAATGACGGGTCACTCCGCGAGCCTTTGTTCAATGCTTGGGAACAATGGGCTCTATCGCTTGCTTTGGCAAGTGTAGATGCGAGAATAAAGAATCTGACATTTCAATCATAACGCAAGAACTTGGGCTGGGAAAGCCCACGTCGACACCTTCGTTATACATGGAAGACCTGAACCTGCATAAGAACGCTTTCTATCATGGCCAGGCAGGGAACGGAGGAGACTTCAAAGGAAAGTAGACCTGTGAACATCTGGGATGCAATAGATTACCTAACTTGTCCTTATCCCAAAACAACGAAAGCTGATTGTGATACGTGCACACTTAGCGACACGGATGTGTGTAAGAAAAACAAATTTAGTCGCAAGCCACGGAGCAGAAACGCTGGTCGCCATTCGCCTAGACCTGCATAGACCGCTAAAAGATGTCATTATCAACGGCTAAAGAATCAGTTTTGTCAATTCTGAAGCAGGTTGGCAGAAACAAGATGTCCTTGAAACTCTACTTAGGAAAATAGCTTTGACTTGGGGAGATTTTTTCAGCAGTTCCAGTAGGCGTAGGAAACACAGCTGTACCCTCTGGAAGCTACAAGGGTGCGGTACTTGATTCGCCAGCCAGCCTTCTTGAATTTATCCCTAAGCTGTAAGCCGTGAACTTCAACTACCGCTGGACAGGAAAGTTTTGTCTGAAGTAAGATTTCTTCATAACCTTCTATGTCCATTTTCAGGAAATCAAAAAGATAATCTGATAAGTCTGACAGTTCAAAAAACTTGTTTATTGGGACTAGTTGATGATGGGTGACTGAATTTTCCTTTAGAAGCTTAAAAGCTTCATGGGAAGGTTCAATGCAGATAACTTTTTTGGCTCCATTTTCAAGAAAGAATCTGGCAGTTTCACCTTCTCCAGCCCCTACATCAAGAATAACTAAGTCTTTAACGCATATTGGCAAATAAAATAGTTGCCAGTCGGGTGATTCTTTCAGAACCAACATTTCGCGGAAAGCGCTGAAATGCCAACCTGAAGATTCAAGAGCTTTTCTATTTTTTCTTGAAGCTACCCAGTCATCTATAGTTCGGCTGAAGGGAAGGCGAACTGTAGCTCTTTGCTTACGATTTTTTTGATCATTAACCATGGACTAGTCAACCGCATGGAATCTATGAAGCTAGCGCTCGGTCGCTCTGTTTACGCGAGTCCGATACGTGTCTGTTAGGTCAAATTTTACGTTGGGGTTAATTGCGTTAATCCGATTAAACATGTGATCTTCGATATTATCATGGTAATCTCTTATATAAACAGACAATACATAAAATCACAGTCATGTTATCCGATGTGAAAACCAACTTGAGACTCGAGAATAAGCCGCTTAGAAGATTAATCATGCGCGCATGTTTAACGTACACAGAGGATTTATAACTAAATCAACATTTTACTTTGTAACAAATGAAGAAACAATGATAAATCTAAGAATCGACGTTGATTACCCGTACCCATCGAGGGCTAAAAGCTTTCTGTGCGTAGCTTTAAGAATCAAAAAAAGAAAAAGCCGCGATTACCTTAAAAACGCTCGAATCATTGCCAAGATGATTAACGAGTCGCCGAAACAGGTTATGGCTTACTGGTTCTTTACACCATACACAATCCCAGACAAGGAACTCCTCGACTTGCTAAACCCTGAAAGGCACGAGGTAGGCCTGCACGTTGCAACCGATCCCTATCGAGAATGGAAAATTCTAGAAGATGAAACAAACCGAACAGTAAAGTACTACACTATTCACGGAACGGCGCGATTATCGACCCAGTTATTATGGGGACGAAAGCCTGGGGAAACCCAAGTGAAAGTTCCAAGTGATTTCCCATTAAAAAATTTTCACAATGAGCCCACCTTCAGTTTGGACAGGCGAAATCCCGTCGCTGGTATTGAACGCAAGGTGCAACAGGCACAACAATGGATCGATAAAGGCTGCGTTTTATCGATGCATCCTGAATGGCTCTTTAAAACCGGAGGAAACAAACGCAGAAGACCATATTACGATATCCTGAGAAGTATTTTGGACGTAGATAAAGAATTCTTGACCTTGCAAGTTAGAAAAAAAGTGTTCTTCAAAATAGCCCGCGATTTTCATGAGTACGAAAAAAGTGTTCTTCCCTCGGGTGAGTTTATCGATAAGCTGTCCCTGAGAGACGTGGACATTCTAACTTTTCCCGAGAGGACATGGTGTTTTAAGATTCCCAATCCATCGAGCAGCTGGGTAAGAACCGAGGATAATGTTAGCTTGCTTGAAGTAAAAGACTATAACGCTTGGTGGAGTAGCATCGGAAAGAAAACTCGCAACATGGTTCGCAAGTCGGAGAAAGACGGCGTTAAAGTTGCCGCAGTCGAGCCAAGTGACAAGTTAGCTGAGGGTGTCTGGAAAATTTATAACGAAACGCCAATCAGGCAACAGCGAGCTTTTCCGCATTACGGCGAATCTTTAAGTGAAGTCAGAGACAAAATCAATAGGGTTCAAAACTCAACATTCATCGGCGCCTTTTTGCAAGAAGACCTGATAGGCTTCACTCAACTGCTTTACGGAGACAGCATAGTGATAGTTTCGCAACTACTTTCAATGCAGAAGCACAAGGATAAAGCAGTCAACAACGCGCTAATCGCTAAGACGGTTGAAGTCTGTGGATCCAGTGGTAATCGATGGCTTATGTACGGAAGATTCGGAAATCATCCTTCGCTAGACAGGTTTAAAGAAAGCAATGGCTTCGTCAGGTTCCCGTTAACACGTTATTACGTTCCTTTAACTTGGAAAGGCGAAGTGGCGGTTCGTTTAGGGTTGCACAGGGAGCTTAAGGACGCCTTGCCGCAGTGGCTGAGGTATTCGCTTATCCCGCTGACGAATTGGGTCAGCAGAAATAGGATACGCTTGAAACTTTACTTAACAAAATAACCTGATCTGGTGGAGCGACACAGCTAGGGCGCATGATTGCCTTTGGACGCGGCCCAAAATGGCCAAAAATGCGTTTGTGTTTTTAGAGCATCAACACTGCATGTTACTGTAAGTGTATTGCTTTGGAAAGCGCATGAAAGGAATTAAAATCATTTTTACCAGGTTAAGTAACAACCACACGCCCATTAAACTTCAAATAAGAAAGCCTTTTAATAAAGATAACAATAACACCTGAGAAAGGCATGACATTTACGACGGCAAGACCAAGAAGGAGGAGCCGAAAAACTTATTATAAGTTTTATTAAGTCACCAGCAGGCGCGAAACTTACGAGATATTACTCAATAATCAAACGCTCACATTGAGTAAGAATATCGTCGAATTGAGTTTAGCATCTCTTTTGACGAAAAACTAAGGAGAGAAGAATTTTTTGTGAAGCTATGCGTTTTCTGGAATTTAACCGCATAGATGGAGATTAACTTGAATTTGGCTGCTGCGGAGGAGGAACCTTCGGATTAGCGCATAAGTACGAACATATTTTAGGGCTATGCATGAAACTTTACGCTTTTGATTCTTTTCGAGGATTGCCCAGAGGGGAGGGAATTGATGTTCATGCGCAATGGAAAGAAGGAGCTCGCGCGATAGGAATCACTGAATGCATTAAAAAAATTGAAAAGATGGGCGTAGACCTCTGTGACCGAGTGACGCGAGAAAACCGAGAAAAAAACTTAAAATTAAGTTTAGAACTTTTTAAAAGTTAAACTTAAGTCTAAAGAAGAAGCTTGGCTAGAAGATCGTTTAGTTCTTCTCTGTTTTTGACGCTGCGGAAGATTGCTTTTCCGCTCGTGTAGAGGCGAAAAGAAAAGTTTTCAAAAGTTAACTCAAAGATTATGCCAGCAATTTTGTTGTTCAATTTTGCTTTTTTTAGTATGGTGCCTATGGCTTCATCCTTCTTGTCGTACTTGAAAAATACTATAACGTCTTTTTCCGCCCCGCATGTTCCTTCAACCCGTGCCACGTAATCTTCAAGGGTCGGCATTAGAGTTGCTCAATCTCCTTTAAGACTTCGACGAACCGGTCAACTTCCTCGCGTGTGTTGTAAACGTAAAAGCTTGCCCGGTCGGACGAGTGAATTTTTAGGATGTCCTCATGCAGGGGTTGGGCGCAGTGATAGCCGCTTCGTATCATTATGCCGTAATTGTCGCAAATCAGCGCCACATCGTGCGATGACAAGTCTTTAACGGTGAAAGGTATTATGCCGCATTTTTTAGAAAGGTCGCTGGGACCATAAACTGTGATTTTACTGCATTCTCGCATTCGTTCAACCGCGTACGTCGTTAAATCTTTCTCGTAGCTGAGAAGGTTATCCATGCCTATGCCCTGAAGATACTTCACTGCTTCTGCTAAACCAATTGCCCCGCAAACGTTCGGTGTGCCCGCTTCAAACTTCCACGGCAGGTCGTTCCATATGATGCTACAGCCTTTGGCTTGGCTAAAATCCACTTCCTTTATCATTTCTCCCCCGCCCTGGAATGGCGGCATCTCTTCAAGCACTTCTTTTCTACCGTAGAGCACTCCAATGCCGGTTGGTCCAAGCATTTTATGTCCTGAAAAAGCAAGAAAATCAACATCCAAATCCTGAACATCCACAGGTAAATGCGGCACAGACTGTGCGCCGTCGACAAGCATTAAAGCACCATTGTCACGGGCAGCCTTCGCGATTCTCTTGACATCGTTGATTACACCTGTAACGTTTGAAACATGACTTAGACAGGCAATTTTCGTTTTTGGAGAAAATTTGCTTTCAAAATCATCATAGTCCAACGTGCCGTCAGCCTTTACGTCAGCGTATTTGATTGTGAAGCCCTTGAGCTTACCGGTGATTTCCCAGGGCACAATATTGCTGTGATGCTCCATCAGTGAAACCAGCACCTCGTCGCCTCTGCCCAAGTTGCTTAAGCCCCAAGAGTAAGCAACCAAGTTAACGGCTTCAGTTGTGCCCCTGACAAAAACAATTTCTGAGGGTTCTTTTGCGTTTACGAATTTCGATATTTTTTCCCGTGACTTCTCGTAAAGGTCAGTTGCTTCCAATGACAACGTGTGTACTGCACGGTGCACGTTGGCGTTGTGGTTTTCGTAAAAGTCGCGTATTGCATCTATTACCTGGCGGGGTTTCTGAGTTGTCGCAGCGTTATCAAAATAAATTAAGGGGTTATTGTTTACGCTGCGTTTCAGTATTGGAAAATCCTGACGAATCGCTTGTATATCCACAGTTACTTCTTCTCTGCTTTTTCTTCCTCGGTCTTTAGCCTCTTAGAAAGTACCTTCGCTAACTCTTCTTCCTCCAACGCCTGCTTTTCTTCAAAAGTGTTTTCCGCCGGCATCCAACGGGGGATCGCAACATCTTTTTGCTTATAATACTGCCGTATCGCTCGCTTTAAGGCGCCCACGGCGAGGACTCCGCAGTGGAATTTGACACTGGGTAACCCGCCGATTTCCTCAGTTACTCTCTTCCAAGTTATATCTTCCCACGCTCGTTCGAGGCTCAAGCCTTTAATCATTTCTGTAACTATGCTGGACGTGGCAATGTTTGCGGCGCACCCGTAGCTTTCAAAGCTTGCTTTCTCGATAACGTCTTTGTCGCTTATCTTCAGGTAGAAAGTTATCATGTCTCCGCAAGCCGGGTTCCCAGCCACTGCTACCACTGTGGCATCGTCCATTTTTCCCAGGTTCCGCGGGTTTCTAAACAGATCCATGACTTTTGGGTTGTACGGTAGAGGTATACGTGACATTTAATCAACTCCTGTTGAACCGACTATCCCTCTGATACGGTTCACGGCTGGAAGTAATACTTCTAAAACGTAAGCTATATCATCTTCTGTCATATAACGCGTCGTTTTCATGAGAATGCTGCCGTGTGCTTCACTGAACCTGCGGCCAATCGCGACTAGAACGTGGCTGGGCTGAAGCAATCGTCGGCTGCATGCGCTACCGCTCGAAACGTAAACTCCCTTTAAGCTTAACTCGATGGTTAATGCTTCCCCTTCGCAGCGTAGAATGCTAACATTGGCGTTGTCCGGCGCCCGCTTGTCGCCTTTCGGGCCGTTAAATCGAAGATCATCAAGTTCGGCGAACATGCCGTCAACAAGCATATCGCGCAAAGTCCGCATCTTAGCGACGTTTGCTTCAAAGTCTTTGAATGCAAGCTCAGAAGCCTTAGTGAAACCGACGATTGAGGGGGTGTTTTCGACTCCTGGCCAAAGCTTCTGTGTTCCAATCTGCCCTTCAAGAATACGCTCCATGTTCACTCCCTCTCGAAGGTACATCGCGCCCATTCCGCGTGGACCCTGAATCTTATAGCTGCTCACTGTTGCCAGGTCAACATTCAAGTCTTGCACGTTAAACGGTATCCTGCCGTAAGCGTCGGTCGCATCCGTATGGAAGAGTGCATGTGGGTTTTTAGCCTTAACAATATCCACCGCTTCCTTAATCGGCTGCACTGTCCCGATCTCGTTGTTCACAGCGGAAACGCTGACAAGAATGGTTTCACTATCCACTGCTTCCTTAAGCTTCTCAAGGTCTACGAAACCGTCATGGTCAACTGGGATTTTCTGCATCGTAAACCCGAACTTTTGCATCATTTCGGCAACCTGTAACACGTTAATCGGTTCAATCTCGGAGATGATTATTTTTTTGCCCCTGCTTTTTTGGGCAAACGCTGAACCCACGATTGCCAGGTTGTTTGCTTCCGTTTCGCCAGGAGTGAAAGTGATCTCTTCAAGGATTTTTGCGCCCATCGACTTGCTGATTTTCTGGAAACAGTTCATTATAACCTCAAACGCCTCCCAGCCTGGCTTATGGGTTAAGGTTGGATTGCCGTAGGCTTTCCTGTTAAAGTAAGGCAACATCGCGTCGACCACTTCTTGAGGAACTATGCTAGAGTTCTCATTGTCCAAGTAAACCTCATGAGTAATGCCTTCATGCAGTTTAAGAAGTTCTTTCACGTTTTCAACCATATAATATCTCACCTACATTAGAGGAACTTGATAATTCGCTACCTTTGCTAATATCCTATTCAAATAGAAAAATGTAGCTGAAAAATTTTTGGTTTGGCACGCTAACACTATTAACCAGTGCTTCAATTAAGTGATAGCATCATTTGATCGGCGAGTAAAGTTTGAAGATTGCTGAGCTGCCCGTTCCAGAACAAGCAAAAGAAATCTTGAATAAGATGGGGTTAACGGAGTTGTTTCCTCCTCAAGAAGACACTATACGGGCAGGAGTCCTAGACGGCAGAAACATGGTTTTGGCCAGCCCGACTGCTTCAGGTAAGACGTTGATTGCTGAACTGTGCGCTCTCAAACACGTGCTGGAGAAGAACGGCAAAGTAATTTACCTCACGCCGCTCCGAGCGTTAGCAAGCGAAAAATTCGAGGAATTCGGAAAGTACACTCCGATCCGCAAGCAGGACGGAAGAAGAGTCAACGTGGGCATCAGCACGGGCGACTTCGATACCGCCGACAATTGGCTTGAACGTTACGACATCATAGTAACGACCAACGAGAAGGCTGATTCGCTTCTGCGGCACAGAGACAAATGGATGGATGAAGTCTCTCTTGTCGTGGCGGATGAAGTTCACTTGCTTAACGAGGCGGAGCGGGGACCAACTCTCGAAATCGTTTTAGCCAGGCTGCTGCAGGTTAACCCTGACATTCAAGTTTTAGCGTTGAGCGCCACGATCAGCAACGTTGACGAAATAGCTGGCTGGTTGAACGCCAAGTACGTTGTCACCGAATGGCGTCCAGTTAGCCTCAAGGAAGGCGTTCTTTTACATGATGAAATCCAGTTTAAGGATGGTGACGCAAAAAAGATCGAGCGGAAAACGCGCTACCCGACCATAAACCTTGTTTTAAACACGTTGAAGACGGGTGGTCAAACCTTAGTTTTTGCTTCAACGCGGAAAAACTCTGTTTCAGCCGCCAAAACCATTGCCCAGCACACTGGCGAAGTCTTATCTAAACCCATGAAGCGAACGCTTGAGCATGAAGCTGAAAAAATCCTCTCTGCAGGCGAAAGAACACAAATCAGTGACACCTTAGCCGAGCTTGTTCGGTGCGGCGCAGCTTTTCACCACGCAGGCTTATCTGGTGCTCATCGTAGGCTTATTGAGGATTCGTTTAAGGAGGGCAAAATCAAAGTGCTGACGGCGACGCCGACGTTGGCGTTCGGCGTTAACCTTCCCGCGCGGACGGTTATCATTCAGGATTACAGGCGTTACGAGCCAGGCTACGGGAACTACCCGATAAGCGTGTTAGAGTACAAGCAGATGGCGGGCAGGGCGGGAAGACCGAAATACGACAAGGTAGGTGAATCAATCCTTATCGCTAAGACCTCGGATGAAGCCGATTACTTGATGGAGGGCTACGTCTTGGCTAAGCCGGAGAGGATTTGGTCTAGGCTAGCGGTTGAAAAAATCATTCGAGGACACGTGCTGGCGACTGTCGCGTCAGATTTCGCTCATTCGGAGAACGGGATTTACGAGTTTTTCGGCAAAACATTCTTCGCTTACCAATACGACGTGAAAGCCATCCGGAGTATCATCGCTAAAATCTTAAAGTACCTGTACGAAGAGGAAATGATCGACATCAGCGGAGACAACATCTATGCTACGAAGTTTGGCAAACGAGTAAGCGAACTCTACATTGACCCGCTTTCAGCAGTAGTAATTCGAGCCTCCTTGAGAAACAAGCCTGCCTTGGTGACGGATTTTGGGTTACTGCATTTGATTTCTCACACGCCTGACATGGGTCCCGTGATGAGACCGTACGCTCGCGAAGTTGATGCTTTGGCCCTTGCACTCGAAGAACACAGAGACCAACTGTTCACTGATGTCCCAAACGAGTGGGACGACCACATCTCCTACGAAGAGTTCCTCGGCGAAATCAAAACTGCGCTAGTTATGAACAGTTGGATTGAGGAAGTCAGCGAAGAACAGTTAATTGAGCGGTTCAACGTGCAGCCCGGCGACTTGTACCGCACTATTGAGAACGCGAAGTGGCTGCTTCATGCCACTGACGAGTTAGCCAGGCTTTTCGGCGAAAAAGAGGTTCTCCCGTTAACTGGCGAGTTGGTTGAGCGTGTCTCTAAAGGCATAAAGAAAGAGCTGCTGCCCCTCGTTCGGCTTGAAGGAGTCGGCAGAGTCCGCGGACGCATAATGTACGACGCGGGATACCGAACCATCGAAGACTTGAAACGCGCATCCGTCGAGGAATTGACGAACCTGCGGCTTGTGGGTCCAAGTTTAGCCAAGAAAATTAAAGGTCAAGTGGGAGGTTTCGTTAAAAAGGAAACGTGGGAAAGACTGGATAAAGAGGAGGAGTTTGAGCAAAGGGCGCTCTCAGACTTTTAGTTTGAGCTTTTGGCGAACTTTTCAGCTTGTTTAACAGCTGTGCCCAAATAGTTTTTCGGGTTCAACGCTTCATCTATTTCAAGCTCGGATAATTTGTCACTTACAAATTTGTCGCAAAGTAGGACTTGTTTGAAATCTTTTTTCTGTGCTTCACTTTGAATTGTTAGCTTTCTCAGCCACTCGTGTGCTTCTTGCCTGTCCACGCCTTTTTTTGTCAATGCCATCATAACTGCTTCAGACATGGCGCGCCCTTGGGTTAAGCTGAGATTTTGCAGCATTCGTTCCTTGTCGATTCGCAAGTTAGCGATAACATTGCACATTAAGTTAAGCATATAATCAAGCAGAATGTTCGATTCTGGAAAAATGAACCGTTCAGCCGAAGACTGCGTCAAGTCTCTCTCATGCCAAGTTACCATGTCCTCCAACGCTGGAATGCTGAGGCTTCGGACGATTCGGGCTAAACCGCAAACTCTCTCGCATGTTTCGGGGTTCTGCTTGTGAGGCATAGTGGAGCTGCCAACCTGTTTGCTAGCTTCAAACGCCTCAGCCGCCTCGCCTATTTCTGGTCTTTGCAACTCGCGGATTTCTGTTGCAAAATTCTCAAGTGAAGAAGCAACCAAAGCGTATATGCACATCAGCTCAGCGTAGCGGTCTCTCTGGATGATTTGAGTTGAAATCTCAGCTGCGGACAGGCCTAGCCTTTTCATGACGAGGCCCTGAATTTGCTCAGCATGTTTACCTAAGCCGGCTTGCGTGCCGACTGCCCCGCTTATCTTGCCGACTAAGACGCGTTTCTTGCATTCCTTTAACCTTTCAATGTGCCTGTTGACTTCGTAGCCCCAGACAGCAAACT
This sequence comes from Candidatus Limnocylindrales bacterium, assembly GCA_035319575.1. GTDB lineage: Archaea > Thermoproteota > Bathyarchaeia > Bathyarchaeales > Bathycorpusculaceae > Bathycorpusculum. The sequence continues at coordinate 28,083 of DATHCJ010000017.1, forward strand.
TGAAGCCCAAAGTTATCGGCAAAGCGTGCTGCCCATGAGTTCTGCCAATCATTACTGTTTCTTTATACTGATCTGCTTGTCTTTGGAGAATCCCTTTTAACAGTTCGAGTTTTTTTTCGACAAGATCCACCGCGTCCTCAAGCTGCAAGGCATTGGCTGTGTCCACTACATCGTAGCTTGTGACACCCAGATGCACATATGCTCCGCTTGATCCACAAACTTCGGCGAGCGCCCGAACAAGCGAGGCGACATCGTGCTTTATTTCTTTTTCAATAGCCTTCACCCGTTCAACCTTAACGTACTTTGTGGAAGCCATAGAGGCGATTTTTTCCGCATCTTTCCTTGGAATATCGCCTACTTCAGCCTGAGCTAAAGCTAAGGCAGCTTCAACATCAAGCAGCTTCTGAAGACGGGTTTCTTCTTCAAAGATTTTCAACATTTCTGGCGTGCCGTAGCGGCCCGTGTCTATCGGTAGGATCGGCAAGTTAATGTTCCCTCAAGAATGAATTGTACGCAGATTAAAGATTAATGTTTTGTCAGCTAAATTCAACGATTGATGTATTATCTGATTTTTTTACGGTACACACTCAAGATCGGAAGAGCATTACGAGTGTAAAGCAAAGATAAAAGTCTAAAGGAAAACTTGATGGGAAAAAAATGTGTTAAACCGTTGTGGTTGCTTAGATGAAACAACGCGTCTTTTTATTTTGGAAACGAGTGAACATCTGCTCAAAAAATTTACGTGAGAAGCGTTTGCGATTGGTCAATTGCCCAAAACTGCAGAAAAGAGCTTGCAAAACCAGATAAAACGATAGAAAACTCCTTCTTCCGCATTGCGCTTTACACGTGTGATAATTGCCTGACCACCTTTAAGGTCGTCAAATAAGAAGAATGTGAAACTTTTGCGCCTCTAAGTATTCATAACGTTCCACCCAACATTAAATCAACGTAAATATTTTTCCAGAGGCATTGACCAAAAGTAGGGAAAAACGTAAGAAATTAATGTTTAACGATGTCAAATTAGAGTGTAAGTGGTACTGGAGCGATCAAGGATGAAAGTGACTGTTGCAGTATTGGATAAACAGGGAAACAACGTAGCACCAAAGGTTCTTGCAGTGCTTAAAGAGTTTAGCGTCGAACAGCTTTCTCATTTCGGTTTAGTTTCACCACAGAAAAGCGTTCTAAGTAAGAATTTTGACCTGCTAAGTAAACAAAGTCCTGATTCTTCAACTTCGGTTGGCTATGCTTCCTCGAAATCTACAACCGCCAGCGGCTATGAATTTCTTCGGCTTCATGATGCAGCAATTGTTTTTCAAGGACGAATATACTCGTCGGTGCCAAAAAGTGCGCTAATAAAACAGCTTGCCAAGGAACCGCAACATTGCGAAACCATGCTCCAAACGCTCATTGAGAAAGCGGACGGCGACTATATGTTTCTCGTGGTTAAAGACGGTTGGGTTGCGGCGGGAAGAGACCCAGTGGGAGTCCAACCGCTCTATTACGGAGAAAACCGAGAGGTTGCCGCGATCGCCACAAACCGAAAGTCACTGTGGAAACTTGGCATAGAAAACCCGGCGTCTTTTCCGCCAGGAAATCTTGCCTTCGTAAACCGCGAAGGATTTCAGTTCAAACCAGTAAAAACCTTAAGCTTCTCGAAACCTAAGCCTATAACACTGGGTGATGCAGCTCAAAGGCTTCAGGTACTCATTGAAGAATCAATCAAGCGCCGAACACTTGACGTAAAAGAGGTAGCGGTGGCGTTTTCAGGCGGACTGGACAGCAGTTTCGTTGCTTTTTTGGCCAGCAAGATAGGATTGAAAGTTAAGCTTCTGTATGTTAGCATGGAAAATGAATCAGAAACGGAAGCCGCCATCGCGGTTTCAGAGATGCTGAATCTGCCACTTCAGGTCCATTTATTCAAGGATTCTGATGTAGAAAAAACTTTACCCAAAGTGGTGGGTCTCATCGAGGAAGCTGACCCTGTTAAAGTCAGCGTCGGTTTGCCGTTTTATTGGATAGCGGAGAAGTCGGCTGAAGCAGGTCTCCGTGTGGTATTGGCTGGGCAGGGGGCTGACGAACTATTCGGAGGTTACCAACGCTACGTAACCGAATACTGCAAAGATGGAAGCGAAAAAGTCCTGAAAACAATGTTTAGCGATGTGGTTAACATTCACAAAAGCAACCTTGAACGTGACTTAAAAATCACTAGTTACCACGACATAGAGCTACGTTTGCCCTTCGCGTCTTTTGATGTTGCTGAGTTCGCAGTGAGCTTGACGGTCGAGTGCAAAATTGAGCCTAGGCCAGACACTCTGAGAAAGCTGGTTTTGCGAAGGGTTGCTTTGGCCGCTGGCATGCCCCGTTCAGTCGTGGATAAGCCGAAAAAAGCTGTGCAGTACTCAACGGGTATGAACGATGCTGTCAAGAGAATAGCGAAGAAAAATGGCAAAACGGTCAGCGAATTCATCAATGATTTGTTTCAAGAGTCAAAGCGCTAAGCAGCGATGCGTCCATAAGATTGAGCCATTTTCGTCGTCAAATTCCGTTTCAGAAATGAATTTGTGATGGCAACAGGCTATGGAGTTAGTCTTACCCTGTCGCGCGGGTATAACGTCACTTCTCGAATGTTCTTCTTACCCGTCAAAACCATCGTCAACCTTTCAAGTCCTATCGCCCATCCAGCGTGTGGCGGCATGCCATAATCGAAGGCTTGAAGATGGTACTTGAATGAGTCAGGGTTCAGCCCCTTCTCTTTCATCCTTTCCAGCAACTGATCTTTTTGTGAAATTCGCGTGCCACCGGAAGCCAACTCTATGTAGCGCCACATCAAGTCGAAGCCTTCGCAAACTTCAGGTTTGTCATCGCGCGGTTTGATGTAGAACGCTTTTGCATGTGTTGGCCAGTCGGTCATGAAATAGAAGAATGGGTAGAGCTTGCCTAGTTCCCTTAAAGCCTCCGTGGGGATGTCTTCGCCCCATGGAATGTTGACGCCTTGAGTTTTGAGGTCGCCAAGGACTTGGTCGTAGGTCAAGCGTTTAAACGGGATTTCTGGCACTTCAAACTTGTACTTGAGCACTGAAAGCTCGGCTGTACACTTCTGCTTTACTGTCGTGCAGGCATGATGTATTGTCTGTTCAAGGAGTTGCATGACGTCTTGGGCGTTTGCGAAGGCTTCTTCTATGTCTATGGAGGTGAACTCGCTAATGTGTCGGCGAGTGTGCGATTCTTCTGCTCTGAAGAATGGGCCCGCCTCAAAGACTTTCTCAAAGCTCAACGTCAACTGTTCTTTGTAGAGTTGCGGGCTTTGAGCGAGATATGCCTTCTGACCAAAATAGTCAACCGTAAAGAGTTCTGCGCCACCTTCTGTTGCTGAAGCAATAATGCGTGGCGTGTGAACTTCTAAGAATCCCTTTTTGAAAAGGAAACTTCGTATTGCTTCAAGAGCGGTGTGCCGAATTTTGAAGACGGCTAAGCTTTTTTCCTGGGAGAGATCCAGAGCTCTCGCGTCTAAGCGCGTTTCTATGTTGGCTGGCGTTTTCCCAGCGATGTCGATCGGCAATTGTTCCGTGGCTGCGCTCAAGATTCTTATAGAATTTGGGATTACCTCTATGCCCCTCGGGGTCATGCTTGTTTTTTTAACTATCCCCTTCACGGCCAAGCTGAATCTTTTCTGCAGAAAATCTGACTTTCCGAGAACTTCCGGCGTTATTCTTTTTTTGGGAATAGTTAATTGAATGGTTCCTTCTCGGTCTTGCAGTATGATGAAGCGTATTCCACCTAAATCACGGATTTCTTGTACCCAACCGAAAAGCGTTACTTCTTCCCCATCCATTTCGGGTGTCACGGTGCTTGTATAATGAGTTCTGCTCCAGTCATCCATAGAGTCCAATTTCATGTTAATCGCCAATCCTAATCTGCGATTTCAACTCGTAATGACATCTTACGTACTTTACTGGCGATTTCCTTTAAAGCCTTAAGGTCAAGAGGTAACTGGGCCCCACGTTTTCGCTTAAGAATTACCCTGGTTTCAGTTGTGCCATCAGGAATCCAGATAGTATTGATTGTTAATATGCTGAACGGTATGAACAGGTCTTCCAGAAATTTGCGGTCGTCAACCCCATACTCCAAAACCTTAACGTTCTTGCCTGTCTCGTCACCTATGGCCTTCACGATTTTCCCATTGTAGCCTAAAAGTCTAGGAACGTCACCGTGGCCGACGATGATGGCTAAGGTTTTGTCCACGTCAACCGCTTTGTAGAAACAGACGTTTTGCAGGATAGGGTACTTTTCTTCAAGAGAAAGCAGCAAACGAGCGATTCTTAGGTCTACTTCGCTGATCTCGCCGGCTTTAACTTTAGCCGAACATTTCTGGCATAACATTCCGCTTTTCAAGCAGAAACTGCATAGTTCCGTTTTCATTTCGCGTCTTTTTCCTGCAAATAAGGAGTTTTGCTACCGCGTGATTATCTAATCAACGTTATCTCAATGGTGCTCACGTTAGTTGCCGAGTCGCCTTCCTCTTGCGGCAAAAGCTGATCCGTCCCGATTCCGATACTCTTGATCTTTACGTCGGGGAGAAACCTGTGCCTAACAACTTCGGCTACGTCAATCGCCCGGCTAATGGATCTTCCGCGTGCTTTAATGCTTACTTCTTTTGCTCCGCCGTGGAAGAAAGTGATGCATGCAAGGACATAGTTCATTATCGGTTTCTTTCCAATTAAGACTGAGTTGACTTCTGACACGCCTCCGCTTCGCTCCTATTTTACTGTATTGAGTGGCTGAGTAGAGATTTTTTTAAAAATAAATATGTTGTGGTACAGGATTAAGGTTCCAGCTGGATGTCTGCAAATTGGTTTTATAAGATTTTTGTTTGCTGCTTTTTTGATGATTAATTGTTAGTTTTCTCAAAAAGCATGTGCCTTTCTTTATAGTTTTGTGAAGAGTTGGGAAACTTACCCCTTATTTTTTGCGATTCCATCTTTTTCCTTTGTTCTTAGGCATCAAATTCTTAAGCAACCTCACTATTGTAAAGATTTAACTTAACAAAACACTACGCAGATGACCAGTTTGGAACCATTAACTAAACGTTCGATTCAACTTTTAAAAATACTCTACGAGAAAGGAAAATTCACAAACACTTACACGCTGAGAGTCAAACAAGACGAGTTGTCAAGCCAATTAGGCGTAAGCAGGCAAGCGTTAAACGTACACTTGCGCAAGCTTAAAAGCCGCGGTTACATTCGCACTGGCAGAGGCTTTATAGACGTCACCGATAAAGGTTTGAATGCTTTAGGCATATCCACAACTCCGGCTTTCATCCTCCTGAAAGTTTCACCCATCAAGAGAATACACGTTTATGAACAAATCCGTGAGCTAGCGGTTTCCAGAGCCTTCCGAATAGCAGGGGAGGTTGACGCTTTAATCATCGTTGAGCGCGACAACTTGGATGAAGTTCTGAAGAAGCTTTACAGCATAGATGGAATCGAAGACACACGCTCGTACGTCACAATCGAAGAAATCAAATAACAACAAGAAAACGGCAATCAGCGAAGGGCTATAACGCCCGGTCTGTCGTCAAGGGCGGGTATTTTCAAGGCAAATTAGCTGCTGGACTCATGGGGGCCCGCGATTTTCTTCTTCTTTGAAATCAAATTTGTATTTCTAGCCAGTCAAAGCGTTTAGTAACTTGGAAACCCATGAAATGAGTCTTCTTTGCAAATGTTAAGTTGGGGACAAAAAGGTATATTTGATACTTAGTCGTCAGAGAATTAGCCAAAATGGAAGGTTAACAAGAAAATGCCCATATTAGACCCAGTCAAAAAATCCATCGCGCAAAAACATCGCCTGTACATGAAAATCTGCAGGGACTGCGGCGCGCGAAACGCCGAAACCGCGGTGAAATGCAGGAAATGCAAAGGTAAAAACCTGCGCTGGAAGAAACGAGAAATAGTAAAGTAACCGTTTGTCTTTGCCTTGTTTCGTTCATGTGGACTAGTCGCGTTAGTTGCCCTCAATTTCAGGGCAAAGCGGCTAGCTGTTTTCTTTGCTTGCTGTTTGCCAACTTCCTCCAAACTGCTGCTTGGCTAAAATTGCCGGCTAATGCTCCGTGTGACTTTTCAGCTTGATACGCCACGCAAATTACAGCACTTTTACAAGCGTTTCCACGTTGAAGATTGTGTTTGCACAGCCGTTCTTAATTAGCGGAATGGCTTGTCCAGCCACGTCCATGCCGCCTAAAAAGGGCGCAAACATTTTAATTTCTTCTCCGCATGCAACACCCACGATACCCTCGTATTTGGTGTTTTTCAAAATTTTGGGAATGCATGAGCCGCCCGGTACCACGTAAACATCATAACCTTTGTTGCTCGCTATCTTGACAGACTGGTTAACTAGGCAATCCTCGGAGCAATGAGAGCATGTGTATGACGGTATTTCAGGGCTGAAGGTTGCTTTGCAGCGATTGTCTAAGAATTTTCTTGAACAGTGAGGCAGAAAAAGAGCTCGTTTCTTGGTTTGCAAGAATTTGCCTCGCTCTATCATGTTTACTGCTTGTAAGTCAATGAAGTCCTCAAGCAAAACCAAAGCGTCGGAAAGATTCAGTCCCGTTGCCTCTTGGATCTTAAACCTTGAATTCATCTCTTGCAATTTTTTGATGAACGTTCTATGCATGCCCTTTTGATAGCTCACGGTTGCAATTTCAGTGAAGAAGAAGTGCGGAAGCTTCGAAAGGTCGAAAGTAAATTTATAGGGCATATGCTCTATCTAATCAACCAAGCTGCTTAAAAAAATAACTGTGTCAATTCAGAATATCACGGCGAACTACTTTTTCTCCATGTTGGTTCCTAGTAAGTTTTTGATGGCTCTCAGCTCATCACGAAGTTGCTTCACTTCTGCTTCCAAGTTGTCGGCCCTTGATTCTGCACTCCGCCTAGCATTCTCTAGGGTGGTTAAAACTTGAGGCATAGAATCGAGTGTTGCGAGCAGCTGCTGCAGTTCAGCCAAATTATGTTTAAGTCCTGACTCTATTTCCTTGAGCTTGTTCACTAACTCTTCCAGTTTCGGCGGTTGACTCGTTTCTTGGTTAGACTTGTTTGACGTGAGAATTCTCACCGTGCTTAAATCTATGGAAACAGCAGTTAGATGCTTATTTGAAACATCAACCGTTCAACAAGCTCCTTGTACCTGTTCCGAATAGTGACCTCAGTGACCTGCGCAATCTCAGCGATTTCCCTCTGAGTCTTCCGTTCACCCGTTAAAACAGACGCGACGTAGCTTGCCGCCGCCGCGATTCCGGTTGGGCCTCTGCCAGAAGTGAGCTTAAGCTCCTTCGCTGCAGCTAGGATTTTATGAGCTATTTCTTCGACTTTTCCCTGCATGGTCAATTGGTTGGAAAACTTTGTTATGTACTGGCTTGGTCTCAACGGGGGGATTGAATAATTCAGTTCTCTTATCAGGAAACGGTAGCTTCTCCCGACTTCTTTCTTGTTTACAGTTGAGGCTTGAGCAATTTCATCTAAAGTGCGCGGTAAACCGCACTGCCTGCACGCTAAGTAAAGCGCCGCTGAAGTAACACCTTGAATTGACCTGCCGCGGATTAGGCGTTCTTTTACCGCTTTTCGGTAAATTACCGAAGCTGTTTCAAGGATGTTTTTTGGTAGATTCAAGTTATTGGAAATCTTTGTTATTTCCGAGAGGGCAAACGCCAAGTTTCGTTCTGTCGCGTCTGAAACTCTAATACGCCTCTGCCACTTCCGAAGACGATAAACCTGTGCTTTCTGCCCAGGCGAGAGGCTCTTGCCGTAGATGTCTCGGTCATGCCAATCGATAGTTGTCGATAAACCTTTATCGTGAATCGTGTAAGTTAAGGGTGCTCCAACTCTGGTTCTTTTCGACCTCTGCTCATCGTCAAAAGCCCTCCATTCCGGTCCTCGGTCAGCTATTTTTTGCTGCACAACGAAACCGCAGTCCATGCACACTATTTCAGCGCACTCGTAATCGCGCATAAGTCGAGTGCTGCCGCATTCAGGGCACGATTGTATCTTCGGCTCTACTCTTGCAGACAGGTCTGATTCTTCATTTACGTTGGTGTCTCTAATCATTCGTTTTAGCTCCGTTTCGTTTTCGAGGGAAGCAGGTACACTGGCTTATTCACTAGCTTAGCCGGTTCACTGACTGTAGGTTTAACAACCGCGTAAGGTGCGGATACAGGACCTATAATGTCAAAAACTTTGCCAACAACTTTCAGGTTCTCATCGACAACTTCTGAGCCGATTTTGGGAGTTTTTTCCGTCTTTACGATGATGTTTTTAGATGGAGTCAACACCCGCACTCTGCCCAACTTTTGCAAACCAGGGAATTCCTCTCTCTCGAAAAACATGTAGGTGACCGTAGATGCTTATTTAAAGCTTTCTAAAGTGTTTATAAGGTGAACACTAAAACTGTCTTTTTAGAGTCGAAAACTTCTTAAATAAGAACTGTTGATACAACTGTGCTTTAACAGGGTGAGGCTAATATGTCCAAACCGTTTTATGTAAAATACGAAGTACCTAAAGAAATCGTAGATGCAGCCTATGAAGCCCTTTCGATTGCTTCCAAATCAGGAGTAGTCAAGAAAGGAACAAACGAGGCAACAAAAGCTGTTGAGCGATCTCAAGCAAAGCTTGTTGTAATAGCCGAAGATGTTGACCCGCCAGAAGTAATAGCGCATTTGCCACTTCTCTGCGATGAAAGAAAGATTCCGTACGTTTTCGTACCAGACAAAAACAAACTCGGTAGCGCAGTAGGCATCGACGTTCCATGTGCGGCAGCGTGCATTCTGAGGGAAGGCGAAGCCACCGGATTAATAAAAGAAATCGTCAACAGAATCGATCAGGTTAAACGAGGATCTCAGTGATGAGCAAGGAAGCAGCTGAAGAAAATACTCCGTCTGAAGTCATTCAAATCATCGGACGTACGGGCGTAACCGGTGAAATCACACAGGTTCGAGTGCGCATCATGGAAGGCAAAGACAAGGGTAGGATCATAACACGCAACGTTAAAGGTCCTGTGCGAGTGCAAGATATTCTAATGCTGCGAGAAACAGAGAGAGAAGCAAAGAAAATCACTAGGTAAATTCTTTAGGAGAAGTTATTCATGCCGAAAAACCGTAAATGCTCGTTCTGTGGCGCTGATTTTCCAGCTGGGACTGGAATGATGTACGTTAAGAACGACGGGTCGATTCTGTGGTTCGATTCTGGTAAATGCAAGAAAAGTTCCTTAGAATTCAAACGGGACGCACGCAAACTGAAATGGACAACATACTTCGGTAAAGAAGAGAAAGGGAAGGGTTAAACATAATCTTTCTCGGTTCCACCCATTTTTTCATTTCATGACGCTGTTCGGGTTTCTACTTAAAGCTTATTTGTCGGTCGCTTTATTGTCAATTCCGGTGCTGACTTGCCAGTTTTCCGAACAAAGAAAGAAGCCTTCGAATGGTTGAAGACGAATGAAAAAACGATCGATGTCCGAAGGGGTAAGCCATCGCATGGAGAGATTGCAGTTTACATGTCGGGTCGGAAGGTTTTGCGGATGAAGATAACAAAGAAGGAGGCGGGAAGGCTTGAGGAAGTGGTTCGGTCTGATAACTATAGGCTAATCATTCCCACGGCAGAAACTGTGGAAGGTGCGGTTGCTTATTTGCGTAAGCTTTATGATGGATTCGATGGCGTTTTTACTGCTTATTACGTTGTGCCTTTGATCCGTTGATTTTTGTCAGCCATTTAAGCTGGGAGAGATTAAGTTCTCGAACGGTAGTTGATACATGGAACGCTGTTGCGTTTTTAGCAAAAAATATGATGAAAACGCAATATTTAAATACGATTAGCGTTGGTTATTTTAACATAAATGAGGGATTCGAAATGGTCAAGTTCAATGGCTGTTATACTGCGCTAATAACTCCCATGACGCGGGATCGCCAAGTCGATTACGAAGGTTTACGTCAACTAGTTAGTTTCCAGTTAAAAGAGGGTGTACAAGGCTTGGTAGCCGTCGGCACAACCGGAGAAAGCCCGACTTTAGACTGGAATGAACACAACATGGTGATAAAACAAATCCACGATTATGCCAAAGGAAGATGCTTAACGATTGCAGGCACAGGAAGCAACTCAACTCAAGAAGCAATCGAAGGCACGCTTCATGCCCAGCACTTAGGCGTAAAATGCGTTCTTCTCGTTGACCCCTACTACAACGGACCGAGCTCAATGGAGATTCGAAGGGAGTACCTCGAACCCATCGCGCAACAATTCCCCGGCGTCACGGTCATCCCTTATGTTATTCCGGGCAGAACAGGGACTCAGCTTCTTCCGCAAGATCTAGCAATGCTCCACGAGCAATACCCGAACATTCGCTGCGTAAAAGAAGCTACGGGAGACTTGAAGAACATGGAGTTGACGAGGCAACTTTGCGGTGAAAACTTTGACATCCTCTCAGGAGACGACGACAAAACCTTAGCCATGATGACTTCACCGGACATTGGTTCAAGCGGTGTGATCTCGGTCGCGTCAAACATCGCTCCGCGGGCGGTAGCTGACATGACGCACTACATTCTTGACGGTAATCAAGAGGAAGCCAGCGACATCGCCTGGGCGATGCAGCCGCTTTTCAGCGTAATCACCGTGAAAACACAAGAACAAACGCACTATGGCGCCGTTGCATGTAAAGCCCGCAACCCTCTGCCCTACAAGACCCTGATGAACGTTTTAGGCATGCCTTCTGGTCCCTGCAGGCAACCGCTGGGAAAAATGAGCCGAAACGGTTTAGAAGTGATTCTTTCGAATGCTAGAAAAGTTTACGAGAACAACCCTGAAATCCTTCAGCCCGTCGCAGACTTCTTTAACGTAGACTTGAAGGAACGATTGTACGATGAACGCGGCCTAGAGGGTCTTTTCTATGCTTAAGTTGTGCGTGGCAGGCGCTGCGGGCAGGATGGGGAACGCCATCATAGCTGAAGCAGCATCAAAGGGTCATAAGATTGTTGGAGCTATTGAAGCCCCGGGCAGTTCGTCTGTGGGCAAGACCCTTCGCGAACTCGGTGTCCCCAATTCGGATACGCGAATTCTGAGCTCCGAAATGCTAAAAGAGGCTGTCCAAGACGCCGACACCTACATGAGTTTTACCACGCCAGCCGCGGAAGTTGTCAATATTCCAATCGTGGCTGATCTCGGAAAACGCATAATCCTCGGAACCACAGGATTCACTCCGGAGCAGAGACGTCACGTGGTAAGCGCGATGTCGGGCAAGGTTCCAGCCGTCTTTTCACCTAATTACTCTGTGGGCGTCAACATACTTTTTAAACTGGCAGAAGCTTTGCAGGCTTTTCCAGACGGGTATGATTTCAGCATAAGCGAAATACACCACACTGGCAAGAAGGATGCTCCAAGCGGAACGGCAAAAAAGCTTGGCGAGATTGTCGCTAACGCCCGCGGTTACACGAAAGTGGTTTCTGGACGCGAAGGAATAAGCCCACGTCAACTTGGCGAACTTGAAATCACAGCGATGCGCGTGGGCGGAGTACCTGGGATTCATGACCTAGTAGTTGCAGGACCATACGAGATGCTGCGCATAGAGCACACAGCGTTCTCACGAAGCGTGTTTGCCCAGGGCGCCGTTTACGCGGCTGAATGGCTGAGCAAGCGAAGCGAGCCAAGGGTCTACAGCATGGCTGATGTTTTAGGATTGTGTTGAAGGCGAGGCAGATTTGGCCAGGGTCGTTATCAAGTTCGGAGGTGCTGACTTATCGTCTGGGGAAAAAATCCAACAGGCAGCTAAGCTTCTGGCGGAAGCGCGATTTGAGGAAATGATTGTGGTGGTTTCTGCCATGGGCAAAACGACCGATAGCCTTACCCAAACGCTGACTAAAATAGGCGTTAGCGACGCTGAGTGGGCAGAGATAATATCCATGGGCGAACGGACGAGTGCTCGAATCTTCTCTGCAGCCCTAAGGGCTGCAGGGTTAAAAACTGAAGTTTTCGATCCAGCCTACGATAACTGGCCGATTTTGACTGACTCAAATTTTCTTCACGCCACGCCTGACTTGGAAAAAACCGCGTCTGTAACCGCAAAGTCCCTAACGCCTCTTCTGGGCAAAGTTATTCCGGTTGTATGTGGTTTTCTTGGAAAAGACTCTGAGGGCAGAGTTACCACTCTGGGGAGAGGCGGAAGCGATACGACGGCAGTGTTGCTAGCCAGATGCGTATCGGCAGATGAAATAATTCTCGTAAAGGAAACAAGTGGAGTGCTATCGGCAGACCCGAGGATAGTTCCCGACGCAAGACCACTCAGTAAGCTGGAAATCCATGAAATGTTCGATTTAGCTCAGGGCGGAGCAAGAATCGTCAAACCCGGAGCCCTGAAATATAAACTGCCAAACCAAACCCTTCGGATAGTGGATTTCAACTCAGGCAACCTTACAAGGGGCGGCACGGAAATTAGAGGGTCTTTCAACATCAACTCTGCTGAAGCCTCAACACAGAAAGGCTTAATTGCTATAAGCATCGTCTGCGAAGTGAACGCGCAAAACATCAGAAATGTCTTCTCTGTGCTCAGCAAAAAACCGGTTTACGGCGTCAGTTCTGGAAGAAGATCAGTGACTGTCTTCACTACAGACGGTGATGTCGCACAGATTCTGAACCTACTGCACGGCGTAAAAGACTTCAAGGCTGTAAGCCACAGAGAAAACGTCGCAATGATCCAAATCAGCGATCCTGACTTCATCGATTCGCCCGGCGGCATAGCAAGAATCTCTAACGCCTTAAGTCAAGCGGGAATTAACATAATTGAAGTTACAACGAGTAAGGCAACCATCAACGTTTTTATTGAGGAAAACGAAATCAAAAGAGCGAAGGAAGCGATAGAAAATGTCGTTTAAGCGGAAAGTAGCCATCTTGGGCGCAACGGGAGCCGTTGGGCAAAGGTTTATTCAGATCTTGCAGGGACACCCGTGGTTCCATATTGAGGTGCTTGCTGCTTCAGAGCGCTCAGCAGGCAAAAAATACGGGGAAGCCTGCAACTGGGTTATGGAGTCAAACCTGCCTAAAGAAATTGCTGAGATGCCGGTGGTGAGCGCCGATGTTGAATCGGTGGAGAGGGCGGGTGACGTTGATTTGGTTTTTTCTTCGTTGCCTGGTGATTTAGCTGGTCCAGTTGAATCTGAATTTGCGGCGTTTTACCCGGTGTTTAGCAAGGCGAGTGCGCATAGAATGGAAAAGGATGTTCCGCTGATTATTCCAGAGATTAACCCTGAGCATGCAGATTTGGTGAAGATTCAGCAGAAGGAAAGAGGCTGGAAAGGCTTCATAACAACCGATCCTAACTGCAGTACTATCCAGCTTGCGATTACTCTGAAGCCTATTATGCAGTTTGGCCTGAAGGAAGTTGTTGTTTCAACCATGCAAGCACTTAGCGGTGCAGGCTACCCCGGTGTTCCTTCATTGGACATAATTGATAATGTCGTTCCCTTCATTTCAGGCGAAGAGGAGAAAATGGAAACGGAAGCCCTCAAGGTACTTGGCACGTTTAACGGCGAGGCTGTTCAGAATGCCGATTTCAAGATTACCTCAAGCTGTAACCGAGTAAACGTGAAAGATGGGCATCTGGAATCAATCTTCGCCAAACTGGAACGTGCCCCTTCGATAAGTGAGATTGAATCCGCATTCACCAACTTTAAGGGCGAACCGCAAAAGCTCAAGTTGCCCTCAGCGCCTGACCGACCCATCGTTGTTCGGCATGAGAGGAATAGACCTCAGCCACGCTTTGACCGTGACACAGGCTGCGGAATGAGTGTTGTAGTCGGCAGGATACGTAAGGACCCGATAATGACTTTCAAGTATATGTGCCTTGGGCATAACACGGTTCGTGGCGCTGCAGGCGCAGGCATTTTAAGCGCTGAGCTCTATGTTGCTAAAGGCTTTGTTTAACAGCGCCCTCCTAAAATGATAATCTTAAGTCTGGTGTAAGAAGCATGGTCAAGAAAAGAAAGCTTCATGAGCCTTTGGAAGACCGAAAAGGTAACTTGTTTTTTGATGGCTTTTCGGTTAAGGAGTTGGCTCAAAAATATGATACACCACTATACGTGGTGAGCGAGAAACGAATCAGGGACAATTACAATAGACTTCATGACGCTTTAATCCGCAACTACAAGTACATCAGGGTCTACTACGCTGCCAAAGCGAACTCGAACCTCACTGTGCTAAAGATTCTGCAGTCGCAAGGCGCCTACTTGGACACAGTCAGCCCAGGAGAAGTGTTCATGGGATTCATCAGCGGCTACACGCAAGACCGCATAATGTTCACGGGGACCAGCGTCCGAAACGACGAGTTAAAAATGTTGTCAGACGCCAATGTTACCGTAAACATCGATTCATTATCAGAATTGGATAGACTCCTTAAAATTGGCGTTCCTCAGATCTTGTCGGTTCGTGTTAACCCAGAAGTGGTCGCTGGGCATCACAGCCACTGCATAACGGCGGGTCCAGACTCGAAATTTGGGCTTTGGGAAGAAGAAGCAATCCAAGCCTATGCCATTGCCAAGAGGGCAAGAGTTGAACGCTTTGGCATTCACATGCATATTGGCTCAGGCATCCTTGATGTGGAACCTTACGTGTTGGCGGTGGATAAGTTGTTGAGCATAGCGAAGCGTGTTCATGATGAGGTGGGCGTGGGCTTCGAGTTCATCGATTTAGGCGGCGGCTTTGGGGTTCCGTACAATCCCGATGAGCAAGAGTTCGATTGGGAAGCTTTCTCCAGCAAAGTAGTGGCGCCATTCAAGACCAAGATTGCTGAATACAGGTTGGGGAAACCGTTCTTGTGCGTGGAGCCAGGCAGGTACATAGTATGCGACGCAAGCATTCTCCTAACAACCGTTAACACTGTGAAGGTTACGCCTTCGAAGAGATTTGTCGGTGTAGACGCAGGTTTCAATACTCTGGTTCGTCCAACGATGTACGGTTCCTACCATCCGATTCTAGTCGCCAATAAGCTGGACGCTGCGGATAAAGAAAGCTATGACGTGGTCGGTCCAATCTGCGAGTCAGGCGACGCCTTAGCTCAGGCTCGCAAGTTACCTGACATAGAAGAGGGTGACGTGCTGGCGGTCTTGAACGCTGGCGCGTACGGTTTCAGCATGAGTTCACAGTACAACGCGAGACCCCGAGCCGCAGAGGTAATGATCAGGCAGGGCAAGCCCATTTTGATTAGGGAGCGAGAGCAATTGGATAATTTAACAGCTAACCAGAAGGTGGCAGAGTAACCCTGATGCGGTTCTGGAAGATGCATGGTTTAGGCAACGACTACATAGTAATCGATAACAGAGATGAGAAAATCAGCGGGGACCACGCTGCTCGGTTGGCTAAGCAGCTTTGTGAACGACGCTTGTCGGTGGGTGCGGATGGACTCCTTCTGGTTTCGTGTTCTAAGGTGGCTGATGCCAGGATGCGGATTTTCAATGCTGACGGTGGCGAGGCTGAGATGTGTGGTAACGGTATAAGGTGTTTTGCCAAGTACTGCTACGAAAACGGCATCGTCAAGAAAAACGAGTTTACCGTTGAAACGTTCTCTGGAATCAAGAATGTCTGGCTAACAGTCAAGGGCAATGAAGTGAAAACGGTTAAGGTTGACATGGGAGCTCCAAACTGGGAAAGGGGCTCGGTTCCGATGGTCGGACGCGGCACATGCATTGACGAAGACTTAGAGGTTAACGGCGAAACTTTTAGGGTCACGTGCCTTTCGATGGGTAATCCTCATTGTGTCATTTTTGTTGATAGTGTGGATGATTTTCCAGTTGACCAGATTGGCCCAAAAATCGAGAATCACAAGGCTTTTCCCAAAAGAACTAACGTCGGGTTTGTTCAAGTCCTAAACAAGAATCGACTGAAAGTCCGCGTTTGGGAACGTGGTTGCGGAGAAACCCTTTCATGTGGGACAGGAACCTGCGCTGCTGTAGCCGCCGCCCACAAGCTCCGGAAAGTCTCAGACAAAGTTACTGTTGAAGTGTTGGGAGGCCATTTGCAGGTTGAAGTGGCTGAGGATTTGTATCTGAGCGGTCCAGCCGAAAAAATTTTTGAGGGGACGCTCTTTGGAGAGGTTTAAAAGTGACGTTTGAGTATGCGGAGAGAATTAACCGGTTACCTCCTTACCTGTTTGCTGAAATTGAAAAAGTCATTAAGGAAAAGAAGGCTCAAGGTGTCGATTTAATCTCGTTAAGCATAGGTGACCCTGACCTGCCGCCACCCCAGTTCATAATTGAATGGCTCAAGCAGGAAGCTGCTGACCCGCAGAACCACCACTACTCTTTTAGTCAAGGCGAGCCAGACTTCCGTGAAGCCGTGACGGGATGGTACAAGAAAAGGTTCAACGTTGACTTGGTTCAAGACCAAGTGGTGGCTCTTTTAGGTTCGAAAGAAGGGTTAGCAAACATTGCTCGAGCGTTCATCAACCCGGGTGACCGCGTACTGGTGCCTGACCCAGCTTATCCAGTGTACGCCAACGGAAGCACGATTCTCTCCGATGGCACAGTTGTGCCCATGCCCCTTTTGGAAGAAAACGGTTTCAAACCTGACCTTGAAGCCATTGACGCCAGGAGAGTTAAGATGATGTTCCTCAACTACCCTAACAACCCCACCGCAGCCACAGTAGACAGGAAGCTCTTGAAGCAAGCCGTGGACTTCGCCAAAGAGAACAATATAATCATCTGCTACGACAACGCCTACTCAGAAATCACCTACGACGGTTATCGCGCACCAAGTATCCTGGAAATTGACGGCGCAATGGACGTTGCTGTCGAGTTCCATTCGCTTTCGAAAACCTTCAACATGACAGGTGACCGCATCGGATTCGCCGTTGGAAACGGGCAGCTCATCAGCGGCCTAACCAAGATTAAGTCGCAAATTGACTCGGGACCGCCGGTTTACGTTCAGAAAGTCGCCGCCAAAGCCTTAGGAACCTACACGGACGAAGCGCCAGATTTCCTGAAGAGGAACAACCAAATCCTACAGGAACGCCGGGACCTGCTAGTTGAAACCCTTTGCAAAATAGGATACAAGTGCGACAAGCCAAAAGCAACATTTTACGTCTGGGTAAACTGCAACGGCGACTCGATCCAATTCACTGCAAAAGTGCTTGATGCCGGCGTAGTGTTAACACCAGGCGTTGGCTTCGGCAAGTTTGGCGAAGGCTACGCTAGGATTGCCTTTACCCAGCCGAAAGAACACATAATTGAAGCCTGCAACAGGATAGCCGCCACTTTCCCACAATTTTCTTGATTTTGTGCTTCTAACGCTTTGTTTAGATTACGCATTATGTCGTATTCTAGCGCCAGCGCTCACATACAAGATCGTTAAGTCTAAACACTTGGGCGAAGGTCCCCGCCATTGTACCGTCAAATTGTATCGACGAACCGTATGTGCTTTTGCCTCCTATAGGGCAGCGTTGCGCACACCAGACAAACGAACGGCGAAAAACCCATAGTGGCTACATGCCAAATCTTATATGTTAAAAGGAGAGATAACCAAGCGAGATCTTTATGCCTTCAGACAGGTTCACTCTTGAAACAATGGTGGACCAGCAGAAAGCTAAGGAAGTGGTTCTCCAAGCCCTTGACAACAGAGGCTACAGGGTTGAAGAGGAATTTGACTCAAAAATAGTTGCTAAGCACCCGTTATCAACCGCGTATTACCCCCATAAAGTTGAGGTACTTCTTGACCCGAAATCCGGGAAAACAGTTATCTCAGCATCGATCGACCACCGCGCAAGCAGAATCTACCTCAAACGGTTATCTGAAGAGTTGGCTAAGCTTCTTCCGCCACTGCCGGCGAGAGTTTTTAACCCGATCGAAAAGCCGACAAGCCAACAAGAACTCGAATATCAAGCTAAAATGTTGAACCGCAGCTTCAACACCAGCGAGCAAGTTATCTGGAGCCACACCGCTCGGAAGGGAGTCTTCAACAAGGAGATAACTGAAAGGTGGTTTATCACAAACATGAGAGCCATCAAGCAGTATCCAGTAACGAAAGATAACCAGCAAGAAAAATTTCTTGCGTTAGGATGGCTTGACCTTTCAGATTCAGTTGTGATGAATCAATTTCGCAACTCAAAAGGAAACAGGATCGGTTCATTCGCCGGCGTTTACGGCGGTGGCGGGTTCGCTGGTGCAGCCACAGGCATTAGTTCCGGCAAGAGTATGAGTTTCGGAGATATTGTTTTTCTTCACAATGACCGAGAAATATTCCGCTTCCAAGGCATAAGCGACCCAGATGAAGTCAACCGCCTCATTATAACACTCAAAAAAGAATACATAGAACAACAGACACGGTAAAAAAAATCAAGAAAGCTTAAATCATAAGAGCCGCGTACTCCTTTAACGTCTTCACGGTGGTTTTCCTTTGCAAACACCTTTTAGAATTTTAGCCTTCGCCGGAAGCCTAAGAAAAGGTTCATACAACAAAGCGCTGAACCGCGCAGCCGTAGAGGTAGCACCGGAAAACGTTGCAATTGAAGTTTTCGATTTAGAAGGCATCCCGCCCTTCAACCAAGACAACGAGCACAATGCGCCGCCGAGGGTTAAAGAGTTCAAGGAAAAAATCAGGAACGCAGATGCCATTTTAATTGCCACACCCGAATACAACTTCTCAATCCCCGGCGTCCTAAAGAACGCGTTTGATTGGGCTTCAAGACCTTATGAAGATGACGCATTGAGGAATAAGCCAGTTGCCATTATGAGTGCATCAATTGGAAGATTCGGTGGAGCTAGGGCACAGTACATCCTGCGCCAATCGTTTGTTTTCCAAAACATGTACACAGTTAACCAGCCCGAAGTCATGCTATCTAACGCCGCCGACAGCATTGATGCAAACGGCAGACTAACCAATGAACAAACAAGAATGCTGATCAAGCAGCTGATTGAAGCACTGGTTGCATTAACTGACAAGCTAAACTCTAAACTGTAGGCAATGATAATTTTTCACTTAGCTTTTTTCAGCGTTGACTTAGCGAAGCCTTAAAACAGTTAGGCGTAACGTTAAGGATTAGGCGCTAACATTGAGAGTCATAGCGGACTTGCACATTCACGGTCGTTACAGCCGAGCGACAAGCGAGCAAATGAGCATTCCAGAAATCGCTCGCTACTCACGAATTAAAGGTTTAGACCTTGTCGGCACAGGTGACTTCACCCACCCGGTTTGGCTCAGAGAAATCAACGAAACCCTGACGCCCGACCAGGAAACAGGGCTCTTTAAGTTGACGAGCAATGCGGATTCGCCTGTTCGGTTTATGCTTACGACGGAAGTCTGCACGATATTCGACTACAAAGGTCAATCCAAGAAAGTTCACCATGTAATTTTGACACCAAGCATCGAGGTAGCCACCCAAATCAATGACAGATTGAAACAGTTTGGCGATTTAGCCTCGGATGGCAGGCCAATCTTAGACGTGTCTGCGCCGCAACTTGTTGAGGAAGTTATGGCTGTTTCGAGCGAGAACATGATTTTTCCAGCGCATGCTTGGACGCCGTGGTTTAGCATTTTCGGCGCCTTCAGCGGCTTCGACACCGTGGAAGACTGCTATCAGGACATGACAAGGCACATTCACGCTTTGGAAACGGGTTTAAGTTCGGATCCGCCCATGAACTGGCGCCTAAGCAGCCTAGACAAGTTCACTTTGGTTTCCAACAGTGACTGCCACAGTTTTTGGCCGTGGCGCATCGGGAGGGAAGCTAACGTTTTCGAGCTTGAAAAATTCACGTACCAGCAGGTCACGAGCGCCGTAATCAGCAATGACCCTGCCCGATTAAAGTACACGATTGAAGTTGACCCTGCTTACGGAAAGTATCATTGGACGGGTCACCGCAACTGCAAGGTTTCTTTTTCGCCAGAGGAAGCCATAAAGTTTGGCAATATCTGCCCAGTTTGCCGTCGACCTTTGACGAAAGGCGTAGAGCAGCGAGTTGAAGAACTCGCGGACAGACCAGCCGACTTTAAGCGTGCGGACGCTCCGGGATTTTTGCGTTTGCTTCCACTCTCCGAGATTATCGCAGCGGTGTTAGGCACTGATTCGCCGTCGACACAGGCAGTTTGGAAAAACTACAGTCCGCTGGTCGAAAAATTCGGGGATGAGTACACGGTGCTGATAGATGCACCGTTGGAAGCCTTAGTTAAGGTAGTGGATGTATCCATCGCCCAAGCCATTGTAAAAGTTAGGAACGGCGATGCAAAGGTCGCGCCAGGATATGACGGGGTTTACGGGCAGCTAGTTTTAGAAGTCAGCACCCCGCCAGTTAAGCCTAAACCGCCCGTTATGACAATTAAGCAGTTAAACATGACCGATTTCTGGTAAGAAAGAGGTCTCGCCTACTCTAAGGAATCAGCATCGATAATAAGCGACAAAACGGTTTAATTCCTTCAAACAGTTCTTAGTAAACATTAAGCTTTGCAAGGGATAGATGACCATTGGAAGACCTTCTAGCTAAAATTAACAACGTTGCAATCCAAAAGTTTGGAGCACAATACGCCGAGGCGCGAGCTCAAAAAATGTTCAAGACTATGCTCACCGTCAAGGAGGAGCGTGTTGAAGCAGCAAAGCAGGGAATTGAAAGCGGTGTTGCTTTGCGTGTGCTAGTAGATGGCGCCTGGGGTTTTGCCTCCGTCGGCTCGTTGGACGGCGAAATTTTGGAGCGCGCAGTTTCGGATGCTTGCAGGATGGCCAAGACGGCTAGTTCTCATTTGAAAACGCCGATTAAGCTTGCAAAGGCTAATGTGATCACTGACCGCGTGGAGTTGAAGCCGAAAAAGAATCCGGCGGATATTCAGATGGAAGAGAAAATCAAAACCGCGTTAACCGTGAGTAAGGCAAGTTTGGGCTTTGACGAGCGGGTAAAAAGTTGCACGACTGATTATCTTGACTTGACTGGAACTAACTATTTTGTGAACAGCGAGGGCACAAGCATAGCGGAGGACACGCTGTATGTTTGGGCGAGAACCACCGCATCAGCCTTAAACGAGGGCGTATTCACTTTCAGCCGAGAAGAAATAGGCTCCACGGCAGGCTACGAAATATTCGACGAGCAAACACCCGAAGACTTAGGTGAAAAAGTTGCTGAGCGGGCGATTAAACAATTAAGCGCGAAATCACTGAGGGGCGGCACATTTCCAGTCGTCTTAGGTCCAAACGTGGTGGGTGTTTTTGTTCACGAAGCGTTTGGGCATTTAGCTGAGGCTGATTTAGCTCTATCAGGCGACGTATTAGCGAGCAACTTGGGCAAGAAGGTCGGGTCTGATCTGGTCACGTTCTATGACGACGGCACGATCGAAGGCGCCTTTGGCGCTTTTAAGTATGATGATGAAGGGGTTCAAACGCAAAAGACACTGCTCATAAAAGACGGCGTAGTCGCGGGTTTGATGCATAACCGTGAAACCGCCCAAAAATTCAATGCTGAACCAACAGGTAACGCGAGGGCTGAAGATTTTCGAGTGGAACCAATCATCCGCATGCGGTGCACTTACATGGAGCCAAGAGACCACTCTTTCGAAGAATTAGTCGAAAAAGTCAAGCAGGGGTACTACTTCAAGAGCTTCAGGGGAGGACAAGCAAATCTCGACGGCACCTTCCAAGTTGGCATCCAAGAAGGCTACGAAATAAATAACGGCGAAGTAGGCGCCCCAGTACGTGACGCATCAATAAGCGGCAACACACTTGAAACTCTGCACAAAGTTGATGCCGTCGGGAAAGATTTTCTGTTAGATCCCGGCAGGTGTGGAAAAGGCCAGACAGCTTTCGTTAGTGATGGTGGACCGCACATAAGTGTAAAAGAGGTTATCGTCGGTGGTAGCGCTTAAAAAAGATCTGATGTTGAGTTTAGCGGAAAACGCAGTAAACCAATCTTTGAAAAAGGGCGCTTCAGAGGCGGAGGCTTACGTTTACGAGGGGCAAGCAACCAACATCGGCATCGAACTGGGACAAATCAGCAAGACTAACAGAATAATTGACCGTGGTTTAGGAATCCGCCTGGTTGCTAACAAAGCGGTGGGTTTTGCCTACACAAACGTCATCGATGACACAAGCGAGGTTGATAACATAATCGTTAGGGCTTTGAGCGCTGCGAGAGCAAGTAAGCCTGACCCAGACTGGAAATCACTGCCGGGAAGAAAAGCCTACGCTTCACCGGAAAAAACGTTTGACGATAAGATTGTTGAGCTTGGATCAGAGGAACTAGTTAATGTCGCTTCAACCATGTTGGATGCTGCCGGGCAAGTTGATAAACGTGTTTTCCCCGTTGAGGGTGGGGTTGGCGGCGCTTACATTTCTAACGCCGTCGCTAACTCAAACGGGGTCTCTGGTTTTGACAAGGGAACAATAGTGGAATGCAGCATAGCAACTTTGGCTAGGGAAGGCAATTCGGTCACGCCGGTTTGTTTTGAATTCAACGCTTCAAGAAGCTACGAGGTTGACCCAGTTTGGGTAGGAAAAGAAGCGGCGAACCTGGCGGTTTCAGCGCTAAAAACCAAATCGGTTGAAACCAAATCCACCACTCTCATACTTACACAGTTTGCACTACAGGACCTTTTCGCCTACACGCTGATTAACGCCGTTAAAGCTGATAGCGTGCAGAGGAATCAGTCTCCGTTTAAAGGTAAAAT
This sequence comes from Candidatus Limnocylindrales bacterium, assembly GCA_035319575.1. Taxonomy (GTDB): domain Archaea; phylum Thermoproteota; class Bathyarchaeia; order Bathyarchaeales; family Bathycorpusculaceae; genus Bathycorpusculum. The sequence continues at coordinate 50,744 of DATHCJ010000017.1, forward strand.
CAACGAAAAAGTGGCTTCTGAAAACCTTACAGTTTACGATGACGGGTTACTCTCAGGCGGTCTTCACACGTCGCCTTTCGATGGCGAAGGCGTGCCTCACCAGAAAACCGCAGTTATTGAAAAAGGCATACTGCGCAGCTTCCTGTATGACAGTTACTCGGCTAAAAAGGAAGGGAAAGAAAGCACAGGGAACGCTGAAAGGGCAGGATATCTCTCAACGCCCAGCATTGAACCCACAAACTTCCACGTACTACCCGGAAACAAGAAAAGCGACGAAATGTTAAACGAAGTGGATGACGGCTTGATAATCTATTACCTTCAGGGAGCTCACAGCAGCAATCCTGTAAGCGGCGAGTTCTCAGTGGTCGCAAGCCCAGCTTGGAAGATAAGAAAAGGCGAAATAACCCATTGCAGTAGGGGCGTTATGTTGGCGGGCAATATCTTTGAATTACTCAAAAACGTGAGTTTAATCGGCGACAATGAACGGCAGATTGGGCAGCTGATTTCTCCTTGGATTCAGGTTGAAAACGTGAGGGTGATAGGAAAGTAGCCCTAAACTTCATGCCCAGAAGCTGATTGAGTATTCGCCTAAAACGCCTTCGTATATGCGTCTGGTTTGCTGCGCGATTTTTTCCCAGTCGTACCTTTCTAAAACTTCCTTGTATGCGTTTTCTCTGATTCGTTGCCTGTAATTATCGTCGAGGAGAACCTTGTTTATTCCCCATGCTAATGAGTCAGGGTTGTTGGGGAAAACTTTGACTCCGGTCACGTCATGCTTGATGATTTCGGATAAGCCGCCAGTGTCAGATGCAACAACTGGGCTTTTCGCAGCCATAGCTTCTAAGGCGACGATTCCGAACGGTTCAAAAAGCGAGGGCACAACGGACACGTCAGCACACTGTTGAAGTTTAAGCAGTGTCTGTTCATCGAGGAAGCCTTCAAAGAGAACTTTATGCTCAAGCCTCATGCCGCGGACAACGTTCAGGAGTTGCTCTTTCATGTAGCCGCTGCCGACGATTATGAATTTGGCGTTGACTTTGTCCAAAATTTTCGGAACAGCGTTGATTAAGATGTGGACGCCTTTCTCATAGACTAACCTGCCGACAAAGAGAACAATTTTCTCCTGCGGCAGCGCGAATTTATTTCTGAAATCTTTTAAGTCATCGACAGCGGCGCCGTAAGACTGAGCGTTTACACCGTTGGGAACCATGACCAGCTTATCGTTTGGAAGGCCGAAGGCCCATTTAACGTGTGAAATCATGTAGTCACTACAACAGATAACCTTCCACGCTTCATAAGTAAGCCACGCTTCAGTTTCATGAATCATTTTTTCCGTATCAGTGTGCAACCCATCTCTCCTGCCTATCTCCGTCGAATGCATAGTTACCAAAAGCGGTTTTCGAAAGACATGTTTGAGCCCTATTCCCGCATTTGCTACGAGCCAATCATGAGCGTGGAACAGGTCGATTTTATTCTCAATTTTTCTCGTTAGAGCCGCCGTTTCCTTCTGCATGTTAAGGTTCATCAAGTAAACCCACGTGGCAAAATCTGGCGCTGGATTCTTGTATGAGTCAACACGGTAGACTTCAACCTCGTCAATTACTTCATGCGACGGTGCACCTGGAAAATCGCAGGTTACGACGTAAACTTTTACGCCTTGCTTCGCTAAGCTCTTCGACAAAAAGTAGACATGAGGGGAAATTCCTCCGATGACTCTGGGCGGGAACTCCCAACTGAGCATCATCACTGCTAAATCGTTTTTCATTTAGCCTTTAAGCCTCCTGCAGCATCGTGTAAAGTGATAGAATTTCTTTTACGGAAGAATCTGGCGCCGTTGAAACTACAAATATTTTTTCTTTGGGAACCTTGTAGATTCTGATGATTTCGTCGCGCATCCATTCTGATTTAACGCACACCTTTTGTGCCTCGTAAAAACCCAGCCACTCAACACTTTTAATCGCCATGTTATACGGCGTGTTCGCTGGGTGTGATCGGTGATCCTCTAAACTCTCAACAGAATAAACGAACGGGATGCCCAGCCCGTTTTTCAGGGTAACTGCAGCTGGAATAAAATGCCAGTCGTAAGCATCTATTAGGTCAATTTGTTTCCCTGCTTCGTAGTAAAGGTTAGCTGCTGCTCTTTCAACCTCTTGATTAAGCGTTAAAACCCACGTTAAAACCCCAATGTGGGTTCGAACAGGATTTGGCACTCGGACTACTTGTACCCCAGTTGGTTCTCGGGAGGAACCCGTTATAGCATCATCGTAGGTTACAACGTTAACTTCAACTTTGTCGCTGGCAAGCAGGCTCGCTAACGCCTTTACGTATTGTGCAAGTTTACCCACGACTCTTGGCGGATACTCCCAAGAAAAAATAATGATGCGCATGTTTCCACTCACGTGAAAAGCGAGCAGACCTTGATTATTCCTCTTCCATTAAGATAATACCTTTTCTTTCCTTCACTGTCAACAAAACTTTCAGCAAAACCTTCAGCCTTGTACTGATCCAATATGCCTTCGATTTCATTCTGGTCTCTCTGGAGAAGCCTTGCTATTTCTTCACTTCTTCTCGCCAAATCAGGCGCCGTGGCGCACAAGTTATGCAGCATTTGCAGAACCTTCTCCGGAAAGGGAAGCTCTTCTCTCATTATTGACGCACCTTGTAATCAAAGAGTAGGGTAGCATCTCTTATAAACGCGACAGTTCTCTCAGAAAAGCTCCGTTGCATCCTGCGTTTGCCTGTTCAACGTTTCATAACGCCTTTTCGCGAAATTTAATATAGTCTCTCTCAGCTTCTCGCCTTTTTCTTTTGAATCCCTGAGCGCTTTCAACTGGGATGCTAACTCTTGATCTTTAAGCGAGTTCTGCGCCCAGCTTTCAAAGTCACCGTTTTCAGCGTGGAACTTGATGGCTTTCACGTTAACTTCTTCGAGTGCTTTAACGAATCCCTTGAGGCTCCAAACCATGATTCCCGTGTAATGTTCCTTTCCAACGCCTGTGTAAAACAAGAAGGGCTCGTTCGCCGTCAGTATAAACAACCTAAGCCTTGCTTCAAAATCGTTTAGCAATGTTTGTGCCACTAAGAAAGCATCCATGGGGGATTCGTAGGGGCTGAAGTAAGAGTGCACTTCGCCGGGTCCCCCGCCGGCGGTGAACATGTAGTACAAGTGGTCGCTTGTTTGGAAGTCACGCCACAGTTTGAGCAACTCAATGTCGTCAGCTTCTTTCACGAACGGCTCCAAACGGCGCAACGTCGTGTAATACGCCCACTGCATCACGTTGCCAAGCCAACCGGTCTGGTCTCGCTGTACATCTGCCCATGAAACGGTGCCTTGGCCTTCGGGTACGTCGATTTCGCCTGTCGGGGCATGATTGGCCACCGTTTCGGAAGGAGTTGCCATCTCTAAATTTTCAAACTTCAATATCTCATCCGGAAGATGTTGCAGAAAGCTGTGGATGCCTGTTTCAGGCCAATGATGTTCGCCGAAAGTTTCGTAGTCAGGAAAAATGTTGATACATTGACCCGGCGTTCTAGCTAGCCAACCTGCGTATTTGTCGGCGGTCAGCGGCCATTCGGACCACCATCTTGCCGAAAACCGAAAACCAATATCGTCCGTCAGCTTGTAGTTGCGGAGCAGCACTCGAATTTTTTTGGCACCTTTCGATGTGTAGACGTAATTGGGTGACTTTTCACCGAGGATTTTCTCGATACCTTCAGTGTAGATGCCCTTATAGCCCAATGATTCAACAGTCTTAGCGATGGCGTTGTTGTACAGAAGTTCAGTGTTCTCGAAAACGTTCGATGAACAGCCAAGCAGGTCCTTTACGGTCTGCTTGTGCATTCTCACCTGATCCACGAACTCTTCCTTGTCGGGATAAAGGCTCGCAATCGAGTGATAGTAGGTCTGGTTTAGAAACTCGACACGACCGGTTGCGGCGAGTTGCCTGAACGTTTCAAGCAGGTCTGAGTCAAACATTTCGCATTGCTCAAGGAAAACGCCCGAGACGCTGAACGAGACTTTAACTTGTTTGCGGTCACGCTTGTGTTTGTCGATTGAGTCGAGGAGGATCTGGTTTGAGGGAAAATAGCCTTTGCGTGCAGCACGCTTGAAAATCTCCCTGTCACCGTCATTATCAAAATAATAGTTAAACAACTCTTGTTTGCTCAAGCGTCTGAAGATTTTCCCTTCCCAAACCAGCTTACGCTTCAACCTGTGAGGCTGGTGAACCTCAAACGTGAAAACAATGTCTGTCATAACTCTCTATCCCAGACAGAGTATCATGAGACACAATTATTTCTAATTTGCCATTCACGCGGAGCGAAAACGTTTGGCGCTTACAAAAGATTTTAAGATAAATGAAAAAACTTGAAGAATGGTTATTTTTTCTTTTCTTCTTTCTCTTTCGGCTTTGAACCGATCTCTACAAGTTGAATGTTAACCTGATAGTTTTTTTCGCCGACCTGCATCTTCCCATAACCGTGAAAGCCTTTGCTTCCCGTGCTGAAGTTTTTCTGGTTTAAAAGGAACTGTTGCTTTGACCCGTTTAACAGGATGGTCGCCATGTTTGGTGGTTGTTCACTCATTTTTCGTCATCTTCGTTCTGGATTATTATCACTGTGTCTTTTCACCTTTTCGCTCCAATTGCCTCCCTTCAAAAACCGCCGCCATCGAGGGGTAGGTTTCATGAAAAAATTTTAGCTGCTGAAACTATCCTTCGCGATTTGAAGCGTATGTGTGAGACTTAAGATAATACGAAGCCTATTATCACGCCAATTATGAATCCGATGCTTAGCGGTAATATGCCAATTATAAGTACGCCGTATTGATACACTAATGGACCGTATTGGGTTGCCAGATTTTTTAAAGTTCCCAGACTCAACCCGAAGAGACCTAAGTAAGCAACCACGAAGACCACGATGGCAGCTATTATAGCGATCTTCAGGAATAGGTGCAGAAGATAACCCACGATTATTCCGATTATGAATATAATGATCATTATCGCTATTGGCGGCAAACCCGCGATTTTTCCAGAAGTTATGAAATGAATCAGGTCACTAAACTCGCTCACAATTCAGCCTCCACAATGATTCATGCAAACTGCAAAAGAATAGTTTCTGCTATAGAAGTATAAATGCTTTGGTATCCTCGAACGCAAATCATAACACTTAGGATAAATCGACAAGACAATCGTGAAAGGTAAGCGCTGAAAAGACAAGCATCAGTTGCTACGTTGCCGCCGTTTTCTGGTATAAACTATAGCTGCAACGATTACGGCTAAAAAGGCTACAATCGCTGTAAGAGCATTAGGATCTGTTAGCAAGAGTGAGGTGTTAGATGTATTAGATGAACTCCTGGCGGGAGTTTGAAGGACAGGAGTTTGAATTCGAATGGAAGGTGACTGAGTGGGAGCGGGGCTCGATGGGAAATTTGCAGGCAAGGTCATTGTTTGTGTAGGACTCCACGCACTTGATTCTGCTGGGGTAAATGTTATTTGCCAGTACCCAGTTCCAGGTCCTATAGGAGGCATACCCGGCATGTAGCCTGCCTCCCAAGTCTCATTGTAAAAACCACTTACTGCTTGAACTTGAAAATCAAGTGAGGTGCTGTTTTCAAGCGCATTGCTTAGCATTTCATCTGGTACGCTTGGTTCTGGAGGAATGGAAATAACGGTTGCATCAGAGTTAGATTGAAGAGTGTAATCACCATCTTCATCCCATCCATTGTTAGTTTTGATTCTGTAGTAATAGACTATTGAGTTAACTGTACCGCTGTTGGTGAATGCTTGATTTTTTATAACCAGCTGTATTGTGTTGTTGTTTGGGGTTTCAATTCTAAACTGTGGCGGCGAAGGGATAATTGACTGAGCACTTGCAGGTTTAACAATTAGTAAACTTGAACTTGATATAGCCATTAAGAGCGCAAGAGCTAAAGCCAGACTTTTGGCTATATTGCTTATCTCTGCCACTTCCTAGTAAAATTTAAGATAATGACACGGATAAAAGGCTGCTTGTAAAATTTTCTTGACTAAGCTAAGTCAAACTTTCTTGACATAAGATGGTGAGTACAAACAAGCATTGGAAAAGGTCACTGTTTCAAGTTAGCGGTTTTTCGATGCCTTCTATAAAACAATAAACCAGCAATCAAACATACAATAACTACTGTAATAACGATAAACGGAATAGTGCTTTCGTTATATACAATATTTTGTGGGCTTTTAACTGTCGATATAGGAAGTACTATGTTAAACTTGGCGGTAGTATTTGCTTCAACTGGTACACTTGCTAATTGAAGAGGCATGATTACGCTATCCAATGGATTTAAAACATAATAGGTGTAACCAGAAACAAATATTCTAATGACATGCACTCCTACTGTAAAGTTTAAGTGTACTGAAAAGTTCAAGTTTTGTGACGAATTGCTAGGATAAGGGACAATTACCTTATCCAAGGTTAGATTTTGGAGTTGATTATTATCTAAAGAGTAGTCAACCGATGTGATATTACCCCAAATCGTTGTAACTCTATCATTAGAAGCTGGTCCGATATTAAAAATCCAAGAATTAGGGATAACGATGCTAAAGTTTAGCAAAACATTGGGCGAATTGAAAGTTTGATTTTGATATGGGGCAGTAATATGGATAGTTGGTTGGCTGTCAAATGGTTCTGTGGGAACACCCATCTCTATAAAAAGAGGTTGAGCTTTTGTCACACTAAAGTACGACGTGCTAGTTAAAAGCAATAGCAAGAATCCCATAAATGACAATACTGTTTTCTTCATGCTATCGAGTTCTATAATCAATTTCAAGATAAGCTGATAAAAAGTTATTTGTAAAACTTCCTTGACTAAACCCAGTCAAAGTTTCTTGACTAAGCATGTTAAACGCTCCCTGATTTTGTTTTAATGGTCTTTATATCTAAAGTTGACCATTCCAGGAGACCAAATCCTTTGGAGGTGAGAAAAGTGAAAATAAAATGCTTAAGGTTTGAATGCGAGATATGCAGTAAGTTATCTTCTATCCAAGTATTCTACGATAAAACTGGAGAAATTAAGTATGCTGGAACAAGACATTACACAGGCGCTAAAGATGGCAAGCCCCAATTTGAGTATCATCAACAGTCTATAGAGTTTGCTCAGAGAAAACTTTATGAAACATCCCAAGATAGCCAGAAGACTGGTCACATTGGTCAAGAGATCAATATTGACCTAATAAAGCCTAATTTAAGCTCTAATTGTGAAGAGAAGGTGCGGTCGCCGGGATTTGAACCCGGGATCATTAGCTTGGAAGGCTAATGTCCTAAACCAGACTAGACGACGACCGCGCTCGAATAGCTCATGGCTCAAGCGTGATTTAAGTTTATCTGGGTTCACGCATATCACGGAACGCGTCCGATTCGCAAGCTTCATCGATAAAAGTTCAAAAAAATCATTGGCGGACGAGAAGGAATAAAATAAACTGCAATTGGATCGCATGCAGATTTTGAGGCGCCATTTCAAAATGGTCATTGCCTGACCGATAACCCTCTGCTCATAAAGAAGAACAGCACCCAATTTTTTCCGATTGTTGTTCTTCTAATAATTTCAATTCATAGCAATGCTATTCTTAGAGACAAGCGGACTTGAACAGCAGCAAAAAACAAAGAAGAAGAAAAACTGTTGCTTCAAGCTTCTTCTTCTAATGAAACTGTTCCATGAAAATTGACCCTTCAGATGGAATGGTATATCTTAGTCAATGTACGAATACCTATTGGTTTAGGTCGGAAGACGGATTTGGGGAAGGAAAAGCGGAAGGTTCCATCCAGCCGAATTAAAGTCCTAACTAGAGACGCGAAGCAGATGGTCAATGGACCTTATTACTGTCCGAAATGCCGAAGGGAAAACCTGCAGATTCTGGCTGACCTAAAAAACAAACAAGTGTACGCCGCTTGCAGGTGCGGGCTTGAATGGCCGCTGACTTATGCGCCTGTTTTTCAGCCGATAGATTACTACAACAAGTTCAGGGATGCTTGGAAAAAGCAGAGCTACGGCGTAATCAAACAAAAATAGCTTCACTCGTGGCTTAGACAACTTGGAAACCCAAGTTACAGACCAAGAATTGTTAAGAAACAAACTAGCTAATAAGTAAGATTCACCCGTAAATAAAGCAGGAGCAACGCGGTTGACTGAAAAAAAACTGGAATTCACTCGCAGGTTTGACGTTTTGGGGAACCTTGGGCTCTTTGTGTGGATGCTCCTCGCCTTTTTTAGCGTGCTCTTTTATAATCTAATTTACGGTTGGCTCTTCCTCATATTCGAAGCCGTCTTAGTCTACGGCGTTGTTCGCAGATTTGGCTGCCGCAGCTGTGATAAGTGCAAAGAATGCACGATGGGCTTTGGAAGGTTGGCAGGCATTTTCTTCGGAAGAGGGTTCGTTAAGAAAGCGAGTGTCGGAAAAAGCGCTGGAATAGTTGCCTTTGTTTACTTTCTGTTGCTTCCGCTTCCAGTTGCCCTTTTGGTTTTGTCGATGGTGCAGGTTTTTTCCGTTCTGAAAGTCATAGTGCTCGTTTGTCTGTTGGCAATAGGCGGCTACAGCTTATCCACTTGGTCTACGCGTTCAACAATTAATAATCAAATTTGATTTGGGAATAGTTTTAAAAATGCTTAAATTGTTTCATTAATGGATGTTGAAGATGGTTAAATGGGTAGAGCACTTTTTCGCCACGAGCCACTGAACCTGCTGATTATCGGCGCGTTGGTGTTCCTTTTTTGTTCCCCGTGCATTTTCCCCCATGTGGTAGTTGTTGCTCAAACTCAGGATCAAACTCAGTATTATAACAGAGAGTTTGCTTGGAATTATGGCGGCCAATACTGGACATGGAATCTTAGCATCCCGGCGGCGTTGTATGAGGCATACGTGGCAATTCCAGATTCGGTGCGATCGCAAATTCCACTCTCAGGCTTCGGGTACTTTACCACAACTGAAGACCCTTACTTACAAAGTTTAGTGGCAAAGATGAACGCGACTGCAACACGGCAAGGTTACAGTCCCTATCAAGAAGTGAATTTTATCTTAGCTTTCGTGCAGAGCATCCCGTACGCGACTGACTTAAACAGCACAGGCTATCAGGATTACCCGAGGTTCCCGTTGGAAACATTGGTGGATAATATTGGCGACTGCAAGAGCCACTCCATACTTTTTGCGACGTTAACGCTCATGCTGGGTTATGGTACGATCTTCATTAATCCTCCAGACCATCTGGCAGTTGGAATACTAGGAAACAACCTTCAAGGCACATACTGGACGTACGATAACCAAACCTACTATTACTGTGAAACAACCGGGGAAGGGTTCACGATCGGTCAACTGCCCGCCCAATTCAATGGCGAAAACGCTTACGTCTACCCAATATCCACGAATGAACAATACGTTGCAAACATCCCGTCCCTATCCTCCGCAGAGCCTAACCCATCTTCCGCCCCCTACAGTTCTAACACGCCAGAAACCATTCAACCAAACCCAACGCCGACTGCTTCGTCCACCGTTGCCGGACCAACCATTCAACCAGTTCAGCCATTGTCTTTAAACTTGATTTCAGACCAACCCATCTTATTCACGCTGATCATCGTCGCAATTGGCATTTGCATAGCTGCCGTGATCAAACCGGCAAGGTCCGCCAGAGGAAAAACGATTTCCCAACAAACAGTTACTCCTGAAGCAGCCGGACCGAAAGCTGAAGAAGCTATAGGCAAGAATAAATTTTGCATTTATTGCGGCTCAAGCAACAAGTCATGTGCGGTATACTGTGAGGAATGCGGTAAAAAGATAGGTTAACGCTGAGCATCACTGTTTAGGCACACTACCAGTTAATTCATGGTTTGATAGTACATCGAAAGTTCCCTGCGCGAACCTGTCAATTTTAGCGTGGGCGTAAACGGCAACGGCAATCTCCAAAATGATGACAACTATGAGGAAGAAGGCAAGAGCCTTCGTCAGATTCACAAGGTCTTGCGCAACCGCAAAATCCACGTTGCCGTTGACGGTTGCTAGCCAACTCCAAAAATTGGGCTCACCGTTAATCGTGAACACGCCTAAGTCAAAAGCCATCCACAAGCATACACCAACCAGTACAGCAGCCAGGGCGCAGCCGACTATCGTTAGTTTTTTCCAGTCTGGGCTGAGACGGGAAGAACAAGTTACTTGCGTTCTTGAATCAGCAGCTTTAAAAATCACATCCACGATTTTCTTGGCTGTTGACGGCGACATCCCCCACAGCGATCCCTGCACAGCAACAATATGCCTCGGCGGGTCTTCGGAAATTATTTTGCAACCTTTCCCAGTAAGAGAAGATCTCAAGTCTTGGTATGCTTTGTCGATTTCCAAGTTGTAAGTTCGCTTAAACAACCAACGCACCGTTCAGGCTCGTGCATTAACTTGCTTCTTTGAACCTAAAAAGCTTGTTCCATCGCCGAGACCTAGGCTTAAAACCTCTGATTTGCCTGCGTGCTGCGGCACGCTGCCTCTCCAGATTCTTTATTCTAGCGTAAAGCTTGGAAACCTTGGTTTTAGAGGGCACCTTGGATCTGGGCGCGTGGACAGGTACGGGAGTGAACGGTTTATTTATCTCGAGTTTGCGCTGCCTGGGCTTCTTGAATGGGACATTAAGCACTTTCTTGAATACGACGAAGCCTTCCTTAAGGTTTATTTCTTGCACCTCCCAGCCAGCGTTCAACCAAGCCTTTGCATGAGCGCTACATGATGAGTTGCTCCACCAACACGCGTCTCTGAACGCACTCATCGGGAGGTTGCTGCCGATTAAACCATCTATTCTTGCGAAGGAAAGCTTTACCGAGTTTGTGAACGCAGCTCTGAATTTCAAATGACGTTCAAGTCCATCATACTTAGATACTGACCACGGCGAAACCACTCGTCTAGCGCAATGCAGGCATAGCATGGCATTCGGGTCGCCCGTAGAGACGTCGGGTACCATGCAGTCGCGGCAGAAAAGTTTCTTGCAGCGTTGACACTTACGCATGTAAGATATGTTCAGAACCCGACCGCAGATTCCACATTCATCCTTCATTGACAATCAAGCCTTCATGGGCAAGAGTGAAAACCGCTTCAACATAACTTGTTTTTGCCATATTAATTTTCAGTCGTTTTTGGGCTGTTTTCGCCTGATATGTTGCTATTATTATTCTCTTTAGAAGTTAACTGCTTTAATGAACCTTTGATTTCTTCCCAAATCAACCTAACAAGCTGTCTCGATTGCTTGTCAATGGCCAACAGCAAGGCCACGTAAATTCCCAATCCAGCGATTGCTTTAGCAATCGTCGAAAGCAGAGTTGTGGTGGCTGGAACCAGCAGCATGATGGCTGCCATAAAAAGGGCAGCTAAGACGTACTTGGCTAAGCTTACCCAGGCAATAGGTATTCTGATTGCACGACGAGTAAACCTGTATACTACACACAAATTTGCAAATTGAGCCCCAGTGAGTAACACCACTACGAACACCGTATCGAGCACGGAACCCGCCAGTGGCAATCTTGTCAAAATAAAGTATGCCAACGGAAGGACTACTGCTGACTGAATGTACGGAAGAGTGTATAACTTGAAGATTTTGGTTTTGACAAATTGGCGAATAGAGATTTTGCCTCCAGCGTCGAAAGCTTCTACACCGACAAGGCAGCTTGAGTAGAAAGAAGTAATCAAAGTCACAAAGGTGTAAATCGATAGAGTAATGAGAACTGGCCAAGCGATCCCGTAAGCTGTTTTTAGGATGGTTAGAAACGATGTGGACATAACCATTGCTATCGTCATTAATGGAATTGCCAGCATCATAACCGTCTTGAATGACGTGCCAACTTGTTCGGTTGTGCAATTCTTAGCTAACAGTTTAGGATACAACGCCGTGGCGAAGGAACCAGCATACGTGATTACGCTTGCGAAACTGAGGGCAGCTTGATAATAAGCCCTAGCATCTGATCCTCCGTAAAAGAAAAGTAAGATAAAAACAAATGCAAGAATTTGACCTCCAATATAGTTGTAGGCGATTAATGTTGAACCCTTGAGCCACTCTCTAAGGTAACTCCAATCCGTTTTCTCTTTAAACTCGTCGGACAGGAGCGAAATGTAATAGCCTATCTGAGCAAACAAAGAAAGAACTAGGGCTAACATCGCACCGAGGAATAATTGCTTAAAACCCAGTATCAAAACTAAAGCTACTCCGACCTTCACTACTTCTTCGATCAAGAAGCCATACCCAAGCGCTTGAGGCTGGATAGATTGCAAAATACCCTCAAAAACGTTAATCATGAAATAAGCTAAAATGTAGAGACCGGCAATCAAAAAAATTGGCAAATAGGTCATTGTTCCTATTCTTGGCCCGATTGCTAGCGTGTAAATCAGATAAATAACGGGAAGGTAAATTGCGGTTGCAATGACGCCTATTGTTAATTGTGCTAAGCTGATAGTTTTAGCTGTTCCCTCTTTTCCTCTAGCTACAAACCTAGTTGCCCAGAAAGGTAAAAAATTGCTGAAGAGTATAAAGTAAGCCGTATAGTCAAAAATGTTAGTCCAAATACCATATTGGTTCACCTTCATGCCTCTGGTTAACAAAAGCGTGAAAATGAGCCCCGTAACTATGCCTAGTAATTGACTTGAAAAAATTATGAATCCGCTGTATTGGAGTCTGATGTTTTTTCTGCTCAAATGATGCTTTCCTGCTTTCCGTGGAATTAAATTTATACTTCATTATTAAAACATCTAGTTATACAATTCCCAAAATACCACCAAAAAAGACCATTAAAAAGTGGAAATGAAAAGAATCGGCTGATTAAACCTTATCCTTTTACAACTGCGATTGGAACGAGCCTTGCAACCTTTGTGGCTATCCCAACTTTATCACTGACTTCAGCTACTACATCTACGTTCTTGTAAGCCGGGTCGGCTTCCTCAGCCAAAACCGAAGCGCTTGCGGCTCGAACAACAATTCCACGCTTTTCTAAACCTGATTTTACATCTCCTCCCCAATACTGCCTTTTTGCTGCTGAACGACTCATCATCCTGCCTGCTCCATGCGCTGTTGAGCCGAAAGTCAAATCCATGGCTTTCTGCGAGCCCACCAGAATCCAAGAGCTTGTGCCCATGCTGCCTGGGATAAGCACTGGTTGTCCTTCACTGCGATAGTCGATTGGAACATCAGGATGCCCAGGTGGAAAAGCGCGTGTAGCCCCTTTACGGTGAACCCAAACTTTCTTTTCTGCGCCATCGATTCGGTGCGTTTCTACCTTTGCTATGTTATGGGCTACGTCATAAACGAGTTTTAACCCAAACTTCTCAGGCGCCTCATGGAAGACCTGCTGGAAGCTTTGTCTAACCCAGTGCATGATTGCGTGGCGGTTAGAGAAAGCGTAGTTGACGGCGCAAGCCATGGCTTGAAAGTAATCTTTAGCTTCATCGCTGCTTCCGGGTGCACATGCTAATTCGCGGTCAGGCAAGGCGATGTGGTATTTTGCTACCGCATGTTCCATGACTCTCAAATAGTCGGAGCAGACTTGGTGGCCGTAGCCTCTTGAGCCGCAATGAATCATGACTGTAACTTGGCCTTCCTGCGTAATCCCGAAAGCCTTCGCTGTCTTGGGGTTAAGGATTTTGTCTACCTTTTGAATTTCCAAGAAGTGGTTACCCGAACCTAACGTGCCGATCTGGGTTAAGCCCCTGCTCTTAGCAGTTGAAGAAACCTTATCTGGCTCTGCGTTGGGCATGCGGCCGCCTTCTTCGCAGTGTTCTGCATCTTCAGGCCATCCGAAGCCGCGTTTGATGAGCCATTGCACGCCTTCGACGACTAACTGGTCTAAGTCGGCGTTGGATATCGAGAAGTCTTTTCGGCGGCTTCCAAGCCCGGAAGGAACGTTACGGAAAATAGTTTCGGCCAAAGATGAAAGTTTGGGTCGAATTTCCGTTTCAGTCAGCGTTGTTGCCAAGAGGCGCACGCCGCAATTGATGTCGTAGCCGACGCCACCGGGACTGATCACGCCATTGTTGTAGTCTGTCGCGGCGACGCCGCCGATTGGAAAACCGTAGCCTTCGTGCCCGTCTGGTAAAGTTACTGCATGCTCGTAGATTCCAGGTAACTGCGTCACGTTCGAGCATTGCCAAAGGGTCCTGTCGGTCTTCATTTTCTCTAAAAGGACTTCGTTGGCAAAAACTATGCCCGGAACACGCATGGCTGGCTTGTATTGCGGGATACGCCAAGAGTAATCGTCTATTTTTTCCAGTGGAACTTGTTCTGGCGCCCTTCTGCTTTCACTTTCACCCAAAACCATTTCACCTTAAGGGAAAAAAGAAAAGTTGATTATTAAACGTTTATGAAAATTGCCTAGCCTGTTTAACGTATTCGATTACACCCTGAATTGTGTTTCCAAGAGCGGTCTTGGAATAAACTCGGTGGGACCTCAAGTAACCAGCAAGTTGCCGCATAACCTTGTCCTCAGCAAGTATTCTATTTCGAATTTCATCGACACTTTGGTTTTCTTTCAAGCCCTCTTCTACGATTTTTGCCCACAGCTGCAACTGTAACTTGTAGTCTTCGAGCCGTCTAACCGCGTTTGAAGCTTTGCCGAAGTGGCTGTAATAGAGAAATGAGGGGTTGAGGCTAATCAGCTTATCTAAGGAAATCAGTGCCAAGTCAAGACGGAAAGGAGGCGGCGCAGTAGGCATCACGACGTCGAATCCTGGGAAATACGTTCCAGCCGCATCCCCTGGGAAGATGCCGTTGTTGAACGACTCGTGAAAGCTGAGGTTGTGTGAAGCGTGACCGACTGTTTCGATAACCTTCAATTTGGCGCCACCATCCAAGTCAAAAGAGCCATCTACGACAGGAATTATTCGTTCTTTCGGGACAGGTTCAGGTTTGCCGAAGATTTCGCTTACATATCCCAACACTGATTGTGAAGATTCCCAAAGCTGTTGGGGATTAATCAGGTGAGGCATACCTCTCGGGTGCACGATAACTTTTGCGTTTGGCAGGAACTTCAGCAATGTGCCAGCTCCGCCGCCGTGATCTAAATGAACATGTGTAACTGCAATGTATTCGACGTCTTCGAGTCGAATGTTGAGTTCTTTTAACCCATCGACAAGTCTAGGCACGGAAGAAGTGGGGCCAGACTCGACGATGAAGATTTTAGAGCCTTTTAATATGTAACTGCAGAAAAGATTCTTAAACCCGCCAGTCTCCAGATCAACTTGATACAGGTTTTTCCCAATCTCTTGAGTGTGCAGAGCCTTCACCTTTGCTACGTTTGATAAGAGCTGTGGTGGCATAAACGTTTCCTTGAAATTGAAGATGAAGCACATAAAATTTAATTATTCAATGTATTCTATGGAAGAGGTTAAGAGAGGAAAATGGAAATTGAAAGCAATTATTTTCGGAGCGCCAGGCGCAGGGAAAGGAACCTACGCCTCAAGGCTTCAGCAGAAACTCGGCGTTGAAACAATCTCGACAGGCGACATTTTCCGCGAGTTGATCAAGGAAGACTCAGAACTGGGCAGAAAAGTCAAGGGCTACGTGGAAAAGGGGCTTTTGGTCCCAGATGAGGTTGTGGTAGAAGTTCTAAAGCAGCGTTTAAGCAAGATTCCGAAAGGCAAAGGCTTCATTCTTGACGGGTACCCGCGGACGCTTGAACAGGCTAAAGCCCTCGAAGCCATAACGAAAATTGACGTTGTAATGCTGCTTGACGTGCCTGACTGGATCATTATTGAACGTTTATCTAGCCGTAGGATATGCCGTGACTGCGTGACCGTTTACAATGTTCGCTTCTTGAAGCCAAAAGTTGAAGGAGTCTGCGACAAATGCGGCGGATCCTTATATCAGCGTTCAGACGATAATCCTGAAGTCATAAAGAAAAGATTACGGGTTTATCAGGAACAAACAAAACCGCTTTTAGAGTACTTTGCGGAGAAGAAAGTGCCTTTCGTAGTCTCGAAAACCACTAGCCTTGATCAACCGCCAGAGCCGATTGTTGACAAGATGATTGAAGAACTGAAAAGACGAAAGCTTGCCTAGATATCTAAAATAAACTCTAAGACCACGCTGTCTTTTTCTCTGATTACCATCATTCTATGGTAAGTTACAGCTTTGACCGCGACTTTCTGCGTGTGCTTTTGAGGATCAAATTTTTCTCCCCAAACTTTGGCTTTAAACCTGAAGATTTCTTCCGTTTCATTCCAATCCGTTATCTGGAATTTTGAGTAAAGCATGCCCTCTGTTTCAAATTTCACGAGCAACGCTTCAAGCCAATTGTAAAGCAGGGCGTATTGGTCTTCAGCTTCGACGTTTAAGCTTTCCTCTTTCATCGGAGCCACCTTGTCGGTGTCGGTCATAACCTCAAACATTGCAAGCGCAGAATTTTCGTAGGCTTCCTCCATTGTTTTCCCAAACGCTCTAATGTAAACGTCAGCGGTATGTTCTAAGAACTCGAATCTTCCAGCAAACTTTTGAGCAGCATCCATTACTTAAAGCGCCACGTATTAATGAGGAGCCGAGTGCTAAAAACACTTTCGACAGTGGGAACGCTAGCGAAACCTTAATCATTTGTTTTCGAGCGCGAGAAAATTCTCAAGGGCACTCTTAATCAGCTGGTTGCAAACTTTTTCGAATGCTTTTTCTTGGCGAGCCTTAACTGCCTCCTGAGGGTTTGATAGGTCATATTTTATCAGGTTTCGACACAAAACAGTACCATGCTGCTTCTCAAACTCCCGATAGAGAGTTCGGGCGTTGGCGTAGGCAACCGCTCGCTTTTCCACGCCTGTCTCGTTAGGTGCATACTTGATTCCCACTGCCATTATACTGCCCGTCAACGCTCCACAAACTGAGCCGCAACGTCCAATGCCCCCGCCGAAGCCAGCAGCAATTTTTGGAACAAGCTCGCTCCTGCCTTCGGGCTCCAAGTGCTCATAAAGCGTCAAGAGTACGCTTTGAGCGCAGTTGTAGCCACTCTCAAAGCGCTGGACTGCTTTTTGGGCAAACACTTCGGTAGACGACATTGCTAGCCCTTCTGCTAGAAGAACCTTGATATTCTTTGGATGGCTGCAACGGTGAGTTTAGCCGAGTTCTCAACGTCCTTTAGATTTAGTACGGCTACTGGACTGTGAATGTACCGTGTCGGTACCGATATGTTGCCTGAGGGGATGCCTTGACGCGTCAGCATGATGCGTGCCGCATCGGTTGAACCCATCAATCCCGTTTCAACCTGGTATGGGATTTTTTCTTCTTCTGCCGAGTCCAAAAGCCACCGCAGAATCTTCGGGTGGGTAATCAAGCCAGCATCCGAAATTGTTACCGCTGGGCCCTTGCCCATCTTAACGGCGGTGTCGTACTCCCTTACGCCAGGAACGTCGCCGGCAATTGTCACGTCGAGCGCGATTGCCAGATCGGGGTCGACACCGAAAGCTGCCGTGCCGGCGCCACGCAAACCAACTTCTTCTTGAACCGTTCCCACCGCGTAGACTGTGCAGTCCATCCTCTCCATTATTCTTAGGGCTTCAATCATTGCAGCGCAGCCTGCTCGGTTGTCGAAAGCTTTCCCCATTGCGACATCTTTGCTTAAGCGCGTGTACTTGATGTCAAAACCTACTGGGTCACCGACCGTAATTCCCATTGCTGAAACCTCTTCTTTGCTTTCTGCGCCTACATCGATGAAAAGCTCGTCTGAAGCGATAACTTTTTTCCGTTCTTCTTCTTTTTGGATGTGCGGCGGCTTCGACCCGATTGTGCCTGGAAAAGCGGCTTTTCTCGAGAAAACTGTAACCTTCTGAGCTGGTAAGATGCGGTCGTCTATTCCACCCATCTTCGTGAACTGCAAGAAACCTTCTTTAGATATTGTTTTGACCATTAGACCTACTTCATCCATGTGGGCGGCAAGCATTATTTTAGTTGATTTTTCTTTGCCCTTTTTGACGGCTATAACGTTTTCAAGTTTATCAATGATTATCTCGTCTGCGTAAGGGGTTATGAGTCTGATCATTAATTCTCGGACTTCGCTTTCCCGGCCTGTTACGCCGCAGGCATTTGATAGTTTTTCTAAATTCTCGTTTACTGACAATCAGGTGTCCTCCTTAGGTCTTTATGGATAGAACTCTGAGGGCTGATTATTAAACAATTGCGGTGTAACGACTTGAGCTCTTTAAAATCAATTTCGTCAAAAGAAGATGGAAGCAGGCAGTCCTCTCGTTAGTTGCTGATTAAAAGAAGTACAACAATTGCAATGCGTTTGTTGTTGTACTTCTTCGACGTTGATGTTAGGGTATAGAGTTTGATGGCGGTGTGAATGCACTTATCGTAGGGTGCTAGTGCCTATTCCACATTCAATAATCAATTGCATGGAAAAATGCGGATTATGGAATTTTATTACGGCAACTTTAAAAGCTCAACGGGTGTAAAATTCGGATTAAGGATAGGGCTAAAATGGCAGAACAACAACCACAACCGCAACCCAAGAAGATTGGAATTTTCAAGTGCGGAAATATCGGGACATCGCCTTGTCTTGAGCTTCTGCTTGATGAGTTAGCTGATCGAAGAGACATCAAGGTTCGAACAGTGACGACGGGTTCAAAAATGGGCGCCGACGACGTCGAAGAAGCCTTACCTAAAATCTTCGAATTTAACCCCGACGTCATGCTGATCATATCGCCTAATACAGCATTGCCGGGTCCTTCAAAAGCCCGAGAAGCAGTGTCAAACAGAAAAATCCCGGGGATAGTCATAACAGATTCTCCGGGCAAACGTATCAAAGCAGACATTGAGAAACAGGGCTTAGGCTACTTGATAATCACGGGTGACCCATTAATCGGGGCGCGAAAGGAATTTTTGGATCCTGTTGAAATGGCACTTTTCAATTCAAACATAAGCAAGGTGCTTGCAATAAGTGGCGTTTACCGGATTGTCCAGCAGGAGATTGATAAAGTAATTTACGCGGTCGAAGCTGGGCAAACTCCCATATTACCGAAGATAGTCGTCGATATCTTAACCATCCGAGATCAACCCTTCTTTAGCAATCCATACGCAAAAGCAAAAGCGATCGCTGCCTACGGAATGGCTGAGAAAGTTGCTGAGATCGACACTCAAGCGTGCTTCATAGAAAAAGAAAGCGAAAAGTACATTCCGCTAGTCGCCTCCGCGCATGAGGTTGCTCAGGCAGCTGCGAGGCTGGCGGAAGAAGCACGTGAAATCGAGAAATACAATGATAGCGTCCTAAGAAAACCACACGCAAAGGATGGCAAACTGAAATATAAAACAAAGCTGATGCTTCAACCGACGTTTGATGAAGAGAGTTACAGCCAAAACAACGTTTGAACGGTTTTTTAATGTTTTTTCTGAATGTTACTTGCGCAGTCGAAAATGTATGTGCTGTATGTGTGGGTATATCGTGAGTTAAGGAAATGTATATACCGTATATAAACTTACATAACGTATTTCGACTAAGTATATATTTGCCGCCGCGTTCTCAGACAGGCGAAGGTAAAAAAAATGGAAACACTCGAATTAAAACCATTAGACAAAAAGAAACTCAACATCTTACTGCTTGAAAAAGAATACAACGAACCCTTCTGGGTGAATGAGCCCCCGATGAATGCCAATTCACTTAAAGCGTTGTTCAAACCGTCAATAGGTTTCTATAAGTTCCTGGAGAACCTTGTAAGCAAAGTCAACGTAGATTTCGCTACCGATGAGCTGGGCATGCGTTCTAAGGAAGACTTCGAAGGCAGCATAACGACTGATGTTTTCCGCAAGAGTAGCATACCATACTTCGCGGTGGACATTGACGCAGCGGCAAAAGGATACATTGAGGACGTCATTGCTAAAAAAATAAAATCAAGGGATGATCTCTTGAAAGCCTTGGATAGTGCGCCAAAACAGGATGACTCAATGGAAAAAGAGTACATGATTGCTCTTGGCCAAAGTTTGGAATTCGAGATAGAAGAACATCAACACGAAGTCTATTTCCCCATCAGAGAAAGCTGGATGGCAATGGGTATTCTAAACCACGCAAGAGAAATCAAAGGCAAAGAAGAAATCACCTGCCTTCATATCTGCAGCCCGGAGCATTTAGTCGGGACCAAACAGTTGCTGGAATCGATGAACGCTAACGTTGAAGTCGCAAAGCTTTCGAAAAAAGTTATCGCGGCGAGCACAGAGGTACCGTCTTCTCATGAGATGGAAAACTGGTTGGAGTCAATCCAGATTCAAGTCAAGCCAGTTATAGGTAAAGCCGGAGAAGAGGCGCCATATTTACTGTTCTACATAGACACTGATGCGAAAGCAAGCCCGTTTGACATTTGCATGGCATACGACGTTGGTTATGACGCTGTGATACCTTATGAAAACATAAACCCTGAAGATGCAAAAAACATCACTCAAGACGCCCTGCTCTCACGAGGACCGAAAGGCGTAAAGCACACAACCTTCCTGATTGGCGGAAAGGACGCGGAAAGAGCCGAAGAAGTCTTCCAAGCCGTAAAAGATTCAATGTTCCCACCGTTCAAGACTAGCATAATAATTGACCCTGCTGGCGCATACACAACTGCAGCTGCCATGGTGGCAAAAGCTGAAAATGCTTTAGCGTCAAACAAACTTGGAGAGTTAAAGGACAAAACTTGTGCTGTTTTCGGAACTGGCGCAGTTGGACAAATAGCTGCTGTTCTTCTTGCTAAACTAGGATGCAAAGTAATGATTGCCAGTCTTAACCCGAAACGTGTCGACGGAAAAGAGCATGCAGAAGGCATCGCTAAGCTCCTGAACAAAGATCATGGGGTACAAGTTCAAGGCATATTCGCGCCGACTCCCGCTTCGAAAATCGAAATTATAGAGAAGGCCGACGTAATCATGTGTGCAGGCGTTAAAGGCGTCCGCATCATCGATAAACCAATGCTTAACCAAGTCAAACACATGAAGGTCCTACTTGATATAAACGCGATTCCACCGTTCGGCGTAGAGGGGATTGAACTGAAGGATGACATGAAAGAAATGCTGCCTGGAATATTCGTTATTGGCGCTTTAACCGTTGGCGATTTAAAACACAAACTTGAAAAAGAAATTTTGCGTGAAGCACGGAGCAATGGCAAAGATGTCTACAACTTTAACATAGCGCTACCAATGGCGAGAAAACTGCTCGAAAAGGAGATTCTTCCATCTAAGCTGGCGATGACACTGAACTACCAGCCGTCGAAGAAAACTACTCAGTAGCTTTGAACGCTCGGTTTACCGTAATCTCTGCCACGTTTGCTGCGTATTCAGCAATTCTTTTTATATTTTCACGAATTGAACAGATACCACAAATCAGCTCAGGGCTTTTTTGGCCTTCAAAAGATTTCGTGGCAATCTGCTGATCCAACTTTTCAATTCTTGGTCTATCTTTCATTATATCAACAGAAAAATCAAGGTCGCGTTGAAAGAAGGCATTGACGGCTTTAACGTACAAGTCGACAACCTCCAGTCCTTCATTGACCAGTAGCTCAAGCAGATCATCCGGAATCTGCTGTCCTGCGCCGTTCAACATGACTATGTGACTTGCAATGTCGGCTATGTAATCCGATGCGTGCTCGATTCTGTAAACTAGGCTCTGATAATCCATACAATCTAAAGGATCTATTCGCAGTTCATTTGCCAAGACCGGGTCTTGAGCTGCATTCCGGAGTATTCTGAGAATGAAAAAAGCGAATTGATCCACGTCATCGTCCAATGAAAAAACAGACTTAGCCAACGAAACATCGTTGTTCTTGAGTGAATTAAAGACGTCTTCGCACATGGAATGCGAAATCAAATGCATCCTTTGTATGGCTTGATCAAGCGAGGCTTTTGACTCATCAGTCAAAGTTTGAAGATAAACACCTTTGGAATCGGACTCCATGATCCTCATATATAGCCTTCCGGCAATGTTTCGAATGGCTTTTCTTTGCGGGACAGAAAAGATTTTTTCGGAGATGAGCGTGATACCGGAATACCCGTTTAGGAATGAGCCGATAATCTTTTGTGATAACAGTGCTTCGTCTTCGTTTTGGCCAATTTTTAATGTTATCTCTTTGGGCGCCGGTTTCTTTGCGCCGGGATAAACAACCAAGGACCGGTCACGTTGGATGGCGTATGAGACAACATCGCCCTTGTTTAACTCATTTAAAACCATCCAGTTTTTCGGAAGAGAAATGACCATTGAGGATCTGCCTAAAGACATGATTCTGCGTTCCATTCTTATTCGTCCTAATATTTACAAACTTTAATGTGTTAATACATCACATATTTAATATATGCTGTATTAATCAGGTGTTTTTATCATGAATTTCGTTGATTGCGCAATACTATGGCTGACAGATGAAATAGGAGGCGGCTGAAAGCAGACAATGGTAGAGCGATTTGAACACCCATGTATTTCCGTTCTTCCGGCTTTTCAAAGTCAACAAATCTTGCCGAAACCGAAAGCCAATTAGAAAAATGACAAAGTGCGCTAGTTAAACAGGTATAACGTATAGTGTTGTTTGTGTTTTTTCTTGAAAAACACCTTTTTGTTTGCAATATTCTTTTTAAACACGCGTAAGATAAGAGATTTTATGCATGAATGGGCTTTAGCCGAGGCAATTTTAACAGCGGCGAAAGAACTTGCTGAGAAGGAAAAAATGAAGGAAGTTACAGAGGTCACCGTTAAGGTCGGTGAGCTTCAGCAGGTTGACCGGTCCATTTTACGTTTTGCTATAACGCAGATGCAGCCGCCGCTCTTTAAGAACGCTAAATTTCGAATTTTAAAAGCTGGAACCACGCTTCGATGCAGAGTCTGCGGAACTGTGTGGCGGTTTAACAGCAAGAAAGTGGATAAGGAAACTGCTGAAGCAATCCACTTTGTTCCCGAGGTAGCCCACAGCTACATTAAGTGTCCGAAATGCGGCAGCCCTGACTTTGAAATCGTCAGCGGGCGTGGAGTTTGGCTTGAGAGCGTAAAAGGAGCCAAATAAACGTGGTTGACCCAAGAATAAGCGTGATTAATGAGCGTTTAAGCCGAACGAGGCGAATTATCGCCGTTTCAAGCGGCAAAGGCGGCGTAGGAAAGAGCATGGTTGCAACCACGCTCGCTTTAACCCTTGCACGTAACGGCTGCAGAGTCGGGTTATTCGACTTAGACTTCACCAGCCCTTCAACTCACATAATCTTAAACGCTCCCAAGGTGCAGTTGAAAGAGGAAAAAGGCATAGTTCCGCCAAAGGTACTCGGCTTAGAGTACATGTCGCTTGTCTACTTTGTCGGCGACAACCCTGCGCCCCTCCGTGGAGCCGACGTTTCAAACGCTTTAATCGAGCTCTTATCAGTTACCCGGTGGGGCACGCTTGATTTCTTGGTGATTGACATGCCGCCAGGCATCGGCGACGCGGTTCTTGACCTGGTGCGGCTGATTAAACGAATAGAATTCCTAATCGTGACTACGCCTTCCTTGCTGGCTTTTGAAACAGTGAGGAAGCAGGTTAATCTTCTGTGCGAGTTAAAGCTACCCGTTATAGGAGTCGTTGAAAACATGAAAATGGACAAAACAAGCGGCGTTCAAGTTGAAACGGAAAAGCTGGGGGTCAGATACCTCGGATCAATCCCCTTCGACCCACAGGTTGAAGACGCCATCGGAAACGAAACAAAGCTGATGAGCACGACTGTTGGAAAAGTCATTCAAGAAGTCGGAAAGAACGCAATTTTGGCTGAAGCGAGAGATCAATAGAATGAGTTGCGCTAAAGCGGTAATATTCGATTACGTCGGCACTCTTGTCAACTGTAAAGGCTACAGCATGGACGCCTCGAAAGAAAAACTGTACAAGGCGCTCTTGAATGAGGGCTTCAACGTTGCCGAAGGTAATTTCATGAAAGCTTACAGCGTGGCGC
This sequence comes from Candidatus Limnocylindrales bacterium, assembly GCA_035319575.1. Taxonomy (GTDB): domain Archaea; phylum Thermoproteota; class Bathyarchaeia; order Bathyarchaeales; family Bathycorpusculaceae; genus Bathycorpusculum. The sequence goes on from DATHCJ010000017.1 coordinate 74,630, forward strand.
ACGAGAAATACCGCAAAGTGCGTTACGAGCAACTGCGAGAGGTGACTAACGCGGTTTGGGTGGCAGAAGCCCTTGCAAGCCTCGGGTTTGAAGTGACGCCTGATGATTCCCGAGTCAAGGCAGCCCTGAACTTCTTCTTCCAAGACTTCATCGATGCCCTTGAACTTCGGGAAGGCGCAAAAAAACTACTCAAACAAGTCCACGCAGGGTACAAAGTTGGCTTAATTTCAAACTTCACGTATGCACCCGTCATCTACTCGAGCTTGCGACAGATTGAAATAAATTCATTCTTCAACGTCATCGTGGTTTCAGATGAAAACGGCTGGCGAAAACCAAGCAAACAAATATTCCAGGATGCACTAGACAAGCTTCAGGTCCAAGCAGATCAGGCGGTTTACATTGGCGACAGTCCAATCGAAGACATTAAAGGGGCTAAAGAAGCAGGTTTAAAAGCAGTGTTTGTTCCGTCACAATTTAACGCGTTGAAGGACCTTTTGAATAGCCAACAGAAACCCGATTTCATCGCTAAAAACCTTGAGATAGTCTCTGATAATTTCGCTAAAATTGCCAGCTCATAAGGCAGTTAATGTGTAATTTTTTAAAATATAAAAGGAAGTGCTAGCTCAATTTTTGTTCTCGTATGCGCCGTCAATTTTTTGCAAGAAGCCCGTTTAACAGACGGATCAAAAAACCAGTCGTAGAGATCTGAAAATAAAAAAAGGAAGGAATTAGATTTTTTTGGTTTCTGTAGCTGTCTCCAGCGCTGTCACGCCTGGGAGACTTTTGCCCATGAGGAATTCAGTCAATGCCCCGCCTGCAGTGCTGACGTACCCGAACTTCTTCGTCAAGCCGTACTCCTCTATGGCCGCGCTCGTGTTTCCGCCGCCTGCAAGGCTGAACGCTTTGCTTTTTGCGATGGCTTCGAAGATTTTTTTGGTACCGTAACTGAATTTTTTGTTCTCGTAAACGCCCATGGGACCAGAGACGACGACGGATTTGGCGCTCTTGATGATTTTCGCGTAGTTTGCGACGGTCTTTTCGCCGATGTCAAAGATTGAGTATCCAGTTGGAAGGTTGCTAACTGGAATTTCTTTGCGTTTCCCATCCACGTCCAAAGCAACATCGACCGGAACGACGACTTTGTCGCCGTACTGGTCTATCAATGCTTTTATTCCTGGAATTAAGCCTGTTAGCTGTTTCGCCGCAAGGAAGTCCATGTTCTTTTTGCCTAAGTCATAGCCTTTAGCGGCAAGAAACAATTGCGAGGTCACTCCGCCTACGAGCACGTAATCTGCTATGCTACTGCCCAAAACGTACTTGCTGATTTCGAGGCTGTCGTCTGCTTTGGCTCCGCCTAGGACGTAGACACAAGGATGCTCAGACTCTTCGCTGGCTTTGCTTAGGTTCGTAAGTTCCCGCTGCATTACCCGCCCAGCAGCGCTTGGGAGAACAGGTGTGAACCCTACGATTGACACGTGTGCTCGATGCGCCACAGAGAACGCGTCGTCCACATACAGGTCTGCGAGTGGTGCAAGGTTTTGCACGAGTTCGGTTTTGCTTGCTTCTTGCGGGGTCATGCTTTTAGTTTCTTTTTCCCAGCTGCGAACGTTTTCCAACACCAGGATTTCTCCGCCCTGCAAGCGTTTGATGGCGGCTTTCGCTTTTTCTCCGAAGAGGTCGTCAACGTACTTTACTGGGCATTTGAGGATTTTCCCAAGAATTTCCGCATGCTCTTTAAGCGGTGTATAGTCTGGGTCTCCTTTCCGTCCCTGATGGGCTAAAACAACAACTTTTGCGCCTTTTTCCGCCAGTTCCTTGAGAGTTGTTTCAGCATGATCTCTTATTCTGACGTCATTTGTAATTTTCTTTGTCTGCGGGTCAATTTCCGAGTTGAAGTCTACTCTAACGAGAACAACCTTGTTCTTCACGTCAAAGTCGTCTAGGGTTTTGTATTTCGCCATGTTTTACACTTCTTTCAGTCAGTTTACTACTTTTCAGGTAGAAAAGAAAAAGGTAGGAAGGATTTAAGCTTGTTTACTTGCTTAGAAGCCTGCTTTCTTGCCCACCAATTCAATAAAGTCAACCATGCGGTTGCTGAAGCCCCACTCGTTATCGTACCATGAGAAGACTTTAACGAAGTTGCTCTTGTTCCCTAAAACCATGGTTAACTGAGAATCGAAGACAGATGACCAGGTTGTGTGCAGAATATCTGTGCTGACCAAGGGATCTTCGCTGTACTCCAGTACGCCTTTCATCGGTCCTTCAGCAGCTTTCTTCATAGCCGCGTTAATGTCTTCCTTGGTAACATCTTGGCTTAACACCGCTGTGAGGTCAACAAGCGACACGTCGGGGGTGGGGACACGCAAAGCAACGCCGTTCATTCTGCCGGAGCATGTTGGCAACACTTCACCGATGGCTTTGGCTGCGCCTGTACTTGTTGGAATTATGTTGATTGCAGCTGCACGGGCTCTGCGCGGGTCTTTGTGGACGATGTCTTGCACTTTTTGGTCGTTGGTGTAGCTGTGAACTGTTGTCATGAAAGCTTTTTCCAGTCCAAAACTGTCATCTAAGACCTTGCTGATTGGCGCTAACCCGTTGGTCGTGCAGCTTGCGTTGCTTAGGATGTTATGTTTCACGGGATCATAAGCATCATCATTAACGCCTAAGACGATTGTTACATCGGGGTTTTCCGCTGGTGCAGATATGAGAACTTTCTTTGCTCCCGCTGTGAGATGTTTTGATGCGCCTTCGCGGTTGGTGAATAACCCTGTTGATTCCACGGCTAGATATACGTCCATGTCTTTCCATGGCAGCATCGTTGGATCTTTCACTTGGAGACATTTTAGGACTTTACCGTTTACAATCATATCCGTGCCTTTGACTTCAACTGTTCCAGGGAATCTTCCGTGTACCGAGTCGTACTTGAGAAGCTGAGCATTTTGTTTTGCGTCTGCGAGGTCGTTAACGGCTACAAAGTCTATGGTTGTTTTCCGTTCCATCGCTGCGCGGTATAGAAGTCTTCCTATTCTTCCGAATCCGTTAATTCCTACTTTTACGGTCATAATATCACCATTTCCGTTTTTTTACAACAAACTTTACCCTTATTAGTTTTCCGACACAAAGATGAGCAAAGGATAACGGTCAAGAAGCTTAGCGCGCGAAAGAAAAATTACGGCTCCATTACATGGCTGCTCCGTAGGGGAACAGCTTCAGAATGACCTCTTACAAAAAAAAATTGGCTTTTTGGGCGTTTAACGAGTTTAATTTCTAAAAAATTCCGCCTTCTCTGAAGTAGTAGTTTTCCTCTTTTTTAGGGCCAAAGCTCCTTAAGTTTCTGCGCTTGAGCTGGCACCGCAACTCCTCAGCGTACTCTTCAGTTATTTCACCTTTCTTAAGCAGGTAAGCAACTATTTCTTCCGCTTGGGCTTCCGTGTCACAACGGCGGATAAAATCCACGGCGGTAGGATTGAAGTGACGCAGCTTATCAGGCTTGTCCGTACGAGTTTTAGGCTCCTCCACTGCCGCAGCTTCAGCCGCTTCAGTTTCATCCTCGGCTTCCTGCGGATTTTTTCGGAGAGCATCTATTGAGATTTTAACTTCTCCTTCTTCAAGCTCCCTGTAAAGGTTTGGAAACATCTTCCTCAGGGATTCCTTATCGATCGCCATCGACCATCAATTCAAAATATGTTATCAAACTGGCTTCTTAAGTGCTTTATTGAGGAAAAACCAAATTTGACCGTGAATCAGGCTGGAATAAACTTTTGGCTTGAGTTTTCTTTCAGCAACCGTTCAAGGTCCTTAGTCTTCAAACCCTTGATTTCGTCACCGAAAATCTCGCATTTTCTTTTTTCGCCTTCTTCCGCTGAACTGCGGACAACAATTTCAAGTCCATGCTTTGCTGATGTTTCAGCGTGCACATGAAGTGACACAAGAGTTCTCCCATGCTTATTCACGTTTGACCAGGTAGTTTGCAAAATCTTTATTCCTCGGGTCCTCAGGGTGTTTACGATTTCTTGGGTTTCATCCGAGTAGACTGCAATGTCTATGTCGCTCCCTTGCTTTACGGTGCCTCGCCAAACACTGCCTATCAAGACCGGATGGTAAACCTCTAGAAGCTTCATGACGTCTAAGGCCTCTTTTCGCATCTGTATTAACCGCTCTTTTCTGTTTTCTCCTTCGTTTTCTTCAGCGACCTTGTCTAGTTCAAGTGCAACTTCCAGGTTAGACGGTAAAAAATGGGTGCCAAAGGTTCGGGCTGCTCTTGTCTTGGCCTGTTTGTACTCTTTTTCAGCTCCAAAATAAAGTAAAGTTGCTGCTTCCCTTGCTACTCTAGACTTTAAGTCAGCAGTCAACAAACCGTCAACACGCAGTCAACGTGTAGCTATGGTTTCGTAGAGGTCAATAGTTTTTGCGGCAATCCTTGTCCATGTAAACTCGGCTAACACGCGTTTCCTTCCATTTTTGCCAAGTATCTTCAGCCTTTCAGGGTTCTCGAGAGCGCTGATTACGCCCCATGCAATGTCAGAAGGGTTGTTTGAGTCTACGTGGAATCCGCATTGCTCTTCACCGCAGCAGATTACTATTTCACGCATTCCGCTGACGCCTGAAGCGCCAACAACTACTGGCTTTTCCATGCTCATAGCTTCAAGGGCAACAATGCCGAACGGTTCGTAGTGGCTTGGAAACACCGCTAAGTCGCAGGCTGCGTAATGTGCAATTCGTTCTTCCTCTGGGATGAAGTCAAAACAGAACTTTACGTAATGGTCAAGCCGCATGGTTCTTGTTAAATTCATTAAGTATTCTTGAAGGTCACCCACGCCTACGATTATCAGTTTAGCGTTAGGAATCTTGGTAAGAATATGAGGCATGGCCATTATGAGTTTATCAACGCCTTTGACGCCGACAAGCCTGCCGAGGAATAGAATCATAAACTCGTCGTCGCCGATGCCGTATTTGCTTCTAACCAGCTTAATATGCTCTGAAGATATGTTTTGCGGATTATACTTTTGCGGGTCGACGCCATTGTAGCTCACTTGGATATTATCCCTCGGAAAACCAAGTTGAATAAGCTCGTCCTTCATAGCGTATGATACTGTCACAACCATATCAGCCATTTTGCCCGCACGCAGCTCTATATTGCTAACCACGCTTGAACCGTTGCCTAGCGTGCGGCCCATCTCCGTCGAGTGAACATGGAAAGCTAGCGGCAGAGCTGTTTCTCTCTTGACTGTTATTCCACCCATCGCTGAAAGCCAGTCGTGAGCAACAACAATATCATAATTCATGCCTTCTTTCTTGATCAACTCGTTGATAAGCTTAGCAGCAGATAAATAATTGTAAACCATGATTTTGCCGAAGAGATGCAATCCTCTGCCCCACTTCCTAAGGTCTTCAGCAATCACATCAGGTAAAGAATCGGAGACATCAATGTGTAACGGACGATGAATCTCTATTCCACGCCAGATTTCCCTTGTAGGTAACGAACCTGCGTCATCGTTCATCGTGAAGACGGTTACGTCGTGATCGTCTAAAACAAACTTTCGAGTTATCTCAGCCGCGTAAGTTCCTAATCCGCCCACAATTTTAGGAGGGTACTCGTAAACGAAGACTGCAATTTTCATTCTGTGTTTTCACCATTTTACAATTAGCATTGGGAATCTCGGTACTAAAGCTTTACCTAATCCGAGGTTGAAGAATGCGCCCCACGAAAAGCACATGCGTCACAACAGTTATCTAGGAAAAGTTTGATTAGACGATTGTGCATAGCACTAACTAGGCAAGGTGCCAACAAATGAGTTTATCCCCCATTAAACAAGAAATACTGGAAAACCTGTTACTTAATGATAAACCCATGAGAGCCGTTGAGGTAGCGAAGGAAATCGGTGAAGCGTTTCCGCCTGTCATGATGCATATTTTAGCACTCGTGCGCATGGGATACCTAAACTCACCTGAAAAAGGTCAATACGTTATAACGCAGAAAGGAAAAGAAGCTCTCGGCCTTCCCGAAATCGACAAGCGAAAAGCCACGGCGATTTTAGCTTATTTGCCGTATGACAACGCATTCCACTTCTACGATGACATCGGGAAGCCGCTAGACCTGCATGCTCACGACATTCGTGAATTCGCAGACAGCATCGAAAAGGCCGACGTGCAGTCAGTTCAATTTCATATGAATCGAGGTGACTTCGAAGCTTGGTTTAAAAGTCTTGGCGATTACGAGTTGGCCATGAGAGTTGCTTTGTTGAAGAAGAAAAACCTGGATGGAGAAGACCTTCGTAACCAGTTGCACCAAATTGTTGACCAACGATATGTAGAGTTAGCTAAGTTGGCAGGCCAACCAGTTGACACACAGTAGACTCAGCGTTTCCCTATGGGTGTAAAGCGTTTCTCCAGTTTCTCCAATACCTGCTGGATGGTCGTGTACTCCATGTCTTCAGCGCTTAACCGTGCTGGCTCAAACTCACCCATTCGCCTTAACATGTTGCCGTTATTCACTGCCTCGTGTCTCGCAAAGGAAAATGCTGGATCGTCGAATAAGTCAGCGATAAGCGGTTTTCCATCATCGTCGCTTGAGATTTTTCCGTTAGCAAGCTGAATGCCTAAGGCAACAATTCGCGGCGGACCATCAAAAGCCGTACACTTAGACGATTTCAACCCAACCGGCATAAGCGGACCCCAATGACTTCCCCGCATCCAACCTTGGACAAAGTAGCTGTGCATGAAAGGCGCCAAAATCTCTCCCACGGCGGGCAAACCGTGTTGAGCGCGGGTTATCATGACAGGGTCGTCTTTCCCCACGTATTTACCAGCAATCAAGGATAATTTGGAAACGCTGCTTGAGGCGCAGATTAAATCGTCACTTGCTCGCCAAACTCGAGCGATGGCGTATCGTCCCACAGTTCCGACTAGAGCTAGCATTTCGTACATTTCCGTCGGGCATTGAAGAACTATTGCTTTGTCCTCTATCGTGTCGATTATCTCGAATTTGAAACCGCAGAGCATACTCGGGTCGATTATGAGTCCCGCGGTGTTCATTGGGTCTGCAAAAATCCTGAACAACGGGTAGTTGAACGAGCCAGCGGAAGTTTTGTCGGCGGCGAAGACCACTATCGGGTCTGAAGCGCGTTCCTCGATTTCCATCTCCGCTACTCCCGGGCCCATTCCGCAAACGTTGCCGCTGAAGGCGTCTTTTAGAAGGTCTTGGCCCGCAGCGTAAAGCTTTAACTGTAAAGCTTTGTCAGCTGCTTCCCTGAATGTTTCCCAAGCAAGCTTGTGAATCTCTCTGGCTTGTTCGCCATTTTCGTGAGCCATGAGCAATTCAAGATCGTCGCCCGCATTGAAAACAAAAAAGTTGTTTATTATTCCCTCATTCATGGCTTTTTTAAGGTTTTTTTCAGCTATATCAAAAAGAGGTTTGGGAACAGTGTGGTGTCCAGCCAAAGAACCAACATCACACTTAATCAAAGAGATAGTGACCTTTCCTGCCACATATACCCCCAATAAACCGAGGTGAGCAATGCATTTAAGTTTTTCATAAGTTCAAGGGTTATCTATGGAAAAAATGAAATATTCAAGCGTTGTAACGTCGTTTAATGAGGGAAACATGCGTTGAGCGAAGTGAGGGTAATTTCGGTAAAAATACCTGAGCAAGTTTACCAGGAGATGGCGTTGCGTGTTCCTGAAGGTGACAGAAGCAACTTTATCAGGGAAGCCATAAGCGAGAAACTGGAGAAAACACCTAAAGCGGATAAGATTTTAGCTTTGGAAGGGAGAATGGGCAAAATCGAGGAGGAGGTCGGTCAGATAAGAAAATACCTTGCTGAACTGGAGCTTCTGACTTTTCAGCATGGAAAGATTAACCCGTATTCCTTCTGCATAGACGAGATAGATCACAAAATAATGGAGTACCTACTTCATTACAAAAGTGCAACCACGCCTGAACTGGCTGAATACGTTAAAACCAACAGGTGGCTAGTGCTTAACAGACTTAGAAGAATCCAGAAAACCTCCAAAAAACAAGCTGGAAAATCAGCAGTCGAGTATTACGCCGGCGAGCGGTCTGGGAAGAAGAAGGCTTGGTGGATAGACGAAGAATTAATCCAAGAATAAACGGCTAAATTTAAAATCAACTTTGCATGCTTCACTCTGCAACGGTGGGCCCGTAGTCTAGGTCGGATTAACACCCGCGTGGTGAAGTCACCAATCAGTTTTAGCCAGGTTTTTGCGTTCTCCCTCCTTTCTTTTTTTGTTTGGGTTAACCAGGAGGCGGAGCTGTGAGGCAGTGGACTGACGAGGCCTTGGATAAGGCTAAGGCGATTGTTGCCACTGAGCCTGAGTTGCTGAAGCAAACTTATCGGGGCACAGATTTCTCCAAATTTGCTGTTAATTCAGGGCTTTACTTCAGCTTTGGCGACATTGCTCATATTGTTCACTCAAGTCTACGCTTAAGCTTAAGCATACGTGAAATGAAAGGCGGCGCAGGCGTAGCCTACTTTGAGGATTTTATCTTGCGTTTGCGCCTCTACCTTATCGCTGAACTCAAGCTCGTTATCGATATGAAGCCGCCTTATGACGGCGTTCCTTTCAGGTTCAACCAAAAAGAGCCTGACTTTAACTTCATCGTTGACTTTCTTGATCTTTTCAAAGAGATTGATCAATACGAAGCCCGCCTTGCTGAGATCCGCAAGGCTGAGGGAGGTTTATATCAGTGAGCAAGCAAAAGCCGATTGATCCAGCTTTCCAGGAGATTGCTGATAAGATTTTTGCTGAGTTGCCTGAGGAACTTGCGGCGGCCAGCCACTTCTTTATGGATGATAAAGGCACATGCTTGATTTTGGATTTTGCCGTTATCTTGGGCAAGTCCGATTATCCCTTGTTAATTGAGATCATTAAGAAGTATAACGGGGAATTTGCTAACAAGAAGGTCGAAGGCAAGGATTCGCCTTACTTTTTGATCTCTAAGCCCGTAACTGCGAATAGCACAGCATCAACGCCTGAAAATGCAGCAGCTCAACATAGCCCGAATAGTAGCTCAGACAAGATTAAGCAGCCTTCACCCCTCACCCAGTTTAACCACAATAACTGCGAGGTCTGCGAGGATTACGGTGACGGATGCAACAGCACCACAGAGAGTGGGCGGTCATATCAAGCACTTTGCCATGAGTCTTTGATGCTGCAGTCTTGGCAGGAAATCGCGGTGGAGTTGCAGGGACTCCGCAAAGAATTAAGCAAGTTAAATGTCCCTGAAAGGTCTCTCGTTGGTCCTTCAAATGGGGCTCCTGCAGTTTCTCAACAGTCTTCACCGGAAAAGGTGCAACGGAACACTCGTCCAACTGAGGGCCATCGAGAAGGTGACGTTGTCTGGGTTAATGATGTTAACCAGAAGGGTGAGCCAATTGAGAAGGCCTTTGAAAAAGATAACAAGCGATCTGATGGGTATGCAGATTTTTTTGCCAAGATTCAGCGTGCTGAACAGGCAGGCAAGAAAGGCTTCGCTGAAGCTGGAAAATGGTATTGGCTGAGCCAACAGGGCGATTACATAGGAAGGAAAAAAGCAAAGGA
>DATHCJ010000018.1:0-77230 GCA_035319575.1 Candidatus Limnocylindrales bacterium
TTCGGCCTGTTCCTTCTTTCAATACTAGAACTGGAACTGTTCCTCCACCTGTAGACATAATTTTCACCGTTTAACTTTTCTGAATTATAAACGAAATTCAACAATCAGATATTTAAATATAAATTTTTCTCAGCAAACAACTCAACAACTACTTAACTAATAGTCATTTACAGATAGTTGTTTACTCTCACGGTTGCAACTGTTCTTTCTGGAACAACTCTTCGAACTAATAGCTTTGCAGGTTAACTCGATTACAGTAACTGTTTACCTTCTTTTCCGATTCACGAAAAAATCATCCTGCTTTGATTATGTGGTAGCCTGACGCCTTGCGAAGCCTGTTCATGACCGCTAATCCCAATCCTTCAGAAGAGACGCCTTCAGCTATTATCACGTCAACGTTTTCAGCGTCCACCTCCCTCAACAGGCGGAACAGGTTCTGGGCAACGAGCGCCAAGTTAAATCGGCTGCCTAAAGATTTAACCACGTCTGCTTTGTAGCTAGTTTGTGTTTCGTCAGTGGCTAAGACGCCTACTTTTGCTCCTTTAAGCCCGTAAAACGCGGTTAACTCCTTCACTTCTGCCACGACAAGTGGAACGCTCCCCTCCACCAGGATGACTTCTGCTTTAGGTGCGTAATGTCTATGTTTCATTCCAGGCGACTGTGCCTTTTCCAGCGGCAACTCTCTCTCAGCCTGAACGAAAGGGTGAAGGCGCATGTCACTGAGGACTTGCTTTAACTCTTCATAAGTTGTTCCGCCTGGTCGAAGAAGCATGGGCGGATCAACGCTTAAGTCCACCACTGTGGATTCAACTCCGATTCTTGTAGATCCAGCATCTAAGATAACATCGATTCTACCGTTTAAGTCCTCATAGACGTGTTGAGCGGTTGTTGGGCTGGGTTTACCCGCGAGGTTTGCGCTTGGAGCAGCGATGGGGCAACCACTCTGCCTTATTAGCGCTAAAGCCACTTTGTGTTTTGGCATTCGAATCGCAACCGTGTCTAAACCCGCAACCGTCACACTGGGCACTGCGCCTGAACGCTTAAAGATTAGCGTCAACGGTCCAGGCCAAAACAGTTCCATCAGTAGCTCAGCCTTTTTGGGCACCTCCTCCACCAGTCGGCAGATTTCGCCTCGGTCTGCGACGTGAACGATCGGCGGATTGTCTAAAGGCCGCTTTTTGGCTTCGAAAAGTGCCAAGACAGCGTCGGGATTAAGCGCGTCTGCGCCCAAACCGTAAACCGTCTCCGTGGGGAAAGCCACTAACCCGCCTTTTCTGATGAACCGTGCGGCAATCTCTATCTTAGCCGAGTCCGGGTTTTGCGAGTTGACTTTTAACGTAAGTGTTTCTTTCATCATGGTTGTCTTTCACTCGAAGTTCAACCTGTCGCTTATCAGATTGCGGTTGGCTCCTTTTGGTTTTCGCTCTTGATAAGTTTGTCAATCAGGTGTACGAAGAATTCCTGCGCTTGAATTTCGCCAACTTTATCCAGGTAAACGGAAACGAGTGCGATTTTACCCTTTTTAGAAGCAACGTACTCAGCGAACATCCGTGCCGAAATGATGTTCTTATCCCCCAGAAGCACGGATGACGTGACGGTGCCAACCAAGTCTTTGGGTTTGGGAACTGCTATTGCTAAGGTTCCAAGCTTGTCTTCCTTTTCGCTTAGCATAACCATGCACGAGTTTTTCGATTCAACGTAGACTGCTAGAAAACGAGTGTCCTGCTGGAGAATCTCCTCCTTTGTAACCTTAGCGCGCTCCAATATGTTTTCGCTCCCGATTTACTGCTCATTAATGATTGGACTCCTTAAAAAACTTCACAATAACCCTTGCAACAATTACTGTAAAAACTACACACTACTATTTTCTGCTGGTTAATTGTTAAACACTGGTTTTTCGCGGCGTGAAAAGGACGGTTTGGTTGGCTTAAAAAGGAGAATGGCACGTAAGCTCAAAAGTTTCTTGCCAAAAGCTCAAAGACGCAAACCGTGGAGGCAAATCGAATATGCAATTGACCCTGCAGCGGTTAGTCTACGTTCATTTATTTTGGCACCAGCTTGAAGCAAAGACAACCACGGAATCGTCGATTTTACAGCAAAACATTAAGGATAGCGTAAATTAACAGTCTCATGCAAGGTTTAGCAATGAGCAGACCCAATCTGGTTAGAAAATATTTGCTTGCGACCTTACTCATGGTTGTGTTGCTGGTTTCGGTAGGAGCGTACACCTCTTACACGATTGAAAGCCAGCCTAAACCTAACCCGAACGTTTATGTCGGGGTGGCCTTCGGCGGGAACACTACTCAAGAAGCCATGACTCTGATTAACAGGGTCAAGGGCTACACGAACCTCTTCATATTGGACGCAGGAAGGAACCGAATTACCCAGAACGAAACAGCCGTGGAGGAAATTTGCGATTATGCTGTCGCTGAAGGTTTGAGCGTAATCATAAACATGGGCATTTATGATCACTTTGATCCCACCCGCTTTTGGTTCTGGAATCAGTCGCTTGCTGTCACTGCGAAGTGGAAGGCAATGTGGGGTGCCAAGTTTCTGGGAATGTATTATAATGATGAGCCAGGCGGAATACAGCTTGATGGAAACTGGTCAAGCTGGTTTAAGACTTACGGTATGGACTTCCTACAGCGGTACAACTCTTCAAAAGTGGCCACTGACCTCTACCACATTTACCTGAAAATGTTTGGATACATGAACAACGGGACAAGCCCTCCAAACTATAATTTGGAAGCCAACTTTTTCGTGCAAGACGTGCTCGGAACAGACAGTGGGCTTAAAGCTTTGAAAACCGCTGGAGTCACAACGTTCACATCGGATTACTGCTTGTACTGGTTTGATTACTTGGGAGGATACAATGTCATGTTCACGGAGTTAGGGTGGAATTGCAGCCTAGCGGAGCAGATAGCTCTTGTGAAGGGCGCGGCAAGAATGCAGCATAAGCAGTGGGGTGCAATGATTACTTGGACGTACAGTTCGGCACCATACTATGACGATGAAGACCAAATTTACAATCAAATGTTAACATCATACGAGGCGGGAGCAAAGTACATCGCAGTTTTCGACTATCCGTACAACGGAAGCAGCGAGTATGGCGCACTGAATTCTCAGCAGTTTAACGCTATGCAGAAGTTCTGGAATGCCATTCACCAACAGGAATTTCCAAACCTAGGCGGTCCCGCAGCCGCCTTGGTGCTGCCTCAAAATTACGGGTGGGGCATGCGAGACCCGAACGATACTATCTGGGGTTTCTGGCCGCCTGACAGCAAAACCATACAGGTGGCGACGGATATTAGTACTCTCTTGTCACAATACGGGGTGAGCCTCGACATAGTATACTATGACCCGCAGTACCCGGTTGGCAATGTAGGCTACCAGCACGTTTACTACTGGAACCAAACGGGCATTTAACGGGCGATCATTCAGGCGTTTGTCGTTGTTGGAAATACTTAATTAATAGCTCACGGTATTGCTGGATACGGAAGGATAAAGTTTGAGTGATGAACTTTCAAAGTTACCGCCTAACGTGCAGGAAAGGCTTCTTAGGCTGCAGCAACTGCAGCAAACTTTGCAATCAATCTTAGCACAGAAGCAGCAGGTTGAAATGGAGAAATCAGAGGTTGAACAGACGATTGCTGAACTGCAGAAAACGGCCGACGACGCGGTTATCTACAAAGCGGTAGGTTCACTTCTGGTTAAGGCCGAGAGGCCCAAAGTAACGGAAGAACTTGTCGAGCGCAAAGAGCTCTTGGACACGAGAAGCACGGTTTTGGCAAGGCAAGAAGAGCGAATGCGCAGCCAAATTAAAGAATCACAGACAAAACTCCAGGAAGATCTAAGCCCAGTTTCTCAGCCGCCGTCATCTTAGGTGGACGCCCCGTTGGTAGAACTGGGAATCCCAGAGCTATCTACTGAGCAAATAGAAATTTTATGCTCAACGGCTGAGGACGCGGCTAGAAGACACGTTCTCTCCAAAGTTTCTTCTAAAATGGTTGACAGACTGGACATCAGCGTGGAAGCGGAAGGGGCAAAACCAGTAAACGTCACCGTGGAAATGGACCTAATTTTAAAGCCAGAAGCTAAAGATGTGGACGCGAAGGCGCTGGTTGCTGAAGCGATAAACGAAGCGCATAAAGCCAGTGAAAAATATTTGAGAAAACTAAAATGAATGATTTCCAAAAATTCTTGCAAATACTTAGGGAAAGCAAAGCATCTTTCGTTCTTTTGCTGTGTCACAGGAGCGCGGACGCTGACTCGATTTGTTCAGCCTACGCTTTGCAGAGCTTGCTAAAGCGCTTCATGCCTGATGTTATTTCTGAGGTTGGTTGTCCACAAGGCATCGATAAGCCGTCCAAACATCTTTTGGAGCAAATGCCTATGACTGTCAACTTGAAGCCAAACATTGAATCGGCTGATGTGATTGTTTTTTTGGATTTAAACACGATTGACCAGCTTGACCAAGTGGCTGAAACCATAAAGAAATCCACAGCGCCCAAAATAATCATCGACCACCATACGCCAAACCCTGAAACAACAAAAATCTGCAAGCTCTGCATCGTAGACGATAAAGCAGCAGCCAACTGCGAAATAGTCTACAGGCTTTTCAAAGAAGCGAAAACCAAACCAGACCTCAACGAGGCAAAAGCATTGTTCATCGGCATCGCTTTCGACACGCGGCATTTCGCTCTGGCAAGCGCATCGACTTTTGCGATTGTCGCTAAACTGGTGAGCGAAGGAATAGACGTCCAAGAGACGCTTGCAGAGTTTGCCCTACCCATCGAAACTTCTGAACGCCTGGCCAAGTTGAAGGCTTGCAAAAGAGCCAAAATCGTGAGAGTCAACGGTTGGATAATCGCAGTGTCCGATGTTAGCGCTTACCAAGCCGCCGCAGCAAAAGCCTTGGTTGATTTAGGCGCGCACGCTGCGGCTGTTGCAGGAACGAAAAAGGGGAAAATAAAAGTAAGCTTACGCTGCACACGCCAGTTCACCAAGGAGACAGGAGTCAACTTGGGAAGGGATGTAGCGTCACCCCTTGGCGAGTTCCTACATGGTGTCGGCGGAGGACACGCGATGGCGGCAGGGGTAAGCGGGTTAGGCGAAACTGAGCCTGCGCTTAAGCAGTTTCTTGTTCTTTTAAGAAAGAAAATAACCAAAAATGGGTAGCTACGCTTAAATGAGAGCAAAATCTCTCGCTTAAAGATGCAGGCACAAAAAATGGCTATAATCGAAACAAAAAACCTCACTTACACCTATCCAGGCGCAGCCAAGCCCTCACTTGTAGACGTTTCCATTAAAGTGGAGAAGGGAGAGTTTGTACTCATTACTGGTCCAAGCGGCTGTGGAAAAACAACTTTGTGCCGATGCTTCAACGGGCTGATTCCACACTTCTATCAGGGTGAGCTGAAAGGCGAGATCACGGTTGCAGGCGAAGATGTGTTAGAGCACCACACGTACGAGATGGCTAAGCACGTTGGCTTAGTATTCCAGAACCCTGAAAACCAGCTATTCGCCCTTTCAGTCGAGAAGGACGTTGCTTTCGGCTTAGAAAACGAGGGTATCCCCCGGGAAGAAATAAGAAAAAAAGTCGATTGGGCACTAAACCAGACGGATATTTACTCTTTACGTGAACGGTCACCCCACGAAATATCAGGCGGACAGCAACAACGCGTCGCGATAGCAGCCGTCCTAGCAATGGGACCCGAAATCATCGTGCTGGATGAGCCAACATCTTTCCTTGACCCATTGAGCGCTGAGAAAATTTTTGACGTCATCTACGATTTAAACAGGACTCAGGGGATAACGGTCATTCTTGTAGAGCACAGGTTGGACTTAACGGCGAAGTATGCGAGCCACCTCATCATCATGGACGAGGGAAGAGTGCGTTTCGAAGGGAACCCGAGAGAAATCCTCAGCTCACAAGAGACACGTCTAATCGGCGTTGGAATCCCAAAGGCAACGCTGCTCTATCAAATGCTAAAAAAAGACGGGTTGAACGTCGGCGACACCACACCGCTGTCTTCCGAGGAATTAGCCGACGAACTGTTGGAGGCGCTTGGTAACCAATGATTGAAGCAAGAGACGTCCATTACCGCTACGCGAACAAGGTGGAAGCACTCAAAGGCGTCTCGTTAACCATCAAAGACGGCGAGTTCCTCGCGATAATGGGGCAAAACGGCGCGGGAAAATCAACTTTCGTAAAGCATTTCAACGGTCTCCTGAAACCCACGTCGGGAACAGTCTGCGTTGACGGGGTTGAAACAACCAAAACAAGCGTTGCGGCACTTGCTAGAAACGTGGGTTTTGTCTTTCAGAACCCGGATCATCAATTGTTCAGTGAAACCGTCGAGGAAGAAATCGCTTTTGGCCTCAAAAACTTTGGGTTCGGAGCAGATGTCGTTGAGAAACGCGTCACGTGGGCTCTCGAGCTGCTCTCTCTCACTCAGTACAGGAAAACCTCGCCCTTCCTTCTAAGTGGCGGGGAGAGGAAACGTGTCGCGTTGGCTTCAGTTCTTGCTTGGGACCCGCAGATGTTGATTTTGGATGAACCCACTATCGGGCAGGATCATGAGCAGAAAGATAAACTGAGGCAGTTCATAATGCAGATGCAGACTCAGGGAAAAACCGTCGTTATCGTTACTCATGACGTGGAGTTTGTGGCGGAATGCAACCCCAGGGTTGTCTTGATGAGTGAAGGAAAAATCGTCGCTGAGGGCGTGGGAAAAGAAATCTTGACAAACCCTAAGATTTTGACTGAATCATCAATCGTGCTGCCGCAGATAGCGCAGATCTTCACCAAACTTTCGCCTCTGGGTTTGCCGAAAGACGTCATCGACATTTACGAGGCGGAAAAATTGATTCTAAACGCCGAGGAGAACAAGCGGCAGCAATGAGCATTTTTGACGGGTTAAAGTTTAGGAAAGTTTACTCTCCAATCCACAATTTAGACCCGAGAATAAAATTCTTTTACGTCTTATCCATCTTTGCCGTCGCCATCATTTTTTCTCAAGTCATTCCATTGCTTTGCCTGTTTGTCCTGCAGGTTCCCTTCGTACTGCTAGCGCGTGTGCAGCGACAGTGGCTGAGGTCCCTGCGGGGAGCATCTTTTCTGGCAGCAGTCATCTTCATAGTTAACGCCGCGACTGACTACGTTTACGCGGGCTACAGGTTCACTCCCACAATCGCGGAGGACGCGGCTTCGTTAACCCTACGTTTCGTGGTGCTTGTTGAGTCCTTCTCAGTCTTCTTCCTGACCACTTCACCCGATCACTTAGGCTTGGCGCTGGAGGAGTCCCGTGTGCCTTACGAGTTCTCCTTCGCCTTCACCACAGCGGTGCGTTTTGTTCCTGTCCTCGCTGAGGAAGCCCAAACAATAATGGACGCTCAAAAAGCGAGGGGACTGGAACTGGAGAAGGGCAGCTTGATGAAGCGGATTAGGAACTACGTACCCGTGCTTATTCCGTTGATTGTTAGTGCTATCCGAAGAAGCCTTGAGTTGGCGGAGGCAATGGAGAGCCGAGCTTGGGGAGCCACCAAGAAACGCACCAATCTATACGCACTAAAACTGCACTGGGGGGACTACGTTCTTCTCGCAATCACCGTCGGAATCATAGTTGCAGCCGTTTACGTCCGCTTGTTCGTCCCGATACCGACAATAGTGCAACTCCTTCATGCATAACTAGATGATTTCTTGAAACGTTAAGGACCCGCGGAAAAATTGATATTTGTTGCGGGAATTAGATTGTTATCAAAGGATAACGGGTTTCGCGAATTTAATGAAGGGACTTGATGGCTGAGAGTACTCGTTTCGGACCTGCGGGTGTTCCGCCGATGTTCAGGGTTATGGGAGCAGAACTGCCCGATGTTCCACGTCTTCTACGTGAAGAAGGTTTAGACGCCTTGGAGTACGAAGCCGTCCGTTGGGGTCCTAAACCGCAAATTTCACAAAATCACGCTCAAGAATTGGGTGCCGCAGCGAAAGAAAATGACGTGCGACTCAGCCTTCACGGCTCGTACTACATTAACTTGTCAGGCAAGAGAGAAATTGTGGAAGCAAGCAAACGGCGACTAATCGCGTCCGCAACAGCGGCCGAATGGATGGGAGCCTACGTCATGGTTTTTCACACGGGTTTTTATGGACATTTTGAAAAGGATTTTGCTTTTAAAACCTGTTTGGAGGCGCTGAAGGAGGTTAGCGCCGAAATTCGAAAATTAGGCTTCAAAGTTAAGCTCGGTCCCGAAACGGCGGGCAGAAATTTTCAGGTAGGCACATTGGAAGAAATCATGACCTTCAACGAGGAGGTTGAAGGAACTCAGCTCGTTATCGATTGGGCGCACATGCATGCGCTTCATCATGGAGGGCTAAAAAAGACGGAAGACTTTAGGTCAGTCGCTGAAAAAATAGAGCAAAGGCTCGGCACGGAAACAATGAGGAGCATGCACTGTCACTTCTCCAAGATCGAGTTCAACCTGCAAGGCGAAAGAAGCCACCATTCGCTGGATGAAATCAGGTACGGGCCAGACTTCCGCATGTTGGCTGAAGTGATCGTGGACCTTCAAATGCACCCGACGATAATATGCGAGTCGCCACTTTTGGATGTCGATGCCAGAAAAATGAAGGAAACGCTTAAACAGATGCTGGAAGCTAAGCAACCAAAAGTTTGAACTTCAAGAGGGTTTACCCTTCCGTTTACCCAGTAAACGCTCGGCTAATTGCAGTTCCCGCACCGTGTTGATGTTTACTGCTAGCTCTTCAAGGTCGAACAGGTAGATGTCTTGGTCCAGCCATTCGTCACCGTACCGCCTGCGACCGTCGATAACGTTGATACCCGCGGGAACAACATCTTTGTCGCCCATCTTGAACGAGTACTCGACGCTCATGCCAAGCTTCGTTTTCGTGCCCAGCGACACAGCAACGGTCAAAGCTGGTTTTCCACAAAGCTCATAACGCTTGACGACGGCATCCAGCGCTTGAGGGGTGACTAACGGCAGGTCCGCTGCAATGGCTAAGAAAACGCCGAGTTTGAGGTTTTGGCTGGCGTAGCCCATGTCGGAAACGTAGTCTTTCCCGGGCGTGTCGATGATTCTGACAGGGAAATGACGCAAGTACTTGGCGGTTTTTGGCGTGAAAGCGCTTGTGGCTACAATGATGCTGTCGACTTTCTTAGCGTTCTTTAATGCTTCAATCACGTATTCAATTACTGCTTTCCCGCAGACTTTTATTAGGGGTTTTTCCTCGCGGATTTGCATGCGGGTTCCTTTTCCGCCGGCCATGACAAGCGCAGTTATGCCCATGCAGCCACCGCCAACAAAACAATCAAGCAGACCATTCGGGTTATCTCGTTAGTTGCTCCAAACACGTCGCCTGTGACGCCGTTGAAGTTCCGCTGTGCAATCGCAACCATCACTAAACCGGTAAGTATGCCCGCTAAGACAACAGCAACACCCGCAACCCGCAACAGCGGCACTGCAATCGCAAAGGAAATTACGAGCGCAACAATCAGGAGCAAGTTGCCTTTGGCTCCATGCATGGCTTCAACGAACGGCGAGTTCATGCCCTGGTGTGCTGATTTTCCAGCCCAAGCCGTAACAACCATGGCAAGTTTGGCGGAAGCTTCAGCGACTATTAGGCCACCAACTATCAACCCGATTTTGAATTGTCCAATGGCTAGAGCGCTGATAAGCATGGTCATAATGCCCAAGGATAAGCCTCCTGCACCCGTCAGTTGGTCATGCATAACCTCAATCTTATGCTCGGCTGTGCCGTGAGCCATGACGCCGTCGCCGAAGTCTAAAAGACCATCCATGTGGTGAAGCCCAGTGATTAGCAGCAACAAGGCTAAAACTAAGCCGCCGACAACTATGCCTGGCAGGAATTGGTAAGCAATCCAGCCGAACACTCCGGCTAACAAGCCGATAAAAGCGCCGATTAATGGGAAAGCCCACATGCTTTTAGCGCAGTCAGTAAGCATGTCCTTGTCCATTTTTACGGGAAAGATCGTGAGGAAAGAAAGCAGGTTTTTAAGCTCTTTAGTAACCATCTCACTTCAAACCCATCAGCAGAGCATAATTACGCTCTATCTCTTTAAGCAATAGGTCAGCAGTAACTGCCCCGCCGAGCTTTGCCATCGCAGCGATGGAAGCCCCACCTGCACCCACTCCTTCCTTCACCAGTCCGGTCTCGTAAGTTTGCAAGCCTGAAAAGCGCGAGGTGCCGAAGTCTAGGTTTGCTGCCAAGATGGGTACGTCGCAGAACTGCATCACTATGCCTTTGAGGTCGGATGACTTGTCTTTTGCGATCCACCTTGTCGTTCCCACAGCCACGCTGCAGAGAACCTCAGGTTCGAGCGCGTTTACCACGGCTAAGATAGCACTCATCTGGGTTCCGCCGGCCATCAAGACTGGAACCTGCGAGGCAGCCCCGAGCACTAATCCTGAGAAAGCAGCCATCATCGGGTCGCCGACGCTGGAAATGGCTCTAATCGGGTTTTTAGCTAAACTACCGAAACTTTCGCCAGCAGCTGCTAAGCCCGCCTTAACCGCTTGAACCTTCAAACTATGCGGGTTTTCAGGCAGTGTGCTGCTGACTTTTCCCTCTGCTTTCACGCCTAAAGCAGAAAGAACGCCAAGCGCGGTTGTTGTCCCGCCCGGAATGCTCTCGCCAATCACAAGATAATCCGCCAGCTTAGCAAATTGTGCGCCCGCAATCTTGGCACGGTCAATAACTTCCTTAACATTGTCAACTGCGTTGCCTGTTCGAATGTCTCTTCCCGGGCTTCCGCCAAGTTCTAAGAAGGGAATCTGCGGCTTCACTCTTAACCCGCCGCTGACTATAATCACGGGAATGTCAGCTAAGTGTAAAGCCGACATAGTAATCAGCGCTGGCGTCGGAATCCCCTCGGGAGTCACTGGCACGCCGTCGATGCACTTGCATTTGCCCAGCAACAGCAGTTCAGCATCTGCCGGGGGAGTATAATCGGTTAATTCTGGGTGCTGGCCAGCCGCTGAAATTCCGGGAATTTTGCCGGTTTGCGTTGTTGCAATTGTGCAGATGAAAAGGGGTTTTTTGCCTGCAATTTTATCGAGGAAAGTTTTCGCTTTTGGCTGGTTGTGAGCTATCAGCACGTCAAGTTTGTGACTCATTCTAGGGTTTTACCTTGCCTTTCGGCTTGACCTCGAACCGTTTAATTTCAAGGTATCCGAAGCCGCCGTTTAGCTTCTGTTTCTGCGTTTCTAGAATTTCAATCTTTTTCTTGAAGGTCGGTCCATCCGTCACGACAGTGTGGTATTCTCCGCCTTCCCCGCAAGGGTCGATGTTGCCGAGTTTGAGGATGTCGTCGTAGAATTTTCTGTCAAGAACCCGTCCCAGCCACTCAACGCCCAGCTTCTCCAAGTTGGTGCGGACCACAGTTGCCTCAAAACCCGTTTTCAAGTAGTCCAAGAAAATCTGTTTTGTGTCACCCATCCACAGGGGCTTTATCGGTTTCACCCCGACTTCACTGAGCACTCGACCAAGCCAACCCTGCTCGTGCCCAGCCACCTCGTAGATGTCGCCCGTAACTAAGCCTTCAACACCCTCGGCTTTGAAGCGTCTCAGCGCCCCCTTGAAGTCGTCCTCGTAAGTTTGAGGCGTCGCCTGCTGTTTAACCAGCGGAATGCCGATGGCATCCGACTGAGCATCCAAGATGCCTACGGGAATCATGTGGAAGTTTGATTTCTCCTTGTTCATCATCATGGTTAAAATTTTAACTATTTCATAGCCCTGCTGAGTTGCCAGGTAGTACGCGTAGCAGCTGTCTTTGCCGCCGCTCCATGAAGCAACAACTTTCATAACGGTTTTGCTCTCCTTAAGAATCTTCATCCTCAACTGTCGATTTTAGTAACCGTCTAGGATGAACATGACTCGCCGGTAACGCGGTCTTTTCAAGCCAAAAAACATCTGAACAAAAAACCAGTGCTAAAGCTTCCAAACATCCAGATAATTTGCCATTCGATAAAAGATTGAAAGAAACTGGGGTTTTTTTCTTGATGTTCAGCAAATTATTCCGCCTTAATGTTTGGATGGTGTATCCAACGTTTTGATATAAGCATTACGGTGTTGAGAGTTGCAGCAGCGAAAATCAAAAGTCACCATTAGCAATGCTGATTTTTCGGTCCTTCCTGATTGCATTTTTAGGAATGCAACAAAGACGGATGCTTGTCGATGATTTACCATAAGGTTATAATAGGATGTCGATTGAGGAGTTTTAAGCAGTTGGGCTCTTCATGGTTCAAACAAGGGTGTGCATTGTCACGCATACGTTTCTACCCCATGTCGGCGGGATAGAAAAGGTAGTTTATGAACAGAGCAAGCGACTAATGAAGAGAAACTTCAAGCCCACGGTGGTGACAAGCCGTATTGATACCGCAAAAAGCTACACGGTTGACAACATAAATGTTGAGTGCTATGATTCTTTGAACACTGGTTTCCGTCTTGGCATACCCTACTCGATTCCGACTCCGACGAGCCTTGGAACTTTTCTCACAGCGGTAAAATCTAGCGATATAGTTCATGCGCACGGTCACCCCTACATAACATCGCTTGTAGCTGCCAAGCTTGCGAAGAGGTACTCTAAGCCGTTTGTCCTCACGCAGCATAATACGTTCATTCAATACGACAGCATGTTTGACAACGTTGAGCACTTGAACGACCTGGTTATCGGAAAGGAAACACTCAACGAAGCAGACAGAATAATCACGGTGAGTGACGCAACCAAGGAATACGTGCTAAGTTTAGGCGCAAAACCGGATAAAATTACAGTCCTGCATAATGGCGTAGACTTGATTCACTTTAGACCCCTGCCTGGAAAGCAGGAGGAAATGAAGAAGAAGCTTGGAATCCCTCGGGACTCAATCGTGGCCTTAACCGTTAGGAGACTTGTCTACAAGAACGGCATCGACACCTTGATTGAGAGCGCAAACATCACTGTCAAGAAGAACCCAAACGTTGTTTTCCTCGTTGTCGGAAAAGGGCCTGACCAAAACAGTGTTCAAGCGAGAATACGACAGTTAGGGATAGAAAACAATTTTAGGCTTGCAGGTTTTGTCAGCGACGAGGATTTGCCGTTTTACTATAACGCCGCCGACTTCTTTGTGTTACCATCAAAATCCGGAGAAGGCTTGCCTCTAGTTGCACTTGAAGCCATGGCTTGCGGCTTGCCGGTAATAGCTACAGACACAGGGGGAGTCAACGAAATTTTAATCGAAGATTACGGAAAACTGGTGCCGCCCAACCAGCCCGACCAGATGGCTAAAGCAATCTTTGAATACTCACGCGCCGACTTGTCCTCCTCTACGGGCAGATTGGAGCTTCGGGCAACAATTGAGGAAAAGTATAACTGGGATAAAAACGTAGAAACTCTGGTCGAGATATACGAAGAACTTATTTAACCATGATGCAGAAACAGTATAATCTTCACAACGGGAATTTGCCATGACGTCCAAAGTTGACATGATTTCGGTCGTTATTCCAACGCTTAATGAAGCGGGCAACATACTTGAAGCCGTCACGACGATTGAGAA
This sequence comes from Candidatus Limnocylindrales bacterium, assembly GCA_035319575.1. Classification (GTDB taxonomy): domain Archaea; phylum Thermoproteota; class Bathyarchaeia; order Bathyarchaeales; family Bathycorpusculaceae; genus Bathycorpusculum. The sequence continues at coordinate 13,573 of DATHCJ010000018.1, forward strand.
AGAGCTAGCTTATCCGAAGGAGATAATTGTTGTTGACGGCAACTCTACTGATGGGACAATGGAGATTGTTAAAGACACAAGTTTTTGCAGGCTGATAATCGAGCCAAGGCTCGGCTACGGCATTGCTCTCCGAACAGGCATGAAAAACGCGAAGGGCAACATCATAGTAATGGTTGACGGCGACGGTACATACGAGGTAAAACACATTAACCGTTTAGTTGAAAGGATGATCGAGAAAGACGCTGACATGGTTTTGGGCACACGCATGTTTGACCCGCAAAAAGCCATGGGGTTTCTGAACTTCATCGGGAACAAACTTATCACTTTCGTCTACAACTTCTTTTACAGTCAGTTCCTTAGTGACACCCAGTCTGGGTTCCGAGTGATATCCCATGAAGCTATCGATAACGTCAAACTGAAGGAGGGAGACATGGCTTTTGCAACTGAAATGCTAGTGCAATTCGCCAAAGAAGGATACAACATGGTTGAAATCCCCACAACGTACAAAGCACGTAAATACGGGAAGAGTAAACTTAAACCATTTAAGTCGGGTATTGAAATATTTAGCACCATATTTAAGGGATTTTTGGATGCAGATACAATTAGAACGTGCCAAGAACATTGGAAGAAAAATCGGTCTAAACGATGACAAAGGTTATGCAGTTGCCATCCTTCTTGCCTTAGTGATCATGGCGGCGTTACTTGCAGGATACTATGTGCTATTTAGACCAGCACCCGCAGGATACAGCACAATCTACCTGCTTGATTCACAAAACAAGGCAGTTAACTACCCGCAACTTTTGGTTGCCGGCAAGAACAGCACTTTTAACGTGCCATTCACTGTAGTCAACAACTTGGGAAGCACGACGCAATACGAGGTTTTAATAAAAATCACAAACAACTTATCCACTTTCCCAGTTAACGCTCAACCAGCCGCAACGTATCAGGTGACCTTAAATAATGGCCAAAGCTTGGAAAAAACAGCCACTTTAACGGAAAATCAAATTGGAAATTACTCGGTGGTTTTCGAGCTCTGGAGTTATAACAGTGACCCAAACGTGAATGCTTACCAGTTTACGCATGACTTTTGCGTCTTGCCTATCCAAGTTGTAAGTTAATCCTTGTTATGTCTCACCGCGTACTCCTTTTCGATCGCTACTCTGTGTATATTGTTGTAAGCGCAGAAAGGTATGATTTTCAAATCGGGCGTGATGTAGTGGACAACGCATCGCCTGACGCGGTTGACGTCAAAATTGTATGAATCCATAAAAGCCATGCAGCCTAGCAAGAAGATTCTTCTGCGAATTTTGCCAAGTGACTGATACGATGGCGACAGGTGCATTCTCATGATTGCGTTTGTTAAGGTTAAAGCGCCCACTTCTTTGGTGACTGAGACCCATTCCATCGAAAGCATTGAAGCCATGAAGAGCGTTGATAGAAGCGACAGCTTACCCTTAGACTCGGCTGTTTCAGCGGTTTTTCGGATGCTTTTGAAGAACTTGTCAAAGTTGACGAAACGGTTGATGGGGAACATCTTGCCACTCTTCGAAACATAAATCCAGTTCACGATGCCGCACTGCGGGCTACATGAGAAAAGTGGCCAAGGCTTTTTCATGAACCTGCGCATTATCTTTATCGGCGAAGTCATCACCGACATCGGAAACAAATCGCTTGTTTTAATTGCCCCACGAGTTTGTTTTTCGACGTCTTCCGCAAATGACCATTCACGGAAGTTTTCTCTGAAAGGGTTATCCGTCGCTCTGCCTGTAAAAGCGATGGGCTGAAAAATCAGCCCCCTCACTATGTCGGTGTTTTCCGAGGCAAACTTGATCATGTCTCCGACTTCCCTGTCGTTCAAGCTTTTCATCAGCGTGTTTACAAGGATTATTTCGATGTCGTACTTTCGGCAAACATCAATTGCCTTGAGCTTATAGTCGAAGAGAGCTTGACCCCGCACCTTTTTGTAGAAGTCATCGTCGAAGCTGTCAAACTGTAAATAAACAATGTTCAAACCGTTCTTCTTCAACTCGGCGGCCACAGAAGGATTGGTAGCTAATTGCATTCCATTGGTTGCCAAAATCGTCATGAACTTGAGCCGGTGGGCAACACCGATTATTTCAGGCATGTCGTCACGCTCTAACGGTTCCCCGCCGGAGAAAAGGATGGCTGGCGGTTTGGGGTTAGCCCGGCTGACGAACTCAAGCATTTTTATAAGGTGTTCCTTTGTCGGTTCATAATCAACTTCTTGCTGTGGGAAAGTTGAGAAGCAAACGGCGCATTTGAGGTTGCAGCGTTTCGTAACGTCAATTACGCCGATAACTGTGCCTGAAGCATGATTAGTGCAGCTTTCACAGGTGTAAGGGCAGCCCTCAGGGTTTTTCGGGGCGTTCAAGTCGCCAAGGTACTGGAACTGATCGTAAGCTTGCATGTGATCAAAGACAGAAGGGCTTTGCCAATGGGTAGCTTCAAAGGTTCCGTGTTCTGGGCATTGTTTTGTGATTTTTATTTTCTCGTTCACTTCGGTTAACTGAGCGTCTATTTTCTTCTGGCATTCCGGACAAACACTTTTTGTGCTACCGCTCACAGAATCCCTCCGACTGCATGAGACAACGCCTGAAGGATCAACGCTAACGGAAGTAGAATCATCGACATTGTAACAATACGTTCATATTTACGCACGTTCGAAACTGTTGAAGACACTGTTACAAGGCGAACTGAAGAGTAAATCAAAAGAACACTCCAAACAAGGATGGGCAGCAAATAGTAGACACTAAAGCTGCCCACAAAAAACGGAAGAGGCGCAAACAAGCCGGTCAACAGGAAAAATGCCGCCGCCACCTTCGCGGACTTGCTTATGCCAATTTTCTGTGGAAGCGTCGGGTAACCAATTTTTGTATCGCCGTCAAGGCTTAAGATATCTCTTAGCACGTTACCGCCTATTGTGCCTAAAGCTATCGGGTAGAGGCTAAGCGAAATGATGCTTACTGTTGGCGGGTTTGAAACCGTGGCTTCCCCGTAAAGGAAAGCAGTGCCTGTCAAAACGCCGACCAAAACATTGGCTATAAAGCCTGATTTACGCTTCACAAGCATTGAATATATCAGCAGCAGGGCGGAATCAGCGGCGATAATCACGAAGCTTAACCAGTTAATGAAAAAAGCCATAACTAAACCAGCCGTGAAGAGCACGCCCGAGACCGCGACGACCTGCTTTAAAGACAGAGCACCTGAGGGTATGGGACGTTTCGGCTTGATCACCGCGTCGCTTTCCCTGTCAAAGAAGTCGTTTATCGCGAAACCGGCGGATGTTATAAGCGCCATCGAAAAGAAAACCAGCAAAACTGTTTGTATGCTTAAGCTCAACGGGTTTTTTGTGATGGCAAAAGCAGTTAGAAGAGATAAGCCACCAGTCATCAGCCAGTACGGAAGACGCAGAAGAGCGACGAATCCTCTGGCTTGCGCGGGCACCGTCATCTAAGGTTCCTGTCTGCGATGACTTCTTTAATGCTGTCTTCAAGGCTTATCTTTGGGTTCCAATTCAACTCTTTTCTAGTTTTGGAAATGTCAAACCAGATGGTGGTGATGTCTCCTTGCCAAGAGACACCGGTTGTTGTTATGGAAGTTTTGTCTTGCAAGTTAAGAATTTTCAGCATCAGCTTGGCAAGGTCAATTATCTTCGTTGTTGTTCCAAAACCTATGTTGTAGGTTTTACCGCTAGTAGATTCGTCTGAGCCAACCGTTAACAGGGCATCAACCACGTCTGAAATATTCACGAAATCACGTGACTGCAAACCCGTGCCGATGATTTCCAGTTTGCTCGGATCGATGGCAATCTTATCCAAAAAGTCATGAATGACTCCGTGGCATCTTAAACCGTAAACATTAGCGAACCTAACTATCGTAACGTCTAAACCGTATTGATCCTTGTACATGGCGCAGTATTCTTCGCCAACAACCTTCGACAAACCATAACATGAAACAGGATGGAAACCGTAATCTTCTGTGGTTGGTAACTGCGTTGGGTTGCCATAGACCGCTGCGCTGGAAGCAAAGACAAGTTTCGCATCGTCCTTGCGGGCTTTCTCGAGGACCTGCAGGGTTCCTTTAGCGTTGGTTTCGAAATCAATCAGTGGATTCTCCATGGAGTAAGGTACAACAACTTGAGCGGCTAAGTGATAAATTAAGTCGGCTTTCTCAACTGAAAACAGCTTTTTAAGGCTAAGTATGTCGCCCTTAACAAATCTTGCTTTACCAACGTCTTTCACGTTTTCCATTTTGCCGGCTGACAAGTTATCGTAAATCGTCAAGTTAGATGTCAAGCCTGACAGCCGTTTACACAGGTGAAAGCCTATGAAGCCTGCTCCACCAGTGACAACTATTTTTTTCCCCTTAAGGTCCCCCATGCCTACCACGACAAAGTCTATATTCCCTTTCATTTAGTTGTAGGGTATATGTCGCCTGAGAAAGCTATAAAAACCTTTAGGGATTTGCTGTCCTTCCTAACTATCATACCCGCAGGCGGAAAAGAAGATTTCATCTTCACGACAGCCGAGCACGTGTACCTTTTCCCAATAATCGGCTGCTTCATTGGCGTACTTGCCGGCGCTTACTTTCTCGGCGCAAGCGTCATCGTGCATTCCTTGGCCGGTTTAGTAAACCCTTTTTTTGGTTTGCCAGTTAACGTGATTTCCAAGCTTGTAGTTGCCGCGATGACCGTTGCTTTCCTGCTGGTTCTGACGGGGCTACAACACTTCGATGGCTTAATCGATTTAGGCAACGCCTTTGGCTTGAGAGACATGCATGACCGAAAAATGGTTGCTCACGCGTGGACCGTGACCCACTGGGGCGCGCTGTTGGCGCTGATTGTGGAGCTTGCCGCTTTCGCAGGCTTATTCTTGATAACTCCGCTTTTCGCTTTCGGAGCCATCGTCGCCGCAGAACTCTCAGCGAAATTAGCTATGGTTACGGTTGTGTGGATTGGTAAGCCCGCGCATAAAGGGTTAGGTTCAATTTTTCTGCAGAAAGCAAAAACCAAACTCAACTTAATCGCATATGCGCTTTCCGTCTTGATTGTTTACTTCTTTTTCGCTTTCGCAGGCAAACCTTACTTGGGCTTCGCAGGGGTCGGGCTGGTTCTGGTCAGCATTCCAGTGGCGCTCGTGATGGAGAAGGTTTCGGAAAAAGTTTTCGGCGGAGTCTCAGGCGACGCGATAGGCGCGACGAACGAGGTAGCAAGGGCAGTTACGCTTGTTTTGACCGCGGGCGTGTTGATGCTAATATGAAAGTTCCCGCGTTGATTATGGCTGGCGGAAAAGGCAAACGCATCGGGTTACCAGTGGAGAAGCCCCTTCTGCCCTTCTTGGGTAAACCCCTTGTTGACTGGGTAGCACAGGCAGTTGCCAGAGCCCAAAAGGTTTCAGATTTTTATGTGATAACGAGCGTGAACACGCCTGAAACTGAAAAGCACTGCCTAAGCATGGGATGGAAGGTTGTGCGGACCAGCGGCAAGGGCTATCATGACGATTTGAAGCAGGCAGCGCGTCAAGCCAAATTGCTCGGTCCCTTGTTAACGGTTCCAGCGGATTCTCCAGCGGTCACGGGCAAGTTCCTCGACAAAGTCATCGATCAGTTTGAAGCTTGCGGTAAAGACTTCTACGCGGTTTTTGTGCCTATCTCAGCCCGTGAAACATTGGGGCTCTCTGTTGACTCCATCGATCAGTACAGAGGCGAATGGCATGCAGTGTCAGGAGTCAACATTGTTAACGGCGCCAGAATCCAAGAGGAAGGCAAAATTGAAACAAACGCCCTAATCACACAGGAAGTTGAAGTCCTGCTTAACGTTAATACGCTCAAAGATTTAGAAATAGCAGAAAAAATAATGAAAAAAGCCCACAGGACTTCTTAACATTTACTCGCAAAACTGAAGAAAAATGAGAAAGCTTAAAGGTAAACTTCTGCACAAAAGTGGAAAAGCTTGAAGGAGTTAAGTAATGAGGGATGAACTAACAAGTAGAGACAGCTTGGTTATAAAAATCAGAGGAGCACTGTCGAGTCTTCCAAAGTTAAAGTTTGTTGCAAAGCCTTCACGTAAAGACGGAATCGCTTTCTTAATTCCAGTTAAAAATGAAGAGCGGTGGATTAAACCCTGCCTGCTGTCAATTATTGACGTTGCCGATGAAATAATAGTTGTTGACAGTTCTACGGAAGATGAAACCACGGAAATAGTGAGTTCTCTGGCACAACAGTATGATAAGGTTAAACACATACGTTTTTACTGGGATGGAAATAACGCTATTGCATTATCGCGCCATATCGCATTGATGTGCACACGGTCTAAATGGGTTTTTGACTGGGAAGCTGACCAAATCGTAAAAACAGAAAACTTGTTAGTTTGGGTTGATAGACTAAAGCATCTGGACAAAAGCAAATACTACATGATAGACCTCCCAAGATTGAATTTTAGTTGCGACCTTCAACATCTTTCCAAGCCGTCTCCTTTGGGCTATCAAGGGAGGATTTTTACATGGAGTCCTCAGCTAAGATACATACTGGATCAAAGGTGGAACTGGGGACAAGAAAGATTAGCTGGAGATAGCATCTGGGGACAGAGACTCCCTCCATGGTACGCCTTACTTAGGTGGCATGAACCTTACATTTACCATTTCAACATTAAAAGTCCAAAAAGAATGCTCGAAAGAACATTTTGGGAAAGTTACATGAAAAACTCGGAGGGCTGCAAAACTCTGGAGGAATATACAAGATACCGAGTAAGCAAACAAAACATGACAATGGAACAGGCTCAAGAAAAGGTTATGTCTGGAATTCTGGAAAACACGATACCGTACGACAAGGAAAAGTATGGAGAATTGCCTGAAGCATTGCAAAAAATTGCTGGCAATAATTAAAACTTCACGTGAGACGAAGCCGAGTTTTTTATTCGGCGGTTGCCTTGAGTGCAAGGAACCGACTCAAGGCGGAATTTAGTCTTAGGGTTTTCAGAGAAATCTTTAACATCACCACGCCACCTACACTACATAACTTGCTGCCAAGGAGAACCATCTCGGATGAGCATACTAAGCTATGATGGCTTCTGGAATGCAGTGGTAACTCTGCCAATGACAAAAGGAATGTTGCAGTTGTCACTCAAAAAATGCAGCACGTGCGGCAGAACGGTTCTTGAGGCAGCATTGGACAGTTATTCTGGGAAAACCGACCGTCGCTGCGAAAAGTGCAGCTTTTTGTACTCGCAGATTATTGGTTTTTGGGTTGAGTTCCTACGACGAAGCCTCAACATTAAGCGGGAAAAAGTTCAAAAGCTTCTTGCTGATCCGTATGCGCGACGGGCAGTTTCGAATTTGACTAAAAGCTTCGCTTACATGGGGATTAAAAAGCCGATTTCTCTTTACGCGCCCTTCTTGATCGTTTGGGATTTCACTCACAAATGCAACCTTAACTGCAAACACTGTTACTCAAACAGCGGCGCCGTCAACGAAGAAGAACTTACCACGCAGCAGGCCAAGGCAGTCGTAGACCAGCTTGCAGACGCTGGAGTGACAGCGCTGGCTTTTTCAGGGGGCGAACCCTTGACCCGAAAAGACTTTTTTGAAGTTGCACGGCACGCGGCTGACCGGGGACTCTACGTTTCGGTGGCGACAAACGGCACCCTGCTGACCAAGGAAACCGTGCAGAAGCTTAAGCAAGCCAAAGTTAACTACTTGGACATCAGCATCGACGGTGCGACGGCAAAAACACACGACGAGTTCAGAGGCGTACCCGGCGCGTTTGACAGGGCAGTTGCTGGGCTGAAGAACTGTGTGGAAGCTGACTTGTGCGTGTGCATAGCCTCGACGGCTACCAGGAACAACTTTGAAGATTTTCCTGCAATCATTGATTTAGCTGAGGACGTGGGCGCTGAGCGGTTTACCTACTTCAACTTCATCCCCACAGGCAGAGGCAAAGCACACTACGACGAGGACTTGTCGCCTGAAGAGCGTGAAAAACTCATGCGTTATATATTAGCCAGAATGTCTAAAGGCTGCAAAACAACCATTCTCACCACTGCGCCGCAGCTATCCCGCGTTGGCCTGCAATGTCAAGGGCCAGGAGGCACAGGCGAAGTAACAATGTCCATGGCGCACATGCAAACCGTCAAAGTAACCAAGAAAGCCGTGCCGCTGGCGGATTTCATCGGCGGCTGCGGAGCAGGTAGACTGTACTGTTCGCTGTCGCCTCAAGGGGACGTGCACCCGTGCGTCTTCTTGCCAGTAAGTGTCGGCAACCTCAAAACTGAAAAGTTCCAAGACATCTGGCTAAACTCGCCCCTGTTTAAAGCCCTACGCGACAGAGGCAACCTTAAAGGAGCCTGTGGAAAATGCGCTTACAAATATGTTTGCGGTGGATGCAGGGCACGTTCAGCAGCGTATCATGACGGTGACATGCTAAATTCAGATCCAGGCTGCGTAATAGCAAAACAAACAGAAGGTGCCAAAAATACCTGATCCTGAGAAGAAAACGGTTAAAATCTTCCGGGCCAAAGACGACATAAACGGAATATTAAAGCAAGCTATTGCAGAGTCGGGACTGCGCGGCAAAAGGAAAATTTACGTCAAGCCAAACATGAGTCACCCAGAATACCTGCCTGGCGTAGTAACAAGCCCTGAGCTGCTAAGCGAACTGGTCAGTTTGTTGCGTGACGGCAACGCCGAGGTGGTAGTCGGCGAATCCGACGGGTTCAATTACCCCTGCAACTCAGCGTTTGAAAAAACAGGGATAGAAGCAGCCGTGAAGAAAGCAGGCGGCAGCGTGATTAACCTTTCAGAGGATAAAGTTGTCAAAGTAAAATTTCCAGCCTACAGAGGTCCGCCCCAAGAACTGCTTTTGCCAAAAACCGTTTTGGACGCTGATGCTGTCGTGGATTTGCCGCTGATGAAAACGCACGAGTTTGCTGTGTACAGCGGCGCCGTAAAAAACTTGTTCGGCTGCATCCCTACCAATAAACGCATTTACCTGCATCCATACCTCCCAGAAGTCTTCCACAGGCTGTACTCTATACTAAAGCCTCGGTTGACCGTGATGGATGCGAGAATCGGCATCGAGGGAAATGGACCGACAAAGGGTAACCCCGTCAAAATGAACCTGATGCTGACCAGCAACGATGCATTAGCCTTAGACATCACTGCCGCGAAAATAATGTTGTTGAACTGGAGGCAAACATACCTGAACTACATCGCCAAGAAAACGGGTTTACAAGAAGAAGAAATCACCGTGGAGGGGTTGCAGGTCAACGAGGTGGCGCGCAGATTTGAGCCGCCAAGAATTGATTTGCCGGTAAAAGCTCAAATGGAAATATACCAGCATGAGTACTTAACAAAAATGTTGTTTTGCTCCCTGGGCATCGTTAAACTCTTCCAAAAAATTACTGTGGCGTACCGAGGAGAGCCGATCGAAACTGCCTAGCCAAGCGCTTCGTCGTAAACTTTGAGCACGGCTTTAACAACTATGCGCCAGTCGAAGCGTTCAAGAGCAGTTTTTCTGGCAAGAAGCCCCATCTTTTGAGCCTCCACCGGATGTTCAAGCAGGTAAAGTATCTTGTCTGCGAACTGTGCTGGGTTGAACGGTTCGACCAAGAACCCGTTTTTTCCGTTTACGATGGTTTCAGGGATGCCACCTACATTAGTGGTAACCACCGGCAAGCCGGTTGAGAGAGCTTCCAAAACGGCGAAAGGATGATGCTCGTAGAAGGTAGAGAACGCGAACACGTCTGCAGCTTGGTAGAGTTTAGGCAGCTTCTCATCTGGGTAGTAACCTGTGAAGATTATGTCGTCTTTCACGCCAACTTTTTCTGCGTAAGCAGTGAGTTTTCGCATTTCGTCACTTTGCCCCTTGCCTGAAATTATGAATTTAACATTCCTGAACCGTTTAACAACGGCTGGTATGCTTTCGATGAGGGTGAACAAGCCTTTTCGCGCGTAAAGCCTGCCCAGGGACACTATGGCTAAGTCGTCAGGGTTAAATCCGAGCTCCTCTTTGATTTTGCGTTTGTCCTTAGTTGGATGGAACTTGTGTGTGTCGACGCCATTGTAGATGACCCTAATCTTGCTTTCAGGCACCTTATAGTACTCAAGCAGTTCACGTTTCGTAAATTGGCTCACCGCGATTATCCTGTTGGCTCGCTTCAGCATTTCTTCCTCAAAAATCCGCAAAAACCAATTAAAACTCACCATGAACTTCTCGTTTGCGTTGAGCCTACTGTAGGGTTCGCTGCGGATGGCTTGGGCTTCGCCCTTCCATGTTGAGTGAACGGTGCAGACAAGCGTTTTTCCAAAGTTGGCCGGAACGGCAAAATTAGGCGTCAAGGGAAGATTCGCATGGGCAATGTCCACGTTAAGGACCCCGCGTTGACGGTTCAGTTTCCGGTAGCAAGCAGCGGCAAACAGAAAAGACTTAACCACCGGTGTCTTGGGGATTTTTAGAAAAAAAACTTTCAGCTGCTTGTTGACTTCTATATCCACCGTCTGGTCGGAGCCTGTGACTACATAGATTCTGTAGCCATTCTTGACAAGTTCATTCGATAAGTAGTACACGTAGGCGCCTGTTCCACCCGTCAGCGGCCAATACTCGGGCGTGATGAAGCAAACGCTACGCATTATAGACTTTTCCTCCCTTTGCCCCGAAGGTAATCGAGGACAGTTGCTGTCGCGCCTGCAAACCAAGCCAGAGCCCTCGTGAAGTAAAGCACGAGTAATCGCAGAGTAATCCGCTCATGGAATTTGGCCGCAATTTTAGCCGCTGAGTAAAAGAAGTAAACAAGCATGAACGCCAAAATAAAGCCTGAACCGAGCCATAAGAGCCTAAGCGCTGGAATGATTCCAACCAGGAACAGCAACACAGCAGCCAGCAGCAACACAGGCTGGATGTTCATCCCGAAATCCGTAATTTCATCACCCTTCGCTAAGCCGCCATGCTTAAAGTACAGTTTTAACGTGTTCTTACCGTACTGGAACTGCTGGTTAAAATAAGCTCTCAGCGTTGACCTGTTATAATGGTAGCAAACCGCGCTTGGTTCGTAAGCAATCCTGTAACCTTTGGCGTCTAAACGATAGCCCAAGTCCGTATCGTACTGGCTTGCCAAATTTTCATCCCATCCGCCGACCTCCTCGGCGACGGCTTTTTTCAAGAGCAAATTCATGGTTGCGATTCGAGCGGTGTATTTTCCTATGCGGCTGTAACGGTTTTTCAGTTCGTAGCCGATGGCTCTTGCCCAGGGGTTTTGGTCGTTCCAAGTTTCGATGCTGCCGCTGACACCTGCCACATGCGGCTCTTCCAAGTGCGGAACAAGTTTTCTTAGCCACTCAGGTTCCACCTTCGCGTCGGCGTCTATGAAAGCCAGAATTTCATGCTTTGCCTCGTTTTTCATGGCGTAGTTGTAGGCTGCTGGAGCGTTTAAACGGATAGAAAACACGTTGACAGGGTAATGACGAGCTTTTTCTACGGTAGCATCCCTCGACACCCCGTCCATTACTATGACCTCGAAGTATCCTGCGGGATAATCAAGTTCCAAGATCGATTTGAGGCATTCATCTATCGTACACTCGTTGTTGAAGGATGCCACGATGATTGAAACTTTAGGATAATCATGGTCCTCCACCTTTCCTTATCCCCACATGTAAGCCAAGAATATAGACAGCAGGATTCTTATCCCGTCGAAAACCGGGTCAACACCAGACCTGCCGTAGGTTCTCTGCTCAAAACTTATTGGAACCTCAACTATTCTGAACCTTCTCTTAGCCGCCTTAACAAGCATTTCCGATTCAATTTCGTACCCGCGAGAAATCGTCGTTTGGCTTCTTAGAATTTTCCGTGCCATAGCTCGATAGCCCGACTGGGAATCGGTTATGGCAACGTGCGCAAGGAAGTCAATCAACGAGTTAAAAACTTCGACGCCGAAAGCGTTCAGTTGTTTAGTAGCAACTTTCTTGTGGTTAAGATATCTTGATCCGATGACGAGGTCAGCTCGATTTTTCAGAATGGGCAACAAAAGCTCCGGAAGCTCTTCTGGTTGATGGGAGCCATCCGAGTCGATGGTTACAACAATGTCGCCTTTTGCCTTAGCAAATCCCACTCTCAACGCATAACCTTTTCCCAGATGCATTTTCAGCGCGTAAAGCCTTGCGCCGTGACCTTCCGCCTTTTCAAGCGAACTATCGTTTGAGAAGTCGTCAACAACTATTACTTCATTCTTCAAGCCTGTTTGGTCCGCCGCTGCTTTCACGCGGTCAATTACGTTGCCTATGGTTGATTCCTCGTTGAAGACTGGGATTATTATTGAAAGCAGCTTTTCTTTTTTGCTCATTAACTTTAAGATGCCAGAGGAAGAACTTATAAAGTTTGGGTGCTCCAACCCTTTTAAGAAGTTCAACGGAAAGTTTGCCAATATGGAAACCACTATGCGAAGTAAAGTTGACGCTGACAGGAATGTGTGGTTTTCCATGTGGTTCTTGGCGGCAATCGTAACTTTCGGATTAGCGTTTTTCCCCATGTTCTACCGGTTACTCAACGGCAGGAACGAGCATTTCAAGCGTGAAGCAGAGTTTGAGAAGCAGGTTGCTGATTACTTGAAGAGCAAAGGCAAGCAGGTGCCAGCGTTGAGCGAACGTTTCCGAGAGAGGAATGCAAAGGCTTGGGCGGTCAGCGTCATTTTGGTTATTCCAGTTTTCGTCATCACCTACCTGCTCTCTAAAGATTTGTCAGTGCATGAGCGGAACCAAGACGCTTTTCTCGCTGCTGCTTTTCCAGAGCGGATGTTTATGCCTCAGACGATACCTATAAAAACTTATGTTTTAATCACCATAGTCACGTTGGGCGTTGGGGAAGTTTACTGGCTGTATAAGGTTGTAAACTTGTACAACGCTCACTTTAAGGCTCAGGCTCAAGTTGAAAAAGAAATTGGCAGGTTGATGGAGGAGGGAAAAGGTGTCGGACAAGTGTAAGGAACGCAGGTTTGTCAGTCACGGCGGCGACATCTGGGGTTTCAGTCGCAGACACAATGTGCCGCTTGAAGAAGTGTTAGAGTTCAGCGGCCCAATCAATTTTCTAGGCCCCTCGCCGAAGGCTGTTGAAGCTGTAAAGCAGTATGCTAAGCTCATAAAGTTTTACCCCGACCCATACCCAGTCGAGTTTAAAGAGAAAATTGCCGAGTACGTCGGTCACGGTGCCGAAGAAGAAAACATCGCCTTAGGCAGCGGCTCAATCGAGCTTATTTACGCCATCACTGAAATCTTGCCGCGGGGCTTTAAAGCGCTGATTCCCATACCCTCTTTTAGCGAGTACGAGAAGGCAGCCTTGCGCGTGGGCGGCGAACCCGTGTTTGTTCAACTGCCCGAAAACTTCGCGTTGGAAATAGAGAAAATCAAGAAAGCAGTCACAGACGACACCAAGATACTTTACGTTTGCAACCCGCACAGTCCCTCGGGAACGCTATACAGCAAAGAAGCAGTCTTGGACCTCGTTGAATTCTGTGACAAGAAAGGCGTTATTTTCAGTATCGACGAGAACTACATTGAATTCGCAGAAAAAGGACAGGACACGACGCTGGCGGGCATGGTACAGGAATTCGAAAATCTGTTTGTGATAAGGTCGGTTACAAAATTCTATGGGATGGCAGGCATACGATTAGGCTATGGCATAGCGGCACCGAGCATAGTCAACAAGCTGGAAACAGTTAAGTTACCGTGGAGCATTAACAGTCTCGCGAGCTATGCGACGTTGGCGGCTTTTAATGACACTGAATTCATCGAAAACACAAAGAACACAATCGCCAAGGAAAGAGCACAGCTTACCAAGAGCTTAAACGAGATAGAAGGTTTGCACGTTTATCCTTCAGTGACGAACTTTTTGCTCGTGAAAATCACGAACCGAAAAATCACTTCAACTAAGCTCAAGGAAGAACTGGCTAAGGAGCGCATATTAATCCGCGACTGCTGTACCTTCATGGGCTTAGATGACAGCTACTTCAGAGTCACCGTCAGATCAGCAAAAGACAACCAAAAACTTACGCAATCAATAAAACAAATAGTTGAAAAAGCGCGGAACTAAATTTGTACATGCTCCGCGCTTCAAAAGAAGAAAAGCGCAGTTCCCTCATTTGACTTCTGTAAATACTTATTAAGTCATGTGTTTTATCCATCATCCAGCAATTTCAAACTGAGCATGGATGTTGAAGACAAATGAAGGTTGTCGTCCACTGGAGCGGAGGCAAAGAATGCTGCTTAGCCTACCACAAAGTCATCAAACAGGGTCATCAGGTTGCTTACCTGCTCACGTTCGAGTACATGAAACCATACGTTTTTCACAGTTTCCCGATGATGGAACTCCAGTCAAAAACCTTAGGAACCCCTCTGCGACGGGTCAGAATTAAGAAGCCGTACGAGGACATCTTGCAAGCGCTCACCAAGCTGTATGACGAAGAGGGCGTCGAAGGCATCGTCACCGGCGACATAGTCGGAGCAGGATGCGCTATTGTCCACTCCAGCTACTACGAAAGCATGGCTAATCAGCTTGGCATGGCTTTTATGATGCCGCTGGAAAACCCTTCCGGAGACACTTATGACGTTTTGAAAGAAGTAGTCGGCACGGGCTTAAGACCAGTTTTAAATTGCATCAACACCGACTTCTTCGGCGAAGAATGGTTAGGACGAACAATCGACCCTGACTCCGTCAAACAGCTGAAAGAGTTAGCTGACGAGAAAGGGATTGACGTTTCCAGCGAAGACGGACAAGGCTATCACACTACCGTGGTTGATGCGCCGCTTTTTAAAGAATCGATCAGAATTGGCAAGTTTAAGACGAAGAAGAAGAAAGAAAAATCGAGAAACTGGAAAAGAAATTGGCTTTACATGGACATAAAGGAATGTTACCTGCAGCCTAAAGAAACACCCAGGTGACACCGCCCCGTACTTCGCTTCATTTAATCCGAGGCTTTTCACATCCGCTGCTGATAACTCAGGTGCCGAGCAAGAAGTCAGCGATTTTTGCATAAAGTAAATGAAGCACAATAAGTAAACTCTATTGTTCCAGGGAAGACTATGAAAACTCGGGTAACTCTTGTCAATCCGCCGTACCCCGCCGGTTCCCATCAGCATCCGCCTTTCATGCCCCTAGGAATCGGGTACTTAGGCGCCGTATTGCACAAGAACCATTTTGAAGTTAACGTGATTGATTGCCAAGCGCAAAAAATCACTCATAAACAGTTCAAGGAGGAAATCAGTAAAGTAAAGCCTGACATAGTTGGAGTCACCTGCACCACTCTAACCTACAAGTCAGCGCTTAAAATTGTAAAGATAGCCAAGGAAGTTTGGCTAAGCTGCCTAACCGTAATCGGTGGCCCCCATGTTACCTTTTGGGATGACAACGCACTGCAAGAGGAGCCTTCTTTAGATGTTGTCGTGAGAGGCGAGGGGGAAAACACGATGCTGGAGCTTGCGCAAAGAATCGAAAACTCGCAACCCTATACTGACATTGTCGGCACCACTTGCAGGAAAGGCGCAGGCACAGTGAAAAACGCTGACAGAGCCTACTTGGAAAATCTTGACAATTTGCCCTTCCCAGCACTTCACCTTTGGCAACACACGGAGAACCTGCGCAAGTATGGCACCATACCCTACCCCGTGATGACCAGCCGCGGCTGCGTGTACTGGTGTAATTTCTGCACTGCAGTCAGGATGTTCGGCAGAAGATACCGAATGCGAAGCCCCAAAAACGTGGTGGATGAGCTGGAGTTTCTGCACAAGAACTTCTACGCAAACCAGTTTACATTCTATGATGACGCTTTCACAGTTGACCAAGCGCGAACCGCTGAGATTTGCGATGAGATTCAGCGGCGAGGGCTTCGAATCAAGTGGGATTGTGAAACCCGCGTTGACATGGTAAGTAAAGAACTCCTAGTCAAGATGCGGGAGGCTGGCTGCATAGCCGTCTGGTTCGGCGTCGAGTCAGGTTCAAAGAAAATTTTAACAAACATGGGTAAAGGCTTCTCACTTACTCAAACAAGACGCGCATTCAAGTGGGCTAAAGAAGCTGGGTTGATGACGGTTGCGGGGGTCATTTTAGGCTTTCCGGGCGAAACCAAAGAGAGCGCGTGGGAAACAATCCGTTTCGTGAAGGAGCTTAACCCTAACGATGTCGGCTTCTACATAGCCACGCCTTACCCTGGAACACCCATGTACGAGGAAGTCAAGGCAAACGGGTCATTGAAGGTAACCGACTTTGATAGGTATGACACAGCGACACCGACGTTTGAAATTCCAAACATGACCATGCAGGAACTCACAGAGATTAGGGAGCAAGCACTTCAAAGCTTCTACCTTAGCCCAGCGTACTTCGTCAGCGCGTTAGGCATGTTTAAGAAAGGCAAAATGTGGGGTTTAGGCGCAACGCGGCTCATACTAGCGCACTTTCGAAGAGCAGTCCGGACAAAAGCAAACAACCTCTTGAAATAGGAACAATTGAAGCATGGAGAAAGCCCTCAATTGATTCTGCTGATGACAACTGCCCCACCGGAAAAATCGCCCTGGGGGATGCCTGGAAAGCTTCCTCCACTGGGACTGGCGTATGTTGCTGCTGCACTGGAACAGAATGGTTATCACGTCCACGTTTATGATAACTACCTGCTTGAGCATAACATTGAAGAAGTCAAATCAGAAGTGAAAAAACGGTCGCCTGAAATAGTTGGCATAACCTGTAGCTCTTTAACTTATTCCCGCTGCATCGAGACGGCCAAAGCAGTCAAAGAAGCATGCCCATCCTGCAAAACAGTCGTGGGCGGACCTCACCCTTCGTACATGCCTCAAACCTTGCTTAAACACGCGGAGATAGATTACGTGGTTATGGGCGAAGGCGAGCAGGCAATGGTCAGACTTGCCGCCAGCATCCTTAAGGGCGAAAAAAAATCAGCGATCGCCAAAATCCCAGGCGTAGCATGCGAAATCGACGGCAAGATGGTGAAGACTCCGCCTGAATTCATCAGCGACTTAGACCAGGTTCCTTTTCCGGCACGCCACTTGTTGCTGATGAAAATGTACGACCGCAGCTTAAGCTATTTGAACGTTAAGCCCGTCGACACCATGAGCGTTCTCCGGGGTTGCCCATACAAGTGTGCTTACTGTGAAACACGGGAACTGTGGGGAACCGCATGTCGAGCGTTCTCTCCTAAGAGAGTCGTGGAAGAAATAAAGGGCATGACTGAAAACTACGGGTCAAAGGGCATCTACTTTATCGGCGACAACTTTACCATAAACAAAAAACGCACCAGCGAGCTCTGCCGACTGTTGAAAAGCAGCAAAACAGACGTCAAGTGGACCTGCGAAACGAGAGCTGACCTTATCTCCAAGGAGCTGCTTGCTGAAATGAAAGGTGCCGGCTGCCAAACCATATTCTTCGGCGTTGAATCAGGCTCACCCGCAATCCAAAAAAAGCTTGACAAAAACATAGACTTGCAACAGGTCCAGCGTGCCTTCGAGCTGTGCAGGCAAGCGGGCATAAGAACGGCGACTTCTTTCATGTTGGGCATCCCCGGTGAAACAGTCGATGACATGAATGCTACATTCAAGTTTGCAAAACGCCTAAACGCTGACTGGTGCCAATTCAACATTTACGTGGCATGCCCGGGCAGCCGACTGTATGACGAAGTGATAAGTCAAGGCTTGTATGACCAGATGGACAATTACTTGGCAAGGGTGAAAACCAAAGAGTTCGACTACGACTTGCTCGTCAAGATTCAAAGAAACTTCCAGCGAAGCGTGCAGAAGCCAGCCGCGTCCAAGCTGGTTCAGGTAATAAGGCAGGAAGGCTTGAGCAGTGCGGTTAAGAAAGGCGCATCAATGGTCTTCCACCGCCAATGAGATTTAATTCCTAGTTGTTATCACTAGAAGGGCTTTTTGCTTGCACAAACCTTCTTCCGTTGTTCACAGGATAGCTTAAAAAACGCATAGAGAGTCGTCAAATACAAGAAAGCGATGGGAACAGTTTGAATCACGCGTTCTTCAAGTTTTATATGGTTACGTCGATTGCTCTTAGTATTTCCCGGTAAGCTTTAAGCGGCGTTTCCTTATCAGTTACGTTCTTAATCAGCATACGCCCTCCGTCAAAGAGGCTTACGTCCAGCTTCATGTAATCAAACATCAAAACCATCTGGGATTTCACGCGGATTTTGAAGTGCTGCTTCCTGCATTTTTCGCATGCATCGTTCATATTGAACTTTAAGGGATGCGATGGAGTAATATCAGCAGTCTTCCCTCCGCAGAGCCAGATAACACTCAGGTTGCCAACAACTTCCTTTTCAACCACCCGCCTTCAACTCCAGCTTCGGTACAGTTTTAGGCGCCTACTCGCTTTATCAACATTACGATAAAATATCCAACCGCAATCCTTGGTTCCTTAAACCAAGATGGTCTCTTTAGGTTTGAGAACAGCTTCTTCAACGTCCATGTAGAGGAAGTTTCCTTCTCGGAAGGGAGAACCCCCGAAATCAACAACTCGACTTCTCTTTACATACTTTGTTATTTCAACTCGTTCCTTGAACAGCGGCGCATCAAGCGCTGTGGAGTGGTACTCTCCAGGTTCTCCCGAAACATCTATTCCCTTACCCGGTGGACCGACTAGGGGTTTCATATCTTCGATACATTTTCTGTCAATCTGACGCCCCAGCCATTGTTCAGTGAAGTATCTTTGGTCAACGCAGCTGAGGATTGCTTTAACTCCGGTTGACTGCTCCATTTCCATGATTCGTTTGCGGTAGCGGTTGCCCGGAATCAGATTTAAGGGTCTGTCCCAGAGGGGCATTAGGAGTTTAATGTTTAGCTTTCTGCATGCATCTTTCCATACGCGTCGGTGGTGCACGTTGTCGATGTCGCCCGTCACGATGGCTTCAACGCCCTCTTCCCTATGGAGCCGCTCAAGAGTTCCCATAATGTCATCGTAGCGGTTTTCTGTGATTTCCACAAACTGGTGAGGAACTCCGAGAGCCTTAGCTTGCAGCTCTGCGATCTTGAAACTGTGAAAAACGTAGGGTTCCATGTAGATGTAGGTGACTAAGCATGCTACCTCGTGACCCTGCTCTACCACCTTGTGAAGTGCAGTGCAGCAGTCTTTTCCACCGCTCCAGTGGACGACAACCTTCATTTTAACCCTCTTAAGTTCTGGAAAAGGCACTTGGAAGGGCTATAAATCTTTTCTTCACGACTGCTGCATCAGGCTAATTTACGAAAACAGCAAAACAGGTCGCAAACGAGCGAAGTCGTCGGATTCAGTTAAAGCTATTAACTCGCAAATAATCAAAATATGCAAACGTTTCCAGGGTAGACAAACGTGCCATTTAGCCTGCAGGTAATTGTGAAGAGGAGAGGCTGACTTGATTCTCTTAATGACTACTGCACCGCCTGAAAACGGCGCGTGGTGCCTTGGCAAACGGCTGCCTCCGATAGGTTTAATGTACGTTGCCGCAGCACTTGAAAAAGCAGGCTTCGAAGTACAAATCCTCGATAATTACCTCATGAAAAAACCCATCAGCGAAGTCAAGCAATTTGTGTCAGACCTTAACCCGCAGATAGTGGGCATTACATGCGGGTCAGCAACCTATTCAGCCTGTTTAGAAACCGCCGCGGCGGTCAAGGAGGTCCTGCCTAACTGCAGAATAGTTGTTGGTGGATGGCATGCTTCGTACGTGCCTGAAAGTCTGCTGGATGATTCCAAAATCGATTATGTCGTTGTAGGTGAAGGGGAAAAGGCGATGACACAACTTGCCACATGTATTACAAACGGTAGTGAACTTGCCGCCCTCAAGATACCTGGAGTCGCATGCAGATGTCGAGGCAAAAACGTCATAAACCCGCCAAAATTCATTGAAAACATGGATGAAATTCCTTATCCAGCGAGGCATTTGGTGCCGCTTGAACTTTACGACAGGACAGTTGAATATTTGAACGTTAAACCCGCGGACATCATGAGTATTTCACGGGGATGCGTCTTCAACTGTGGCTTCTGCGAAACGAAGAAACTCTGGGGAAACATCTGTCGAGCGTTCAGTCCGCAAAGGGTTATCGGCGAAATAGAAGATTTACAGAGCAAGTACGGCACAAAAGGAATTTACTTTATCAACGACAACTTCACACTCAGAAAAAAAGAAACTCTTGAACTGTGCAACCTCATGATCAAGGACAAGCTGGACCTTGAATGGGTTTGCGACACCCGCGTGGATTTAGTCGATCAAGAGCTTTTAGAAGTAATGAAAAAAGCAGGGTGCAAAACGATATGGTTCGGAGTAGAATCAGGTTCGCAGAGAATCCTGCAGAGAATCGGCAGAAACACAACTCTTGAGCAGATAGAAACCGCTTTTAGGCTTTGCCGCAAAACCGGGATTCAAACGGCTTGCTCATTCATGCTTGGCGTGCCCGATGAGACGTTAAAGGACATGGAGGCATCGCTGAAGTTTGCCAAGAAGTTGGATCCTGACTGGTGCATATTCAACATATTCATCGCCAATCCGGACAGCAGCCTCTACCAGGAAGTTTTAGATTCGAAGAGCTATGTTCAGCTTGACGACTTTTTACTAGCGTTGAAAACCGAGGAGTTTAATTATGAATCGCTGCTGGCGATTCAGAGAAGATTTTTCAGGGACTTCCACAGGTCACCAAAACAAATAGTGAAAAGGATTAGGCGTGAAGGCGTCGTAAACTTTGCAAAGCGAAGATTAAACCCGGGTGCACACGAAAACGCCGGCGTCGCTTAATTATTTTTTGGCTATCCAACAGCTCATTTCTGGGCTGCATAGGAGACGGTAAATCGCAGATAGTGGGTTGGGAATCCAGGTGGCGGTTTCATAGTAGTCCATGCGCCTTGCAAACGCGTAGTTTTCGTCTCTGAACACCTGTTGTATTCTGTTGTGGTTTAGAGGGTGTTCTTTTTTATGCCAGTAATCTGACATGTAGTAGTCGATTGACGGAATTTTCAGTCCGAAGATTTGCAAGTATAAGCTGTTTAATATGGGGTTTGAGTGGAAATAGACGGTTTTTATGAGGTTGGCTAGTCTGCTCGGTTCAGCTTTCCAGAAGAAAGGAGATGCCTCATGGTCGATGTAGATGACGCCATTTCTCTTCAGAAAAACGGACAGGCAACGAAGGGCATCAACGTAGTCAGGTAAGTGATGCAGCACAGAGTAGCACGTTATTAAGTCAAACTTGCCCGCTTCAAAAGACAAGTCCTCAATCGGGGAGCAGACTATGGTTAACTTGTTGTTTTGCAGGTAGTCACGGTATTTTTTTCTGAGGATTGCACACATTTCTGGTGAAATGTCTACGGCTGTAACTGCATAGCCAGTGTGCAAAAGTTTACCCGTCAGGTTGCCGGTGCCTGCTCCAACGTCTAAGGCGTTTTTTTGGTTATCTGCTACAAGTTTGTCTATCATTTGTAGTTTTTCGATTATTCTTTTTTGCTCTTGATTGCTGTACACTTCTGGGTGAAGTACCTCGTAGTACTGCGCTTCAAGACGGTGGACAGAAACGTTTGCCCGGTGAATATTCTCCTTAAGCGTCTGGTCTTGAAGCACTGTGCGCACCTCATTCTCGCGAGTTAGCCTTGCCAATTAACACTTTTTGGCATTTAAATAATTTTAAGAATTTAATTCAGAATTAATAGATAGAGAGCGGGCGGAAATCTTCGTTTTTTTGGTCGGTTTATGATTATGAATTTCAACCTACCATAACCAGAATGCCCTATGGCAACTTGGACTGAGGTTTTTACACAAAAAAGGGAAAGTGGGTTTTGTTTGGCTTTGGGCTTATGGTCGTTTTCTCATAGTCAGCACTGCTAG
Source organism: Candidatus Limnocylindrales bacterium (assembly GCA_035319575.1). Classification (GTDB taxonomy): domain Archaea; phylum Thermoproteota; class Bathyarchaeia; order Bathyarchaeales; family Bathycorpusculaceae; genus Bathycorpusculum. Next base: position 35,432 of record DATHCJ010000018.1, read on the forward strand.
TACAGCGCCGATTATGATTATCACGATTATTATTGCTGCTACTCCTAACTCTACAGTGCTAGTTGACGCCAGGCCTGTTGGCGGTGAAGCTGTCGGTGCAGGTGTTGCCGGCGGTGCGCCTGCGTAGAATGATGTTTCGGCGGATGATGGGTAGTAACCATTGGTCCCAGCGAAAGTTGCGGTAACTGTGTAGTTGCCTGTTATAATCGGCGTCCAAGTTAGGGTGTAGAATCCATCGTAGTCGGTTGTGACTGTGCCTATGTTGTAGCAGTTGTGGTTAGAGTCAGTGACTGCTATCGTGACTGGGACTCCGACGAAGTTAGTTGGCTGCGGCTGCTGCTGGTAAACGTAGCCCATCCACTGGGTCATGATTGAGTCAGCTGCGCATGGAACTCCGTTTGGAAAGTCCGCTGCTTGCTCAGCTTGCTTTGTGCCCGCGGAAATATCCGTAACTGTGCCGCGTATTACTACTGGTGCAGCAGTTGTTACTCCAGATTCAGGTGCTGTTACTGTGGTTTGGCTTGGTCCTTTGCCTACGACATAGATGCTGGAGTCGTAGCCGTTGAACCATGTGTTATAGCCGTCTGCCATAGCGTAACTCATGTGTGCGAATTCGCCGGTGTAATCTGAGAGCGTCCATATCTGTTGACCATTCGTGGCGTTGATGGCGCGTGCTAATGCACCCTTGTAAATCGGCGTGTTAATGGTGTGTTCGGAAGAAACGACGTAGATGACTCCGTTACCGACGGCTTGGATGAAAGTTGGATATTCGCCGAAAGGTGTGTTGGGGCCGGATGTGGTGCTGTTGCCTGCGCCGCCGTTACCGTAAGTCCACTTTAGAGCGCCGGTTAAATCGTTGTAGCAGTACATTATTCCTGCGTATCCCATGCTGTAGAGGTTGCCGTAAGCGCATTGTCCCGATATTAGGGGTGTGATGGGGTTGCCGTAGTAGTCGAGAGGTGCCTGAGATGGGGTTGGACCCCAGATTTTTGCGCCTGTATAAAGGTTGTATCCTACCCACTGCATAGTTTGCTGGTAGCCTTCGATGAAAACGCCTGTCTCTGGATCAACAGGGCCTAACAAGACGGTTAGGTTGCCCGACGGTGCATTAACGGTAGTCTTCCACATTAGTGAGCCTATGGCACCCCTAGAAGAGTTAAGGTTGATGCCAAAGTACATGTAAGGCGCACTGCTAATAACGCCGTTCAAAGTGCTGATTTCAGTATTTGGCAAAGTTCCGCTCTCGCATAGAATCATATTGCCATAGAAAGTTGCGATTGGCGTGAAAGAAACCGGTAGGCCTGCTGGTAACGTGGCGTTCTGCGCGCCGCTGGTGCCTATATAGTCATACATGCTGCCTATGCCTAAATTGACAGTGTGAGTGTATGTAGTTATTCCTCCCGGACCGAATGGCGGCGGTGCATTTGTAAGATTGAAGCTGTTGGGTACTGAGGTGGCACCGACATAGTTATTGGGGTACGGTGAGCCTCCGCCGACTATGATGTTCCAATTCCAAATGTTAGACGAATTCCATTCAGCCAGCTGCCCGTTTGCAAATACGTATTCTAATGTTTCACCGTTTGGACCCATTGTTTGAGCGCTCACGATTCCGCCTGGCATGTTAGTCGCGTTGAATAGATATTGTCCTGTCCATGCATCGTAAGCTTGTCCAAAGTCGCTTGTGAATAGAATCGGCTGCTCGACTCCTTTCTGGTTTACGTTTTGAGCGTCATAGATGTAGCCGAATGATAGTGCCCCAGCGGGAATGTTAGGGTTGTACCAGATTTGCTGTCCTGTCTGCAGATTAACGGCATAGGTTCCGCCAGCCGATCCACCAGACGTGCCTAATCCCTCAGGATAATCGTATCCTAGTGGCGCCTGATAGTAGAGTATTCCATCCATTATTATCGGGTTACAGAATCTTTGAACGTACGCAGAACCTTCGAAGTAGCTGTCTCCCGCAACTTGGAAGTTGTCTCCTCCGACAATTCCTCCTTGGTCAAGCGGCTTGGTCCACATGATGTGGCTAGTTAAAGAACCTACCGCGTCGCCTGGATTCCTATTTATGGCTGCGCCCGTAAACAAGCTGTTTGCACCAAAGGCACCTATGTCGCCTGAGCCAACGCAAGATTCAACTGGTGAACCTTCGCCTAGCCAGTTTGATGAGACCGTGTACCAGTTGGAGTTTATGCCGTAAATGGGGCGTGTCCAGTAAGAAGTCGGAAGCGGAGTAGTTGGATACGGGGCTACTGGTGTTGACTGTACAGTAAGATTTGTCGATGCAGAGCTGGGAAGGTAAGTGTCGCCGAGATACGGTTCAGGCTCGTGAATTCCGAAGAGGGTTATGAGCACGGTGTCGTGTGGATATTCATCGAAGGGTTGTCCTGGAAAAGTGAAGTTAAAATTGTAACTGCCTGTCATTGTCGGAGTGAACGTGTAGTCCTGATCAGACGTTGGGTCTGAAACAATTGGAAAGTTCACTGTTGTTGTTTTTCCGTTGGGAGCAGTTATGGTGAGTTCGTAGTTGTGGAATCTGTAATCGTTACTTAATCCTGCCATTCCTGAGAAGAGGTTAGTTAGCCACATAATTACGAGTACGGGTTGATTGACGCCTGCTGGGTTGGGTGCAACGTTGATGTACGCATATGTTGGAAGGTTAGTGCTTGATTGAGCTCTAACGCCTGGCACAAGTATCAGGGAAGTCGTCATTGAAAGCGTTAACAATATCGCAATAGCAATAGCTGCAGTTTTGCTCTTAGCAATGTTCATTTTTCTTTTCTCCTTAAAAATTTGTGGTTGAATACTACCAAAAGTTAGTTTATAAAGTTATTGTTTGCTTTCAAAGAAATGCTTAATTCGCCGCAAAAACGACTTTTTTCGATATTTTTCCCATCATGACTTCGACTAAAAACCTCTAAGCCAAAGCCGCGGTTATGCACCAAGAAGAATTAAAACCACTGAACCACTTTCAACGTCTTACAAAAAAGCAATGGCTGAATTGAAATTCGCCAGCGCATGATTAAACCCAGTCACGTTGCAGAAGGTCTAGATTATGTAACACCTCAAAACTTTTTCGAGGTTCTTCGGGGTCTCCATCGCCTGCCTTAATATTCTAAGGATTTCAGGCTGAAGTCGGCAAACATCCTGTAAACTTATCAGACCCACCATGCGGCTCTCATCGACAACCGGGAGGTTTTTGATTTTTTTCTCAAACATAAGATGCGCAGCCTCCTCCAAACTCGTGCTTGGGGCAATCGTTACTAAAGGCTTCGACATTATCTCCTTCACTCTCGTTTTCTTAGAGTTTTTGTCCTCCGCAACTATGCGTTTCAGTATGTCCCGTTCAGTAAGAATCCCAGCCGCTTTCCCTTCGGACGTGGCAATTATGGCGCTCACGCCCTCTTGAGCCATTATTTCCGCGGCTTTCTTTGCGGAAACGTTTTCATCCAGAGTCACTACCTCCCTCACCATAACGTCCTCAGCTTTGATGGGTATTGAGATTTTTTGTCCTGATTCTGAATCGTCTTCAACTTCATTTCCAGACATGAAATCACCTTTCTAAATATTGGGAGCTCTAGAATAAAAAGAAAAATAGCTCGTCAAACTGAAAGCGAGAGGCGGCATCTGAGCCGCCCAAACAAGCTTTCGGCAGTTTCTTTCTTAACCGGTAACAGAAAATTCTTGTCAAAGGATCCGTCTATTTCTTTTTGAATTGAAAATGCGAAATGTTTAAGCATTAAACATTTCTTTTTGAGGGGGTAAACAGTTGAAGCTGTGAAGAGGAAAAAATGAAGCCTCATGTAGTCTTAGTTAACCCTGCTGCTCCGGTAGGCACTGAAACGCACACGCCCTTTGCGTTGATAGGTTTGGGATATTTGGCGGCAGTTTTGGAAAAGAATCAGTACCAAGTTGACGTGATTGATTGTCAAGTGCTGAGACTTTCGTTTGAGGATTTTAGAAGCGAGATAAGCAAGCGTCACCCCGACGTTGTGGGGGTCACATCTTCCACGTTAACGTACAAGACTGCAATGAGATTGGTTAAAATCGCAAAAGAGGTTTGCCCCAGCTGCATAACAGTCGCTGGCGGAGCGCACGTTACATTCTGGGATGACAAGGCGCTTGAGGACTACCCAGAACTGGATATCGTTGTAAGAAAGGAAGGTGAAAACACTCTTTTGGAGTTGGCCCAGAGAATAGAAGCTGGCAAAAGCTACCAAGATGTCATCGGGACAACTTGCAGGAAAGAAGGAAAAATAGTCAGGAACCCAGACAGGCCATATATTGAAGACTTAGATTCGCTTCCGTTTCCAGCACGCCATCTTTGGCCGATGGAGCGTTTCCGCGAACATGAGGACATACTTTACCTTGCAGCAAGCAGAGGCTGCGTGTACTGGTGCGAATTCTGCTCAACAGTAAGAATGCACGGACGCAAGTACCGAATGCGGAGCCCAAAGAACGTGGTGGATGAACTGGAGTTTCTGCACAAGACTTATGGCATTAACAAGTTTACGTTCTGCGATGACGCTTTCACCGTTGATCAGCCCAGAACCGAGGAGCTATGCAGGGAAATCCTAAAACGCAACTTGAAGATCGAGTGGAACTGTGGAACAAGAGTTGACATGCTAACTAAAGAATTGCTTACGAAGATGAAGGAGGCCGGATGCATCTCAGTGTGGTTCGGCGTTGAGTCAGGCACTCAGCAGGTTTTAGACGCCATGAAAAAAGGCATAACGCCCGAATTAACCATGAAAGTTCTCCGTTGGGTCAAAGAGCTAGGCATGAAGCCCGTCCCAAACGTAATCATAGGGTTCCCAGGGGAAACGAAGGAGAGCGCGTGGAAAACCATAAAGTTTGCCGAAAAAATATCTCCTGACGATATTGCCTTCATACACGCCGCAACTCCTTTTCCAGGAACGCCAATGTATGACAAAGTTAAGGAAAAAGGATGGCTCAAAGTAACGGATTTTGACATGTACGACACATGCAACCCAATCTTTGAGACGCCGTGGCTTAGTATGAAAGACCTTGCAAAACTGCGCGACGGGGCATTCCACCACTTTTACCTGCGAAGGGCGTACTTCTTTGACAAAAAAAGAAGGTTTAAACTTCAGACAGCGATGGTCGTCGCAGTAAATCTCATCGCATACACGAGGATAAAGCTTCGCAGAAAATAGGAAAACTGCAAAACCTAAAGATTTACGGGCAGGTCAACGCCCGCCGTTTGCATAGTTATTTTTTGAGAAGAGGGACCTTTTAATTAGAATGCAAGCTGTGGGTTTCTTTTTGAAAGCAAACCGTAATTGATATTAGTTTTTGACGGCAATCCCTAGGGTAACTTAGCAGGTGTTGGACTGTCCTAAACATACTGATAGCCGTTGCCGTCTTGCTTTTAGCTATAGCTTTAGATTTGGTTGTCGGAGACCCATCGCCGAATTATCCTGACAGGTGGGCTTTCAAACTTCACCCCACCGTCCTGATGGGCAAATTCACGAAGAAGATCGAGCCATACTTCAAAAACCCAGACCCGAAAATTGAAAAGCTTCTTGGCGTTCTTTTGGCGCTGACGGTAATTTGCACGTTTGCTGTTCCAGCTTATTTTGGTTTATGGGCGATCTACACTTACGTGAGCATTTTCGTCTATGCGTTTGCCGGCACCATACTCCTGAAGATGACCATCTGCATCAAGCTTGAAACGGACTGGGCTAAAGCGGCAGCCAAAGCAATCCAAACAAACGAAGTTGAGGAAGCAAAGAAGTACAGTCATTTCTCAAGAAGAGACTCAACAAACCTCAACGGCTCACAAATGAGCAGCGCAGTCATCGAATCCATGGCTGAAAACCTGATCGACTTCAAACTTTCGCCGATGATATCCTACGCGTTATTCGGCGTCACGGGCGCGATCGCGTTTAGGGCAATTAACACGCTTGACGGAACAGTCGGCTTCAAAGATAAAGAGCATGTTAATACGGGTTGGTTCAGCGCAAACTTGGACACAGTGGTCAATTATATACCGACTCGACTTGCTGCTTTGCTTATGATTGTGGCGGCTGCGATACTTCGGATGGACGCTAAAAACGCTTGGAGAATCGCGTGCAGAGACCACAAGAAAACGCCGAGTCGAAACCATGGTTGGCCTATGGCAGCAATGGCCGGCGCGCTGCACGTGCAGTTAGAGAAGCCTGGGCAGTACATTCTCGGGGACAGCCAAGAACCGCTGACGGGCGAGAAGATTTTAGACGCCTTACGTATTAGGAATGTAACTATTATTTTGTGGGTGCTTATTTGCCTCGGCGTCATCGTGAGTGTGCGGTTGTACTTTATGCCGTTTTAGTGCAAAGTTTTAATCGCAGCTTCATGGTATTTCTGGTTTAAGAAGTGCATGGCATGCGCGTTTGCTTGATAAATCCGCCGAGGATTCAGCCTAAAGCATGGGGAAAACCAAACGTTTTTCCACCCATAACCTTGGCATCAGTCGCTGCGGTTCTGGAGAAAAAGCATGCTGTTTTTATTATTGACGCGCCGACGGAGGGCTGGAAAAACCTTGTGGATATGGATGAAACGAAGTTCCGTGTGGGTTTAAACACTGATATCATTGCTGAACGCGTCAGACAGTGGAGTCCAGACGTGGTTGTTATGGAGATTCCATTCTCAGGCTGGTCGAAGACCGCGTTTGAAGTTGTTCACGCAGTAAAGGCGGTAAACAAAAAGATTGCCGTCGTGTTGATGGGTCAGCATCCCTCGGCTAGGCCCGAAGCCTGCCTGCTAGATTTGGATGTTGATTTTGTCGTTGTTGGTGAGCCTGAGAACACGGTTTCTGAACTCGTCGACGCGCTTGAGGCGGATAAGCGAGATTTCAGCGGCATAGACGGCTTAGGATTCAAGAAGAACGGGAAGCCGACTCTTACACGTAAACGTGCCATAATAGCCGACATGGATTCACTACCGTTTCCTGCTAGGCATCTTCTTCCGATGAATGTTTACAACGAGGCAGTCAAGGAGAACCCGTTGAGAGGGGAGATAAGTAAGCCGTGGACTATCGTAACAACCAGCAGAGGCTGCCCGTACAACTGCGTTTTCTGCACGACCCGTATCGTTTGGGGTAGAACTTGGCGTGCTAGGACACCAAAGAACGTTGTGGACGAGCTTGAGTATTTGGTGAAGACATATGGGATAAAGCAGGTTGATTTTTATGATGAAAACATGACGCTGAATAAGAAACGCATGGCAGACATCTGCGACCTTATTGTTGAAAGGGGCTTGCGCATTGAGTGGTTTACACCTAACGGCATCCGGGCAGATACGTTGGATGAGGCGCTACTTCGAAAGATGAAGAGGGCGGGCTGCAAGAAAATCCGTGTTGCTCCCGAATCTGGCGTGCAACGCATCGTAGATGATGTTATCGGCAAGAATCTGGATTTAAAGACTGTTGAGCAAGCTGTCGTTTTGTGTAAAAAAGTCGGCATAAAAGTGGGCTGCTTCTTCGTTTTGGGGTTGATCGGGGAAACCAAAGCCGACATCGAAGAAACCATAAGATTCGCTTACAAACTTAGAAGTTTAGGCGCTGACAGCCTCATATTCAGCATAGCCATGCCAATCTATGGAACACCACTCTACGAACAGGCGAAGGAAGGAGGCTACCTAAAGGAAGGTTTTTGCGACTACGCACTGGCGGCGACTGAGCCCTTAATCGAGACGCCGGAGTTTACGGCAGATGACCTGCGTGAATTATGCGGAAGGGCCAACATGGCAAATCCAACTTTCACTAGACAAAAAATCTTGAGAGCTATGCGAAACCCGAAAAAAACAGTTAGTGTGCTGCTAAAAAGAAAATAACCGTCAACAGGTCGACTATCGGCTTAATCAGTGTCTGACGTAAACGATTTTTCCAGCAACAATTGTTGTCTCAACGCTGATATCCCCAAGCTCTTCTGGTTGAACGGTGAAAGGGTCGTTTGAAAAAATCGTTAAATCCGCCACTTTGCCATCTTCAATTGAGCCTTTAACATTTTCTTCACCAGAAGAGTAAGCCGCATCAACCGTGTACAAGTACAAGGCTTCCTCAACCGTTAAGCGTTGCTCAGGAAAGCTCCGCCTTAACACAGCCTCTCGCACTCCAACCATGGGGTTTAACGGCTCCATGGGGCAGTCTGAGCCCCCGGCAACCTTCACCCCTTCTCTTAGCAGGGTTTTGAGCGGATGAAGCCATTTGGCTCTTTCAACGCCGAGGTGTGATGCGGCTGACCAAACGGCGAATTCCGTTGCGATAACTGTTGGCTGAACTGAGACGACGACTTTTTCGGCTTTCAGACGCTTGATTAATTCCCCGTTTAGCACGGCTGCTTGCTCAACGCGAAAGCGAACATCCTTCGTAAATGCGTTTGATTCAATTACTTTCAGCGCCATATCGATGGCCTTGTCGCCCATCGCGTGTATAACCGGCTGAAGACCCAACGATAAAACCCGTTCAACCCGGGCAGCCAACTCTTGCTCGGTAAGGAGCATCGTGCCGCTGTTGCTTGGTTCGTCGCTGTAGGGCTGCGCTAGTGCGGCTGTTTTAGAATCTAGATACCCATCCGTCGTGATTAGGACTCCTCCGAGATTCAGCATTAAGTTGTCAGTCGGCTGGAAGCTGATTGCTTCCTTCAAGAACTCGTAGGGAACTATCAGGTTAACCCTGGTTCGAGGCTCTCCCTCTGCTTGAAGCCTGTGAATTATCGAAAGCTCATCTTTCGAGAGCAATATCCAGTGCACGCTGGTTATACCTGCTTCAACGATTTTGCGGCAAGCCAGCACCGTTGCCTCAGAAAGCTCGTCGGCGGTTGGCTCAGGAACCACTTGCCAGATTAAGCTAGTAGCCGTGTCGCGCAAAATTCCTGTAAGCTGGCCTGTGCGAGAGTCTTTGTCAATGACTCCGCCTGGAGGCGCGGCGGTTTGCCCTGTTACGCCTGCAGAATTTAAGGCTTTACTGTTTACCGCACAAATCATAGCGGCTTCATGGTAAAGAATGACCGGGTTGTCTGGCGCAGCCTCATCAAGATCTGAAGCGGCGAGTAAGCGCTTTTCTTTGAACCGGTTCTGGTTCCAACCGCGACCAATAATCCATTTGCCAGCGGGCGTTTGCTTCGCCTTCTCACTTAGAAGACGTTTGAGTTCTCTGACGGAGTCTGCGCTGGTTAAGTCAAGCCATAAGAGGCATCTGCCAAAGTCTGCCACGTGAACGTGAGTGTCTATCAAGCCGGGAAGCACAGTTTTTCCTTTTAGACTGATTACTTTGGTTTTTTTGCCTATTACCTCCGCTACCTCTTGGTCTGTGCCCACCAGAATGATTCGATTTTTCTTAATGGCGACTGCTTCAGCAACGGGTATCCGGGGATTCATGGTCCGAACGTTTGCATTTATTAAAGCTAAATCGGCTGGCAAGCCGCTTTTTTCTCCGAATCTACGCACTTCGCCTATTGAAAACATGCAATAAAAACCCTTGCTTCAAGGCTAAAGAGGCAAATGGATTATCCAGAAAAAGGTTCTAATCTAAACAGCTGTAGCTGAAAAAACTTTACGTTGCGAGTATGGGATTGCAAAAGTGAAAAGTTAATTTCTTATGTTTTAATGATATCTAATTGAGGGAACAGTTTGGAAGCCTACTCCGTCTTAGGTAAACTAGCTGACATTGAAAAGAGATTAGAGCTTATAGAAGAGCGTCTTAAACGAATTGAAAGCAAGCTCGATGAAATTCAACGTCCCACTCAATAGGCTGAGCCAAACCTTTTTTGAAAAAACTGACCAAAAAGCAGGAAACATCATTTTTGAAGCAGAATTGCTGATTCAGCCTCTTTTGCAAAACACATAATAGTTGGCAAAACCGATTTGAAGGTTAAACGTCGGGGAAAAAACGTGAAAGCTCACGTAGTGCTTGCAAATCCACCTTACCCAGAAGATGTGCCGCAAGCCGTCTTTATCCCTCTCGGCATCAGCTACATGACTGCAGTGCTTGAACAAAACGGGTACGAAGTGGATGTGGTTGACTGCCAAGTTTCCAGAACGAGCCAAAAGGAACTGGAAGACAAATTCAGAAGCCTTAACCCTGACATTGTTGGAACTACGGCAGCAACAGTAACTTACTTTCCCGCGCTCCGAATCTTGAAAGCCGCCAAGGCTGCCCTACCCAACTGCGTAACCATAATTGGCGGACCGCACGTCACGGTTTTGGATGAGCGAACCTTCACAGAGAGCTCAGACGTTGACATCGTTGTGCGAGGTGAAGGAGAGCAAACTATGCTCCAGCTTGCGGGTTTAGTTTCTGAGGGCAAGATAAGAAACCTCAGCGAAGTCGCAGGCATCACCTTCAAGAAGAACGGTCAAGTTCATCGAACACCGAACAGGCCTTTCTTGGAAAACATCGATGCCCTCCCTTATCCAGCTCACAAACACTTTGATGTCAGCAGGTACAGGATCAATGGGAAGCTTTACATGCCTATAATTACCAGCAGGGGATGCCCATTTAACTGCGCCTTCTGTTTGGCTTCTGAAATGTGTGGAAAAGGCTTCAGGGCGAGACGCCCAAGCAAAGTCGTTGACGAGCTCGAATGGTTAAGAGACACGTTCGGGGCAGGAGCCTTCGCCTTCTACGATGACACGTTCACTTTTGATCTAAAACGCGCAATCGCAATCTGCGACGAAATGAAGGCAAGAAAGTTTGACCTTCCATGGGACTGCCGAACAAGGGTAGACAAAGTCTCCAAAGAACTTTTTACTAAGCTCAGGAGCACAAACTGCCAGCTTATTCACTTCGGAGTTGAATCAGGCAGCCAACAGATGCTGAACACCATGCGGAAAGGCACGACGGTTGAACAGAATGCAAACGCCATAAAATTGGCAAAAGAATCGGATGTTCTCGTTGCAATATCCCTCGTCATCGGCTACCCCGGTGAAACGCCCGAAATGCTTCAGCAAACAATCGACTTTATCCATGAAACAAAGCCTGATTACGTTTACATGTGTGAGGCGGTTCCTTACCCGGGCACTCGACTCTACGATTACGTGAAAGAGTTAGGCTTGGAACTTTCTGAAAACTGGAACCAGTACCATGAACAAACACAAGTTTTCAAAAACACGGTCTTGCCCCTGGAAAAACTGGAGCAAGCAAAAAAAGCGCTCTACGACAGCTTTTTCACTCCAACCTACTACCTTCGAAAAAGGATCAGAGGCGACTTTCATAGCCAGATCATGGCGCGCATGGCACTGAACCACCTGGTTTGGAAATACAGTTTTTCAAGATGGGCTTTCAGGCAAGTGGGCAGAGTGAGACCAACAAAAAAGAGCCCAGGCGGACACAGCACGCCAAGCAAAGAGCAACAGGACTAAGCTTATAGTCATTGTTGTTTGGCTTCAACAGCACATTTTGATTTTTTTGCCGTTTTTCGTTTCGAAGCGACCGCGTGTTAGTTGTGGCAACTCAATTCGCTAGTCGGAGTACAAGCGAAAACTTCGAATGCAAGGGCGTTTCGCGGAGACCATCATGAGCGGGACTTACGTTGTTGGATGGTCGACTTTCGCCGCAGACCCGGATTTCTTGCTTTTTCTGAAGTCTAGGTATCCAACAGCTGCAAATAAAACCATTATGACTATAACCAGGGCAATAATAAGCGCCACTGACGTCGGTGTCAATGTGATACTGTACCCTGACGAGGGAGAAGGCGTCGGAGTTAAAGCCTGGGCGTTGACGTATCCTGAGTAGCAGTAGAGGTTCCAGTCGTTGCATCCGATGTAGAGCATTCCGTCAGCAATAGTTGGAGAGGACCAGCTGCTAGATGGAGTCATCGCGGTGAAGATTTTTGTGCCGTTCTCCGCCGTGTCTAGAACGAAGATGTGGCGTTGGCTGGTTGTGACGTAGATGAAGCCACTAGCGTAAGACGGGGAAACATAAAGCTCATCTCCTGTGTAGGCGCTCCAAAGCTCGTGTCCATTGGTTGCGTTGAGGCAGGCTATATTGAATATGTCGATGATGTAGACTTCGCCGTTAACGTAGATGGGCGAGGAGACTATGAACTCGATAGCCACTGGATTAATGAAGCCCCATATTACATGGCCTGTACTTTCATTTACAGCGTAGTAAGCTCCCCAGTCAGAGGACGCAAAAACTACGCCGTTCGCAATCGACGGGGAACCAAGCATTTCAGTACCGCCGACAAATGAATACTGGTAGGGAAGGGGTAGGCTCCAAACAGCGCTCCCAGTGTTAGCGTTAAGGCTGAAGAGCATGCCCTCCGTTGGCTGCTGGGAAGTAAAGAAGACAGCGCCATCATCGTACGCTGGAGAACACTCTATCGGTCCACCCGCAGAAGCCTTCCAGACCACAGCACCCGTGTTAGCGCTCAGGGCGTACAAGTATCCGTCTAAGGAGCCAATGTAAACCATACTGTTAGACACTACTGGCGAGGATGTAAGTAACAAGTTCGCGTACGTAAATGACAGGTTACTGTCGACGAACGTTTCCCATTTTAGCGAGCCAGTGTTAGCGTTGAGGCAGTAAACGTAACCGTCATCGCTTTCAATGTAAACCATCCCGTTTGCGACTGCAGGTGAATCTTCGATTGAGCCGCCGGTTTTAAACTTCCAGATGAGGTCTCCGGTCAGCGCTCCGATAGCATAAACGTTCCTGTCCTGTGAGCCAACGTAAGCTACTCCGTTTACAACAGTCGGTGAAGAGACAACTGACCCGCCGGTTGTAAATTTCCAAGCCAAAGTGAGATTCGAGGGACCGACCGCAGCAGAAGAGGAATGCGCTGGGTTGGATCTGAACGTACTCCAGTTGCTGGATAATGAGGTTGTCACAGGAGCAAGTGGGGGCGTGGGTGTGGGCGTTGGCGTTGGAATTGGAGTTATCGTTGGGGGTGGAGTTGTTGAAATCGTCGGAGGCGGGATGGTTCCTATCGCCCATAGTTGACCTTCTGTTGAGTATTCAGTTCCGGAAGTTGTGTCGACCGCGGTTGTTACGTTGCCCGGGATGACGTACAAGTTTCCGTAAGCGACTATATCAGACTCTCTTGGAGCCAAAGCTTCTATGGGAAGCGTCCAGATGGTTTGTCCAGTGTAAGCGTTTATACATGCGAATTGGGAGGCACCGGCTGCAGTGTTGAAAGCCGCGTATTGTCCTGTGGTCACGTAGATCATTCCGTCCGCAACCGTAGGCATACCCGGCCAGATAAGCGTGCTATCTGCGCCTTTGTGTTTCCACAGCAAAGCGCCACTGGTTTCGTTGAAGGCGTATAGATACCCGTCCTTGTTCATCCCATAGACCATTCCGTAAGCTACCGCGGGTCCCGTTGTGAAGTAGCCGGATGGGTCTGAAGGCGGGGTGTACGTCCACACTATTTGCCCTGTGGTAGCGTTGAAACAGTACATCGTGTTGTCGTCCGTTCCTCCTCTGAAGAAGAACCCATCAGAATACGCGCCGTTAAAGATCATCGGTCCCTTGGTAAGCGTATCCCACACAATCGCGCCTGTCGTCGCATTAAGCGCTAACTGCTGGTTTAAGAAAGAACCGGCAAAAACGAGACCGTCACCGTAGATTGTTCCAATACCTGTTATTCCGCCGCCAGGAATGAAGGTTCTCCAAGCCGGCGTTGGCGGTGCTGAAGGATTAGAAAAATTCCAAGCAAAGATGTAAGCGTTCTCTTTAACGTAAAACATTCTCGTCTCTGGGCTATACACGTTGTTAGAGAATATTCCAGTGTCAGCGCAGAAAGAAGTGCTAGTCCACAGGATTTTGCCAGTCAACGGGTTCAGACACGTGCCTTCAACGATCATATGCGAGGAATCGATTTCGTAGGCTATCGGCCAAGTTCTATTCATTGGAACAATGGTGCTCCACGCAATCTGCCCTGCCTGGTTTACCGCAGCCACGGAAGTGCTTGTGCAGACAAAAATGAGCCCGTCAAAAGCCGTGAGATAGGGTTGGATGCCGCTTATGTCGGCTTTCCAAAGTATGTTTGATGTGTCAGGAGCTGGGCCTGCGGAGAAACGGGTAAACGAATCATTACCTTGGAGTTGCGGCCAAACGTACTGATTCAGATTTACATTGGCCGATGTTGCGTCAGTCCCTGCGTTCGATTGAGCATTCGCATCCATCTGAAGGGTGGCCGAAGCAAAAAATGAAGTAAGCAACAGTATTGAAATAAGTGCGACTAACATTTTTTTGGGAATTACGGGCACCCTCAGCTGTTTATTATTTTCCTTTTTGTTTAAGAGATTAACGCTTTGCCACCGGTAATCTGCGATGTTGATTTTTCTATTGACCTGTGGAATTAAACCTTGCGGAAAACCTTTTCTGTCGGATTTAGCCTCAAAAGAAGCAGAAAAGTGCTGGACATGCCAAAATTGAAAACAGATGGCACACCGCACAATCTTTTTTAGGCTGAAAGAAACGTTTAGATAAATAATGAATCAGCCAAGGGAATGAGGGCAGATTTTGACTTGACGAAAAAGGGTCCTTTGCTTATGACTTCTTGGAGAGCAACAGGCGCCTGCAACGCCCGCTGTAGGTACTGTAACGTTGACGCAACAGGTAAGCATGCCCCCAGAGAAATGACGACAAAAGAGGCTTTACACCTTGTCGATGAAGTACATAAATTCGGCGTGAGATGGTTCGGCTTGAAAGGCGGCGAACCATTGATGCGTGAAGACATTTTTGAAATAGTTACTTACGCAAAAAGCTTAGGGCTCAACGTTTGCCTGCTAACTAACGGGTGTTTTGTGGACGGAAAAATTTACGATAACTTGGTTAAGAATCAAGTCTGGACATCAGTAAGCATAGACGGGCCAGAAGAAATTAACGATCAACTTCGGGGAAAGGGATCATACAAGAAGGCGCTGGCGGCCATCGAGAAGTTGTCGGAGGGCAAAATCTTAAACGGCTTAGCATGCGCGATTACAACAATCAATTATAAGCATCTAGACCATGTCGCAGAGTTAGCTGACAAGTACCACGCCAACTTTGTCTGGTTTAACCATCTTGTCCCCAGTGGAAGAGCAAAAGAAACCATGGAGCTAACTCCAACACCCGAAGAGTACGAGTGGACCCTCAATCACATATGGGACTTAACAGAAAAGTACGAGGGCAAATTTGAAATCCACGTTCACTGCCCGCATTTTGCACGAGTGGTTAAACAGAGAAATCCACCGAACTTTGACGAGTGGTACGAGCACAAGTTCCACGGAAAATGCACTTATTTCGCCTTCGGCGGTTACTTAAGCGTGACCGAAAACGGGGATTTAATACCATGCTTCTACACTGACCTTCGGCCTTCAGAACCGATGATGCTGGGAAACATTAGACAGAAAAGCCTCGACACGGCATGGAAAGAGGTTCAGGCATCGGAGTATTACAGGAGCTTCCAAAACAGAAACCTGTTAAAGGGTAAGTGCGGAGTTTGCGAGTACCGAGAAATCTGCGGCGGATGCAGAAACAGGGCGTACGCGTACACAGGTGACATCTACGGAGAAGATCCAGCATGCGCCTATGTGCCTGAAAGCCTTCGCAAAAGATAGCTCATTATTTTTGAGAATATTAAAGAAAACGTCTTTAAGCGGATTCGTGGAGTAAATAAGAGTAAAAATGAAAGCTTTAGTCATAATCTCGCTTGTTCTGATCGTGCTGTTTTTAGTTTCAGGCGTTTTGGAAAGCGTCGCTTCTGCAGACAAGATAAGCGTGGACGCTTGGCCCATGTTTCGCGGCGATCTTTCCCATTCTGGCGCTTCAAGTTCTCCCGCGCCAGAGACGAATCAGACATTGTGGAAGTTTAACACCGGTGGACAAGTGGACTCGCCTACCGTCGTTGGCAGCGTGGTATTTTTCGGCTCGTTTGACCACAAAATTTACGCGGTCAATGCTTCCAACGGGGCAGTTATATGGGATGCACTCACAGGTGCAGTGGTGATTTCTCGTCCTGCTGTCGTTGACGGCATCGTTTACGTCGGTTCAGAGGACCATAACCTTTACGCATTCAACGCTACAAACGGCGACAAACTTTGGAACTACACAACGGGAAATTACGTTGATTCTGACCCGGCTGTTGCTAACGGAATAGTTTACTTTGGTTCCGAAGACAAGAATGTTTACGCTTTGAACGCTACGACGGGAGCTATCATATGGAGTTATGCGACAGGCTACAAGATTATGATGTCATCTCCCATGGTAAGCGGCGGAATGGTTTACATAGGGTCAGAAGACGACAAAGTTTACGCACTCAACGCTTTCAATGGCGCTTTTGTTTGGAGTTATGCAACTGGTAGCCAGGTAGTTTCTTCTCCTGCCGTTAGCAATGGTGTAGTGTACGTAGGCTCAGACGACAACACCGTCTATGCTGTAAACGCTAACAGCGGCAAATCGATTTGGAACTACTCAACCGGAGGCCCAATCTACTCTTCCCCAGATGTGGCGGACGGGTTAGTTTACATCGGATCATCTGATGGCAAAATTTACGCTCTGAAAACGTCGAATGGGAAAGAAGCTTGGAACTACACAACAGGCGGAATCGTTGCATCTTCCCCGACAGTCGACGGCAGCGTGGTGTACGTTGGGTCGGAGGACAACAAAATTTACGCCCTAAATGCTTTAAACGGACAATTATTGTGGAGTTACACGACCGGCGATTTCGTGATCTGCCGCCCCGCTGTGGCTCAAGGCATGGTTTACGTTGGTTCGTATGATGGAAAGCTTTACGCTTTAGACGCTTCAGACGGCGTCATTGCTTGGAGTTTTGCAACTGGCGGCGAGATCGATTCGTCCCCGACGGTAGCTGGTGGTTTAGTTTACATAGGTTCGCATGATGGTGAAGTGTTAGCTTTGAACGCTTCTACAGGCATGGTGGGTTACAATTCGGAAATGCACAATGATGTTGTTTGGAGCTACACAACCGAAGGCATGGTTATGTTTTCTTCGCCAGCAGTTGCTAACGACGTAGTTTACGTGGGTTCATACGACGACAACGTTTACGCGCTGAACGCTACAACGGGCGCTTACATTTGGAGTTACAAGACAGGCGACCCTGTAGTTTCATCGCCTTCACTGTACAACGGCTTAGTCTTCGTTGGTTCAGAGGACCATAACGTTTACGCTTTAAACGCTTTGACAGGAGCTCTGGTGTGGAAGTACACTACGGGCGGCCAAATAATGGTGTCTTCTCCTGCAGTCTACAGCGGCAGAGTTTACATCGGCTCAAACGACGATAACGTCTACTGCTTAAACGCTCCAAACGGAGCCCTCGTCTGGAAGTATGCTACAAACGGCTACGTAGTTTCTTCCCCTGCAATTGCAAACGGCATCCTCTATGTAGGCTCGTACGATCATGAAATTTACGCATTAAACGCTTTAAATGGCAAGCTTGTTTGGAATTATACTACCGGCGGTAGCGTCGCATCGTCACCTGCGATAGCGAACGGCGTGGTCTACTTGGGATCAGGGGATGACAAGGTTTATGCTCTGGATGCATCCAACGGCAGAGTCTTATGGAACTACAATGCGGGAGGAGAAGTTGCGTCCTCCCCTGCAGTGGCAAATGGAGTAGTTTACGTTGGTTCGTATGATGGCAACGTTTATGCGCTAAATGCTGTGACTGGAACTTCTATTTGGAGTTATTCAACTGAAGGAATGGTTGTTTCTTCGCCTGCCATAGCCGACGGCACAGTTTACGTGGGTTCATACAACCATATTCTCTACGCATTTGGCTCCCCATCAAGCAAACAAACCCATTCTCCCCCCACCGTGATTCTTGTTTCATCAATTCTGGCGATAATTGTGGTTGTGTCTTGCGTGTTAGCAACTGTGCTCTACAGACTGAAGCATAAGCCGTAGTTCTCGAAGACGAAACCTGTTATTCAAGTAAGAAATTTCAATCTAAATCCCGCGATCCTTCAGGGTGTTGCGTCACCCACTTTGCCTCTTGACCCTGCGATTGCGCGGAGTACTGGAACAAAACGGTTTTGAGGGAGACTCTTCTTGTTTCCTTAAAAGTTTGGGTGCCTGAGCGATCGGCGAAATGTTTAAGCACTAGCCACATGGTATTTTTGGAAGAACAGGCATCAGTGAAGAGTATGAAGCCGCATGTAACCCTTGTAAATCCACATTCTCCACGCGGATCCGTCATGCATATGCCCGTTGCTGTTTTAGGTTTAGGGTATTTGGCTGCTGTTTTAGAGAAAAATCATTACGAAGTTGACGTGATCGACTGCCCAGCACTCATGCTTTCAAACGAACAATTCAGAAGTGAAATCAGAAAGCGCCAACCCAACATAGTTGGAATAACATCAGCTACACTCACGTACAAATCGGCGCTGGAAATGGCAAAAATCGTTAAGGAAACGTGTCCAAACTGCTTAACCGTTCTCGGGGGGATACACGCCACGTTCTGGGACGAGAAAGCACTGCAAGAATGCCCATACTTGGATGTTGTCGTTAGAAGGGAGGGCGAAAACACGATGCTGGAGCTGGTGCAGAAAATAGAAGCAGGCAAGAGTTTTTGTGACGTGTTAGGAGTAACTTACAGAAAAGACGGAAAGATCACGCGGAATCCGGATAGACCGTACATAGAAAATCTGGATGACATTCCCTTCCCAGCTCGTCACTTGTGGCCTATGGAGCGTATCCGAAAATACGAGGATATGTTCTACGTGATGACGAGCCGTGGCTGCATCTACTGGTGCGAATTCTGCTCCACAGTCAGAATGCATGGGCGAAAATATCGCATGAGAAGCCCGAAAAACGTCGTGGATGAGCTTGAGCTTCTTCATGAAACTTACGGCGCGACCAAATTCTCATTCCTCGACGACGTTTTCACCCTCGATAAAGCAAGAACTGAAGAAATATGCAGGGAGATTAAAAACCGAAAACTGAAGATACAATGGAGTTGCGGAACCCGCGTGGACATGGTTACAAAAGAGCTCCTCATCGAAATGAAGGATGCAGGCTGCAACGCAGTGTGGTTCGGAATCGAGTCGGGCTCTCAAGACGTTTTAGACGACATGCATAAAGGAATTTCTCCTGCACTAACGATGAAGGTTTTGAGTTGGGTAAGAGAGCTTGGGCTAATTCCAGTCCCTAACGTAGTCCTCGGTTTCCCCGGCGAGACTAAGGAAACTGTATGGAACACCGTGAAATTCGCGGAAAAAGTAAGCCCTGATCACATATGCTGTTTGGATGTGGCTACGCCTTTTCCGGGAACACCCCTGTACGAATTGGTCAAAGAAAAAGGCTGGCTGAAGGTCACTGATTTCGACAAGTATGACATAAACACCCCTATCTTTGAAACGCCTTCGTTAAGCATGAAAGAACTGAAGGAAATCCGAGAACAGGCGTTCCGGCATTTCTATCTTCGTCCCACCTACATTATTCGCATGTATGCAAAGGGAAGCATGTACGGCATTTCGGCGACAAGAACAGCTGTCACATATCTCCTCATAACTATCAGGTCCAGAATTCAGCGCAATTTGCCCCGAGAAAAATTATACGCAAAAGCTGACATGCGAACCATGAAGTAACCACCTGCCAGAGAAGCATTCATGACCTGTGGAAGAGGATCGCGCTAATAACTACTCAACAAGTTTCTTCGTTTCTGATCTGATCGTGAAAAATGAGTTAGATTTGACCGCCATCCCTCAATTTCAGTTGCCTGAACAAAGTAAGAGAATACTTAATAATTCGTTTTTGTCTTACCCCACGAACAACAGGTGCGTTTAAATTGAAAGTTGTCGTCCACTGGAGCGGAGGCAAAGAAAGCTATTTGGCGTATCAAAAGGCGATTGCGCAAGGTCACGAAATCGTCTATCTTCTCTCGTATGATTATAAGATGCCGCATGTTTTTCACAGTTTTCCAGTAATGGAGGCGCAGTCCAATGTTTTGGGAGTCCCTCAGCTCAAGGTTAAGGTTAAAAAAGATAAAGACGTGGTTGCGACTTTAACGCGCTTGAAAAAAGAGCACGGAATCGAAGGCATAGTGACAGGCGACATTGCGGCTGCGGGCTGCGTCGACATGCATCAGGCTTACTATAAAGCGATCTGCAACCAGGTGGATATGAGTTTGATTATGCCGATTGAGAACCCGTCTCAGGACACTTACGATGTTCTAAAAGAGGAGATAAGCGCAGGCATAAAGCCTGTCATGAGCTGCATAAACTTGAATTATTTTGGTGAAGAATGGCTGGGACGTGTTCTTGACGGTTCTTCGATTAAGGATTTGAAAGCGTTGGCTGACAAGCAGAGTATAGACGTTTGCGGCGAAGATGGGAAAGGTTTTCACACCATGGTTACCGATGCGCCACTATTCAAGAAAACAATTGAGATCGGCAGGTTTAAGAAGAAAATAATTAAGGAAAAGTCGATGTCTGGAAGGAGCACTTGGCTTTTGATGGACATAAAAGAAACGTTTCTCAGACCGAAAGGATAATTCTTCTTCAACATGTTTGGTCCCAGATGCTTCCATAACGACGTGATCCTATCTATTCTAAAATGTGAAAATTGAATTCGCACCATCTACAAAGCTTTACTGAAAACTTTCAATTTGCCGAGCAACACAGGTTCCGACACTCGTTAATCCGGATGAAAACATGTATTAGACTGGCATTCCTGACCACATCGAAATAGCGCGCTAACTTTTAAAGACCCGAAGTAGCTACAATTTGACTTAGCATGTACAAATCAGCCCTGTTTACGTTTGCTTTAAGCGTTCTCATCGTGACCGCGTTGTTAGCGGTTGCTTATGCCGACGTCTCAGTCGGAGTGAAAAAGGGCGACTGGATAGAATACCAAGTCAAAGTGATAGGAAACCCGCCTCCAAGGTACAACGTAACCTGGGCAAGCATTAATGTCACAAGCGTTCAAGGTGAAAATTTAGGTCTCTATATACTTACTAAGTTCACGAATGGATCCTTGCTTATAGAAAACGTAACTGTGAATTTGGTGACGCGACCCGGAGACAGCTTTGTTATACCTTCAGGTCTCAATCCCGGCGAGGCATTCTACAACCAGTTTTTAGGCGGGAACGTAACCATTAGTGGCGTGGTGCATCGAACAGTTTTAGGCGAGGAACGAACTCTTGTCCAAGGCGCCACAAATGTCACCGCCTATTACTGGGATAGACAAACAGGTATCCTTGTGCAAGCAAAGACGGTGGAACCGATCGGTAGTAATACTGGGTTCGGAATAAGTAAGGGATTCACCGTGTATACTAAAGCGATTGGAACTAACATTTGGCAGCCCCAGATTCTCGGATTGAATTTGAATGTTTTTTATGCTATTATAGTTGCAGCAGTTGTAGTAGTGGTAGCCTTAGTAGCTATTGCGACGATTTTGATTTGGCGCAAGAGAACCCATCCATAAACTGGGATATATCAATAAGAGCTTCAGAAGTGCCTGAATTCGACCAAAAAACAGGAACGATGAAAAAAATTAACTAAACTTACCGCAAGTTCGCATCTACTGTATTTTTAGGAAAAGCTTAAGAGTCTCAAACCGCATTACCAACGACCTATTGAAATTAGAATGATTTGATCATTCTAATAATCGCGCAGTCTAACGTGTGGAGTTATGAAGACAAATAAAGCGAAGATAGCACTGGTTAACACGCCTCTTCTGGAAGGAGTCACTCATCACCCGTTTTTCCCGCCTCTTGGCTTAGCCTACATGGCGGCTGTGTTGGAACAAAACGATTTTGAAGTAAAAGTTATCGACTGCGCAGTATGCGAAATGAACCATGAAAAACTTAAGGCTGAGCTAGATTCTTTCCAACCCACAGTAATCGGAATCGGCGCCTTCACTCAGACAGTAGAGTCAGCCCTAAAATCTGCGCATGTAGCGAAAGAAGCCTGTCCCGGCGCCAAAGTTTTGATGGGAGGACCCCACGCAACCTTCGCAGATAAACAAATCCTTACTGATGAAAAAGAAGTCGACATTATCGTAAGGGGCGAAGGAGAGGAAACAATTTTAGAACTGGTCAAGCAGCTGCCCGAACTTCAGAAACTCAACGAGATTAAAGGCATATCTTTCCGAAAGGATGACCAAATTATTCGAACAGCTAACAGGCCTCGCATCGAAGACCTTGATGCGCTGCCCCTTCCAGCATACAATTGTCTTCCAGTTGAAAAATACAGGATTATGGGAAAGAGGCTTCTTCCAATTATATCAAGCAGAGGCTGCCCCTTCCATTGCAGTTTCTGCGTTGCATCTGAAATGTTCGGCGCAGTAATCAGAGAGAGAAGCCCCAAAAATGTTCTTGACGAAATGGAATGGCTCAGAGACAAGTACGGGGCAGAAGGGATAGCATTCCAGGATGACACGTTAACCTTCGACAAGAAAAGAGCTGTTGATATCTTCGATGGAATTATAGAGAGAAAAATAAACCTGCCGTGGGGTTGCTTCTCCAGAGCAGACGTTGTTACAAAAGAACTCTTGGCCAAGATGAGCAAGGCGCATTGTAACGAAGTGGGCTTCGGAATCGAATCAGGCTGTCAAAAAATGCTCGACGCATTCCATAAGAAAATTTCAGTTGCACAGAACGAAAACGCAATCAGATGGACCAAAGAGGCAGGCATATTCGTAGCCGCATCCCTAATTTTAGGTTACCCCGGCGAAACAAAGGAAACATTACAGCAGACTCTTGATTTAATCCGCAGAGTAGAACCTGACGATGTTTGGTTGTGTCACGCGACACCTTATCTGGGAACTGAACTGCGGGATATAGTGGAGAAAAACGGGTGGAAGATGATTGAGAACTGGACGCTGTACAATACGATGAATCCCATCTTTGAGGACCCGCTTTTGCCCGCGAAAGAGATAGCTCAAATGAGGAAGAATTTCTACAATAAATTCTATGGTCCACGCTACATTGTGCACCAAGCCGTTAAAGGATACGTTAGAGGCAACATATACAGTAAGATAATGGCAAGAACAGCCATAAACTATAACCTCTGGCGAGTCAAAACCAGCCTCTAAATCTTAGAGGCAATAGATAATAATTCTAGCAGGGAGCCCCCCTGCGAGTTTCAAGCTTGCTCAAAGAATGTTTAAAAGGGTGGGTTTGCTGAGGCTCTGGAACGTTAAGGAGAAAAGAAAAGAGCAAAACTGCAAAGCTCTTTCGTGAATTGAAACCAGAGCCTTCTCAGCCCATTATCTTTCTTGATCTTTCTCCGTGCTTGTCTTTTGGGACTAAAAAAGGGGAAAGTGGTTTTTTTGGCTTCTTTGGCTTATGGTCGTTTTCTCATGGTCAGCACTGCTAGTATAGCGCCGATTATGATTATCACGATTACCACTACTGCTATTCCTAACTCAACGGTTCCTGTCGATGCTAGGCCTGTTGGTGGCGAAGCTGCCGGTGCCTGTGTTGGTGGAGCATTCATCACGTTGAAGCTAGTTTCTGCGTTCGATGGCCAGTATCCGTTGGTGCCTGAGAATGTTGCGTAGACCGTGAAGTTCCCCGGTATGTTGGGTGTCCATGTGAGGGTATACATGCCGCTCTCGTCGGTTGTGGCTGTACCGATAGGATATTGGTTGCCATTAGAGTCAAGAACAGCTAATTCCACTGGGACTCCGGTGAAGTTGGTTGGTTCTGCTTGTTGCTGGTAAACGTAGCCCATCCATGCTTGCATACTTGCATCGGATGCGCATGGAACGCCGTTTGGAAAGTCTGCTGCCTGTTGATTCTGCTTTGTGCCAGCGGAAATATCCATCACTGTGCCTTTTATGACCACGTTACTTCCGAGTGTTGTAACCCCCGGTGAG
Organism: Candidatus Limnocylindrales bacterium; assembly: GCA_035319575.1. GTDB lineage: Archaea > Thermoproteota > Bathyarchaeia > Bathyarchaeales > Bathycorpusculaceae > Bathycorpusculum. The sequence goes on from DATHCJ010000018.1 coordinate 59,199, forward strand.
GTCGTAACGGTTGTGGCGCTGGGTCCTCTGCCTACTACGTAGATTTGGTTAGTGTAGCCTTCTATGAACGCTGCGAAGCCGTCTGCAACGACATATTCAGCACCTGGAGTAGACCATTCACTGGTGTAGTCTGAAAGCCTCCATATCTGTTTTCCCGTTGTGGCGTTAAGAGCTTCTGTTGTTGCGCCTTTGTAAATCGGGTTGAGGATAGTGTGCTCATCACAACCCAGGTATATTACTCCTCCGTTAGCGAAGGATTGTACGGCGGTTGGGTAATCACCGTAAGGAGTGGCAAAGCCGGCGTATGTGCTGTTATCTGCTGCTTGACCGTTACCCCAGGTCCATAACAGTTGTCCAGTTAAATCGTTGTAGCAGTAGCATACTCCTGACATTTGACTGCTGTAGAGTTTGCCGAAAGCGAGGTTGCCGAGCATAGTATTGCCGACACCATAGTAGTCTAAGGCATTTTGAGGCGCAGTTGTGTATAGGTAATTGCCATTTGTAAGGCTGTATCCTACCCATTGCAAAGTTTCCTCATAATTGAAGACAAAGACACCGGTCTGCCAGTCGGCTCCGGTAAATGCCAGAGTGAGGTTGCCTGCTGGCGGGTTATACGTCTTCATCCACAGTATCGAACCGATTGGACCAACAGTCGCGTTGAGGTTGACGAGGAATATTGTGTAGGGAAGTTGCGGGTACCCAGAGCCGGTTGCTCTGAAACCAGTTGGTAGTGAGCCATTTCTGCAAAGCATAGCATCGCCGTAGTTTGTCGCAAGTACCGTTACTGGGCACACTCCTACCGATGCGGGATTTGTTCCGCCTTCTGCGAGGTTGCCTACAGCGGTTCCTTGTTCATATACTGGCAGTAGTGATCCTGAGACAACAGGGTTATAAGGTGCCTGCAAAGGCATGATGTTGAGCCATGGTACTGAAACGTTCCAGTCATACTTGCCTGTTGGGTTAGCTGAAGATATTGCTTCACCCTGGGCGATAGTAGTGCTTCCATCGACATAGATTGAGGAACCATAGGGGATAAAGGCAGAAGCTCCACTTGGAGCGGTACCAGTTTCGCCTATGATCGGAATGGGTAGTGTTGGAATCATAACTCCGTTTGACGCGTTCATTACTGATGGTGAATAGCTTCCTCCGCCCGTGTATGGGTTAATATCGTAAGACCATAGTCTGGAAAAGTTCCACTCAGCCAAGTACCAATCTGGATCCGTGGCATTGCCATCGTTCATAAAGACATCCCTCAGCACTTCGCCGCTCGGACCCATCGTAGCTCCGTATGTGAGAGTTGCGGCAATCTGCCCATTTATTCGTATGGGGACTTGTACTGGGGGCTGTCCCGGTACTAGTGACACTCCGTGGGTTGGTGCTGCAAAGCCTGGAACATTAGTGATGTTGAACAGCGAAACTCCTGTGTACGCGTCAAAACACTCCCACATCGGTGGCAGACCTGTGAGACCGCCTCCGATAGCTGCGACTAGTATTGGCGGGAAGGTTCCGTGCTGGTCCGGGTCCCAAAGGTTGAATATGTAGCCGAATGATAGCGGTGGTACTTTTGTGCTACTCCAGAGGGTTTGTCCATTGAACAGGCTGACGCACGTGGTTGCTCCGCTGCTTGGACCTGTAAACGATATTGGTTCCGTGTAGAATAGGTAACCGTCGATTATTATCGGATTGCTGAATCTTGGCTGATAGGAAGAGCCCTCGTAGTACTGAGCCCCCTGACCGTTACCAGGATATGAACCGCCACTTTGGAACGAATTTCCTCCGACGATTCCTCCGAATTGCATTGACGTTGTCCACATTATATGCGAAGTTAGAGGCCCTATATTATCGCCGTGGTAAAGTGTAGAGCTAGTGTAGCCTGCTGGAACTGGTGCACCTGTGCCCAGCCAGTTGGACGTAACCGACCACCAGTTAGAGTTTTCACTATATATTGGGCTTTCCCAGAAAGCAGTTGGAAGCGGTTCGCTGGTTATGGGTGGCGAAATTGGCGTTTGCTGAACAGTAAGCGTTGCTGATGCATTACTGGGTTCATAGTAATCGCCCATCAATACTGACCTGGAGTAACCGTCGCCATTAGCACCATATGTTTGCCCTGGGAAACTAAAGCTGAACTTGTAGGTGCCAGTCGCAGTGGGAGTAAAGGTCGATATCCAATTTCCTGTTGGATCTGCAAGAACAGGTAAATTCTCTGTTGTTATTGCACCAGAAGGCGCTGTAATGGTGAGCTTATAGTTTTCCCATCGATAGTCGTTTGCCAGTAATGATGCGCTTGCTGTGTAACCGTTCGTGCCGACTGTCGCAGTTGTTCCGCCAGCTGCTCCGTAAACAGGGTCAAGCCAAGCGTAAACGCGGACTGTCTGACCGATGCCTATCGGGTTAGGGTACACCCATAAGTAGGCGTAGGTTGGAATGTTCCATGCTGGTGTATGTGCGTGTGCGGCTGGTATTAGTATCATTGAAGCTGTCATTGAGAATGTTAAAAGCGCTGCGATAAGAATAGCAAAAGCTTTACTTTTTAGCGTTTTCATTATTTCATTTTTCCTTTCAAATTTATTTTGGGTGAGAGCTAGCTTTTTGTACGCTTTGTCCTCGCCCAAACAGAAAAATTATGCCGAGTTATACAGTTATAAAGCTTCGTTGGTGCCTGCTCCAACAACAGGGTCTTTACACTAACTGCAGCAAATCGTTTTTTTTGGTTGGATCTTGAATCATAAAAATGTTAAATAAACCGAATAGGTTTTATTTCGCGATTGGGGAAAGGGAACGAGCGCTGCGGAAGAAAACGTCAAAACGCTTGTTGGTTTAGGATTAACCGGCACACAAGCGAGAATTTGCTTAGCACTCACCGTGGCGGGAACATCAACAATAAGAGAAACCGCGGACGCTTCAGGAGTCGCTCGACCAGACACTTATCGCGCAGTAGTCGAGCTTGAGAAAAAAGGCCTAATTGAGAAAACTGTTTCTGCCCGACCAGATACACCCTTCTCCCGCTCCGTGAAGTAGTGTCCATATTGGTGGGACGAAGAGAAACAGAAACTTTAGATCTGCAAGATAAATCAGCCAGTCTACTTGAAGAATATGAGAAAAAATTAACGGAAAAGCGACTTGTGAATGACAGCCAGTTTGTCTTGGTTCCGAGCGGAAAGGCTTTTTCGAACCGACTAAGGAAATCAATTGAAAATTCCCTAAAAAGCATTTGCATCATCGCACATCAAAAAACATTGACGCAATTTCTTGATTACATGAACGGAACGCTCAAAGGATCTTTTGGAAAAGAAGTAAACGTCAGAATTTTAACGGAAAAACGTAGGAACAGCGCTCTGACTAAAATGTTGTTCAGTCTGCAGAAAAGGGCTCACTTTGAAAATAGGTTTGTCAATATTTTGCCTCCTTTCTCTTTAGTCACATTCGATGAAAAAGAAATTCTCCTATCAACGAAAGTTGAAGGTGAAAATGACAGCGCCCTCTCGGTCTACTCAAATAATTCAAGCCTTGCAGAGCTTTCCCAGAGCTACTTCAACGATGCCTGGTTCTCAGCCGTCGAACCGCCAGGCTTAGCATTTAAACGGAGCAAATTGCAGTTTGACAACTTGTTTGCAAACATGAATAGTGGTTTTGCATATTGTAAAATGATATTTAATGATGAAAACAAGCCAGTAGATTTTGTTTATTCCCAGATTAATGATGCTTTTGAAAGAATAATGGGTCTTGATAGAAGTCAAGTAATCGGAAAAAGAGTTTCAAGAGCAATACCAGGATTTGAAAAAGAAAACCGTGAATTGTTTGAAATTTTTGGCAGGGTCTGTCGCAGCCAAATTGGCGAGCAGTGCGAAATTTTCCTTAGGCCTCTAAATTGCTGGCAACACATGTCTATTTACAGCCCGAAGAGGGGTTTCATAGCTGTGTTGTTTGAAGACATCACCCGGCGTAAGAAATCGGAATTGGAGTTGAAGCAGAGGCATAACCTTCTTGAGAGTCTAGGCGAAAATGTCGATGCAGGTTTAGCGATAATCGATAAAGACTTTCGGATCGTTTGGGCCAACAAGATGCTTAAGAACGTTGGAGCCTTGCCGGGTGATCTGTGCTATCAAAAGTTAGCGCATGCCGAAGCCGTTTGTTCCGATTGCGGCGTAGCGAAAATTTTTGACCAAAACGTTCCTGTTGACATTCATGAATACAAAGGCTTAAACTCTAAAGGGGAAACAAACTGGGTCGAACTGAGAGTGACGCCTCTCAAAGATGAAAAAGGAAACGTAACGTCAGCCCTTGAGCTCGCGGTTTCAATAAACGAGCGCAAGAAGGCTGAATATGCTCTTAAACAAAGTGAAAAGCAGTACCATGAGCTTTTTACTTCTATGACGGAGATGTTCCAATCCATCGAGCTAATTTACGATAAGAATGGTAAGTGTGTTGTTTATTATTTTCATGATTTAAATCCTGCTGTTGAACGGTTTTTTGGAAAAAGCAAAGAACAGCTTATTGGGAAAAGGGCAAGCGATTTATTCGGTTTTGTTGAGGATTACTGGCTTGAATTTTACGATAAAGTTGCGAAGACAGGCGAGTCTGCCCACTACGTAAATTATCATGCTTCACTTGACAAGTACTACGAGGTTTACGCTTGGAAGATAAAAGAGAACAACCTGGCCGCCATCATCAGCGACATTACAAATCGTAAAGAAATGGAAAATGAACAAGAGATAATGGTTGAGTTTCTGAGAATTGCAAATATGGTTCAAGACACGAACGAGTTAATTGAAAAGTCTTTGGTTTTCTTTCAGGAACAATCGGGTTGCGAAGCGGTGGGTATAAGGCTCAAAAAAGGAGAGGATTACCCCTATTACGAGACTAGTGGGTTTCCGCCTAAACACGTTCTCTTAGAGAACAGTCTCTGCGCAAGAGATGGTTCCGGTAGTGTAATCCGAGACTTTAAAGGCGATCCCGTGATCGAATGCATGTGTGGAAACGTTATATGTGGCCGATTTGATCCATCGAAGACTTTTTTTACTGAGAAGGGAAGTTTTTGGACGAACAGCACGACACGGCTGTTGACAACGACAACAGACGCAGATCGCCAAGTCAAAACGCGAAATCGTTGCAACGGAGAGGGCTACGAATCAGTGGCTCTCGTTGCTTTGCGCGTTGGAGAAAAAACTCTTGGATTACTTCAACTAAATGACAAACGGGTAGGAATGTTCAAACTTAAAACGATCCAAATGTGGGAAAGAATTGCTGATCATTTGGCGCTGGCCTTGTCAAAAACTATCACGGAAGAATCACTGGAAAAATGTCTCCGCGAATGCGCTAAAAGCGATTAGCAATGGCTTAGCATACTGCTGTTTGAGAGAGCATCAATTTGAAAAAAAGTGCTGTTCACCCCATTTATCGTGAGATGCTTACACCCGAGTTTTTAACGTAATCTTTATTATGTCTATTGATCCGTTTTAGAACCACAATCAAGGGGACTAAGGATGACAAAAAACGCTGCGCTTGAGAATGCAAAGTCTGAAGTTTACAATTCAAGGGAAAATTGGCCGCCATACACGTATAAGGATTACCCAGACATTAAACCCGAAACCTACGAAGCCTTCATTGAATTCTTGACCACTGAGAACACGTCAGGCAGATTGATGGAGCTGCAACCTTGGATCTCGGTTTGTGATTCAAGATGTGCCTTCTGCTATTTTCCAACTACTGCCACAAGCAAGGTGAAGATAGAGCCGTACCTTGACAGACTAAAGAAAGAGCTCGAAATGTACGCCAAAACAAAATACGTGAAAACAAGCGTGTTTGACGAGATAGTTTTAGGCGGTGGAACACCCAGCGTTTTGACTGCTGAGCAGATGATTGACCTCATTGATTTCTGCAGGGCAAACTTCAACATTAACAGGGAGTACTTCATCAAAGTCACTGGTTCCTCAAAGACGCTGGCGGTCAAGAAGATTGACAGACTTGCTGAATACGGCGTTTACCAGATGGATATGGGCGCTCAAACGTTTGATGACATTCTGCGTAAAATGCTTTGCCTGCCCGACAGCGCAGCGGATGTTGAAAAAGCAATTCGGCATGCTCGAAAACTGAATTTATGCGTTTGCGTGGACATAATGTACAATCTTCCAGGACAAACGATGGATAGCTGGATCGATACGCTGAAGAAAACAATTGAACTTGACGTGGAAGTTGACACTTACTCGTTACACGTGGATCCCGGTACTCCACTTGAAAAAATGATTAAAAAGGGCATCTCGCCCCCGGTGGGAGATGCAGAGTACGAGAAGGAAATGTACCTAACCGCCTACAACATGCTCACCGCAGCAGGTTACAAGGCAGTGGGTCACGACCGCTTTAGCAGGGTAGAATGGCACATGCGAGAAAACTGCCTCAACGGCTGGCCGTGGGGAGGAATACTCACAACAGGCGCTGGCTGCTTCATGGGGTACCTTCAGAGGTTTTCCTACTCCAACATTGAAAACATAAACGATTACATGGCGACGGTAAAATCGGGCAAGCTGCCTATAAGTAGACTTTCTGAATCCTCTAATGAAGATATGATGAGGCGAACAATGACACGGCTATATTTGCGGTTACCCGTCAGCAAAGCGGAGTTCATGCAAAAATTTGGCACCACACCCGAAATGGTTTTTCCAAAGCAGCTTCAAAAGCTAAAAGACGAAGGATTAATCGAAATTGACGACAAGGAAATTAGAATAACCAAGCTCGGTGAAGTTTGGAAAGGCAACATTGCTTGGGAATTCGCCCCCAATTAATCCTAATTTTCTTAATTTACAAATTATTTTTAATCCAAGCTAAGAAGAGCAAAATTACATTTTAAACGCGCTTAATCAACCAAGTGTTCGTACTTTGCTTGAACCAATCTCTGAGAGACTACTAAACTGAAAACTACTTTCTCCTAAACAATTACTTCATTAGAAGAAAGACTTTAAAATCGGAATCAAAAAAGAAAGGGAAATGGGATTTCTTAGTGCCTCATAGGCTGAAGCCCATACCACGTCATTACTTTAGCAATGACAGGAACTATTATGCCTAAAATGAGAGCCGGGAAGAAGGCTATAAAGCCTTCATAAAATCCAGCTATTCCCAGCCATTGTGTACTTGCCCAGGCTGAATGGTTCATACTCATTGCTGGCGAAAGTGAAAGGCTGTAGTTGAAATAAGCTTGAAGTACAGATGTTATCACCGCAGCTGTCAAGCCCGCACCCACCATTCGCTTGAAACTCGATGATCCGTTGTTCAATGCTCCAGCCATGTAGCCGATGACAATAGCGTTAACGAGGTAGCCCATCAGGCTAAGATCGCCGAAAAAATTGTAATGTCCCGAAACTGCTTCATAGTACCCTGTGTAGAGCCCTGCGCTAGCTACGTAATACAAGCCTCCCATGATAAAGCCCGCCGCGCCGCCAGCCCATTTGTTCCATATCAAGCCAAGCACCAGTGGGATACCGAGAATGATCATTTGAGCTAAGCCAGTGCTGAAAATGACACCGATGACAGCCCATGCACCGGTAAGCCCGAATACAACGTGAGTCCCGCCGGGGTTAACATAGACTGCGATAACGTAGATTAGTAGCACTACAATTAGTGGTATGATCACTGCGTAAAATATGTCAGATAATTTAAATTTTGGTGTTTCCAATTCTTATCCCTTGAACTATTTACGTGGTGGCATGTTTATAAGCTTAATGCTTGCAAGCTTGGTGTCTGAGCGCCGCACGTATTGAATGTAGGATTTATGTACCGAAAAATAAAAAAGTTGAGGAAATAAGGTTTATTGTTGTTGCCTTAGCATCGCTTTTGATCTGAGAACCGCACCCTTAAGGTCTATTCTTGATGGGCAGACGAAACTGCAGTGACCGCATCCGTCGCAATAATCCGCGTGAAGAGCGCTCATATTGTTGAAATTCATCTTGTCAAAAGCCTGCTTAATCAGAATGGGGCTAAGGTTGTGGCAGCAAGCACGCATGCAAGCGCCGCATCGTATGCATTGGTACTCTTTGACCTTTTCCGGAGCGAATGCTTGGGCTTTAGGCAGTTTGGGGTGCTTAGATTCAGTTGTTGGTTTGAGTTTACCGACTCTGTCAAGCGCTGGGACAGTTAAGTTCATTATGATTAGTGCTATGAAAGAGGCGCCGAAGAACTGCAGGAAGGTGATCATAAGCACTGTCAATATTGCTACGCCAACTCCGAAGATTACCTGTCCCGTGTAGGTTAGTGGTGTCGTTGCAGGGTCTGTTGCCATAAAGAACGCCAAGAATACCGAAGCCCCGATGAGTGTTAGGAACGTTAGTCGCACAAGGTAATCCGTGTCACCATAAACAGCACTGAAGATAACTGAAAATATTATTGTTGTTACAAAGTAGCTTATGGTTATTCTCCACTTCACGTACTTGCGTGCAACAATAAAGAAGCCGATGCCGACTATTATAACCGCGATTGCTGAGGCTCCGCCAGCCCAGTCGTGGAACTGCTCTAGAAACATCGCTTCGAGCAAATGAGTGGTTGTCGCAGAGGGAACTGCGTGATTGGCATTTGAGAAGCAACTGATCATATACTCACCGAACCCGGCTAGACCATTTTTGTTTACGGCACTTGCTAAGCCAATAGGACCATCCATTGCAGGCACACCAAGCGCGGAGCTTTTCATGTGGTCAACTGCTAGTAGCAACGTGTTAATGAAGGGTATCATGACTACGAGTTTTGCGGCTGCTGCGGGATTCACGTATTTTCTGCCAGAGAGACCGACTAGTTTCTTGAAAACAATCAAGCCGACGGCGGACATCGCGGCGACAAAGGCGAAACACTGAGGTGCCTCCAGAGGAAACAGTTCGATTGTACGCATAACGGGAACGCCGAATGTGTAGCAGTCAGTCACGATTAAGCCGAAAACGGCAGCAGACATTATGTTAAGTGGGCTATCAACAGCAACTTTATGCAGAAGAGCGTCAAGCCCTACGGCGATACCGACAGAGATTATGGCGCTGATGGCTACGGTAAGTCCCAAGTTCCACTTTGAGGGGGTAGTCTCGGTTGACCAGATAGCAGCCGTGACTATTGTGAGTATGAGCACCGCGAAAAAAGTGTAAGTCATAAGTCTATCTTTAGTCATCCATGAATACTCTTTAGGTTTAGACATTATTCACAATCTCTCCTTGATTTCTCCGTCTTCAATTTAGAGCTAGTTGGTTTTATAAGACTTTCTAAAAAGAATGAAAGCTTGATACTTAGGCATATTGAAAAAGGTAAATCACTGGTTGTTTCACACAACGGAACAGGTTTTAGTTTTTGTGCGTTTTCTTTTAACACCTTAAAATGCCGTTTGCGGGAAAAAACCAAAGAGATTGTTTGCCTTAGGCAAAGCTAATACGGATAGACTTCTACACTTTCATTTCAACCAGAAGGCTTTGCGGTGACTAATGCTGGTAACGAGGAGATAGAGGGCATTACTTTTGACGTGTACTTGTACGTCTTAAAGAAAAGCAAACCCGTCGGACCCAGAGAAGTTATGAAAGCCGTGAACCTGAGCAGCCCAAGCGTCGCGTACAGGCATTTGGAAAAACTGGAAGACTTGGGCTACCTGCAAAAAAACCAGTACGGTGAGTACACTCTCAAGAAGAAAATGAGGGTCAACGGCTACCGTTGGGTCGGCCGAAGACTCGTGCCAAACGCAATGTTTTACTTCTATTTTTTCCTCGCACTCTTCATCACCGAAATCGTTGTTTTAGCAATTCACTACGCCGTTGAAACCTACCAGGGCAAAGTCTTCTTCGCGATAGGTCTCTCAATAACGGGACTTGCCATGGTTCTTTTCCTTGTAGAGGCAGTATCATCGATTAGGAAAATTGGCAACAAAGTAAAAGTTAAAAGCTTTTAACTATCTTTGAATTGTGCCCACCAAATGGCTCAGCAACGAATATCCCAGTTCTATTCTCGGACCATGATCCTCCCTGACTGCAGCAGAACCGAGCTTTAATTACTTCCAACAATCTCTAGCTGTCAAACAAAAAATGGTTTTTAGGAGCAAGTTTTATATCCAATCGGCGAATTTATTTTCAATCTGGGATAATCTGATGGCTTCAACTAAGTCACCATTATACATGGTGGTTTGGCGGTGCACGAGGAGCTGTGTCGGCAATTGTATGTACTGTAGTTATACTAAAGACTATGCCGCCGACACTGAACTGGGCACTAAAGGCGCCAAGAAAATGGTCGACGAAATTCATGATTTCGGTTCGCCGTGGTTTGGCATTAGCGGGGGCGAGCCTTTGGTTCGAAAGGATATTTTTGACGTTATTGCTTATGCTGAACAAAAGTATGACATGAAAGTTAGTCTTATAACAAGCGGTTTCGCGTGGGATCAAGAAAGATTTGATAAGCTTAGAAAATACGAGGTTCACACTGCAGTCAGCATTGATGGAAACAGGGAATCAAATGAGATTATTCGACGCAAAGGCAGCTACAACAAAGCATTAAACGCCATGGAGAAGCTTTCTGAGGTTGGACTGCTAGACTGCCTTGTCGTGACTATGACTAAATACAACATAAAGCACATGGCGCACCCGGCGGCGCTGGCGGAGGAATACAAAGCGCGCATGCTAGTTTACCACAACCTGGTTCCTGTCGGCCGAGCCGGAAGTAATATGCCTGACTTAGCGCCTACGCCCGAAGAATACGAGGAGGCCTTCGATGAAATTTACACTATTCAACGCAAATTGGAGGGCAGGGTTAAAGTCAACGTTTACTCGCCCTTCTACGCCAGAATCGTGCGTCAGAAAAACCCCGTTGACTTCTGGGACTGGTATAACGAAGGATATCTTGGCAAATGCACCATAGGCGGCAACTACATTGGCATAACCGAAAACGGCGACTACCGAAGCTGCGGTTTTCATGAAGGCTACCGGTTAGGCAACGTAAAGGACAAGAAATTGTCGAAGGTCTGGAATGACTTGCAACACAGCGAACTGCACCTTAAGCTGCGGGACAAAAGCAACCTTAAAGGCAGATGCGGAGTTTGCGAGTACCGAGAAATCTGCGGCGGATGCAGAACACGCGCGGAATACTACACGGGCGACCTGTTCGAGTCGGACCCAGCCTGCAGATACGTGCCTAAAGTTCTACGCGAAGACCCGAATTTCTTGAAAAAGCAGTAGAGCCTTTAGGCTCATCTTTTGCCTTAATCTTAACTATGTGCGATTATCGCCGAAAGCGGGTTATTCGCGAAAACGGCGTGAGAACTCGCTAACTTGGCTTTGTGAGCAACTGAACTTTCGCTTTACTGTGTCTCGTTGTAATCGCTTAGGATTTTGAAGATTACGTAACGGTCGTTCGAGTAGATTTGCTGGAGGAACCTGCAACGCGAGATATTCGGGTCAAGCTGGTTCTTGTCGTAAACGATGAAGTCTATGTTGTTCTCCGCTATGTAATCTTTAAAGTCCCTCGTTAAAACGGCGAATTGACCTGGATTGTAGCTGAAAAGGCTTTGAAGGCTGCTGGGCTGCAATGTTGGAAAGTTGTTTTTTGAAAGGGTAAGAACTTGATACTGCCGCGTTACCGTTTGGTTGACGCTGATTTCGTTGAATTGATACTGAAACCTCACTGCATCTATTTGCCGGTTTGCCAAGGCACCTATGTTTCCCCAGTCAGGCAAATCCGTAAAGTTAATCGCGTATCCAATCTGGTCTTTATCGTCGTAGACACCTATATAATGATCCGTCAAGTCCATGCTTGAGAAACTAACGACCGCCCATTCTGTTCCCTGAGTGGTTTTCGAAGGCACATCCCACGGGTTTATCCAGTTAATGAATTGAGGTATCTGGACCTTGTCAAAGTCAAATTGAGCGTCAAAGTAGTTGGTAAGGTAGAGAGTAACGTTTGAAATCGCGCTGTTTAACGGGGACACAGCCCAAGAAACATTGGTTGCGTAACTGTCGTTTTGAACAGTCATCTTCTCCGTTAACATGACATACTCGTTGGAGTACAGAAGCTCTATCCGCGAGGGAAAACTGTTCTCATTAAAGTTGATGTTCCGAGTTAAGTCGGAGAGGGGAAATTTGTACCAGGTGCCGTTCTGAGTGAATGAGATAAAATCTCCAGCGGTGGAGCAGTATGAAACCCGATACCAAACTTGATTTATGGAAACGTAAAATTCGTCACTGATAAGGCCGTACGCTTGATAAGCCTGCAGTACGTTTTGCGGATCTTGAATAGCATAGGACAAACTTAAGACTGATCCAGCGACATCATTTGTCCCGACGGTTGCTGAGGTTTGAGCAATAACGTTCTTGCCGGAGAAGACAGAAAACCAGAATCCCGGAACTTCAGTCGTCACAACAGTTGCGTTATCTGGGAAGTTTTGTTGAAGCCAAACCCCGGCGTCAAGAGCTTTCACGTCAGTTGTTGAATAGAAAATGCTTGCTTGCATTATTTTTCCGTACACCACATCAGAGCGAAACACGAGAACGACACACATTATCACGATAAGAGAAACCGCGAGTATCTTAAGCCAATTCTTACGTAGCGGTGAAAGCAGGTGTCGCTTGAGCTTCGCAGGTTTGGCTTGAAAGCCGCTGGAGAATGCGCCTCCAGCCGTTCCAGACAATCGAGAAATCGTGGTGGCGAGGCTGTTTTGCCTATTTTTCGTGCAGTACGATAGAAACTTTTCTTGAATGAACACGACGGAAACCGCTGCGAAGATGGCCAGCGCAGGGGTCAAATAATACATAAACCATTGAAAAGGCATGTAAAAGCCGAAAACGTAGGATTCCGCGAAGAAAAGAGGAACAAAGAAGCTAATCATCAATATCACGTAAAAAATCAATTTTTTTTCTTTTCTCAGCGAAAAGTAGGAGATAACAATTCCGGCTAAACCGAGGAAGAATATGAAGCCGAAGTTGTACATGAAAGCATTAAAGCTGACGTACGGAATCTGGAAAGCATAGGTTTTCACAGCAAAAAAAACGTACTCAACAACAAGCCCGATGTAGCGGAACATCGCTTGAAAATAATAGAGAAAGAACGCTATTCCTCCTCCCAAAATTAAAGCTACTATAGCTTTAAGGTAGGCACCTTTGGATTTTATCAGCATGTAAATCAGGATTGGAGGCAGCATTATTACTGAGAGGAAAGTGGCTAGCTGATGGGACAGGACAAGTGCAAAAGCTGCGAGAAAAGTGACTACAAGGTAACCGGATTGGTCTACCGCTTTCGTTAAATAGAGAAGCACGAAAAGAATAAACGTTATTCCAAGCACGGTAGTGTAGCCGCCAAACTGGTTAGCTTCGAACACGGGAAAACACATCAGCAACAAAGCGGCGCTTACAGCCCCGACTTTCTTGTTAAAAAATTTGCTAGCGATCAAATAAACAGACATGAAGAGCAGCCAATCAACTATTGCTGCAAGTGCCTTTACCAAAAAAATCATCTGCGCGATGCCCGTTGCACCGCTAAGAGAAATGAGCATCGCAAGCAAAAGCTCGTATAGCGGAGGCGTCCAGCCTAAGTTAACCAAGGGCACTTTTCCCGTTTGCAGGAAAATCTGAGCTTTTTCCAAGTGAACAGCGGGATCATTTCCTAACACTACACCATTCATTGATATGGTGGTGTAGAAGATGAGTAAAACGAGCACGGAGAATATGGTGATGAATGCGATTTCAAGTTGCCTCTCCCTCGTCAATTTACCCATCAATCGTCAGTTATCCCCCAGCTTGATTGACGTTTGATTTAACCTTGAAAATGGCAACTTCATTGTTAATAAATACAAGGCTAAATTCCGGGTCATCCGCGAATTTGGGGTTCACTTCAAGATCTCGGTTCGCAATGTACGAAATCGAGTTTGCTTGTATCGCTTCCTTATAATCGAACGTTGTCATGGGTAAACTGACAGATGGCTTTTGCGCATTTTGAACGTTGTACATTAACGTCTTGTCGAGGCTCGCTTGGTTTTCAACATCGTTTTCTGAGACTTGGTAGATTCCCACCAAAATCTGTATTTCTGCTGACGATCTCCCTTGCAAGTTGTAGGAGAGCTGGGTTACACAGGGATTTTCAGGGTTAAACGAGAAGATTTGCGGCTGACCTTCCACGAAAATAAGTTGACCGACCTCCTTCATGCCAGCATCTAGCATCGCGACGGTGTTGTTGGTCGGTTGTAGAAACTCACCTTGAGAGTTCAGTATGAAATTTATCCAGTCAAAGGAAACATTCTGATTGTCACTCTTAACCACTATAGTCATGTTTGCGAAGGAAACCCCTTCAGCGACGGTTAAAATTTCTGAGTAGCTGAAGTTGCTGCCTGCTTTGTCAACGATGATGGATGGACCATCACTTTGCGCGCCGATCAACTGCATGTTGGTCACGGGTACCTGCGTTATGTCAGTGGATTGAACAGACCCCGCATTCTGTGAAAGCAACGTAATCTCACTGTCATTGAACTGGAAGAACGGGAAAGGAAAATATGTCCAGTTAAGGTCCGCTAAAAACTCGGGATTATGTCTCCCGATAAACCCGCCGTCCTCTCTAACCTGGATATAACCATTATCGATTACGTAATCAGTATCAAGCAGATTAGAAGCAACCGTTGCCGGTGCTAACTCGCTATCAACTGTTAAAAACTGTGGTTGAACGGCGCTCAAGGTCGGCCGCTCGGCGAAACCGCCAAGCCACCACCCATATTCGGCGTCAGAAACAAACACTGAACCCGGTGCAGTATTTTGTTTAACCCATTGAATTGCTTGATACCTAGGGTTATCCATCACCTGATAGAAACTTTGAATCGTGACAGCTTCCCAGGGAGCGGCAAAGATCGGAAGAGTTACGAGAAAGATGAGTATGAAGCCTAACACGAAGATGGAATATATTCTCTTACGAGTCATGCTGGAAGAGATTCGCGTTGCCAACTTGTTTGCGGTCAGCTGCGCTTTCTTCAGTTGGCTGGTTACAGTGTGATACGCATCTAGCACGCGAGCAAAGTATGCTGAGCCGTGGTCAATCATAACGGCGAAGAGTATGATTACGGGTAAGACTAAGAAGTAAAGAAACCGGTTGTAGTCGACGTAGAGTCCAAACATGTAGCCTTGTGTCAGCACTAATGGAACAAAAAGCCACATTATCAGAAGGAAACTCGGAAGCGAAAAGAATCGACCTTGATACTTCTTGGATAACAAAAGGTAGGGTAAAAGACAAGCGAAAAGTGCTAACACTTCATCCAGAGGAAGCACCCTTGTGGCAAGTATCGCTCGATTAATAGCGCTGACAGCGGTGAACGATGAGTTAGCCCTTAAGTAATCAGGAACTGCGCTTACTAGGAAAGGTGAAACAAGAAGAGCTCCCCCCAGCAGTGGAAGCAGCCAAAACAGAACGTTTTTCCTTGTCGTACCGAACGTTTTGGGAGCAATCAGCACAAAAAACACGGTTAAAGCGGTTATACCGACGAAAACGGCAGAGCTTAAAGAGTGCGTCAGAAATATTGACCCCGCCAAGATCGAGGTCGACACAAGAAAAGGCGTTAGCGAAAACTTTTGTCTTTGGAGGAACAGGTAGAATGTTACAGGAATCAAAAGCAGGGTTATCACGTCTGGGTAACCCGCCCACATGAGCATTTCAATGTCGAAGCGGGAGACAGCGACCAAAAACGCAACGATAAAGGCGGCTGATTCGGCCCAGACAGTTTTAGTTATCAAGAAAGCGATTAAAACAATAAGGGAAGAAAAGAAAGCCACGATGACCGCTTGCGCCACGTAGTCAGACATGCCAGTCACGAGCATTATGCCTGAAGCAAAAATGTGGTAGCCCGGGAAGGTTAAGGATTGGCCTCCGCCCATCTGGTAGTAGTCATAGAGGAAATTAGTGTTACCTGACCCCGTGATCGAGTTAATGACGCTCGCGTGCAGGCCTATGTCAGCACCTGGTGGAAAGTTTTGCCAAAACATTAGAACCATACGGTAAATGAACGCGAAAACGCAAATCAACGGCAGCAGCACGTATTTTCTGTTCGCTTTAAACATTTGCTTCCTTCTCTTTTCAGCAGCCACTTTTTTTGTGTTTGATGATATCGATAGTCAAAGCTTAAATATGAAATTCGAGTATAAAAAGCCCAGAGTAATAAAAAGGAAAAAAGGTGTTTGAATGTCGTGGCTTAAATCTATGATGGAGAAAGAGCCTCCAGAACCAGAGAATCCAATTGGTGTGGTCGTAGTCGGCAATATCGAACCGGATATGCATGATACGGCAAAAGAGGCTGTTAGAAGGTCGTTAAAACGTGCTGGATTTAAAACAATTGACGTTGGCAAAAGTGTTGCTCCGCAAGTTTTCGTTGACAAAGCAAAAGAGAACAACGCAGACATTATTGCCGTTTCCGTTAATACGGTGCCTGCTAAGAACAATCTTCCGAAACTGGATGAAGCGTTGAAGGCAGCTGGTCTCAAAGGCAAAGTCGCCATAATTATGGGTGGCGCCGCAGTCAAGAAGGAAGACGCTGATGCTATTGGTGCACTTTTTGGTAAGAACAAAGAGGAAGCTCCTGAACTCGCTAAGAAAGCAATGACAATGGTCAAAAAATAAATCCATCAGATGAGGAAAAAATGTCCTTTAAATTCAATACTGAACAAAAGGTATACACTGTTGGCAGAGCTAAAGTAGGCGGCCAACCGGGAGAATTACCGACGTTTCTGATTGGCTCCATCTTTTGGTTAGGTCAGAAAATGGTTCAAGACGCAAACAAGGGTGTTTTTGATGCAAAAGCAGCGGAAGACATAATCAACACGATGCAGACTCAAAGTGACATTACAGGTGTACAGTTCGCGTTAGACATCGTTGGAACAACCGATATCGCTTTCGAGAACTACATTGACTTCGTTGCAAAGCACAGCGAAGCACCACTGATGCTTGATGCTATGAGCCCAAAGACGCGTATGACGGCTGCAACCATTGCTAAGAAAATGGGTCTTGCGGACAGGTGCCTCTACAACTCAATTTACAAGGGAGTAACTGATGCTGAACTGGCGAATTTGAAAGACAGCGGAGTCAAAATGTCTATTGTGCTCGCTGACAATCCCAGGGACAACAGTCTTGAAGGAAAAATGAGTGTCATCGAGGAAGCCTTAGCTTTAGCGGAGAAGGGTGGAATCACAAAGCCGCTTATTGACACAGCTATTCCCGCGTTCGCTCCAGACATGGGCACTTCATTAAGAACGATACCCATCATGAAAGAGAAGTATGGTCACCCAGTTGGGTTAGGTACCGGAAACGTTGTAACAACGATGGGTTGGGTAAAAGCAAACGTCGGCAAAGAATTCCGCTTCGGATGCAGAACCGCAACTAACGCGATAATGCAAACAGCAGGCGCAAACTGGTTAATGATTGGACCCGCAGAACAGGCAGAGTGGGTATTCCCAGCCGTCGCAGTAACCGACACCTACATTGCATCAGCCGCGGGCGACCTTGGAACTAGACCAATTGACGATACGCACCCGATCTACAAGATGTTCATGTAGGAAACCCCTTCCTTTATTTTTTATTGTGAAAATTATGAAGTGCTAAAAGCTGAAGCCTCTCAGATGGTTTGAAATCATCGTTGCCTTCACAGTTTTAACGTTAGCTGTGACTTATCTTATTCCCAGTAGCTCATTTTTTGCCGTTTTGCGTTATGCTTTCAGTTTTGTTTTTGTCGCTTTTTTGCCTGGTTACTGTTTAATGAATATCCTATTTAGGGGCAAAAACAAGGTTGATTCTGTAGAACAGGTGGTTCTGTCAGTCGCGTTGAGTTTTGGTTTGGATGGACTTGTAGGCTTGTTTTTGGGTCTTTCGCCCATAGGTATTAACTTTACTTCGATAACGGTTTCGCTTAGTGCTATAGTGCTGGTTTTTGCGGTTGCCGCGTTAGTAAGAATGTTAAGAGAGCTTAATATGCAGAGCTCTAAGCAGGTAAGCGCCTGAAGTTTTCACTGCTGAGATGCCGTATGTTCCACCTTTGCGCATCATATGAAACACGTATCCCGGGCGCAGGTAAA